>CP031970.1:1350832-2026249 GCA_022354845.1 Streptococcus suis
AGCTCGACTTGCAACCTGAGCTAACTGTAAAATCTTTTCTTCTGTAAATTCAAAATAGGTCGCTTCCCAGTTGTTGATTAAAACAGGTCTTGGTTTGTTTACAAACGATGATCGAATGAGGTGTTTTGTAATAAAGTGATGACTATATTGTGTCATGCCAGTAAATCCTTTATCAGTATATGATAAGAGAACTTCTGGGGTTTGAAACCGGTCATCCTTATCCAATTGCCATGAGAAATAGTGACTTTCCAATCCTAGTCCCAAACGACAGGTTTCCATGGCTGTCGTTTCGACAAAGGCTGAAAAATTGCCACTATAGACAAGGTGAGCTGCATATACATCGCCCTTGTCCTCACCTGCATCGGGTGAGGCAAGTGCTAAGAAAGGTGTTCTTGAGTGACTTGAGGCACCTCGAATGCTACCAATCGAATACTGACCTTTTGTCAGTGGAGTCTGTGTCCACTCTTTTTCATAAGCATAACGTCCAGTCAAGCTGTGAACAATGAAATCTTGATGTGGAAAATCAACCGTTGCAGATAAGGCCTTCTCTAGTTTACATGGATATTTGCCAGTTTGAATTGTAGCTGACCGTGCGAGATAGGAAGCTTCTTCAAAAACAGAATACTGAAGTGTTACAGTAACATCTGTCAACTGATCATAAAGATCAATTTCAAGACTCTCTACTTCTTCTTGATTTCCAAAACTTGCTGGTAAACCATTTAACTCTTTTTTTCCTTTATAGGTTCTATACGATTTAAATTTTAAATCTAGGGTCGTTCCAAATTCATTTCGAACATCTAATGCAGTAGTCCTAAAATCTCCCAGACCACTGCTAGAGTATTCGAGAGGGAGGACATCCAACGAAAATGTCCTGTCTCCAGTAATTGGACTAGGAGAAAACGCTCGATCTAAATATGTTATTTTGTTTCCATCACTAAATTTTTCGATTTTTTTCCCAAAATAACGATGAACCAAATCACCAGTTTTTAATACTTGAATGATATAAGAGAATTCTCTTGTTTTCAGGTGAAAAATCTGTTTTATTTCATGAATCTCAATCACATTCATCTCCCTCATTTCTTCTTTATGGTCTTATTGTACAAAATGTAAACGCTTTATTTAATAACCTTTTGTATTTAAAACATGTTATAATGTTTCCTAGGAGGATTGAAATGAATATTCTAAATATCTATAATGAATTGGATAGTCATAATTTTGACCTAAATGTAGACCATTACGGTGCCGAACAATGTGACAAGGGCTATTCCTTCGGTCCTACTATCCGTGATAATTTTGTCCTGCATTTTATTACAAAAGGAAAAGGGAAAATTCTTGTTGACGGAAAAACAATTTATCTATCAGCAGGTGATTTGTTTATTCTGCCAAAGGATGTTTCCATTTTCTATCAAGCTGACGATATAGATCCGTGGACCTATTTATGGGTTGGTTTTAGTGGTTCACGAGCAAAAGACCTACTGAATCAAAGTCAACTGCTAGAAAACTACTATCTCCACTCCAGTCTAGCGTCCCCAATTCTAGACTATATGCATCAGATTAACCATGTTCAGATGCATCCCATCCCCTCTATCACTGAACTAGTCTTAATTGGCTACCTCAATCAACTCTTGGCTACGCTCATCGAGGAATTTCCAAGTGAAACACTGATGAAACACGAAACACAAACCAAATATTATGTTCAGCAGGCCATCAAAATGATACATAGCCACTATGCGCATCCAATTAAGGTCTCTGAAATAGCGGACTATTTGGCCTTGAGCCGAAGTTATCTCTATAAGATTTTTAAGCAGGAAACAGGCTATTCTATCAAAGATTATATTTTACAAGTAAAAATGAATCGTTCTTGTCAACTCTTAGAAGATGCTTCTAGGAGTATCACTGAAATCTCCTATTCTGTCGGCTACCAAGATCCTCTCACCTTCAGCGCGGCCTTTAAAAATTATTTTCATATGAGCCCGACAGAATTTCGAAAAACACAAAAAAATAAGGATTAGGTGATTTTACTCCACCTAGTCCTTATTTCTTTTATCCAAAAACGTTTCTAAGTCGTTGACAGGCCTCTTCAATGACATCAAATGGGGCTGCCGCATTTAGACGCGCATGATGTTTGCCCTCTTTACCAAAGCTTAAACCATCGTTCAACATCAATTTTGCCTGATGTTGCAACAATTCGAACAATTGGTCATGTCCCAGCTGATAGTCAGAAAAATCAAGCCAGATAAGGTAGGTTCCCTGGGGCTTCATGACCTTGATCCGAGTATGGGAAGTCAAATACTCTTCAACATAGTCAATATTTTTTTCTAAAACATTTTTTAACTCTGTCAACCACTCATCTCCATAAGTGAAGGCGGCTTCTGTGGTTAACAAACCAATTGTTGGAACTTCATGCTGATTATTTGCCAATTGACGCTTAGCAAAAGTCTTGCGAATGCTTGGATTCTCAATAATAGCAAAGCTATTTTTCGTTCCAGCAATGTTAAATGTTTTAGTTGCAGATGATAAGATAATTGAAAAATCTTTGAAATTTTCATCTACCGTATTAAAGGTATCATGTTTGTGACCATATAAAGCCAAATCTTGATGAATTTCATCTGATACAAGAACGACGCCATGTTTCTGACAGAGACGTCCAATAGCTAAGAGTTCTTCCTTGCTCCAAACCCTACCACCTGGATTGTGTGGATTACAGAAAATATAGAGTTTCACTTGATTCTCTACAATGTCCTTTTCAAGCTGGTCAAAATCAATCCTAAAAACACCATCCACTTCTACAAGTGAATTGGTAACAAGCAGGCGATTGTTTAATTTGACAGTCCGTGCAAAGGGTGGGTAGACTGGCGTGTTAATTAGGACTGCATCCCCTTCTTCTGTCAAAGATTGAATAGCCACAGTTAAGGCAGGGACAACACCTTCGATGAGCAGGATGGACTCTCTTTCAATCTTGTAGCCATGCTGTCTACCTTCCCAGTCAATAATAGACTGATAAAGACTGTCGCTAGCATAGGGATAACCAAAAATGTGATGATCTGCATAGTCACGGATCACTTGGCGAATTTCTGGAAGTGGCTCAAAGTCCATATCCGCAATCCATAAAGGTAGGAGTTCCGGATCAGCTTCCACTTTTTTCCATTTTTCAGCATGGTGCGTTAAGCGATTTGGTTTACTAGTAAAATCATATCTGGTCATCTTATCCCTCCAAGGCTACTTCCAAGTCGGCAATCAAATCATCCACATCCTCAATACCGATAGACAAGCGAAGCAGATCATCTGTCAAACCGTAAGAATGACGGGTTTCCACTGGAATGTCTGCGTGAGTCTGTGTGGCTGGATAAGTAATCAAACTTTCTACCCCACCCAAGCTTTCCGCAAATGTAAAGATTTTCAAGGTATTTAGAATGTGTGGAATCTTACTCTCATCAACCACCTTCAATGAAATCATTCCACCTTTACCTGTGTAATATACTTGCTTGACTGCAGGACTCTTCTTCAAAAAGGCGACAATTTTCTGAGCATTTTGAGTCGCCCGCTCCATTCGAAGCGAAAGAGTTTTCAAACCACGCATGAGTAAATAAGAATCCAGTGGTGAAAGAGTTGGACCAGTTGTGTTTTGATCATAGAAAAGCTTATCATATAAGTCCTGATCATTGGTCATTAAAGCACCAGCCAAGACATCATTATGACCTGACAAATATTTTGTCGCCGAATGTAGAACGACATCCGCACCCAATTCAAGAGGATTTTGATAAATAGGGCTATAAAAAGTGTTATCGACAATCACCTTGGCACCTTTGGCATGGGCGATAGCCGAAACCTTAGCGATGTCAAACTCCACCATCAAGGGATTAGTTGGAGTTTCCAAATAAACATAGTCCGTCTGGTCTGTGATTGCTGCAATCAGCTCCACTTCACTATTCGCATAGGTAAACTGAAATCTGCCTAGACTTTCCTGCTCGTTGAACCAGCGGAATGAGCCACCGTACAAATCACGCGCCGCAACTACTTGGCTTCCAACAGGGAAACCATTAAAAAGCAAGACAAGCGCAGCCATGCCTGAACTCGTCGCAAGGGCATGATCTGCTTTTTCAATCGCTGCCAAGGTCGCTTCCAAACCGGCGCGTGTCGGGTTCTTGGTCCTCGTATAGTCAAAACCGGTCGAGTGACCAAACTCAGGGTGCTGATAAGTGGTCGAAAGGTGAATAGGAGAAATCAAGGCACCTGTTTTCTCATCATTGTTAATACCTGCATGGGCTAAAATCGTATCAATTTTATAATCTGTCATAACGAAAACTCCAATCTAACTTATTAAATAGTCTAGCATGAATAGTCTACTTTTGTTAAAAAAATATCCAAAATGACTGATATAATTTTTTTAACAAATGGTATAAGTAAAAACTATGACAACCTATTTATCATTGCTTTTTGGATATAAATAATTTACAATAATAGTAAGTTTAGACTATCAGAAGCAGGTTTTACAATGTTTAAGTCATTCAATCAACAGTATTACAGTATAATAGAAACTTTTATTTTTATCATGCACCTGTTTGGTCAATTGTGACAGTAAAGCAATTTGACCGTAGTCCAATCGGTGTGCTATTCCTCCTATTACTACCAATTCAATATTATAATGCTTTTTTCCGCCCCAACTATAATCTCGTTAAAAATTGGCAATTAGCTATCTGGATCATTTTTTCAACCATTATGGGTTGTTTCTTTATTTTTATTTAGGAAACGAATGAATCCGCAATCACTAGCAAAAGCATATTCCTAATTGTTAGATGAGTTGTCTTCCCCACACTTGTCAAATTCCTTTCATAAGTTTACAATAGAAGCATGATAACATTTGACCGTATAATTAAAATTTTAAAGACAGATGCAAATTTTCGTTCGATTACAAGGAATGAGCCTACAGATATTGAATTCGACGCTTTGAGTTATGACAGTCGAACCGTAAGTCCAACAACCCTTTTCTTCGCCAAGGGCTTAGCCTTTAAAAAGGAATTTTTAGAAAAAGCAATTGAAAACGGCTTGGCCTACTATGTATCAGAAATAGACTACGAAGTCAGCATTCCAGCCATTCTTGTTAAAGACATCAAACAAGCCATGAGTCTGATTGCAATGGAATTTCACGGTAACCCACAGAACCAACTCAAACTCCTGGCATTCACAGGCACCAAAGGCAAAACAACCGCAGCTTATTTTGCTTATAATATTCTCAAACAGAGTTATAAACCTGCCATGCTGTCAACTATGAATACAACACTGGATGGGGAGACATTTTTCAAATCAACACTGACCACCCCTGAAAGTCTGGACCTCTTTGCCATGATGGCGGAGGCAGTCAAAAATGGTATGACTCACCTTGTAATGGAAGTCTCTAGCCAAGCCTATCTTGTCAAGCGTGTTTATGGCCTTACTTTTGACGTAGGCGTCTTCCTCAACATTAGTCCTGACCATATCGGTCCCATTGAGCATCCGACATTTGAAGACTATTTCTACCATAAGCGTCTTTTGATGGACAATAGCAGAGCAGTTATTGTCAACGCTGGAATGGATCATTTTGAAGTCGTGAGAGACCAAGTGATCTTCAAAGACCATGACTTCTATGGTCCGTCTTCTGAGAATGAAATTACCCAGTCAGCAGGATTCGACTTCACAGCGACTGGGAAATTAGCTGGGCACTACGCTATTCAGCTCATTGGTCATTTCAATCAAGAGAATGCCATCGCTGCTGGACTAGCTTGTCTTCGCTTAGGTGCAAGCCTAGAAGATATTCAAACTGGGATTGCCCAGACCAATGTCCCTGGTCGCATGGAAGTCCTGACCCAGCAAAACGGGGCTAAAGTCTTCGTTGACTACGCTCACAATGGCGATAGCGTAAAAAAACTGCTTGATGTTGTCCTCACACATCAATCAGGAAAGGTCATCCTGATTTTAGGCGCCCCAGGTAATAAGGGAGAAAGTCGCCGTAAAGACTTCGGACTTCTACTTAATGACTATCCACAGGTTGATGTTCTTCTAACAGCTGATGATCCCAATCATGAAGACCCAGCTACTATTGCTGAGCAAATTCGTTCATATATGACCCGTCCGAGCACCTTTATCTTGGATCGTGAAGAAGCTATTCGCATCGCGATGAGGCAAACAACTTCATCGCAAGATGCTGTTATTATAGCCGGTAAAGGGGCCGATGCCTACCAGATTGTGAACGGTAAAAAAACAACTTATGATGGTGATTTAGAAATCGCCAAAAAATACTTATAGTTTCCACCCTTGTCGTTCGTTGCCGACAAGGGTTTTTTATAACGATTTTTATTAAATTAAAATTTTCAGAAAACTCTTTGTTTTGAAGACTTTTTTTGATATAATACAAGTCATACCGTTTTTTTAACGCGCAATATCTGTCATTTGAATGAGCTTTGAAAGATTGTCACTCTAGTCTTGCCTTACTCTACGAAAGTGACTTGTTTCTCAAGTCTTATTTCCAACCTAGAACAGCCTTTAGGCTGTTCTAGCTACCTGGACATCCGTTACTTGTCTGACAGCTTATTCACTCGACTATACAATCGGAAAGGAGAAATATGTGTCTTCCATTCAAGCAGAAAACATCCAAGTGGCATATGATGATCGAGTGATCATAGAAAAACTATCCACCAGAATTCCCAGTGGAAAAATAACCACTATTATTGGCGCCAACGGTTGTGGAAAGTCCACTTTACTCAAGGCGTTGACTCGGATACTTCCACTTCAAGAAGGAGCTATCTATTTAGATGGTCAAGCTATTGCCCAATTACCAACTAAAGAAGTTGCAAAAAAACTTGCCCTACTTCCTCAGGTATTGGAAGCGACAGAAGGGATTTCTGTCTATGAATTGGTCTCTTATGGGCGCTACCCCCATCAAAATGGACTCGGCTATCTCACCGATCAGGATAGGGAGAAGATCAACTGGGCTCTAGAAGCGACCCAAACCGCTCCTTTCGCCAGGTTTCCAGTTGATGATTTATCTGGTGGACAGAGACAACGAGTTTGGATTGCCATGGCTCTTGCCCAAGATACCGATACCATTTTCTTAGATGAGCCAACGACCTATCTTGACCTCAATCATCAATTGGAAGTTTTAGAGCTCTTGAAAGACCTCAACCTGAGCCAACAGAAAACCATTGTGATGGTTCTCCATGATGTTAATTTATCCGCTCGTTTTTCAGACCACATGATTGCCATGAAAGAGGGAAATATTCGCTACAATGGATCCGTGTCCAGTATCATGACTACTGAGATACTGAGTGATATTTTCAACATCAAACCTCAATTAATACAGGCTCCTGGTCAAGAGTATCCTATTTTGCTAACTTACGATTTAAAAAATAATAAGGAGAAAAAATGAAAAAGTTTTTAGCTATTTTTAGTTTATTTGTTGGGCTGGTTTTCTTAACAGCTTGTTCTACCTCTTCCTCTTCAACAGACGTAGAATTGTCTAGCATGCCTGAAATTGAAGGCATTACCTACTATGGAGATATTCCAAAAAATCCTAAGAAAGTTGTTAACTTTGCCTATTCTTACACTGGCTATCTCCTGCAATTGGGGATCAAGGTTTCCAGTTATAGTCTGGATCTAGAAAAAGACAGCCCTGCATTTGGTGACCAATTAAAAGACCTACCATTATTAACAACAGCAGATACAGAAGCTATCGCTGCTCAAAATCCAGACCTTATCCTTGTTTTTGCTGGTGATGACAACATAGAAACACTAAAAGAAATCGCGCCAGTTATTGAAATCACCTATGGAAAGAGTGATTACCTGAAAATGCTGACGGATGTGGGACAAATTTTCGGAAAAGAAAAAGAGGCTCAAGCTTGGCTTGACCAGTGGGATAAAAAAGTTGCCGCAGCCAAGGAAGAACTCAGTGGAGTTGTAGATACAAGTGCGACATTTACAGTAATGGACTTCTTTGATAAAAATATCTTCCTCTACGGAAACAACTTTGGCCGTGGTGGTGAATTGGTTTACAGAGCGCTTGGTTTCGCTGCTCCTGCTAAAGTCCAAGAAGATGTCATCAATAAAGATGGCTGGTTTGGCATTTCGCAAGAAGCCCTACCAGACTATGTTGGTGACTACCTCCTGGTCAATGTCAATGAAACAACCAAAGACGCCGCATCATCGCTAAAAGAAAGCGACATTTGGAAAAATTTACCAGCTGTGAAAAATGAGCATATCCTTGAAGTAGATTATAACCTCTTCTACTTCTCAGATCCTATGTCACTTGATTTGCAAATAGACGCCTTTGTCTCTGCATTAAAAGAGATTCAGTAAAAGGAATGAACTATGAATAGAGTAATACGTTCTCATTCTTCAAGGAGAGGAGCTGGATATCTAGTCCAGCCTCTTCTTATTTTTTTCATCATTAGCCTGCTTTTCGTAATAGGTGCCTATTTGAGTTTACGATTTGGTGCTATTTCTTACAGTCATCAGCAACTCGTAGAAACACTACGCCATCCGATGACAGATTCACCTGTACAGGATGTTGTCATTGATTTACGATTGCCTCGAATGGTGGCTGCCATCTTGGTTGGAGCTGCTATGGCACAAGCAGGAGCGATGATGCAGGGAATAACGCGAAATGCAATCGCAGATCCTGGCTTATTAGGAATCAATGCTGGAGCAGGCCTCGCCCTCATCCTCGGCTATGCCATTTTTGGTAGCTTGCATTACAGTCAAATTTTAGTGATCTGTTTACTAGGCTCTTGCCTAGCAGCTGGTCTAGTCTTCGGTCTGTCTTATCAAGTGCAAAAAGGCTATAATCAACTCCGTTTGATTTTGTCGGGTGCAATGGTAGCCAGCTTATTTTCCGCAATAGGGCAGGCCATTACCATCTATTTCGATCTATCAACAGCTGTCATCGGTTGGCAAGCAGGGGGCTTAGTACAGGTCAATTGGAAAATGTTAACTATTATTGGTCCACTTATCATTGTTGGCCTCATCCTTGCCCAACTCTTTTCACATCAGCTGACCATCCTGAGTCTTAACGAGACTGTTGCTAAAAATCTTGGGCAACGAACCGCACTAATGACCATGGTATTGTTGGGTATCGTCCTTTTGCTCTCAGCTGCTGCAGTGGCACTGGTGGGTTCCCTCTCATTTGTTGGGCTCATCATTCCACATTTTATCCGCATGTTTACAGGAAAAAATTACAAAATGCTCTTACCTTTAACAGCTTTTGCTGGAGCAAGTTTCCTGATCTGGGTAGACTTGGTTTGTCGTTCAATCAACCCACCTGCTGAAACACCTATTAGTGCAGTAATCAGTATCATCGGCTTACCTTGTTTCCTATGGTTGATTCGAAAGGAGAAACACCTTTGATAAGACGTCATAACTATCTTAAGATTTTTTCATTCCTCTTCATCCTCCTTTCTGCTGGTTTTCTCATCTCCTTATCCATTGGATACGCCAACTCATCCTTTTCAGATGTGATGGATGTCGTCAGAGGACGAGCTAGCTCCTCAACTCTCCTTATCATTGGTAGAATTCGTTTACCGAGAATATTTGCCTCAATGATTGGAGGGGCTTCTCTGGCTTTAGCTGGACTCTTGTTGCAAACATTAACTCGAAATCCTCTGGCTGATTCTGGCATATTGGGAATTAATGCTGGGGCTGGTCTTGTTGTAGCACTCTTTGTTGGCCTTTCTTCAAAGATTAGTCCTGACTTAATGAATACTCTGCCACTTTTTGCTATGTTGGGTGGTGGACTAACCATTTTTATCGTTTACTGGATTGCTCGCAAGAAACTATATGGTATCCATCCAACCCGCTTGATTATCACTGGAGTCGGTATCTCGAGCATGTTATCTGGCATCATGGTCAGCCTAATAAGTCGCTTGGATGATTTCAAAATGGAATACATCGTCCAGTGGCTCAGCGGTCGAGTAAATGGTGGAGATTGGAAGACTATCGCCATCTATACGCCACTTCTTCTCATCGTTTGGCTAGCAACATATAGTCGCTGTCGTTCCCTCAATATTATGAATCTCAATGACCAGACAGCCATGGCTTTGGGACTCCACTTACAACGCGAAAGACGGATCGTCTTGATATTGGCTACTGCTCTTGCTTCCCTCAGTGTCATTTTGGTGGGAAATATTACTTTTGTTGGCCTCATTGCTGGTCACATTGTTCGCAAGTGGTTGGGAAATGATCATCGAATCATCATACCTGCTAGCATGATTGTCGGGAGTCTCATACTTCTCATTGCTGATACAATTGGCCGTGTACTACTTGTTGGAACAGGCATTCCAACTGGTATTATCGTTTCCCTTATCGGTGCACCCTATTTTCTTTGGTTACTAAAACAAGAAGGCTAGATGAATCCAGCCTTCTTGTTATTTTTCTAGGTAAAGTTCAATATCCTCTTTCAGTTTTAATGGACTAGTCGTTGGTAAATACCGTTTGACCACGCGCCCTTGTCTATCGACCAAAAACTTTGTAAAATTCCACTCAATTCGACCGCCAAGTAAGGTAGATTTTTCTTTCTTGAGATAGCGATATAGTGGACTGGTTTCAGCTCCATTTACAGCAATTTTTGCAAAACGAGGAAAAGTTGTACCATAATTCAAACTGCAGGTCTGATTGATTTCTTCATCAGAACCAGGAGCCTGATTTAAAAATTGATTACATGGAAAGTCTAGCACGACAAAACCTTGGTCTTTATAAGTATCATATAACTCTTGTAATTCTTCATATTGAGGTGCCAACCCACAACCTGGCGCCGTATTGACTACTAAAAGAACCTGACCCTGAAAATCTTGCATGGACTGGTCTGTCCCATCTTGTTTTCGAACTGTAATATCGTAAATGTTCATTCTCATTTCCTCCATTCATCAAAATAAGTTAACAAATGTTCCAATTCATTCGGAGTGAGTTGTCTGTATGCACCTCGTTCCAAATCCCCCAGCTCAAAACCACCAAAGGAAATCCGCTTAAGATAAGTGACCTTAACACCATAGGCTAAAAACATCTTCTTAACCTGGTGAAATTTGCCTTCAGCCAGCTTGATGATCGCTCTGCTATGGTCCAAAGAAGCTTCCAATATCGTCAATTCCGCTGGCTGACACCGTGTTCCGTCCAAAAATGCAATGCCTGATGCAAAGAATTCTGGCGCATCATCTGCTAAAAAGCCATTTACCTCAACCTGATAAATCTTGTCCACATGATGGCTGGGATGGAGCATCCGGTAGCCGAGCGGACCATTATTGGAGATAAGGACCAGTCCTTCCGTATCACGGTCTAAACGACCAACGGGATAGAGCCCCTCCCTACTATCTTGTGGAGTAATCAAGTCGATGACAGTTTGATGGTCTTTATCCCTCACAGCTGAAACGACTCCTGCTGGTTTGTGAAGTAAATAATAGGCAGCGCCTTCTAATACAACTTTTTTACCCGAGACTTGGATCGTTTGCAACTCTGGGTCAACAATCTGGCTTAGGCTTTGAGCGGGTTGACCATCAATGACAATCTGTTGGGACTTAAATATTTTTTTCACCTGCTTGCGGGAGCCAATCCGAGCCGCCTCCATACACTTGTCCAATCTCATGAGACTATTTTACCATAAATCATTTTGCTTGACTCTTTTTAAAAAAGCTTTATAATACTAGTTAGTGATATATTTTTTTACAAAGGAAATCCTCTTTTAATAGGCGGATTTCCTGCTTTTGCATTCAGGAGGATGTTATGGGACTTTTAGTTGAAGGAAAATGGGTAGACCAATGGTATGATACCAAATCAACAGGCGGGAAGTTTGTTCGTACAGTGACACAATTCCGTAATTGGATTACGCCTGATGGACAGGCAGGTCCTACAGGACATGGGGGTTTTAAAGCTGAATCAGGACGCTATCACCTCTACATCTCTCTTGCCTGCCCTTGGGCCAGTCGGACATTGATCATGCGAAAATTGAAAGGCTTGGAAAATCACATTTCCATTTCTATCGTCCACCCCCTCATGTTGGAAAATGGTTGGACCTTCTCTGACGGACCTGGTGTCATTAAGGACTCCCTTTTTAACAGTGACTATCTCTATCAAGTTTACCTGAAAGCTGATCCAAATTATTCTGGTCGTGTGACTGTTCCAGTTCTTTGGGATAAGCAAACAAACACGATTGTCAATAACGAGTCCGCTGAAATCATGCGCATGTTCAACACTGCTTTCAATAACATTACAGGCAACTATGATGACTACTATCCAGAACACCTGCAATCTGAAATCGATGCCATGAATGACTTTGTCTATCCAAATATTAACAATGGGGTGTATAAGGCAGGTTTTTCAACCAATCAAGCTGTCTACGAAAAAGAGGTAACAAAGCTCTTTGCTGCATTGGATAAATTAGAAGAACAGTTGGCAAATCAGCAATTTCTAGTAGGAAACCAATTAACCGAAGCAGATATTCGTCTCTTCACGACCTTGGTTCGTTTTGATGCTGTCTATTTTGGGCACTTCAAATGTAATATAAAGGCCTTAGTCGACTATCCAAACCTATGGGATTATACAAAACGTCTCTACAATCATGCTGGAATTGCTAAAACTGTGGATTTCGACCATATCAAGCAGCATTATTATGGTAGTCATAAAACCATAAACCCAACTGGAATTGTGCCAGTCGGACCAGACTTGGATTGGGCAATCTAAAACAAGGAACAAGTACATAATACTAAGAATGCTTAAATGTTCAGGAAAAAAAGCATTTGAAGACACCCACGATGGCCACCTATGGGTGTTTTTTTGCTTGCTTCAGGCAAGCAATCTATAATCCTGTCGCGTTGTTTATTTGAGTACATTTAAATGAACCTAATGATATTCTCACATTCGGCTACGCATACTTTACTGCTACTCGTACCTCGTTTCCTTGTCTGAAAGCTGGTGCCTTTGACAATACAAAGCAAAGAAATAATAATTATTAAATAGCATCCATTCCTATTCTGATGATGGGGAGAAAATCAAAAGACCACAACAGGCATTTCTATCGGATAGAACGACCCCTTGTGGTATTTTTCTGTTATCCTAATTTACTCGCAGCTGCTTGATCAATAATCAACACTACATCGTTATGTTTTTGGAGGATACTTGCTGGAACTTCTTCCGTAACTTCTCCTTCTACCATAGCTTTAATCGCATCTGCCTTTTCTTTCCCATAAGCCATAAGGACAATGGTCTTGGCTGCCATAATATTGGCAATCCCCATTGAAATGGCTTGTTTTGGAACATCTTCTGAATGAGCAAAGAAACGAGCATTGGCTTCAATGGTTGATGGTGCCAAATCAACCACACGAGTAACAGCATCAAATGACGCTCCTGGTTCATTAAAACCGATATGACCGTTGCGGCCAATTCCTAAAATTTGGAAATCTACCGGATGGTCTGCCAAAATCTGGTTGTAACGGGCAATTTCCTCGGTCAAGTCGTTTGCCAAGCCATTTGGTAAAAATGATTGTTTGAATGGTTTAGCATTGAAAAGATTCTCTTTCATAAAGTGAACATAAGACTGGTCACTATCTTCACCCAATCCCACGTACTCATCCAGATTGACAGAAGTCACATCAGAAAAGTCCAAATTTGATTCGCGAAGGACCGAATAAAATTCCAACGGGCTAGAACCAGTAGCTAAACCAAGCACTTTTGCACCATTTGCCAACTTTTCTCTCAACAAATCTACAGCTAGTACCGCACCATCAGCTTGATTGTTTACAACATGAATTTTCATATGATTCACCTCATACCTATTTCTTAAGTATATTATATGGTATATACCAATTTTTGTCAATTGATATATACCAATTTCCTCATCGATCCACACCACGTTTGATTGAAATTATGATATAATGGAGGAATGATATTAGAATTATTGATCTTATTTTTTACAGGAATTGCTCTCTGCCTCCTTGGTTATCTGATCCCTCACCCCAAAAGTCTAAGAGTGATAATGATGCTACTGGGAGTACTATTAATGGTTCTACCAATAGCACTTTTGATCTATCTAATCACCATCGCCTTTTAGAAACAAGGAGAGTCTATGAATACTGCAGATTTTGATTTTGATTTACCAGAAGAACTGATTGCCCAAGTACCGCTTGAGAAGCGTGACAGCTCAAAACTTCTCATTCTCGACCGCGAGAAGCACAGCGTGGTTGATAGCCATTTTGACCATATTATTGACCAGCTTCACCCAGGTGATGCCCTTGTGATGAACAACACGCGCGTTCTGCCTGCCCGCCTCTACGGCTACAAGCCCGAAACAAACGGACATGTAGAACTTTTACTTTTGAAAAATACCCAAGGTGATCAGTGGGAGGTTCTTGCAAAACCAGCGAAGCGCTTGAAAGTCGGTACGACAGTTGCCTTTGGAGATGGCCGTTTGACAGCTACTATTGTAGAGGAATTGGAACACGGAGGCCGAATCGTTGAATTCACTTACGATGGAATCTTCTTAGAAGTCTTAGAAAGCCTCGGTGAAATGCCACTCCCTCCATATATTCATGAAAAATTGGAAGACCGCGAGCGGTACCAAACTGTTTATGCCAAAGAAAATGGTTCTGCCGCAGCTCCAACTGCCGGCCTCCATTTTACCCAGGAACTACTTGAAAAAATTGAAGCCAAAGGTGTGAAATTAGTCTATCTGACACTTCATGTTGGTCTTGGAACCTTCCGCCCAGTCTCTGTCGAAAACGTTGATGAGCATGAGATGCACTCAGAATTTTACAACCTAACCTCTGAAGCCGCTCAAACCCTCAATCAAGTCAAAGAAAATGGTGGACGTATCGTTGCAGTTGGAACCACTTCTATTCGCACGCTGGAAACCATTGGAAACAAATTTGATGGGCGTTTAGAAGCAGATTCTGGTTGGACAAATATTTTCATCAAACCAGGCTATACCTTCCGAATTGTCGATGCCTTTTCGACCAATTTTCATCTTCCAAAATCCACTTTGGTCATGCTTGTTTCAGCTTTTGCAGGTAGAGAATTTACATTAGAAGCTTATAAACATGCTGTTGAAGAACGTTACCGCTTTTTTAGCTTTGGAGATGCCATGTTTATCCAATAAAACTTTTTAATTGAGGACACCCCCATGAATAAGATTGAAAGTCGCCATAAATTAATCCTTTCCTTAATAAAAGAAAAAAAACTTCACACACAACAAGAACTGCAAGAATTGCTGGAATTAAACGGTGTCACCGTTACCCAATCAACCTTGTCTCGTGATATCAAATTATTAAATTTAGTAAAGGTCAATGAAGATGCCTCCTCTTATTACATGGTCAACCCGATTGTACCAACCCGTTGGGAAAAACGCCTCCGTCTGTATATGGAAGATGCTCTCATTATGCTCAAACCAGTACAGCACCAAGTTGTATTAAAAACACTTCCAGGACTGGCCAGCACCATCGGCTCAATTCTTGATGCCATGGAAATTCCTGAGATTGTCGCGACGCTTTGTGGAGACAATGTCTGTCTCATTATTTGTCAGGATAATCAGGCAGCTCAAACTTGTTATGACTACCTGACCCAATTTACCCCACCTTTCTTTTTATCAAAGGAATAAGAAAAAAATATCCTAGGTTACATGATTGCCTAGGATATTTTGTTTTTTATCGAAATTGATTGTATGCTTCTTTCTTTAAATTCCTGATGGAGAGCATCGCTGCAAAGCTAATTAGATACAGGCTTGAGAGAAAAATCATGACAACAGCTGTGCTGGATACATCTAAAATCATCCCAATGATGACAGAAGAAAATCCGCCAATGGCACGTCCAACATTTAAGATCACATTATTGGCTGTTGAGCGAATATGATGCGGATAGAGCCGTGTTATCATAGCTCCGTAACCAGCAAACATTCCGTTTACAAAGAAACCAACAATCATACCGCCCAAGATCATCGTTATTTGTGAATTTGCAAACTGGAATAAGAATACACAAACTGCTGACGACAGTAAAAAGGCGCTGTAAACAGGACGAGGGCCAAATTTGTCAAGAATTTGTCCGAATACTAACATTCCTATGCACATCCCTAAAATGGTGGTCACCATCCACAGTGATGAATCTTTCACGCTAATCTTTAAACTAGTTTGAATAATAGTCGGTAACCAGTTCATCATCCCAAAATAACCAGCAATCTGCACAGTTGTCATCACCATTAGAGCCAGCGTTTGTCTAGCGAGATCAGGTGTCTTGAAGAGTTGACCTACATGGGCAACTTCAGTATCTACTGGATCCTCTCCCTCAGTATGGTCCTTAATGTTTTCATCATCAATTGCAAATTGCATCCAAAGGACCAACAAGAGTGGTGCTAATCCAAAGAGAAATAACCCTTTCCAACCCAATGTTGGTGCTAACCAACCTGCTAGTAGGGCCGATGTGATGGAACCAACTTGACCAGCAATCCCATTTAGCGAAGAAATCCGTCCCATTTTTTCCTTGGGTACAATACTTGCCATGATGGCTATCGCTACCCCATATTCACCACCAACACCTATACCAGCAATAAAGCGCATGATATAAAGATAAGGCAAGCTGGTTGTGAAATATATGAGTCCAGTTGCAATAGCAAAGATTACAATGGTCCACTTAAAGATTTTAAACTTATTATAACGGTCAGCTAGGACACCAAAGACTAGTCCTCCTAGAAGCATTCCTAAATTCGTAATGGTGGCTATCCATCCTGCTTGAGCACTCGAAATAGAAAGCTCTTTGATAATACTGGCCATGGAAAACGAGAGGAACATGACATTTAAATCATCCGTTCCGGAGGCAACAATGGCAGAAGCAAGGGCACGTCGATTATTTTTATCGAGTGAAAGATGTAACATAAGAATCTCCTTTTAATGACAGCTCTCTGGATGTCTTTATTAAATTGAGAAAAACTTCAAACAAATAAGGATTGGAAAAAATATCCAATCCCGCCTGTTATCGATAGTAGTTAATAGATCATCTCTAACAAATTTCTAGGAAGAGATGTTTCTGTGTAAACTGCTAACTTTCTTGTCTCACGGGACACGTTTAAAGTTATCAACAATTTCTACTAGTGTAGCTCACTTCTAGCTATTTGTCAAGAATAGTATGATAAACGTCAATAATCATCTGGTAATGATAAATCTGCCAATTACCAATAATCAGGATTCCCATTTCTGAATTTCCATCACCTATATTACAGTACTTTACTTGTGAATACAGTTTCTGAAAAAACACTTCGTATTTTCAACACGAGATGTTTTACAGTTTATTGCATTTCTCCAGCTAAGCGATAGACTGCTTCTGCGTAGATATCCATCGTTTATCTAAATCCTTCAACGGCATCCGTTCATTTTCCTGATGCTCGGTTTGTTCCATATCTGGGAAACAGGCTCCGAAGGCCACACAGTTTTTCATAATTCGAACAAAGGTTACACCACCTGATGAGATAGACTGACTAAGGGTATCACCCGTTTTTTCCTGGTAGACTGCCATTAAGGCCTTGACCGCAAATAAAGCTGCCATGGAAGGACCCTTATCATATTGAACCCATCGGCCAACCAAATGATCATTTTTTATGGTTACTTCAAAAGAGGAAGTTTCCCAATTCGAGAGGTCCCCAGCTGGAAAGACATCTAAATGACAAAGAATTGCCAACAATTCATCCCCTTGAACAACTTGCTGACCATTACCATGAGTGATGATCAAATCATTCCTATTTTTGATCAGTTTGACAAGGTGCTTAGCAGTCTGTACCAGGGCAGCTTTTTGGGCTTTGGCTGATGGATCTGACGTTAGGATGGCATTTCCTCCCAAAGCAACAACAATTTTACGATGATTCATATTAATTCTCTTCCCTCCTTCCTGCAAAGAAATCGCTTACATTTTTGATTTTCAAACTGGGGACAGGGTCAAAATTGAATCCGGTCCCCAAACATGATGACTTCACTGACCATTTAAGCTACACACGTGGTACAAATGGATCACCTAATGTTGCTGCCATCACTGCTTTAATGGTATGCATACGATTTTCAGCTTGGTCGAAGTGACGACCATACTTGCTACGGAATACTTCGTCTGTTACTTCCATTTCTTCTAAACCAAATTTTTCAGCAACATCTTTACCATAAACAGTATTAGTGTCATGGAAGGCTGGTAAGCAGTGCAAGAAAATCAAATTCTCATTTTCTGCTTTTTTCACCAAATCCATGTTTACTTGATATGGTTTTAATAATTTCACACGTTCTTCAAATTTAGATTCTTCACCCATTGATACCCAAACGTCTGTATATAGGACATCTGCGCCTTTAACAGCCTCGTCAGCATTGTCCGTAATCAAAACACGCGCACCAGATTCTTTAGCAAATCCTTCTGCTAGGGCTACCACTGTTTCGTCTGGGAAGAGTTCTTTTGGTGAAAAGATGTGCACGTTGACACCAAGAATAGCCCCTGTTACCAAGAGGGAATTCGCCACATTGTTGCGTCCGTCACCACAGTAAACCATGGTCAATCCTTCTAACTTGCCAAAGTTTTCTTTCACAGTCAGATAGTCAGCCAACATTTGAGTCGGGTGCCATGCATCTGTCAGACCATTCCATACAGGAACACCTGAAAATTCTGCCAATTCTTCCACCATCTTTTGACTGAAACCACGGAATTCAATCCCATCGAACATACGTCCCAATACCTTAGCTGTATCTTCTGTGGATTCTTTTTTACTAAGCTGAATATCATTAGCGCCTAGATATTCAGGATGTGCACCCAAGTCAATCGCCGCAACAGTAAACGCAGCACGCGTACGAGTGGATGTTTTTTCAAATAAGAGGGCAATATTTTTACCTTCTAAATAGCGATGAGGGATATTGCGCTTTTTCAAATCCTTTAAGTGAGCTGCAAAATCAATCAACCATTCTAATTCAGCGCGAGTGAAATCTTTTTCCGCTAAAAAATGTCTGCCTTTAAAAATATTTGTCATTATCCTTCTCCTGTTCTTTATACTCAATGAAAATCAAAAGTAGCCTAGCTTCAACTATCTGGGAGATAGTTGAAGGCTGGAAATATTGCGAGCTGTGTTCGCGACATTAAGCCGAAGATAGAACTAGAGTTCATCAAGGCAAGTTGACAACGGATAATTTTGATTTTCGAAGAGTATTACCTTACATTTTTGGTCAGAGTCTTACACCATTCACCATCTTCTAAATAGATTTCGGAAGTTGGCTGATAACCAAGCATCTCATAAAATGTTTTAGCTGTCAACTCAGAATGTATATTTATACATAAAACATTCGTATTTTTGGCATATTTTTCCAGTTTTTGGATAATTTCCCGAGCATATTCCTTCCCACGGTGTGGGGCCAGGGTAGCAATTCGAGTCAATCTTGCAGTTCCAGATTCTGTTAGTAAGAAACAGCCGGTAGAAACTGGCTCGCCATGAATGAGTAGATTGGGATAGACACGTCCAACTTCGTCATATTGATCAAACTCATCTTCTCGTGCGATGGATTTTTCCATTACAAAGACACGATATCTTACGTACATAGAACATGCACGATGCAAAGGCTCACTTCCGATAACCAGTTCAACATCTGGTTCATTCATTTAGATATCCTCTCTGACAAAAGGCATAGACATGCAACGTGGTCCACCACGACCCCGAACTAATTCACTACCGCTAATCTGGATTAACCGAAGACCTTTTGATTCCAGAATAGCATTGGTAATGGTATTTCGTTTGTACACCACGACAACCCAGGTGCGATGGTCAAGGTATTGGAACCATCGTTCCATTGTTCCCGACCAGCAGCTACAATATTTTCACCACCACAACGAATCAAGTCAACTTTTTCAACGCCTAAGTTTGCAGCTAGTAATGCAGCCAAATCACCATGTTCTTCTTCGATATGAAGCTTTTCATTTTCATAAATAACGGAGAAGACACGCAAACTGCCTTCAATTTCTGGGTGAATGGTAAATTTATCATAATCTACCATAGTGAAAACAGTGTCCAAATGCATGAATTTCCGACTATTGGCAAATTCAAATGCAAGGACCTTCTTAAAGCCAACGCCTCTTTCAAATATATTGACGAGTAGTTTTTCAATAGAAGCAGCATCAGTTCGTTGCGAAATACCGACAGCTAATACATCTTTAGACAAATCGAGATGAAGCCACCCTCAATACGTGTGGTTTCATCTCGATTGTAGACCAAAAGTAATCTCTTGGGTCCTGTGCATAATAAATGACCTGTTCCTTAGCAATCTTTCTAAAACGGATATGCCTCGCTAACTGATCAAAAGCTTCTCTGGTAAGTTGTGCAAATGTCTGATGTGTTTTGAGATAATCATACTGTTCATTACTAATCATTCAGAAACCTCCAATCACGACCATCTTCTATGTATCTTTTACCATACGGAATCGATAAAACCTAACATTTGTGGGAGCGCATACAAAATCACTGTAAACAAAAAAATAATCACCTACTCCCACAGCTCCTTCCTAGATGAGAACTGAAACAGGGCAAGAAGTGATTATTCACAATTTCACCTATAATTCTTCTGCAATTTTATTTAACTTACGTAAACGATGGTTAACACCACTTTTGGTGATGGGCTGTGACAGGCTTTCAGCTAACTGCTGGATCGAATAATCAGGGTGTTGAATGCGCAATTGGGCAATTTCCTGTAAATCACCCGATAGCTGGTCTATACCGATTTTGTCCATTATTTTAATAATATTATTAATGGTTTTCATGCTAGCAGTGACTGTCTTGGCAATATTGGCCGCTTCAGCATTGGTGGCACGATTTAAATCATTCCGGGCTTCCCGTAACAATTTCACGTTTTCAAACTCAGTCTTTGCATCTTCTGCCCCAATCACCAAAAGAAAGTCCATAATATCTTCTGCCCGTTGCAGGTAGGTAATGGTTCCCTTTGACCGCTCTATAACCTTTGCATCCAATAAAAATTTCTGCATCAAATTAGCCAAGTCATAGGCATGATCACTATAGACAGAGGCAATTTCCAATTGGTATTTGCCCTTTTCAGGATCCTTTACAGAACCACTTGCTAAAAAAGCTCCACGTAAATAAGCCTGACTCCACGAATCATTTTCCAAAACTCTTGGTGAAATCCCTGTATCCAAACCAAAAAAACTGTCAGCCAGATGGAGATCATTGAGAATCTCGTTGACCCCATCTTCCACAAAAACCGAATAAACACGATTTTTCTTTAAATTTGACTTTTGATGATGCCGAATTTCTGCTTTTATCTGGTAAAAGTGAAAGAACAATTCATAGATATGACGAGCAATCTTGGCGTTTTCAGTGCTAATCGAAAGAGTCAGCCCTGAGAAAGCAAGACCAAGACTACCAGCCAACTTGATAATGGCGGACAGTTCACTTTTGTTTTGATTGGATTGAAGCAGTAATTCTTCTTTGACATGCACTGTGAAACTCATGTTCGCACCTGCAGAATGTTAAATAACTCTTCCACGACTAAATCCCCATCATGGAAGGCACCACCGTTTTCTAGTTTCAAGAAGTTTGAAGAAATGATGCGACAGCCCTGTTCCTCTAAGCCACGAAAATCATGCTTGACCTGCACCAAATACTCATCAAAAGCATGGGTATTCATGTATTCTTTTGGAACAGGCTCAATATTCACTAACACCGTATCCACAAATGGACAGGCCAGATGTGCATTCAACACACTGACGTGATTGGCATCTGTGAAAGACTCTGTCTCACCACGCTGGGTCATGATGTTGCAGATATAGACGACTTGAGCTTCCGTCTCACAGAGGGCTTTTCCAATATCTGGAATCATGATATTTGGCAGGATGGACGTATATAGGGAGCCCGGACCAAGGACAACCAAGTCGCTGTCCATAATCGATTGTACTACTTGACGGCTGGCTTTCGGTTCCCCATCATTATACGTATTCGTCACATAAACATGACCAATCATCCCCTTGTAGTCCGCAATTTTACTTTCACCAACCACTTCTGTCCCATCTGTAAAAACAGCATGAAGCGTTAAAGGTTCCTCACTAGATGGATAGATCCTACCAGTCGTATGAAAGAAACGTGTCAATAAACGCATGGCGTTATATGTAGACCCTTGCATTTCTGAAATACCCGCGATAATCAAATTTCCCAGAGGATGACCAGCCAAGGGACCGTCCGATTCAGCAAATCGATACTGAAAAATCTTTTCATAAAGCCTAGGCGTATCTGACATGGCCAAAAGGACATTGCGCAAGTCACCCGGAGGAGTAACCTGTAAGGCCTGACGAATCTCGCCTGACGAACCTCCATCATCAGCAACAGTCACAATCGCTGTGATATCGGCATCCTTGGCACGAAGGCTCTTCAAAATCACAGGAATCCCCGTACCGCCACCAATCACTGTAATCTTTGGTTTCCTCATGAGCGGTTGACCGTTTCCTTCCGTCTATCCTTGTCGCGATGACTACGGTTGACAATCCAGTTTTTTTCTAAATCGTCGGCAAGACGTTTGGCAAAAGCTACGCTTCTATGTTGACCACCAGTACATCCAATGGCGATGGTCAAAATAGATTTTCCTTCCTTCTGATAGCCTGGCAGAATTGGTTCGATCAAACCAAGCAAATGCTTGTAAAACTCTTCTGATTCCTCATGCTCCATCACGTAATCATAAACAGACTGATCAAGGCCATTCAGTTGCCGTAACTCTGGTTTATAATAAGGATTTGGCAAGAAACGGACATCAAAAACCAAATCCGCATCTAGTGGCAGGCCATATTTAAAGCCAAAGGACATCACTTCAATCCGAAAAGACGGTTGGTTTTCTTGACTGGCAAATTGTTCGGAAATCTCCTTCCGTAAATTACGTGGAGTCAATTCCGAAGTATCAATCACATTTTGACTCATATTTTTCAATGGAGCCAAGAGTTCACGCTCAAGCTGAATACCATCCAATACTCGTCCATCTGTAGCCAGAGGGTGTGAACGACGTGTCTCCTTATACCGTGCAACCAACTCTGTATCGGTCGCATCCAAGAAAAGGATTTTAAAGTCGAGATCTTCTGCGTTTTCAATTTCGTCCAGCACTTCCCGAATCTCAGAAAAGAAAGATCGGCTCCGCATATCAACCACTAGAGCTATCTTGTTGTTATCCTGACTATGACGAATTAATTCTATAAATTTTGGTAAGAGAGTCGGTGGCATATTATCAATGGTAAAATAACCCAAATCCTCAAAGGATTGGATGGCTACAGTCTTACCCGCACCCGACATCCCTGTCACAATGACCAAATGGAGTTTGTCTGACATGGCAGTCCCTCCTGTTCTTTCTCTATTCTCCAATGACTGCTATTACTTCTATCTCAACCTTTACATCACGAGGCAAACGAGCCACCTCAACAGCAGAACGAGCTGGAAACTCAGCTGAAAAAGCAGTTTTGTAGACCTCATTAAATGCTACAAAATCATTCATGTTTTTCAAGAAACAAGTTGTCTTCACCACATGGTCAAAATCTGTCCCAGCTTCTGCCAAAATCGCACCAATATTCTTTAAAACTTGTTCCGTCTGTTCTTGAATGGTTTCCCCAACAACTTCACCAGTTTCTGGTGAAAGAGGAACTTGACCTGAAGCAAATATGAAGTTTCCTACCACTTTTCCTTGTACATATGGTCCAATCGCCGCTGGTGCTTTATCTGTATGAATCGTTTTCATCTGTCAATCTCCTTTTTATTTACTCATACTATTATACCAAAAAACCAGCCTATTCAGCTAGTTTTCGTGTTTTTACCATAAATCTCCATGTGAGGAAGATCGCTCTCAAGAAAAGGTCAATCAAAATCGACAGCCATACCCCTGCGATTCCCCAACCCAAAATCTGACCGAGAACAATTACCCCAACCACGCGCAGCCCCCACATTCCAATGGCTGTGGAATAAAGAGGCGACTTGGTATCGCCCAACCCTTGCAGTGCGCCAGCCATTATCAAGGAAACCGCAAGCCCAGGTTGGTTAAACACATCGATTTTCAGGGCGATGACGACTTGATGAATTGCTTCAAGGTCTTTGGTGAATAGCTGAGCAAAATTCGGGGCTCCGAAGTATAAAACGATACCAAGAAGGGACATGATGACTACCCCATAGGCTGAGCTCAGAAATGCGACTTTTCGTACTGTAGAGATATCTCCTTTTCCCAAAGATTGACCAATTAAGACCGCCGCTGCAGTCGCAAGTCCATAGGCAGGCATATAGGTAAAACTTTCAATATTGCCTGCAATCATATGGGATGCATATACGGTCGTTCCGAGTGCAACAATCAAACTAAAATAGATAACCTGTCCCAACCGCATCACCAAGCGTTCCAAGGCTGCTGGAATGGTCAAATGCACCAGTTCCTGATAGTCTTTCCAAAGTCTACTTTTTTGAAATGATAAAGCCAACTCAGACTTTTGAACCTCTCTAGTAAGCAAATAGCAGCCAAGAAGTCGCGCAAAAATAGTTCCAAGAGCTGTACCTAATATCCCAAGACCATCCCACGAACCAAATCCAAAAATCAAGAAGTAATCCAGTAAAACATTAGTGACATTGGTAATAATTCCCACCTTCATGGGTGTGACCGTATCGCCAGTCGCCCTCAAAATCGTACCCAAACTAGTCATACTAGCATGAAGTAGGGAAAAACCACCTACCCAGTAAAAGAAGACTTGAGCATCCTCCAAAGCACTACCGCTTGCTCCCATGGCTTGTAACATCCACCGCCCAAAGAAGATAGAAATAAAACCAAATACAATACCACCTGCTATTGACAATTCTTGTGTTTGGCGAGCATATTGTCTAGCCTTCTCTTTCTGACCCGCTCCCAGACTTCGAGCAATAAGCGCCGTCCCACCAACACCAATAGCTAAAAATACCGCCAAATAGACATTCAAAATCGTATTAGCCAACCCCACAGCTGTAACAGCAACAAGGCCCAACTGAGCAATTAAAAGGGTATCGAAAAAACCGACCAAGGTCTGAAAAATATTTTCAATTGTTGCCGGTAGGGCCAAGCGAATAATCTCGCTTCCTAAACGCTTACTTTTCATACGAACTCCACTATTTTATTTAGAATTATTATAAATAAAAATACAAAAAATTGCAAGAAAAACAGAGGCTGGGCAAAAAGCCCAGCTCCACTACTCAGAGTTCGTGTCAACATCTCAGCGCAGTGGTTGATTGGCAGATTTGTTCGTGTTTTACACTCCAAATCTGACCTAATCAACTGTGCGGGGGTGGGAAGACGAACTCTTTTTTTGACCAGTCGAGTTCTTTCCCACTCCCTGTCTATCCCCATTAGATTAAAGGAGTCTATAAAGGAAATGTAAGCAAATTATAAAATTTCAATAATCAATCAACTCTTTCTCCACGTCGCTGACGAGCAGAGTAGCAAAAGCAAAGCTTGTCGCTAATACCGTTAATCCAATGAAATTCATGAAATTTGTTTCTTTCTCACCAGTTGTAGGAAGGCTACTTTGCCCGAATTCTTTTGAATCAACCACATAATCGATAGATAAATATCCACTATTATCGAAAAAGTTTAGCATAATCAGTCTTTGATGAGAATAGGAAAGCAACTTCAACTAAATGCTCTTCCTGGTTTACAGTATAGATGACAATATATTTTCCATTTTGAATGGTTATTCCTCGGCTACTACGGCCATTCTTATCAATCTTAACTCCAATTTTTTCATCAGCATCGAATCCACGCTCTGGAAAGAGTTCTAGGCTCTCTATTTCATCAAAAATTGCCGTTACTAAACGCTCTGCAGTTTCTGGACTCAGTTTCACATTAGCAACATAATCCCTAATACTTTTGATTTGCTCAATAAGCTTTGGCGAAATAATGACTCTATATTTCTCCATTATCCTAGTACTGCCTTTCTCGCTTCCTCAACCGACAACCCTTTATCTGCTTTTAGCGCTTCATAGCTAGTGGAAACTTCTTCTTGAAGTCGAGCAATTAACTTCTCTCTCTCCTTTTCCTCTACTGTCTTAAAAGGCAGTGTTTTGGAAATTGCGACCTCTTGTACAAATTCATTGAATGCTGATGTAATATCCAGTCCGTTTTCCTGAAAGACCACTTTCGCTAATTCAAAGTATTCTGAATTTACTTTGAAGTTGATTTGTTTATCCCTTATTACTGTTGGCATAACTAAGCCCTCTCTTGTGTATAGATGATAACTATATTATATCATTTTAAATAAATATACACAAACTATATTCGTTCTGTATGTTTTCTTTTCAAAATAAATAAAAAATAAAAAATAAAAAAGAACCGTGCCAGTTGACACGGATAATAATCAATCATTTCCGATAAATGTCTTTCCGATGCCCCATTTCAAGAGCTAAGATGACCATTTTGTTATCAATAATATCGCAAATTACACGATAATTCCACACTCTATACCGCCACAGGCCCTTATAGTCTCCTACAAAGGCCTTTCCAAACTGTCTTGGATTTTCCAAACCGTCCAATCTTTTTTTCAAATCCTTAGCAAGCATCATCCCTACATGCCTGTCCATTTTTTTCAACTGCTTCAAAGCATCATCGCTGAGAACAAGTTTATAAGCCATCTTCTAACTCCGCAAGCACATCATCAATCGAGTGTGTAACAGGATTTTCTTGGAATTTCTTCAAAGCCTTGATACCAATTTCATAGTCCAACTGGTCTTCTATCTGTTCAATAAGTGCTGATTTGAATAACTCAGACAGGCTTTTTCCAGTATGAATGGCATAGCTTCTGAAAATTTCTTCTTCTGTTTCATTTAATCGCAAAGAAACAATTCCCATCATTCCACCTACTTTCTTATTGTAATACATTGTAAAACAATTCGTTCAAAATGTCAATTGATACTCAATGAAAATCAAAAACAGACTACATTTGTAGTCTGTCTATCCCCATTAGATTAAAGGAGTCTATATCTGTATATCTATTAAATTACTTACGGATGCAAGCGATGCAACATACGTGGGAACGGAATCGCTTCACGGATATGTTTTGTACCTGCTACGAAAGTTACCATGCGTTCGATACCAATACCGAAACCACCGTGTGGTACGGAACCGTATTTACGAAGATCAAGGTAGAAGTCATATTCAGACTTGTCCATACCTAGTTCTTCCATTTTCGCTACCAAGGCATCATAGTTGTCTTCACGCATTGAACCGCCAATGATTTCACCGTAGCCTTCTGGAGCAAGCAAGTCTGCACAGAGCACACGTTCTGGGTTGCCAGGAACTGGTTTCATATAGAAAGCTTTAAAGCTAGCTGGATAGTTCACAACAAAGGTTGGTACACCAAAGTAATTTGAAATCCATGTTTCATGAGGTGAACCAAAGTCATCACCATGCTCGATGTGTTCGTAGTCTGTATCTTCATCCGCTTCATGCTCTTGCAGAAGGGTAATAGCATCATCATAAGCTAAGCGTTTGAATGGTTCTGCAATGTAGCGTTTAAGGGCATCTACATCACGCTCAAGAGTCTCCAAGGCTTGAGGAGCTCGGTCGATGGCACCCTGAATCAAAGCTTTGACATAAGCTTCTTGCAAGTCAAGTGACTCATCATGGCTGAGGAATGAGTATTCCGCATCCATCATCCAAAATTCTGTCAAGTGACGGCGAGTTTTTGATTTTTCCGCACGGAAAACAGGACCAAAGTCGAAGACACGACCAAGAGCCATGGCACCAGCTTCAAGGTAAAGCTGACCTGATTGGCTCAAGTAAGCAGGTTGACCAAAGTAATCTGTTTCAAACAATTCTGTCGAATCTTCTGCCGCATTTCCTGACAAGATTGGGCTATCAAACTTGATAAAGCCATTTTTTTCAAAAAATTCATAGGTTGCATAGATGATGGCATTACGGATTTGTTGGATGGCTACTTGTTTACGAGAACGCAACCAAAGGTGACGGTTATCCATAAGGAAGTCTGTACCATGTTCTTTAGGCGTAATTGGATAATCTTGTGACTCACCGATCACTTCAAGGTCTGTCACATCCAACTCATAACCAAACTTAGAACGTTCGTCTTCCTTCACAATTCCTGTCACATATACAGAAGTTTCTTGGCTCAACCGTTTCGCCACATCAAACTTCTCTGTACCAGCTTCTTCACCGAATTTTTCAATGAAGTTTGGCTTGAAAGCAACTGCTTGGAAGAAAGCTGTTCCATCACGTAATTGTAAGAAGGCCAATTTCCCTTTACCTGACTTGTTGGCAACCCAGGCACCGATGGTCACTTCCTGACCCACGTAATCTTTCACTTGGTTAATCGTAATCAATTTTCTAGACATTCTATTTCCTCTTTTTATTTTTTCATAAATGTATGTAAACGAGCGACCGCTTCCTTTAGCGTATCCATATCTGTCGCATAGCTGAGACGAATATTCTCAGGAGCACCAAAACCTGCACCAGTTACCAAAGCCACACCGACTTCTTCCAAAATGGCTGTCGTAAACTCCGTTACGTCTGTAAAGCCTTTCATTTCCATAGCTTTTTTCACATTTGGGAAGAGATAAAAGGCTCCCTCAGGTTTGACCACTTCAAATCCAGGCACCTCAGCAAGCAAGGGATAGATGGTATTAAGTCGTTCTTCAAAAGCTTGACGCATGGTCTCTACCGTATCTTGGGGACCTGTGAAGGCTTCAATGGCCGCATATTGGGCAACAGTAGTCAGGTTTGAAGTCGTTTGACCGGTAATTTTACCCATAGCCGCGATTATTTCTGGATTACCTACTGCGTAACCAACCCGCCAACCCGTCATGGCATAGGCTTTTGCAACACCATTGATAACAATGGTCTGTTGACGAATGCTCTCTGAAATACTAGAAATCGGTGTAAAGGTATTACCGTTGTATACCAAACGACCGTAAATATCATCCGCCAAGATCAACAAATCATGTTCTACAGCCCAATTACCAATAGCTTCCAATTCTTCGCGACTATAAATCATACCCGTAGGATTGGATGGACTATTGAGCAAGAGGACCTTGGTCTTGTCAGTCCGAGCTGCTTCTAGCTGATCAACTGTAACCTTGAAATGATGCTCTTCCGTCGCAGTTACAAAGACTGGCACCCCTTCATTCATCTTGATTTGGTCTGCATATGAAACCCAGTAAGGCGTTGGAACGAGAACCTCGTCACCTGGATTGATGACTGCTGCAAAGAAAGCATAGAGAATAAACTTAGCACCCGTACCCACTACTACTTGATTGCGTTGAATAGAGTATCCATAGAACTTCTCAAAGTAAGTATTTACCGCATCTTTCAACTCTGGAAGACCAGAAGCTACTGTATAAAAACTAGCCTTGCCATTTTCGATGGCTTGAATAGCTGCTTCTTGAATATTTTTAGGAGTAACAAAATCTGGTTCCCCCAGCGTTAGTTCTAAAATATCGCGGCCCTCAGCCTTGAGTGCTTTCGCACGCGCCCCAGCAGCCAAGGTCACACTTTCTTCCATCTCTAAGACACGTCTTGATAACTTGCTCATAATCCCTCCATCTTGACAAAGTCACCTGTTTCAAAATCCACCAAATAATAGGCTGTCCCCGATTTGACTTCCCAAATCGGTTTGCCATCCCTATAGCCTAGAATAGTTCGATCAGCCGTTTTTGCACCATTTTCTTGAGCAATCGCTTGCGCCTCTTCCTTTGTAATCCCTGCCCCAACTGGATAGACATAGATAGAGGACGAAGAACTTGGTATCAACACATATACCTCATCTCCGTTCTTATCCTTACCTTTCAAGCTATAATAAGTTTCCGTACCATTATAGATTGCAAAGTCATCCACCTGACTCACATCCGCATATTGCTGTGCAATCTGTTGCGCCCCAACTCTAGCCTCCTCAAAAGGACGAGAAGACTGCTCCCAAACGTAGAGGATTAAAAAGATAACACTGAATGCAAGAACAAAAAAACCAATAAGATATTGACCCAAACGGCCACTAGCAAATGCCAAGAGACGGCTGAATTTTTTTTCCATAGTAGCCCTATTATACTACAAATCACCCTGCAATGCTATTTTTTCTAGAAATTCAAATGGAAATTTTACAAAAAATATTCAAGTATACTTTTCTATTTTATAGGAAATCACTTGCCAATCAATGTAAATATTGCTAAAATATTCGTATGAATAGCGTAGAAAAATCATTAAACGAAAATAAACATGCCTTACACAGCCTTGTCGTTTTTCGGAGAGCAGCAAATACTATTTCAAAAAAAGAAATGGAAACCATCAGAAAATATGGACTGACAGTTGCCCAATTTGGAGTATTGGAGGCACTCTACAACAAGGGCGACTTGAGAATTCAGGACCTAATCGATAAATTGCTGAGCACATCTGGAAACATGACAGTGGTCATCAAAAATATGATTCGAGAAGGCTACATTTCCAAAACCATCGATTGCAAGGATAGAAGAGCCTTTCGAATTGGTCTGACACCTTATGGACGAGAAACCATTGAGAAAATCCTACCTGATCACTATGCTCATGTAGGGGAACTCTTTTCTGTACTCAGTCAAGAAGAACAAGTTCAGCTAGCTGAGATTTTAAAAAAATTTAAAAATTAGGTTCATAATTATTGCTAACTAGTGATATATGATGTATACTATTACCATCACATTATTTAAGGAGCTATTTTCATTATGGCAAACGTATTATTTTTAGTTGGTTCTCTTCGTGAGGGTGCATTCTCTGCTGAATTGGCAAAATCTGCTGAAAAAGCACTTGAAGGAAAAGCAACTGTTTCTTACTTAGATTGGAAAGATGTTCCCGTATTCTCACAAGATCTTGAAGCTGATGCACCTGCAGCTGTTAAAGCAGCTCGTGCAGCAGTATTGGCTGCTGATGCTATCTGGATTTTCTCACCAGTATACAACGCTGGCATTCCAGGTTCAGTAAGAAACCTTCTTGACTGGCTTAGCCGTGCACTCGATCTTTCTGACACAACTGGTGTTTCAGCAATCAACGAAAAAGTTGTTACTGTATCTATCTCATCATTTGCACACCAAGACGAAGCAGCTGTTGAATACCGCAAACTACTTCCATTTATCCGTACTTCTTTGGTTGATGAATTCACTCTTGCAACAATTGGTGCACCTGTTGATGAAGCTCAACTTGCAAAACAAGCAGATGCCCTTCTTGCAGCAATCAACTAAAACCATCTGGCAATCATAAACCACCTACCGAGCCCAACGTGCTCGGTTTTTTGCAATGAAAAAGTGAAAAAGCTATAGAACTGGCCTCCTCCCCTTAAGAGGGATTCACCAAGATTCTATAGCTTTTGTAGTCTTTTGAATTAACTTTGATACATCGTCACTTTCGGTTTGCCGTACTCTGCGAAAGTGACTTGCTTCGCAAGTCTTATTTCCAACCTAGAACAGCCTTTAGGCTGTTCTAGCTACCTGCACCTCAGTTCCTTGTCTGAAAGCTAATTCATTCGACTATATTTTTATCACCGAAACTGATACTCAACGAAAATAAGTCAACAAGGTCTTTTTCTGATTTTCGAAGAGTATGAATTTATTCTCCAATCATCTTTTGGTATTCAATCTTAATGCATCGGTTCATGACAATCTGGTCTCGACCTGCCTGACGAAGGATTTCCTCAGCTTCTTGACTTTCCAAACCGAGTTGAGCCCAGAAAATCTTAGCATCTGTTTCAACGAATTCACGAGCAACGTCTGGGAGAAATTCACTCCGTCTAAAGACATTAACAATATCGATGGAAAGAGGAATATCTTTGAGACTTGCATAAACAGTCTCACCAAGAATTGTTTCTCCAGCAGACCGTGGATTTACTGGAATAATCCGATAACCAGCATCCTGCATGATCCTAGAAACCCGATAGGCTGCTGTTTCTTCCCGATTGGATAATCCAACAACTGCGATGGTTTTAGCTTCTTTAAGAAAGTCGAAAATAGTATCCTGACTAGGATTTTGAAATGCGTACGTCATATAATTCTCCTTAATCTGAAAGATTATCAATAACTTTCAAAGCCATCTTACTTTTTAGAAATCTGATACACAACATCCTTCAATTGACCTATAGCTTTTTTCAACAAAGTGCGATCCGTATCAAGTCCAGGATCCAGCGAATAATATATTGCACCAACCACAACAGAATCATCATAAGAACCAGTAGATTCCATACGGTAAAAGGTTAAACGAGCCAATTTTTGGTCACTGAGAATCTGGCGTCCAACCTGCCACTCTTGCCCAGCAATCGTCACAACCGTATCTTCTAAAAAATCGTGATTGGTCTCTTTCATGCGTTCGGCCAGCTCATCCATGGTCATATTGCGGCCATCTTCTAATGGAGATTGATTGAAGGTGTTGATAGTATAAAGCTGAACCATAAAGGTACTGGCACCTTCTTTCACATCATAGACAGCCAAAAGAGTCTCATCTTCGGTGTTTTCCACATTAATCGTCCATGTTGATGGAACATCGTAATAACGAAAATACTCTTTAATATTTCCATTTTCATCCTGTTCCGCTACACCATTGTTGGCCGCATGAATCTTGTGGCCTTTTTGCGTCTCATCCGCTGGAGGATTTGGGTTGACGACATTGATTTCTGCGTTGGCCAAGACATCTAACTTTTCGTTACTTGTATCTTCTTTCTCCTGTAAAATAGGCAAGGTGGCTGAGAATTCTTCTCCTGATGAACTCGACTGTTGACTTGAACTCGTTTGTTCCTTAACACCACATGCAGTGAGAAACAAACTCAGTAATCCCATCAGTACAAGTGATTTCTTCATCGATTTACTTCCTTTAACTTATTTGGCTTCGTACCAAGTCTCACCTTCATTTTCATCCGCAATCAAGGGAACTGACAACTGAATGGCCGACTCCATGGTCTCCTTGACCATAGCTTTTACTGTTTCCAGCTCTGCCATTGGCACCTCTAAGACAATCTCATCGTGTACCTGCAAGAGCATACGGGTCGAAAGACCAGCTTCTGTCAGTGCCCTATCAAGATTGATCATGGCTACTTTGAGAATGTCTGCGGCCGAACCCTGAATCGGTGAGTTGATGGCCGTCCGCTCCGCGAAATTACGGACATTGAAATTCCGAGAGTTGATATCTGGCAATTCTCGACGACGCTTGTAGAGCGTTTCTACGTAGCCCTTATCACGGGCTTCTCGCACAATGGTTTCCATGTAGTCTTTGATACCAGGGAAACGTTCAAAATACGTGTCGATATAGTTTTTGGCTTCCTTACGGGAAATTCCAAGGTTGTTGGAAAGACCGAAATCAGAAATTCCATAAACAACACCAAAGTTGACAGCCTTGGCATTCCGACGGTCATTTGGCGTCACATCCTCTGCCTTTTCAATCCCAAAAACACGCATGGCTGTTGACGTATGAATGTCAGCACCCTGTTGGAAGGCTTCAATCAAGTGTTGGTCTTGGGAAATATGGGCCAATACACGCAATTCAATCTGTGAATAGTCCGATGCCAAGAGGACACTATTTTCAAGCGAAGGAACAAATGCCTTACGAATCAAACGACCTTGTTCTAGACGAACAGGAATATTTTGCAGGTTGGGATCCGTCGATGAGAGACGACCTGTCTGCGTCAAATCCTGCACATAGCGGGTATGAATCTTACCATCTCCTAAAATGGCATCCTGTAAGCCGATCACATAGGTAGACTGAAGCTTGGTAATCTGACGGTAGTCCAAAATTTTTGAAACAATTGGAGCGATTGGTGCCAACCGTTCCAAGACATCCACCGCTGTAGAATAGCCTGTCTTGGTTTTCTTGGTGTATTCCAAGGGCAAGCCCATATCCTCAAAGAGAATAGTCCCTAATTGCTTAGGCGAATTGATATTAAATTCTTGACCAGCCAACTCATAGATTTCATTGGTCAACTGCTCAATTAAGACTTCATTTTCAGCCTGCATGGCTTTTAAGGTCTCAACTTTTACCTTGATTCCAGCAATTTCCATCTTGGCTAAGACATTAGCAAGCGGCAACTCCATCTCAAAGAGAAGATCGGACTGCTGGTTTTCCTCTAACTTGGCCAACATCGGTGCTTCTGTCTCCATCAAGACCTGCACCTTGCGGGCCAAGTGCGGGAAGAAAACATCACGCTCAGGCAGAGCCAACTTCGCACCTTTGCCGTATATGGCCTCGTCAGGAATCAAGCTGGTCTGTCCATAGAGATGGGCGATGGTTGTCAACGCATTGTCGTCAACTGTTGAAAGCAAATACTTGGCGAGTCGGCTATCAAAGGTTGCAGGGAGTAAATCAATCCCTTTACGCGCAAGCAAAACCTTGCCACGCTTGAAATCATAGGTTTTGATAGGCTGGTGTTCCAGAAAATCCTTCAATACCGGACTATCCAAGAGCTCAGGTCCACCAACATAGATACCATCCTTGTCCCCCCAAGCCAGACCAACTACCTCTTCTCGGTGGTAATTCTCCCCCAAGATTTCAAAGTAAAAGAATTGGTCTTTTTTGAACATAGCAGAGCTGACTTCGGATACGATTTGAAAATCCAGTACTTCTTCCTCTTGCATGTTCGTCGTGCCTAGCTGGGCCCGTAACTGTTTGAAGCCCATATCATCATAAAACTGACCCAACTCCTCAATCCGTGGACCTTGGTAAACAATGTCATCCAAACCAATTTCAATCGGTGCCTGCGTATCGATGGTTGCAAGGGTTCGAGATAGGAAGGCTTGTTCCTTATCCGCAATCAGGTTTTCCTTCATTTTGGAAGCCTTCATGCTATCGATATGGTCATAAATTCCTTCCAAGGAACCAAACTCGGTTAGAAGCTTCAGACCTGTCTTTTCACCGATTTTGGTCACACCAGGAATGTTATCGGACTTATCTCCCATGAGGGCTTTGAGGTCAATAAACTGTGTTGGCGTGATGCCCATTTTTTCCATGAGGTAGGCAGGGGTAAATTCTTCGAACTCGGCAACCCCTTTCTTGGAAATTTCCACAACAGTGTTTTCATCCGTCAGCTGAATCAAGTCTTTATCACCGCTGACAATGGTCACATCGAAAGGAATGTCTGTCCGCTCTGCCATTTTATCCAAAGTACCGATAATATCGTCGGCTTCGTACTGGCTCAACTCATAGTGCTTAATCCCCATGGCATCTAGCATCTGGCGGATAAAGGGAAATTGCTCACGGAACTCATCTGGAGTTTTGGCACGACCTGCCTTATAGTCCGCAAACATCTCTGTTCGGAAAGTTGTCTTCCCTGCATCAAATGCTACCAAAATGTGAGTCGGCTCAATCCGCTTCATCATATGGTCCAACATGAGATGGAAACCATAAATCGCATTGGTATGAAGACCAGTCGGACTCTTAAAGCGATCGATTTGATGATAAAGTGCAAAGAAAGCACGAAAAGCTACAGAAGAGCCATCAATTAATAATAACTTGTTTTTATCCATAGAACTATTATAGCATGAAATCAGGGATTTTGCGGTATATGGACGCCTGATCAAATAGAAAAACCTAGTAAATACTAGGATTTTTCTTTGCGATAATATATGTTCTTAGCAACAACCATACTATGTGGTTTTTCATATTCTTGATCCAGATAGGTTTGATAGGTACCAGGGGCGATAAACCCTCGAATGCCTAGGATGTCCGTGCCCGCTTGTCCAATGACTGAGTCTGCCAAGAGGACACAGTTGGTGGATAGGACAAAATAGGTTTTGAATTTCGATTTTCTAAATTTAAATAACTCAGCACCGATTTCTTCTTTGATTCGATAGGCGTACATTTCAATCGCTTGTCCATCTGTGGTTTTTGATACTTTTTCAGAACTTGGATTCCAAGGCACCAACAGCTTGTCAATCTCATCCAACCGTTCTTCAATAGCTGCCTCTTGCTCAGGACTCAACACCATCTGGTAACCAAGTATGGTCATCCCCTCTTGGGTACAAAAGTCAATATAGGATTGGCGCTCAGCTTTAAATAAAACACCATCACCAATCGCCCCACCCAGACGTTCCGACAAGACATCATAAGAGCCGTAGCCATAGACCCGTCCCTTATAACTCAGATCCACATGCCCTACCACACCAAAGCCTTCCTCACCCACATGAATGAAGACTTCTAGTGAGGGTACTGTCGCAATGTCTTTGTGACCATTATAAACGGACTGTGGCGTCTGACCTTTATTGTCTGCTAGAAAATCATTGATCCGTTGCAAGGTCAGTCGAGGAATGAGTGCAGCCATGAACAAGGGAAGTGTCACTCGAAGATGACGCTTGGGACGTTGCTGCTCGACTGCTTCTTCAAACAATAAACCATCCCGCAAATTGGTCATACCATAGAGGATCAAATAAACACCAATGACCAAGGTCTGTACAACCAATTGTGTGCCAGATACAAAAAGGGAAGCTGTCCCCAAGACAGATAACCAAATCCCATCCATCAAAAAACGAAGCCTCGGTTCAACCTGATCTTTTCGATACAAATAATAGGTAATAAAGTTAATCACCGCTGTAAACAGCTGGTATATACCAATAAATATCGCCGCAAAATACAAGGGAATCTGAACGGCCAAGTCAATACTAGCTAGAACGCCAAACAAAACAGCCTTGCCCACCAAAGCTAAAATACTTTCATTTGACTTCTTCTTTCTGAAGAAAATCATGCTCAATTCATAAAGAGCTAAGAAGAATAACCCAGCGTGAATAAAACGCAAAATCAACCCTGGAAATTGCCAGCCAGCAATCAGAAAGCAAATACCAATGATGACAAGAATCAGCCCCTCGCCAACCAGCTTTCGACCCGTTAAACCTAAATCACTAATCTTTTTCATATGAAGATTATACCATAGTGGGGATAGCAGTCCAAAATACAACATTTATCATCCTATAACCTACAAAAGCACACCTATTCGTCAACATGCTACTTCACTCATAAAAATCTTGTATAAAATAATATTGTCCTTCGAAAAGGTATGAGCCATAAAAAAGAATCCTAATCATAAAGACTAGAATTCTAGTTTTTTCGGCTCTATAATTTCTGTAGTGGGTAAAACCATTGTAGAGATTATAGAGTTTTTTGAGTATATACAAAAAGTCCCATATGACCTATAATGAAAAGCGTTCAACTAAATCATTAGAAAGACTCATATGGAACAACTAAATCTTATCACAAATTTTCTTAGAATTAAAGACCAAAATATCCTTATCACTGATGAATATGATATGGGAACTCACTTAGAACTCCACGGTCACTTGGATTACACAGCCCTTAAATGCCCTTCCTGCAAGGGAAAAATGGCAAAATACGACTTCCAGAAAGCCTCTAAAATCCCCTACCTAGAAACTGCTGGCTACCCTTTACTTATCCGTCTTCGAAAGCGTCGTTTCAAGTGTAAAGATTGCGGAAAAATGGCGGTCGCTGAAACTCCTCTTGTCAAGAAGAACCACCAAATCTCTGTCGCTGTTAACCAGAAAATCGCACAATTACTCATCGAAAATCAAGCAATGAAACATATTGCACACAGGCTATCTATCTCAACATCATCAGTTATAAGAAAGCTAAATGAGTTCAAGTTTGAAACGGATTGGAATACCTTACCTGAGGTGATGAGCTGGGAGTCAAACAGTCTGGGGATAGACTGTTTGAGCTGCCTTCAAGAAAGGAAAGATGAGCTTCATCGCTCAAGATTTCAATTCCCTAAATGTCATAACCATTCTGGACGGAAGAACTCAAGCAACCATCCGAAACCACTTTCTACGCTATCCTAGAAAGGTTAGAAATCGGGTCAAAGTGATTACCATGGATATGTTTAGTCCCTATTATCAACTTGCTAACCCCTTCGCTCTTCTATTTCTGAGCTCAGGCTGAAACAGTCTATTCCCAGACTGTTTCACTCCCCAATGCAAAAATTGTACTCGATCGCTTTCATATCGTGCAACACCTTAGTCGTGCTATGAACCGTGTCCGTATTCAAATTATGAATCAATTCGACAGAAAATCGCACGAATACCGAGCATTGAAACGTTACTGGAAATTGATACAACAAGATAGCCGTAAACTCAGCGATAAACGATTTTATCGCCCTATGTTTCGAATGCATTTGACTAACAAGGAAATCCAAGAAAAACTCCTATCCTACTCTGATGAACTCTATCAGCTTCTCTTATTTCATTTCCAAGAGAAGAACTCAGACCATTTCTTTGACCTCATCGAACAGGAAATAGCCACTGTTAATCCTATTTTCCAGACGGTATTGAAGACATTTCTAAAGGATAAAGACAAGGTTGTAAACGCCATGGATTTACCTTATTCTAACGCCAAACTGGAAGCTACCAACAATCTCATCAAAGTTATTAAGAGAAATGCCTTTGGTTTCAGGAACTTTGAAAACTTTAAAAAACGGATTTTGATTGCTTTGAACAGTGAAAAGGGCTGGGGAGAGCCCTTTTCAGCTTATCTCCTAAAAACAAGAAAGAGATAAAGAAAGAGAGAACGAAGTTCGTCCTCTCTAGGTGTTAGCTTTTCATCTACCCACTACAGTTGACAAAGAGCCAAAAAAAGAAACACAACTCAAATGTACTTCTTTCTAATCTTATTTATTTTCATCATAAAAGTATACATTAAACAACTAATAAATCCACCAAAAGTATCTATAAGCGTATCAGAGAATTGTCCAGTTCTCCCATTGACAAAAGTTTGAAGATACTCATCAGTACAGGAATAAATAAAACAAATAACTAGAGCAATTATAAACTTTCTATTTCCTTTAACACCACTATTTTTTAATGCAATTAATATAAGTATTGTAAATATAAAATATTCACTTGCATGAGCAGCTTTCCTTAATGGATAATTTAATTTTTCAATAACCTGATTCATTATATTTTCACTTGGATGTTTATCTGTTATACCCAGTCCATTAGTAGTTTCTACTGATTTTTCAACAACATCGTTAACAATTTCGTTAATGATTGTTTTGCTCTTTCCGTTTGATTCATTCGTATCCATACTAGACATAAATAATATCAATCCTGTCCATAGAATAAAAAAATCCAACTCATTATTTTTTTTATGCTTGCTTTTTCCAATTTTTAATCTTCTTTAAAATCATATTTATATAGTTTTTATTATCAATAAAAACATATACAATAACTAAAACTAAATAAATGGCAGAAATCAATGTATTATTAAAATAATATAATAGTAAAGAAATTAAAAACAATAAAAGTACAATACTAAATTCTTTAAAGTTTATTTTTAACTTTACATATTTCTGAACATCAACTATTCTAAAAATACTCATAATCAAAAATGCTAATACTGTACTTATAGCCGCTGCAAATATCCCAATATATTTAACTAAAAACACATTAATTAATATATTTAATACACCAGCACCAAAGGATGTCTTAGCAACTTCTTTTGTTAATTTTTTTGCTACATATATACTTCCTAAAAATGAAACTATAATATTAAATATCATTCCAACTAAAAGGATTGGAATATATATATATGCCTCACTATAACTCTTGCTTATTAATGTATTAAACAAAAATGGTAATGCTACAGTTATTAAAAGACAAACTACTAATGAATATTTCAATGTTTTATTGAATACACCAGAGAAAAATTCATTTTTGTCTTCATCATTTATATGTAATGAAGCTGACTCTGTCCAAGATAAGTTAAAAATATTAAATATTTGCATTAGTATAGAAGAAAATTTATTAGAAACAGCATATATTCCATTTGCTCCTGCTCCTAAAAAAATAGAAATTATTGTCCTATCCGATACATTTATGGTCCACCAAATTAATCCATTTGGCACAAGTGGTAATGAGTACTTTAATTGTTTGTGTATTGTTTGTTTACTAACACTTGAATATTTAATTTTTTTATATAATTCACAACTTGTAAATATATATATGGCAGCAAAAATATTTGATAAAATTGTTGAAATAATCATACCATCTACATTAAACTTTAGTACAACTAAAAATAAAATATTCAATAAAATTGTAGATACACCAGCAATAACACTAGATATAGAATATTCAACATTTTTTCCTAATCCTCTTGCTATCTGCATAAATACACTAGATACCATTACAGCTAAAATATTTAGAATTATATAATTTTTATATGGAATATTTATAAATATAGATATTAAATAATAACCTATAAGGCAAATAATAAATTGTAATACTACACTATATATTCCAGATGATATAATTTTACTTGTTTTCTCATAATTACTACGAACATCTATCAATTCTCTAAAAATAGCCATTTCCATTTGTAGCGAAATAACAGGAACAAACAAAGCTACATACGTAACTATTAGATCATAAATTCCATATTCATTAGCTGAAAGTATGCTTGTATATAAAGGAAGCAAGAAAAAAGATAAAAATTGCGTGCAAAATTTTCCAAGTAAAATTATGATAGTATTTTTTATTAACTCTTTATCTTTTTCCATTATTTTCTCCTTAAATTCTACATTTCGTTATCATTAAATTGTCTTAAAAGAATTTTCAGATTTTCTTGCTTTTCATTAATAGTTTTTGAAAAGAAAAACTCATCTAAAGAGTTTAATATTTCGATATTCTTTATTATTTCATCTAAACTAAACTTTCTAATTAATTTAATATAGTTACAATCTTTTAGCCAATTTTCATATGTCATTAATATTTTATGATTATTATTTGGCATTACAATACATGGTGTTTTGGTTATATAACAAAAAATCATACCATGTAATCTATCTGTTATCACAAACTTTTTTGAAGCTATCTCATCTATTTTCTTAAATAATAATTCATATCTATTTTCATATTCAAAATTTTTTATACAGGTATCACTTATTAATACATTCCCATAAATTTTTGAAAGCTTTTTTATCAATTTTGTCTCATCATCGTTTTTTAGAATTTTTTCTCCATCGTCTCTCAACATTAATGACATTCCTTCACGTTTAAAGTTATTATCACATTCTAATGAAAATACTATATCAGGAGTCAAAATAACTTTATTAGAAAATAATTTTTTATAAATTTCTTCACTTTTACTTTCTCTAGCACATATTATCATATTCTTATTTCTAGAATAGTCTTTAATACTTCTTTTTAATGAGTATGTTCCATACTTTGTATCTGAAAAATCAATAGTTTGTGGAAAAATAATAACTTTATTATTTTTAAAATTTCTTATGATAAATCTTCTATACCTTTCTATCAACTCATATCTATCACCTGTATTTCCTCCACCAATAATTGTTATAAGTGTATTAGAAGTTACTTTTTTCTTCATATCAATAAAAAATTTTACAGTATCTTTTACTGGAATTTCAATTATATTTTTATCTTTAAAAACATTCTGCAAAAAATTTTTTTGAGCATAAGTAATTGCAACATCTCCTAAATTATTATAATCTGCTGCAAGCATAACAAGAACAGCATTATCTAACGAATTATTCTGAAAATTTTTTCTAGCAAAAATTGAATCATATATATTCAATAAAATATGTTTAATACTTCTAATTATCGACTTCATTTTTACTCCTAACTAATTTGGCTGGACAGCCAGCATAAATTGCATTGCTTTCTAACAAATCTTTATTTACGATTGAATTAGCACCAATAACTATATTGTCTCCAATCCTAACATTACCTATGATTGCTGTACCATAACCTATATCTACATTATTTCCAATTTGTGGGCACATATTGTTAATGCCGTTATTACCTATGCAATTGTTACCATGTAAATAGCAATTATCTCCAAGTGTGCTGTTTTCATTTATAATTATATTGCTATGGAAAATAGTAAAGTTTTTTCCAATTTTAGCTCCATTAATTTCTAATCCATACTTGTTACAATATAAATTTTTCTTTTTTGTAATATATATATATTGGATTTTATTGATTATGCCTTTATGGTTTAACTTGTAAAATCTATATAGCCTATTATATTTCAAAGCCTTATAATAAATATAATTTTGGTGTCCAATAATCACATAAATAAAAGATTTTTTCCCTAAATAATTTTTTTTATCGTTTTTTATTTCTTTTCTTATATCTTTTATATTCATTGTTTTACTCCCATAATCAGCAATAAAATTTTAATTTTTAATATAAATTTCACATTACAGTCCAATATAACATTTTTATAATGTTTTTTTAAATGTAGCATTACTTTATCTTTCACCATTTCATACTCTTTTGGAATTTGGTTTAATAAATTTACACATTCTGCACAAATTCTTGATTCAGCTGATTTTTTTATTTTTGTTTTTGAATATTTTTTATAAATATCATTTGCAAATTCTAATGCATCTAATTTTTTTTCGTTGAATTCAGATCCCATTATACTCGTTTTTCTTTGTAAATAAAAATAATCTTGTGAAGTAGAATAAGCAATAATGGATGCTTTTTCAAACAACTTATAAAAAGTTCCCAAATCTTCACATAACTTTCCTTTAGGAAATAATATTCCCTTAAATAATTCATATTTGTATAATTTTCCCCATGCACTATTTGCAATGTTTTTTTGATATAAAACATCAATAATGGCATCTTGCGAACTAAATACCTTTTCACGATTATGTTTGATTTTTTTCCCAAAACTATTATCTTCATAAGAATTTATATAGTTAGTACATGAAATATCAGCGTTATATTTTAACATTAATTCATATAAGTTTTTAATATAATCTTTTGATATATAGTCATCACTATCAATAAAAGTAATTAGCTTGCAAGTACAAAATTTCATTCCATAATTTCTTGCATCACTCAATCCACCATTTTTTTTCGATACCACTTTAAATCTTTTATCATCTTTCGAACTTTCAATACACACTTTTAATGAGTTGTCTGTTGATCCATCATTTACAATGATAACTTCAATATTGGAATATGATTGTGCAATAATACTTTCTATACATTTCTTTACATATTTTTCTACATTATACACTGGTACTACAACGCATATTTTCTCATTCATTTTTCACCGCCATAAAAAAAACTTATTGATGTATATTGCCCCGTCATATAAAATAGTAAAAATATCAAAGATTCAATTAATACTAAAAATAGGACGAGTAATTTATTTTTACTGTTAAACTTTTCACATGATATTATATTTATAATAGGCAATGATAATAGCATTAAGACACTTCGTGAAAACCTAACAAACATATGATACTCAAATATTGAGCCTATACAAAAGCATAATAGAAATTTAAGAAATCTATCATACTTTTCATTTCTATTATTCTCATTTCTAGTGCACTTAGCTTTATAAATAAAATATATAACCACGCTGCTTATATAGAATATCGAATAAACCACAGTATATAGTGAAACATTTGCAACTGCATTTGCTTCAGTGGAATCATATGATGTTAATTTCTGACTCAATAGCAAAATATAACTATTATTGGTAACTTTTAGCAAAATTGTTAACAAATTTGTTTTCATCAATGTCCAAAGTAGCAATAACATGCAAATAATTTTATCATGCCTTTTGCTTAACAATAAAAGTAGCCTAATTATTAACAAGATAATTACAGATGGATGAAAAAAGCATAATAGTATATATCCCAAAAGGCACTTTTTAAAGCTTGCACTCATGACGAGATCCTTGTATAAAATATAACAAAACAAAGATATTGCCATGGGATTTCTAATTCCTGATATTACACCTAAATAATTACTAATCAAATAAAATGCTATTAATGCTATCATTAATCCATATTTACTCTTTTTATTATTTTTTGAATATTTAATCATAATATTCGATATAAAAAAATAATATATAAAGCACGTAACTGCTGGCAATAAAAATTTATTATTTAATATCACAAATATCGAAACATATAATCCAGCAATTGGTAAAGCACTATAATCGTTATGTTTTAATAAAAATTCTAAACCACTTTGTTTAGCAATTTCTATTTGAGTATAATATCTATAAATATCTAATGACTTTAATGGAACTAAATGGTAAGCAAAAATAGAAAGTATTATACAACATAAAAGATTTAACACCCATATATTACGATAAGACATTTTTGTAGATGCTAAAAACATTGCTATAACTATTGCTAGAATTAAGGCAAATTTAATTATCATAACTTCCCTCGTAAATCTTATTTATTTGATCATAAACCTTTTCACATATTGAGTTTTCATCAAAGCCATTTTCCTTTAAAATATGATTCATATCTGTCCTTTTACTAACTTTAAAGTTCATTATACTATTTATCCAGTCTTCTTCATTTAAAGACAAGAAACTTACTAAATTAGTTATATTAGAACTTTTAGTTATAGTATTTGACAGAATACATGGCAATCCCGTTGCCTGTGCTTCAACTGACACAATTGGAAATCCTTCATAAAAACTTGGAAGTAATAACAAATCTGACGCATTTAATAAGTTATTTACATCAGTTCTTTGTCCTAAAAAACATATATTATTTATTTTCTTATCTCTTACATATTTTTTTAAATTCTCAAGGTCAGTACCATTTCCAACTAATAGTAATTTAAAGTTTTTTTCTGATTTATTTAGTTTAACCATGAGATTTATTAAGAATTTTTGATTTTTAGGATATTCTACTCTTCCAACATTAATCATTACAATATCTTTCGTTGACACTCCTAGCAACTTCCTAATTTCTTTTCTTAAATTGCTATCATAAAAAAAAATATTTTGGTCAATCGCATTATTAACTTGAATAACATTTTTAGCGTTTCCGTAAACCCACTCTTTTGCAACATCTGAACAAGTAAACTTTACTGAAGAAACAATATTTAATAAGTTTCTATTAATTATATTTAATAACTCAAAAGCTTTATTTATATTTCTATCTTTTCCACCATGAGCGTGTGATATTATTTTATATCCGAGTAATTTTGCAAAAATAATTGGAAAAACAAAATATGTTCCACTTGTATTATAATAAAAAATATTAGTTTTGCTTCTTTCTTTTTTTATAATTTTATAAAGATTAGTCAAACGTTCAATCTTATTTCTGTAATTATAATAAAATACCTTACCATTCATTTTGTTAATTAATGGAGCATATACACTATCTTTACCTTTTATTATATAATTAAATGAAATATCTTTGTTCAGCATATTCTTATTTAGGTTCATCATAAACTCAGATATTCCACCCTTTTGATTACTGATTCCATAAACTAAAATCTGCATAATCATACTCCTTTTTGCATTTTTTTAATTCTTTTTTCTGCCCTAGTACTCTCTAAAAACTCAATCACTTTACAATAATAATACTTAATTAATTCTATATTTTCAGCTATAGTACTTTTTGATGTGTTAAATTCATCAAAAGTTTCATAAGTTATCTTATCAACATTTGAAAATTTATTACATCCCATTACAATTTTTTTGTTATAATCAATATTTTTATCAATTATAGGCTTTTTCTTTTGAAAATGTAAGTAAAAAAATACATCTTTCTTTTCAATAACCCCGTTTATATATACATATCTATAAATATCGCCATTCTCTAGTACAAAAATTTGTTTTTTCCAATTCTGGTGATTTATTGTTTTAAAACGCTTATGTCTCTTGTCAATGTCAGCATATTCATTTGACGAATACTGTAAAACATTATTTTTATCAATTATTTTATTTATACCAGTATATTCATCAAACGCGTAATTTTCTTCATTTTCAAATACTTCTCTCCAATCAAAAACAGCACCACTTTTTCTGAAAATATAATTCATTTCTTCCGTATTTTTATATAAAACAAAATGCCCAAAGCGATTAATTTTTTCGAATTGTTTAATAGTTTTATCTGGTATAAAATTTGAAATTTTGCCAAACACTTGATCTAAATCACAATGCCCCCAATAATCATAATCTTTGATATAATCTTCAAAAATTACGCCATATGCTGGTCTGAAATCGCAAAACTTATATGGTTTAGAAAAACTAACTTTTATTTCAAGTTTTTTTTCAATAAGTTTTTTTATCTGTTCAAACTTTATATTAATTATTTTCAGATTTTTCATATCACTTTTTAAATTTTGATCTGTGAAAATAAAAAAATCATAATTTGGATTATTTTTACAACTACATTTCCATAATTCATAATAATCTGGAATTTTTCCATACCAACATATAATTAAACACTTTTTCATAGTTTTCTCCATTCATAAAAATTAAAGATTTTTTGGGTTTCAGTATCTATATTAAATCCCTTATCAGATATTTCTTTTTTGGGATTTAATCGTTTAAATTTTTTGATTTTTTCTATTATAGTATAAGCCCACTCTTCTACACTTTGATTTAGTGATAAAAACTCAGTAGTGTCCAACACTTTTGTTTCTTTTGTCATATCATCTGAAAATATGCATAATAGTCCAGTTGCTTGTGCTTCAACTCCAACAACTGGCAGTCCTTCATACAATGATGGTAAGCAAAATACATCAAATGCTTGATATAATTCATTTATATCGTATCTTTGTCCTAAAAATTTGACATTTTTTTCTAATCCTAAATCTCTGACCTTCTCTTTCATTTCTTCCATTAAAGGACCTTGTCCTGCAAGTAATAAAATAGAATTTTCTTGTTGTTTATGTACTTCATTAAATATATCAATTAAAAATCTATGATTTTTTTGTTCAACAAATCTACCAACATGACCAATTACTAAAGTATCATCTTCTATATTTAATTCTTTTCTTTTCTTTTTTCTTTTTTCTTCATCATATTTAAATTTATCTAAATCAATTGCATTGTTTAAAAGATAAACATTACCATTGTCATATTCTTTGTTTCCGAACAACCATCTGCCAGCAAGTTCTGAACAACACATATAATCTGTTGCAAATACTTTGCTAAATGGTCTTAATACCTGCTTCAATAAATTCTTCTTTTTTTCTTTTTTATTTGTCGTGCTATGACTATGTGCAATTCTTACTGGAACTCCAGCACACTTAGCAGCAAACAAACTAAAAACTGATAATGTATTAATATGCGAGTGAACTATTTTGTATCCACCAGATTTTAAAACTTCTTTTAGTTTTATATGATACTTAAAAACTTTTTGATATGGCGGTATTAAAATAACTTTACCACCCATTTTTTCTATTTCTCCATATGGAATATTCGTAGAATCTTCATCACATATAAAATCGAACTGAATTTTAGTTCTATCAATATGTCTATAATAATTCATTACGACAGATTCCACTCCACCACCAAGCCATTTTCCTATAATTTGTACCACTCTTATCGGCTCATTTTTTTCCACAAAATTCACTTCTCCTAAAAAAAAAAATGCACTATACAATGCAATGATAAATACTCAAACTAACTCTATTGTATAATCTATTCTATATTTTTAAATCAATCTGTTTTGTCTTTCAAATATAATGTTCATCTGAAAGAAACTCGACAATACTATAATATTATACACCAAAAGAACTAAAGTTTCAACTTTTTCAGCCATTTTTTTGCTCAATTTTGCATAGTAAATTTTGTCTGAAAGTTCTATAATGAAGTTAGCCACCTCGCCTTGTTCAAAAATATTTGTTTCACTATCTTTGAGTAAGCCTGTAATTTCATTTGATAACAGGCTTGGAGCTGTTAGGCTAAGTAGCCAAGGCTAATAGTAGCCTTGGTTTAGCTGACAAAACAGGTTCAAGGGTTCCTGTTGTCAAAGAAAATCGATGTTAAGGTATAAGAAAACACCTCTGTGCTATACTTGTAGTTCACCACAAACACAAGAAAGAGGCACAGAGATGCAAGAACAGTATACACCAAAAGGGAAACATTTGACAATGGATAACCGTCGCCTGATTGAACGATGAAAAAATGAAAATATGTCCAATCGTGAAATTGAAGGGTTGCTTGGAAAGGCTCCTCAGACGATTAATAATGAAGTCAAACGTGGGACAACTTTACAACAAGTGCGAAAAGGGCTGTACAAAAAAGTCTATTCTGCCGACTATGCACAAACGGTATACCAAACTAATCGAAAACGATCGGTAAAAAAAATAATCCTAACGAAGGAAATGAAAGAGAAAATTTTACACTATGCTAAGCAAAAGTTTTCTCCTGAAATGATGGTTAAGAAGAAGAAAATGAAAGTGGGCATTTCAACCATTTACTATTGGTTTCATAATGGTCATTTAGGATTGACGAAAGCAGACATGCTTTACCCTAGAAAAGGGAAAAGTGTCAAGAAGCAAGCCAGTCCTAACTTTAAACCAGCAGGCAAATCAATTGAAGATCGACCTGAAGTTATTAATCTTCGCTTAGAAAATGGTCATTATGAAATTGATACAGTTCTACTAACCAGAGTGAAAAATCATTGCCTTTTAGTCTTAACCGACCGTCGGAGTAGACACCAAATCATCCGTCTGATACCTAACAAAACCACTGAATCAGTCAATCAAGCACTGGAGGGAATCTTGAGGGAACATCATATCCTGTCTATAACTGCAGATAATGGTACAGAATTTAGTCGTCTGGCTGAGGTCTTTCCTGAGGAACATATCTACTATGCACATCCCTACTCTTCATGGGAGAGGGGAACGAATGAAAATCACAATCGATTGATTCGGAGATGGTTACCAAAAGGAACCAAGAAAACGACTCTGAATGAAGTCGCTTTTATCGAAAATTGGATTAATAATTACCCTAAAAAATGCTTGGACTACAAGTCGCCGAGTGAATTTCTTATGGGTGGCTAATTTCAACTTGAAATTTGGGAGTGCACAAGCAAGTGCATTAATTGGTAACATTCCAAGTGAAGGCTGAGTATCTATTAAAATATAATCATATTGGTCTTTTATACTTTGAATTGAATGTCTCAAAGTATATTCTCAACTCATTGCTCCAACAAGCGTCATTTCAATACTAGATAAATGAATATCACTTGGTATTAAATCTAAATTTTCATTATGATATTTAATACATTTTTCAAAATCTATCTTTTTGTCACTCAAGGTATTTAGCAGTACTTCATTAAGAGTCACAGGAATTTCGTCTTCTATCCACCCCATATATGTTGTTAAATTACCTTGAGAATCTGCAACAATAAGTAAAACTTTTTTACCTTGACTTGCAAGTGCTGCACCAAGATTAAATGTTGTAGTTGTTTTACCAACACCACCTTTTTGGTTTGAAATAGCAATTATTTCACATTGTGCCATATTCTTCATCTCCTTTCCTTAAATTTAGCCATCATTTATAGATGGCATGTACAAAAAAAGAATTAGCATTTGCTAGTCTAAAATTTCCATATACTTAATTAATAATTCATCAATTCCATCTGTATTTTCATTTTCTCTTATAAGTTTATTTCTAAATTCATTTAAGGAATTGATTATTATTTTTAATTCATATATATCAAGTTTTAATTTATATTTTTTCATATCCATCCACTACATTTAATATAATAATTTTTTATATGAAATAAAAATATGCTAAAAAAAGAGATAAAATACATTATCCCTCATTATAGTTTGATACTACTTTGCACCTGTTTTAAATAACACTGCTGCTATTGTTAAGAATACACACTTAATATCTAATATTAAATTACAATTTTTACAATAGAAATATTCTAATTCAAGTCTTCTTTCATAAGTAGTAGCTGACCTTCCGTTAGCGGCCCACCACCCCGAGATGCCTGGGCGAACACTTTCATATATTGCATGATTTCCTTTATGAGCATCAAGCTCTCCTTCAACTAAAGGTCGAGGTCCTATCATAGACATATCACCTTTAATTACATTGATGAATTGTGGCAATTCATCTAATGATGTTTTTCTTAAAATATTTCCCATTTTTGTTATTCTTGGATCATTTTCAAATTTATGATTTAAGTCCCATTCTTTTTTATACTTAGGGTCTTTTAAAAGTTCTTTTAACACTTCATCTGCATTCCATACCATACTTCTAATTTTATATATATATATCGGTTTACCATTTTTTCCGATTCTCTTTTGTTTATAAAATATTGATTTTTTATCTCCTGTTGCTATGTAACATATTTTAGTTACTATTGCTACTGGAATTAATGCTATAATGCCAAGCAATGAGAAAATTATGTCGAAGATTCTTTTAATGCTAAAATATGAAGCTCTTTCAATTTTATGCAAAATTGCTTTTGATTTTTTTACATTGTTGTTAACTGGTACTATAACAGATTCAATCGCAACAACATCATTTAAAACTTTAGAATTATCTTTAGTGTCTTTAACTGCTGAATCTATTGGAACCATTCATACCACCCCCTTTGCTGATTGAAGTACTCCATTATCTGAAAATAGAGGAACTTGCCATGAACCTGTAATTCCTGGTTTGAAGCTGAGGCGTCGTTTTTGACTTGGGGTATATTTTTCAAATTCATCCACTGTAGGTGGACGAGTACCTACCAAGCTCATATCACCAACTAGTACATTATAAAACTGTGGCAATTCATCTAGACTTGTTTTTCGGATAAATTGACCAATTGGAGTAATCCGTGGGTCATTATCCATTTTAAACATACCACCCTGCATCTGGTTTTGAGACATCAGTTCTTTTTTCCGTTCTTCTGCATCTATATACATAGAACGGAATTTATAAAAATTAAAGATACGACCGTTTTTCCCTACTCGTTTCTGAACAAAAATGGCCGGTCCTCCATCTTTCCGAATGATGGGGGCTAAGACAATCCCGACCAGACCACAAATTAGAAGACCAATCAAAGCCCCAAAGATATCCAACATGCGCTTAAGAAAGATATGGCTAGGTTTGTAGTAATTGGAGTTAAAAGTCACGATGCTATGGTCTCCAACTTGTTTGATTTTTTTATTTTTTAAAGCCCTGAAATCAAATGAGTTAATATCTACACTCACATCAATACCCATGACTTCAAAATCGGAAACAAGATGTTTGAAATCATAATGTTCACTCGGTAAGTTGATAAACACATGGTCGACAACTTCATGAGTCGCAAACTCTATTGCATCATCAAAAGGAACTACTGGAACTCCCTCTGGAAACGCCACATCACCGTCTCCAATGACTACAATACCCGCCAAATATTTTGTAGGAAGTTGATCTGACTCAAAGAAACCCTCCATTAATCGCAATCTTTCAGTAGTGGTAATGACCAATGTATTCTTCTGTTGTTCAGCAGTCATAAGGAAGAGATATTTGTATCTACGCACAGTGCAGTTGATAATGTAAACGATGATAAAGGTAAGAATGGTAAATAAAGCCAACCCACGTCTCGTAATGATAAAACTATCTCCCAACAAAAAAGAAAAAGAAATGAGGAGTATGTCGAAAATCAAAACGTACCTAGCGACCCGTTCAAACTCTATTAAGTAGCCCCTACTCTCAAATTCTGATGACATTCGAGAGAAATAAAAAGCTACAAAATGCAGGGCAATAATCAATAGTGTCCCTATCTGATTCATCTTTGAGGTGGGCAAGTGGGTGGTAATGGAGACAGCCACTACTACCCCTATCATTTCTAAAAGCGCCAGTCTAAACTGTCGGTATTCATTAATATTTACCATTTCATCTCCTACATCAATGGGTATCTTTCTATACCATTGACTACTTTTTCATCTCCACTAAAATATCGAAAGGCAAGATTTCGCGTTTATTTCAATTTTATATCCTAATTTTTGAGTAGCATCAAAGGATTTTTCTTAAACAATGCCCGTGCACGATCTCTTCCATATTCTTTTTCAATGTGTATGAAGGCCTCCTGCATATAAGGCTTTCGTTTGGAGAGATTGTGCATATCGCTTGCCACACAGGTTACCAGATCATTATCTAAAAAGTATTGCACGCGTTTTTTAAAGGGTTTGGCAACATCTCCAAACAAGTTTGGTTTTAAGACATGATTGCTATTCACCTGAGTAAAGCACCCTTTATCGATGAGTTCGGCCACCCTTTCTCCCTTGAATGCCAAGGCGTCGTAACGCTCGATATGGGCAATTACAGGAGTTAATCCTAACAATATGATTTCATTGACTGCCTCTTGGATCTCTTTCCAAGCGGTATTCATACTAAATTCTACCAATACCTGTTTCGTACCATTCAGGGTTGGTAGTTTCTTGGCATCCAATTTGCCAATAATATCCTTTGTGTAGTAGAGTTCACCACCATAACAAAGAGTCAATTCTGGAAAACGTTCGGCTACTACTTTTTTTAGCTCTAGATAATTGGCCATGATGATTTTCTCGGGCGTTTCAAACATCCCTTTTCGTCGATGAGAGGTCGCAACAATCATGCGAACACCCTGACGACGTGCCTCATCAATTAATGCAAGGCTCTCCTCAAGTGTTTTCGGCCCATCATCCACATCAAATATGACATGGGAATGAATGTCTATCATTTCGTTGCTCCTACATTTTGGAATTGATTATGATGACTACTAGGCTTTTTTACCATAGTTACCGTAATTACCATAGGCTCCATATTTTTCAGTAGCCACATCATATTTATTCAAGATAACACCTAAGAATGGCGCACCAGTTTGCTCTAGTTGTTCTGCTACTTTCTTAACCCCTGACCGTTTGACACGACCAGCCTCTGCGACAACGGCCATACCATCACACTTCTGTGCAATGATGGCTGCATCAATGACCAATCCCAAAGGTGGGCAGTCGACAATGACATAATCATAGTAGCGACGGAGCGTTGTGATTAGATTATCGAAATTTTTGCTTTGCAACAAGGCTGTAGGGTTCGGTGAAGCCTTACCAGATTCGATGACTGTTAAGTTCGGAACATCTGTATCACATAATCCCTGTGACAGGTCAGTTGTTCCCGCCAGATAGTCTGTCAGACCCGTAATTTTTGTCGCAGGCTTGAAGAAACCAGACATGACTGAATTACGAATATCAGCGTCCAACAAAATGGTTTTATAACCTGAGCGTGCATAGGCAATCGCTAGGCTGGCTGCAGTCGTACTCTTTCCTTCATTTGACTCGACTGAAGTTATCCCGATGACCTTTAATTCTGAACCACTCAACTGGATATTGGTTCGGATGGCGTTAAAGTATTCCTCGGTCTTTTTGACTAATCCACGTTTATTACTTGCTAATTCTAAAGTAGCCATGTTTCTCTCCTATTTCAATTTCTCTGCCTGTGGAACCACACCTAGTAAGGTCATCCCTAAGCCTTCTTCGATATCTTGTGGTCGTTTCACACGATCATCCAGCACTTCGAGGACAAGCACCAAGGCAGTTGCAAGGAAGGCACCTACAATAAAGCCTAAGACAAGGTTACGTTTCGTTTGCGGTGTCGATGGGTTTTCTGCTGGCAGTGCTGCTTCCAAAGTAGTCACATCACTTACCTTGGTCACCTCAATAATCTTTTTAGCTGCCTCATCACGAAGCGTATTAGCGATGGTTGCCGCTTGATTAGGATCACTATCACGGACGGTGATGGATAAGATACGGGTATCGACTGGGATGTTAACAGTAATTTTTTCTTTAATATCGTCAGTAATTCCTAAAGTAGTGGTCACATTTTTCAAAACATCTTGAGATAGGATGATTTCCTTATAGTCTTGTACCAAGAAACTACCTGCTTGTAAGTCTTGGTTAGTGATACCAGCTCCGTTATCACCACTTTGATTGACTACATAGAGACGTGTGGTTGAATCATACTGAGGAGTCGCTAAAAACGCACTGTAGGCAAATGCTAAGCCAGTTGTCAATATAGCTGTTAAGAGAATCAGGAATTTCTTTCTCCAAATCGTTCTCAATAGTGATAAGACATCAATTTCAATTGTATTTTCTTCTTGGTTATTCATCATTGCTCCAAAATTATTCCATTTCTATCGTTTTATTGACCTGCTAAGGTCGCATTGATTGCTGCTTTTGCTTGTTCCAGGCTATCTGGATTGAGCTCCATCATGTAGAGGGCATATCCAGGCATGGCATAGGATGGAAGAACTCCAGTACTTCCTGTTCCACTTACAGCTTGTGAAATTACAGTAAAGTTTCCAACAGTTTCCAACTGTTGGTTGACCAACTCCATCATGGTTTCCAACTGCATATCAGTCTGGATAGAGTCAGAAAGCGACTGCATAATATCCTGATAATGAAGCAGGTTTTCAGGCTGGGTTAGCTTGTTAATCAAAGCTGCAATCACCTTTTCTTGGTTCTTACCCCGGTCATTATCCCCATTGGCAAGTGAGTACCGTTCTCGAACAAAGCCCAAAGCTTGATCAGAGTCTAAATGTACCTGTCCTAGTGGGAAATAATAATTTCCATATAAACTTGTAAATTCTTGTGTATTTTCTACATCAACCCCACCCACAACGTCGATAAGCTTCAAGAAGGAAGTAAAGTTGAGTCGGGCATAGTAATGGATGTCAATACCATAAAGTTGTTCCAAGGTTTGGACGGAAGTATCGACACCATAGATTCCAGCGTGCGTAAGCTTATCTTTTTGGTTTTGACCAGCTCCAGGAATGGTAACATAGGCATCCCGAGGTGTTGTTGTCAGCAATATCTTTTTGGTATCCCGATTGATGGTCATAATGATATTGACGTCAGATCGAGATACGGATGAAATTGATCCAAAAGTATCAATACCGCTGATGTAGATATTGATGGCATTACCCGTTTCTTGATTTGTACTTGAAGATTCGTTTTTAATTTCATTGGTCACAGAGTACAAGACCTTGATTTTCGAATCAACCTCTGGATCTTCTGCACGAAGCATTTCTAAGAAGACACTGTTCAAGACCATTGCATCTCCTTGGCCAGCCATCATGGCTTGATAAGCATCCATATAAGAGGCTGTTGGAGTTGGTGTCAATGTAACGTTTTTTTCTGACTGTAAGCTATCTAAAAGCTTGGTAATATTGTCTCCGTCATTGTCAACGGGAGCAAGCAAGCTCGTTACTTGGCTCACATCGCTAATCGTGCTGTCTGCTGGTACAATGATTTCCATATCATAGCTAGAGTAACTAGCATTTTTATTGACTGTAGAGCCCAATTGTACCAAGCTTTGCACTCCCCAGATACCAAATCCAGAAAGGGCGATACCAATAATGAGGAGGACGGTTGTCCATTTTTTTGCCTTTTTCTTAAGAAGCAGGAAAACCCCAACCACTCCTAGGACAGCCATTGCCCCTACTAAAAAGTGATTGAGGTTACGAAAGTTAAAAATCTGGTACCGATAAATACTGTAGGCTAAAAAAACAGCGGAAACGCTGTACACTACAAAAAGACCCCAATTCAACAGGGTCAAAACTGGGTTCTTCTTACTACGTTTAGTTCTTCTTGAATCCATAAATACTCCTAAATTCACCAGCTCAATTTATTTTAATACGATAATAAAAAGTCTATTAGAATAATGGTACACTAATTTGGCCTATTATTCAAGTAAAATAAAGTTTTTTTGGTAATGAAAGCGTCAACATTTTTGTTTTCCCGAACGAGAACAACTAGCCTCTTAAAACGTTTGCGTATTTCTGTTAAAAATGACAGGAAATCGACATATAAAAAAACAAGCACCCACCATTTGAGACAAATGGAAAGGTACTTGTCTGTTTAACATTAATCAATGGATTTCAGTGCTTCTAGCATATCAACCTTTCTCAACTGGTGGTTGACATACCAACCAAGGAAAGCTAGAATGCCCACAATCGCTAAGATAGGTATGAGATAGACCTCTACTCCTACTTCTGGATTGAAGCGGATACTATCAGAGCCAATCATATAGAGCAAGAGGCGGTGGAGATAGAAGCCACCAATTAGACCAGCCACAATCCCGATAGTAGACAAAGCTATGGTTTCACGATAAATGTAGAGGGTTACTTCTTTATTATGAAATCCAAGTACGCGAATGGTGGATAATTCTCGGATACGTTCTGACATATTGATAATGGTCAAATTGTAGAGAATCACCAGTCCGAGTAAGATGGACAGTACCACCAAAATGGTCATGACGCTCTGAAGAGAGGCTGCCATTGTCGTTAGCATGGCCATGAGAGATGTATTCTGTACTAGACTTTTGACAGCAGTCATATCCAATAATTGGCTGGATACTTCTTGTACATGTTGGGCATTATCTTTTTTGAGTTCGACTAGGTAGGCGTTTGCTAATTTTCTGCTACCCGTCACCTCCTGATAGTATTCATCCCTCATAAAAATAAAGTGTCCAGCATACATGTCAGCAATACCATCTATTCGAACTTCAACTTCTTTGTCATTGAGGGTCAACTTAAGCTTATCACCAAGGGCGACATCATATAATTGTGCGAGTTTTTCAGTCAGAATCACGCCTCGTCCTGTTAGAGTGAGTTCTCTTCCTTTACTGGTTTCAAGCTCTATCAAATGTCCCATATCTGGTCTATCCGTGATATAGAGGCTGATGGATGCTGTTTTTTCTTGGTCATTTGAGGTGATTTTTTCTGTTATTTGTTCAAATGCCACAGGTAAGGATTGACGAACTTGGTCAGACTGTAGAAAATCAGACAGTCCATCTAGTTCTTCCTCAGAAGCTTTGCTATTTTCCACCACCAACATATCATAATGGATCAGGTCGCCAAACTGTCGGTCGACGACACCAGAGATAGAGGAACGGATGCCCAAGCCGCCAAATAGGAGTGCAACTGTCCCCGCCACGCCAAAGATGGTCATCAGCATCCGCAGTTTGTAGCGGAAGATGTTGCGAGCTGTCACCTTATGGGTGAAACTGAGGCGAGACCAGACAAAGCGCCAGCGCTCCAGAAGGATTTTTGAGCCTGATACTGGTGGTTTGGGTAAGAGGAGACTGGCCGGCTTTTCAAAGAGTTCGCGTTGCGCGACCAGATAGGCAGGCAGCACCGCGGATAAGAGCGTTAAGCCGATGGCTAGACTGGTCCACAGTGGGTAGAAATATAGGGTGGATGCGCCGATAACCGTTGTCTCAGTAATAATAGAAGAGATGAGTGGAGATAGAACTGTGTTTCCCAAGATGATACCAACGATTGCCCCTGCAAGCCCAGCGCCTAGTCCGTACAAGACAAACTTAGCCATGATTTGTTTATTGGTGTAGCCTAAGGCTTTAAACAATCCAGACTGGGTGCGTTCTTCATCTACAAATCGTGCCATTGTGGTAAAGGTCACTAAGGCAGCAACCAAATATAAGACGACAGGGAAGACATTTCCAACTGCTGCGATGGATTTGGTGGCATTTTGATAGGTTACATAGCCATCACTGCCCGGCAAGGTCGAGCGTGTGTAGACTTGATAACTGGATTTTTCAATCTTACTCAACTCTGTCTTAGCGTCTTCAATTTCGCTCTGAGCTGCTGTAATTTCTTTTTCAGCTTGTGCTTTTTGAGTGGAGAATTCTTGACTTGCCTTGCTTAGTGCTTCGTCCGCCTGATTGAGTCTGAGTTCCTCTTGGTTGAGGGTCAGGCTTGAGGATTGCAATTGTTGGACACCCCATTCATAATTAGCAACACCTCTTTGATAGGCAGCGTAGCCATTTTCGTATTCCGTCAACCCAGCATTATAGTGTGCAAGGCCTGATTGGTATTCCACATTCCACGCTTCATATTGCTTTTGTCCTGCTTGATATTCGGCTTTTTTCGATTGTAAGAAGTCAAAGCTAGCTTGATAGCCTGCATGAGCTTGCTCAAATTCGGTTTCCAATTGATCCAGACGTGCCTTTTCAGCATCTAGGGCTTCTTGGCGCGCCAGCAATTCAGGATAGTCGGATAAACTCTCACCTTCCTGCACTTGGCTTTCCACTTGGGTATTCAGGTCGTTTTGCTCTTGAAACCATGCATTTCTACCTGAGGAAATGGTGGCACCTAGATCACTTAATTGGGCATTTTGTTTGTCTAATTCTTGTTGGGCTGTTTCCAATTGCTGAGCAGATTGTGAGAGCTCTGCTGCGCTTGCATCCAAAAAGGATTTGGTTTGATCTAATTTTTTCTTGGATTCATCCAATTGCTGTTTGCTGGCCTCCAAGCGAGATTTTGTGTCAAGTAAAGTTGCATATGCTAATCTCAGCTCGGATTCAGACTGTATGATTTTAGCCCTTCCACGCGCAAATTTTTCCCGACCTGTTGCCAGCTGGGAATTGCCTTCTTGGATATCGTTCTCGGCATCTGCTAATTCCTGTTGGGCTTTGGCAATTTCTTGCTCTCCCTTTGAAATCCCCTCTTGTCCATCTGCTTGAATGCTTGCAATTCGCTGTTCATCATTATCAGCGACAAGCGATTCCAGTTGCTTTTTATGGTCCTCCAGCTTTTCCGTATAGGCTTGACTGGCATAGGAAAGCTTTGCCAAATCATCATAGGAAATCCGTGCAATCATATAGACATCTGATTGGAAGACAGATGGCAATACCACCCCATAGCCTGTCAGCTGTCCTGTACCACTACTAGCCATTCCCATGGTGACATTGTCCCAAATCTCAGATGAAGCTACAAAACCTACAACTGTGAACGCTGTTTCTTTTAGCACAGTAGTATTTTTATCAGGTTCTTTGATACTAAAAGTATCTCCAATCTGATAGCTTGCTTGAAGTGAGGGAGATAAGGCAATCTGATTTTCAGCGGTTGGAAAATTTCCCTCCACTAAGGTGTACTGGGATAACTCTTCTGGTTTTGAAAACACTCGAACAGCCTGATGGTCTTCTTCCAGGACGACATCCTTGAAATACCCTGGCTCAACTGTTGCATTGTCAATCGTTTGGAGCTCTTTCACATCGTCTTGGGTGATGCCAAGTTCGGACATTACAGCCAAATCCATGGTTCGATTGGCTTCTATATAGGCCTGTGCAGTCCGCTCCATGTTTGGAGCAGTTACCTTCAATCCTGTCAGTGCCAGCGAACCCAACATCATCAAGCTAAAAATAGATAAAAATCGCCCTTTGGAGGACAACATGGATTGTCGAATGTCCTTCCAATAGATGGTCTTTTTCATAGTCTCTCCTAATACTCTAGACTGCTAATGTCCTGTGGTCTCGGGTTTATTTCAATTGAATGAATTCGTGCATCCCGCATACGAATCACTCGATCTGCAATTGGAGCGAGTGCCGCATTGTGCGTCACAATGATAACTGTCGCGCCTTCTTTTCGAGACATATCTTGTAGGATTTGCAAGACCTGTTTTCCTGTCTGATAATCCAATGCTCCTGTTGGCTCATCACAGAGCAGTAATTTGGGATTCTTTGCCACGGCACGCGCAATGGCCACACGTTGCTGCTCCCCTCCTGACAATTGAGCAGGGAAATTGTTCTTCCGATCTCCTAAGCCAACTCTTTCCAAGACTTCTTCAGCATCAAGAGCATCTTTCACAATCTCCGCAGCCAATTCTACATTTTCCTTGGCAGTTAAATTAGCTACTAGGTTATAAAATTGGAAAACAAAGCCCACATCATCTCTCCGATAATTGGTCAATTCATGGCTTGATAATTTGGCAATGTCTACACCATCAATGAAGACCTCCCCCTCGTCTGCTTGATCCATTCCACCTAAGATATTGAGCAAGGTAGATTTACCAGCTCCTGACGAACCTAAAATAATTACTAATTCTCCCTTTTCTATATCAAAGGTCACATCTTTATTTGCCATAATCAGCGCTTCACCCATAGGGTAAAATTTGCCTTCATTTTTCACTTGGATATAGGTCATATGACACCTCTTTCTACCCATAATTATAGCATAAAAAAGACAACCTTTCGATTTACAAGGGTTGTGACTTTAGTAACGATTACAAGATAGAACAACCAACCCAGTCTCGTATTTCCGTGAAGGAGTAATTTGGGTTTTTACTTGGTCGTAGTGAAATTGGTCATAGGCACGCCACGCTTGCTTGGTCGCTTCGCTATTTCATAAAATCGTCATCGTTATAACAAGTAGCTATCTTTTTAGAAAAAAATGAAGCCACTACTTAATCCTTTTCAGTGCAGAACTGTTTAAGTAGTGGCCTTTCCCTATCCTGGCAAAACAAAAGCTACAAGGAAATGAGCCTGAGTGCCTTGAGCAAGCACATTCAGTGTAGCACATTGAGATTATTTTGTCATGTCAAACAGTTATACCTTTAGTTGGTACGGTCACAAAACAAGCGTTTTTCTTGGTTTGAGCGTTTACCCCAATTCCTTCACCACTTCGATGACGGATTCATAATCAGGGTGTGTATTAACATTGTCCACGTACTCAACATACAGAATGGTATTGTCACTATCTAGGACAAATACAGCTCTTGCAAGCAAATGCCATTCTTCCATCAACACGCCATAGGATTTTCCAAATGCATGGTCATAATAATCCGATAAGGTCACAGCATTTTCTAGGCCTGCTGCCCCACACCAGCGTTTTTGAGCAAATGGTAGATCCACTGAAACAGTGATCACAGCTGTATCTTCATTGAGTGCCAATTCTTGGTTGAACCGGCGAGTTTGTGTATCACAGACACCTGTATCCAACGATGGAACGACACTAATCACCTTTATTTTCTGACCGAAGTCTGAAAGAAGTTTTGCCTGTAAATCATTATCCATCAACACAAAGTCAGGTGCTTTATCCCCTACTGTCAAACGGGGGCCAATCAAAGTTACAGTTTGTCCAATAAATGTTGTCATATGCTTTCTCCATTCCTTTTGTTATCATTGTAGGCGTTTAAGGAATTTTTAGCCACTAATTTGTTTGGGAATATTATAAGCATAGAAAGAACTGAGGATTCGTAACGGAATTTAAATCCCAACAAATCCCTTATAAAACACATCCTAAATCAAACACCCTACAGACGAAAAAATCATCTGCGGGGTATTTTCATATGTATAACATCATTACCGTCAATCCATTAGAGGCTATCAATTCGGGTGTTTTTCAATCGCAGAGCATTCAAGACGACTGACACTGAGCTGAGAGCCATGGCTGCTCCTGCCAACATGGGGTTGAGCAATGGACCACCAAATAGGTGAAGGACCCCCATAGCAATAGGAATTCCTACGACATTGTATGCAAACGCCCAGAATAGGTTTTCCTTAATATTTCGAATCGTTAATTGACTGAGTCGAACTGCTCTTGGTACATCTAATAGATCTCCATGCATCAGTACGAGGTCAGCAGACTCAATCGCTACATCTGTTCCTGTTCCGATAGCAATCCCAACTTCAGCTTGGGCCAGGGCAGGGGCATCATTGATTCCGTCACCAACCATGGCAACTTGTTTTCCTGATTCTTGGATGCGTTTGACCTGTTCTGCCTTATCCTCTGGCAGAACTTGACTAATCACTCTGTCAATACCGACTTGCTCTGCAATGGCTTGAGCTGTTTTGGCATTGTCCCCTGTCAGCATAACCACTTCCAATCCCATTTGATGCAAAGCTTGGATAGCGGCCTGACTAGAGGGTTTTACTTGGTCCGCGATGGCAATCACGGCAACTAGTTCCCCATCTGCTGCCATATAAACAGGCGTTTTGGCTTCGGATGCGAATGTTTCCGCGACAGCTACTGCCTGGTCAATCTCAATAGCAGATTCTGTCATTAATTTGGCATTTCCGAGTAAAATGTGTTGCTCTGCTATTGTCACAGATAAGCCTCGACCTGAAAGTGCTTGGAAATCTTTGCTGGCAAGTAAGGGAATTGATTTCTCTTCTGCTGAACGTAAGAGGGCTTGAGCCAATGGATGCTCGGAGTATTGCTCACTGCTTGCTGCTAGTTGAAGGGCTTGTTCATTTGTGAAATTTCCGAAAACCTGAATGTCTGTTACGACAGGTTTCCCTTCAGTAATGGTTCCAGTCTTATCAAAGACGATGGTATCAATTTTTTCAAGGACTTCTATCGCTTGTCCGGACTTAAAGAGAACGCCGTTCTCAGCCCCCTTACCTGTTCCAACCATGATAGCAGTTGGTGTCGCTAGTCCCAGTGCACATGGACAGGCTATAACAAGGACAGAAATTGTAATCGAAAGGGAGAACATCCAGGGCTCTTGTCCCAAGAAGTACCAAGCAAGGCCAGAAAGGACGGCTAATCCCATTACAATTGGAACAAAGACTGCTGAGACGCGGTCAGCCAACTGCGCAATCGGAGCTTTTGAACCCTGTGCTTCTTCCACCAAGCGAATAATTTGGGACAATGTGGTATCTGCTCCAACTTTTGTCGCTTCCATTTGGAAAGCACCATGTTGATTGAGAGTCGCACCAACGACTGTATCCCCAATAGTTTTTTTAACAGGCAAACTTTCCCCTGTCAGCATGGATTCATCAACAGTCGATTGGCCTTCTACTATTTTCCCATCAACTGGAATCTGTTCACCAGGGCGGACTTGAAGGACATCTCCTACTTTGACTTGGTCTAAGGGCAGGGTTACTTCTTGACCTTCACGGAGAACACGTGCAGTTTTAGGGGCGAGGTTCATCAGTTTACTGATGGCTTCTGAAGTACGCCCTTTTGATAATGCCTCCATGTATTTTCCAAGAGTGATAAGAGTTAAAATAACAGCTGCCGATTCAAAATAGAGCTCAGGATGTCCATGTTGGGTATCCACTTGATTGGTAGCAATCAAAATCGTCATAATGATCCCTTGAACCAGGGCTGCACTTGTCCCGACGGCTATCAAACTATCCATATTGGGATGTCCTGCTAGGAGTGTTCTAAAGCCTTTTTGATAAAATGCACGACCAACATATAGGACTGGTAATACAAGAATGAGCTGAACTAGGGCAAAAACTAGTGGCTGGTGTAAGATAGCTGGCAAGGGTAATCCACCACCTGGTAACATTGGACCCATAGCGATGTAAAGCAATGGAAGCGTAAAGACACTAGACCAGATAAATCTGCGCCACAAATCATTTTTGTGTTGTTCTTTTCCGCTCGGTTGAGCTTCTGACTCTTGTGTTTTTGGCAGCACCGCTTTATAACCTGCTTTTTCAACAGCTGTCTCGATTTCTGATAAGCTCAGATGGGCTGGATCATACTGAATGGTTGCTTTTTCCGTTGCTAGATTCACACTGGCGTTTTGTATTCCATCTAGCTTATTCAAGGCTTTTTCCACTGTAAGGGCACAGGTTGCGCAAGTCATTCCTTCAATAGCAAGCGTTTGGCTCTGGTAAGGATTTTCCAATTCATATCCAGCTTTTTCTACAGCCATCTGCAAGTCTTTCATTCCAACTTCCTGCTCATCATATTCAACAGTTACTTTTTCAGTCGCAAGATTGACTGTAGCCTTGGAAACTCCTGCTACTTTTCCAACAGCCTTTTCAACAGTTAATGCACAGGTTGCGCAAGTCATCCCATTGACATTATAGATAGATGTTTTCATAATACTGCTCTCCTTTTGACTACGTTTGTAATCATATTATACACTTTTTGATTACATTTGTAAACGATTTTGATTAAAAAAATAGAGATCATCCCTATTTCTTTCGTGCTAACATGGTCGCAAACCGCATCTTAAGGAAATTGCCATTTTCATCCCGCTTATGGAGTTGACCAAAATCTTCATTGTACTTGACCAGTTCCCAGTCACGGTAGTATTCTTTCAACTCACCTGCTCCAAAAGTAAAGGAGAAATTCATAGGACATGGCGCATCTTCTGTATCCATGGCCGCCACAATTAAGTTATAACCTCCAGTGCGTGTTCTCTCCTGTATATTGTGGATAATGTCCGATACCCGATTTCGCTCTAAGAACATAAAGACCACTGTTGAGATAATCCAGTCATAGTCCTGCTCCAGGCTGGCTGAATTGATGTCATATGTTCCAGCTTGAAGCTCCAGATCTTCCACTTCCTTGACCTGCAAGAGTGTCCGAATACGCGGTACATCTTTATCTACAGCTGTTACCTCAAACCCCTGCTGAGCCAAATAGAGACTATTTCGACCATGCCCACAGCCTAAATCTAAGACCTTACAAGGCTCAATTATCTTCAAAGCATCTAAGACCTCTGAATGGGTTCGCGTATAGTCATACTTTTTAGCAAAATAGTCTTCTGGCTGACAGAAGAATTCCAAGAAAAACTCCGTTTCCTCTGTCAATAGGGTCACACGATGCCAGGCCTGCGGTTCCACAAAGGGAATATCATCGGTTGGACTGTAGATCCATGTAGCCAAAATCTGACCCTCATCCGATAGAGCTTCAAACTTGAGTTGACCTTTTAAAACCTTGATCTTCGTCCAGGTACCCATCTTGGTATTATGCTTGGTTAAAAAATAATGAGGAACAGTTTCCTGATTCCAAATTGGCATTCGTTTATAGGGAACTAACTGTTTCATCCTATCTCCTTTTCTCTAGTGGATGGTTTTTTAAGTAAGATTCAGTGACTGGACAATTGATTATACAAATCAATTATTATGTTAATGATAGTGTATCATAAAGTCAAGTGATAACAAATGCAATTTTCCCCTTGACTTGGAGTCAACTCCAAGGTGTATACTAGAATTGTTCAATAGAAAACCCATTGGGTTGGCTATTAATTGACAAGGAAGGAGTTCTACTATTAAGACAAGTAGAACAAGGTATTCAATATGAAGACTGCTATTTATGAAAAAGCTGGTAAAATGACAGTTACAGATATCGAGAAACCAAGCATTCAAGCGAAAGATGATGTCATTATCAAGGTTGTTCGCGCCTGTGTCTGTGGTTCAGACCTCTGGAACTATGGGGAACATATTCATCACGATCATGGTGATACCAATACTGGGCATGAAGCCATTGGTATTGTAGAAGAGGTTGGCGAAGATATCACTACCTTTGTACCTGGTGATTTTGTTATTGTTCCATTTACACATGGGTGTGGGCATTGCGATGCCTGTCGTGCTGGCTTTGACGGAACTTGTGACAACCACCCTGGTTATACGAACTGGGGCAACAATTACCAATCACAATATATCCGTTTCCACTATGGCAACTGGGCTCTTGTAAAAATCCCTGGCCAACCGAGTGATTATTCTGAAGGTATGATCAAATCTCTTCTTAGTTTGGCTGACGTGATGCCAACTGGCTACCATGCTGCGCGTGTTGCAGATGTCAAACCTGGTGACAAGGTTGTTGTCATCGGTGATGGTGCAGTTGGTCAATGTGCTGTTATTGCTGCAAAAATGCGCGGGGCTTCTCAGATTATCATGATGAGCCGCCATGCTGACCGCCAGCAAATGGCTCTTGAATCAGGTGCTACTGCCATTGTAGCAGAACGTGGTGAAGAAGGTATTGCTAAAGTTCGTGAATTTCTTGGCGGTGGCGCTGATGCTGCTCTTGAATGTGTCGGTACAGAAGCCTCCATCGAACAAGCCCTCGGTGTCCTACATAACGGTGGCCGTGTTGGTTTCGTTGGCGTTCCTCATTACAATAACCACGCGCTCGGCTCAACCTTTGCTCAAAATATCATCATCGGCGGTGGATCTGCTTCCGTCACAACCTATGACAAAGAAATCCTGCTCGATGCAGTTCTCAAAGGCGACATTAACCCAGGCCGTGTCTTTACTCAGACTTACAGCCTAGACAGTATCGACCAAGCCTACAAAGATATGGCAAACCGCAAAACCATTAAAGCAATGGTAACAGTGGAGTAAGAAAATAGAACAAAACCCCTGAAGTTTACATAAACTTTGGGGGTTTTCGTATAATTAGTAGAAAGATAAAAACGGAACCATCCCACTCATTAGAACTACTAATACTCAATGGAAGTAGAAAGGTCCAGTTTCAACATTTGCAATAACAGAAGCAAGTGTTAAGCATGGATCTTTTTATCTGCAATTGCATCCGTGAGGGTCTGTGAGAAATTCAATCCTAGTTCACGTCCTAGAGTGTCTGCCCAGCGTGGGATAGTGAGTGTTTTCTTTACTGGCTCTTGACTGCCCAAATACTTTGCAACATCCACCATCACCATGGAGATAAAAGACTTGCTAGAATCGTAAACCATCTCAAAATCCTCATCATGGAAAGGGTTATTATCTACTAATGACAAAGTATTTATAGAAGACGGGGTAGGAATGTCTCGTCCATTCTCGATATAATCAGCTAAGTTCATGCCTAACCAATCGCTAGCCATTGCCATAGCGTCCGCCATATCCTCGCCTTGAGTTGCTGAATGCTCAAAATCAGGGAATGTTACAAAGTAGGGCGCGTTAGCTCCGTCTGTATCATCAAAATAAAATAAAGCTGGATAAGTGACAAGCATAGTTTACCTCCAAATGAAAACAAGCGGTAGGCTGTTGTTATAACAGCCCTGCTTGCTTTTTGATACCCCTTTCGGTATATTTGTTTATTTCACCGTGGGGAATGGTTATGGGTCGCTCGCCTGCTTTTTCAAGTTTCACGTGTGACCCCTTACCGCCTTTGGTTTTTGTCCAACCATGGGCGGTAAGTAGCTTAACCATTTCTTTTTGTGTCATAGGCATAGCGCTTTTACCTCCTGACAAGATTATTATACCATACGTATTACACGTATTCAACCACAAAGATTCAGAAAATGTCTGAAATTTGTGACTGATAATCAATGTAAATAGCCTCCAAACTCTGGCTCTGATACTCAATGGAAATCAAAATCTGACTTGCTCTAAAGTTCGGGGAACCTTTAGAGGTTGGAAATAGGCGAACGTAGTTCGATTCAACTTGTATAGACAGAACATTCTCCTTTTTATATTTCAAGGGAACTGGCTGTTAGGATCCACTGGAGCTTGACACTCATCAAATCAAGTCAACAACGTCTGATTTTGATTTTCGAAGAGTATGAGGGTTTATTTTCAAAAAAAAAACCAGGATTTCTCCCAGTTCTTATCGATTATTAATCGCCTTCATGGTCCGTTTAATATCACGGTCTTGCTCACGGCGTTTGATGGACTCCCGCTTGTCGTAGTCATGCTTCCCTTTAGCAAGCCCAATCAAGACCTTGGCAAAGCCGTCCTTGATATAGACCTTGAGAGGAACAAGGGTCATCCCAGTTCCCTTGACTTCATTCTCCAAATCTGCAATCTGCTTCTTTCGCAGGAGAAGCTTGCGAGTTCGTGTTGGCTCTTGGTTCCAGATATTGCCCTCATCATAGGGAGCGATATGAACATTAACCAACCAAGCCTCACTATTCTTTATTTGGGCAAAACCATCTTTAAGGTTGATCCGCCCCGCACGAATGGACTTAATCTCTGTCCCCGTAAGGACAATCCCCGCCTCCACTGTATCCACAATGGTATAGTCGTGACGGGCTTTTTTATTCTGCGCAATCACATTGCCCTCACCCTTGGCCATACCTATCTCCTTTTCTTCTTATCCTTTTTCGCCACTTCTTTATAAAATGGTTTCTTTTTCTTGTCAGTTGCTCCAGACTTTGATTTGCTGTCTTTTCCAGACTTGTGACGTCCGCTGTCGCGACCAACAGCTTCCTTTTTACGGTTTTTGCCTCGTCCTCGCCCTGACCGATCATCACGATCGCGGTTTGAATGACTCATTGTTTTCCGTTTCGCCTTTAGATTCTTCTCGACAAGATCCAGCTCGGACGGCACGTGGGCAAAATCGATTTCCCCTGTCATCTTATCCGCCCGCGTTAGCTTAATTCGGATTGGCTGACCGACACGGAAGACACGACCAGATTTCTCACCCTGCAAGGTTAGAGTCCGCTCGTGGAACTGGTAGTACTCGTTGAGGTTGGTAACATGGATCAGTCCTTCAACTGTATTTGGCAACTCAACAAAGAGACCAAACTTGACCACGCTAGACACGACACCATCAAACTCTTGCCCGACAAATTCTTGCATGAACTCTGCCTTCTTCATGGCTTCGACTTCCCGCTCTGCATCGATAGCACGGCGTTCTAAACTGGACGAAGACTTGGCAAGCTCAGGAATTACCTGCTCAAAATGCTCTGCTTTTTCCGCAGGATTGTGACCATATTCCCGCACCATACGGTGAACCAGCAGGTCGGGATAGCGGCGGATAGGACTGGTGAAGTGGGTGTAAAACTCCGCACCCAGTCCGTAGTGCCCGTGGTTCTGCTCTGAGTAGCGCGCCTGCTGCATGGAACGCAGCAACATCATGTTGAGGACATCCGCATAGGGTTCATCCTTGACCCGCTCCATAAGATCTTGAAGGGCATCCTGGCTGATAGAGCTAGCCGTACCGTAAACCGTCAAGCCAAAGCTTGTCGCATAGTCGATGAACTTCTGTAACTTTTCTGACTTAGGCTCCTCGTGGATCCGATAGATGAAAGGAAGGTCAAGCTTGGCAAAATGCTCGGCAACGCACTCGTTGGCAGCCAGCATGAAGGACTCAATCATCCGTTCGGCAATACCCCGTTGACGCAGTTGAATATCTACTGGCAGACCATCCTTGTTGACGATGATTTTGGCTTCAGATGTATCAAAGTTCAGAGCCCCACGCTTGTAGCGCATGGCTTCCAGCGTCTCATGGAGTTTGACCATGAGCTCAACACTTGGCACGATCGCCTTGTATGTAGCAAGCTTTTCCTGATTTCCTGCAATCATGTCATTGACATCAGAATAGGTCATGCGGAAGGTGGTTTTAATAACTGTCTGGCCAATCCAGTGCTTAACCACCTTGCCCTTATGGTCAATTTCCATAATAGCCGACTGGGTCAGGCGATCCACATTTGGATTAAGGGAACAAATACCATTTGACAAACGTTCTGGCAACATTGGCACCACACGGTCGGTCACATAGACAGAAGTCCCACGCTTGATGGCCTCTTGATCCAAGGCTGAGCCTTCCGTGACATAATAGCTGACATCAGCGATATGGACACCCAGTTCCAGATTACCGTTCTTGAGTTGCTTGATATGGACAGCATCGTCCAAGTCCTTGGCATCCGCACCGTCAATGGTGAAGATGATTTCATCCCGCAGATCCAAACGGCCTTCAAAGTCCTTCTCAGACGGACTTTCTGGCGCTCGATCAGCCTCCGCCAAGACTTCATCAGGGAATTCCGACACGATATCCATGGATTCCAAAACTTCCAAGACATCGATCCCTACATCATCCTTATGTCCCACCACATCCCGAATGGTCGCAACAAAATAGTCCCGTTTCTTATTTGGATAGGCTTCAATGTCGACTTTGAGGATTTCCGTTCCGGTCAATACCAAAGGTGACTTCTTGATGTAAATCTTCTGAGCGATTTTCTGGTTTTTAGACTTGATGTAGCCTGAATACTCGGGCCTGTCTTCATCAAAAACAATCAAGCCCACCGCAGTTTTCAGGCTATGTTCTAAAATATCAATGACTTCCGCTTCTGCGGCAGTTCCCTTGAGACGATCTGCAACCTTTTTAATTGCAATCTCAACTCTGTCACCCTCGATAGCAAAGTTAACATTGTCACGACTGACAAAGAGATCATCTTCCTCCTCATCAATGGTCACAAATCCAAAACCAGACTTGTGGGCATGGAAAATGCCCTGCAAGATTACTCTATTTCTAGTAACCTTGGGCGCTGGAAGAGCAATTCTTCCATCTTGGTCGAAAACCAGTTTCCGCTGACCTTCCATAGAAGAAACTAGCTTGACCAAATCGGTAAAGCTCTTAGCAGAACCAGCTCCAAACTGATCCGCTAATTGCTCCATGGTAACAGGCCCAACTTCTTTAATATAGTTAATAATTTCGTTTTTCATTTATACTTACCAAAGTGCTGGATAAAAATCTAACACTATTTCTCTTAGTTTGCGTCATCATTAAGACGCAGTGGTTGATTGCTCCAACAATCCTTTGGAGTGAAACAGTTCAGTGAACTGTTTCAGCTGGTCACCTAAAAATAAGAAAGTGACCATAGAAGCCCGAACCAATCAATACGGAAGTGAGGGGAACTCCTTTACATCTGTCGAGTTCTGGCCCACTCCCAAAAAAATAGACCAAGAACAAGTCCCAGTCTGTCTATCTACTTACTAGAAATGATTACTAGCGCGACAGCATCTAACAACCACAAAAAGATAAGGATGGCTGTAGTACGCTGCATAACGGCTTCAAAACCACGCGCCTTTGCACGCTCAAAGAGGGCTCCACTTGAAGCATCAAAAACGTTACTTGATTGGTTTTTTGCTGGTTGGATAAGAATCATGGCTATAAGAATAACAGATAAAATCAACAGAATGGTTAATAATGCTTGATACATATTTTTTTCTCTTTCTATAATAACTCCATTCATTATAGCATAAAATTTATTTGGTTTCAAGATGGAGTGTAACTTTTCTCTCTTTTGGGCAGTATTTTAGGACCTCAATCTTATCAGGATGGGTCTTGGCATTTTTACTGGTCAGATAGTTTTTACTACCACACTCTGAACATTGTAAATTGATTTTAACTCTCACTAAATATCCCTTACTTTCAAGTAATTTCTAAAGTTGGTCAAAGACCAGATTAGGTTAAAGAGGACCAATCCACTGGATAGGTAAAATACCCAATCATAGCCCATATGGGCTGCGACTGCCGACCCCATCATCGGACCAACTACAGAACCCAAATTATTAAAAAGTTGGTTATAAGCAAAAATTCTTGATATACCTTCTTTTGGGGTCAACTTGGTCAGTAATGAATTGACAGATGGCAAGAGCGCCCCAGTTCCAAAACCATACAAAAATCGTAGCAAACCTAATTGAAATGGATTTTCCGCAAAAACACAGAAAACATTAATCAATAGACTATAGGTAAGAGCCATTAACAAGAGTCGATGATTGCCGATTCGGTCACCCAACTTACCAAGGTAACCCGATGTCGCCAAAGATGCCATTCCAGGAAGAGAAATGATAAAACCAGCCACAAAGAGTAAATTATCGGTTTGTCCCAAATGACGAACGTAAAGAGTCAAAATAGGAACGACTGCTTGTGCCGCAGCAATGATAACCATAGAGGTCACGAAGAGTCCCACTAATATTTTTCGGTCTTTTACCTGAGCAAAAACTTCTTTGACAGGTAAGGCATCGCTCTTCTTAATTGGTACAAAATCCTCTCGGATATAGAACACAGTCAATATTACTACTATAGCATAAAGAAGACCAACCAACAAGAATACAGTATGGACTCCAAACATTTCAGCTAAGACACCACCTAGAGTCGGACCAATCAAATTTCCGGCTACAGCACCAGTTGATAACGTTCCTAGAGCATAACCTGTCTTATCTTTTGGAACTTGACTAGCAATTAGCGCTGTCGCATTTGGGATATAACCCGTAAAGACACCATTTAACACACGTAAAACAAGAAGCCAGAAAACATTGGGAACAAAAGCCATTCCACCCATGGTAAAGATCATAACAAAAGCCGCCCGAACCATCATAGGCTTGCGCCCATAGCGGTCAGCCAAACTCCCCCAAATCGGTGCCATCAAGGCCGCTGCAAGAGCATTCGTTGATACAGCAAGCCCCGCATAATATTCCACCAAACCAGGCCCTACACCCAATTCTTCCACGAACACTGATATAAACGGCATAACCAAGGTAAAACTCGTTCCCGTCAGGAAATTTCCCAACCAAGCCACCTTCAAATTCTGTTTCCAATAACTACTACTGTCGTCCATCCTGCAAATCCTCCAAAAGTAGTGCGACCCTTGCTAATGTCTCCTCGACGACACCACTATTATCAATTAATACCTGAGCCTTCGCTCGTTTTTCTTTTAAAGAAAGCTGCGCATTCAGTCGATTTTCAGCATCTTGAACAGAAAAACCATTGCGCTTCATAAGCCGTTCCAACTGCTGCGCCTTATCGACATAAACCAGCCAGACTTCATCCACTTCCCCGCTATAATCCGCCTCGTACAGCAAAGGGATATCCATGAAAATTACCTCCTCAGTCTGCTTAAGAGCATCCCTTCTAGCCAGCAATTCCTCCCTGATAATCTTGTCCTGCAAAAGAGACAAATGTGCTCTTAGTCCAACATTCTCAAAGACTGCTTGACCTAATTTTTTCCGATCCAAATCCCCTTCTGCCGTTAGAATTGAGTTACCAAACTCTGCGACAAGAACCTGATAGAGTTTACCACCCTTTGCTTGCAATTCATGAACCACTTGATCCGCATCAATGACCGGATAGCCCTGTCGGCGTAGGAAATCCGTTATAGTTGATTTTCCTGACGCAATTCCACCTGTTAATCCAATTACCTTAGTCATTGTTCACCTGACACGTGGGACAGAAATGTGTTCCACGACCGCCTAACTGGATTTTCACAATCTCTGTCTGGCAGCGAGGACAAGCCTGTCCTGTCTTTCCATAAACTTGTAAATATTCTTGCATGGTTCCATCCATCCCCAAGGCATTCTTGTATGTCCGAATCGTAGAACCACCTTTTTCAATCCCTAATTGCAACACTGCAATTACAGCTTGACGCAGGTCTTCTGCCTGTCTCTCCGTAAGTCGACAACTAGCTTGAGCTGGATGAATCTTAGCTCTAAACAAAACCTCGTCTACATAGATATTGCCCAAACCAGCCACTAAAGACTGATCCAAGAGATGGGCTTTAATAGGTTTTTTGGAACGTGCCAGTTTGGTCTTGAATACCTCCAAGTCAAAATCTTCCTCTGTCGGTTCGGGGCCAAGATTTCGATTGAGAAAATAGGCCTCAACATCCGCTTTCCCAAGCAATTCCATGGTCCCAAACTTACGAACATCTTGATAAACCAGCGTCGACCCATCTGAAAATGTAAAAAAGGCATGAAAATGCTTATTTTTCGGAACATTTTCTGAAAAATAGTTGTATTTTCCTTCCATACGCAAATGAGAAATCAACACAAAATCCGTCAGATAGATTAACAGATACTTGCCACGACGATCCACATGCTGTATTTCTTGACCAATTAAATCCTGACAGAATACGTCTATACCAGTCTTAACCATCGGAGCATAGGTCACCTTCACCTTGGTGATGACCTTCCCCTTAACCAACCGATTCAAACCACGACGAACCGTCTCCACCTCAGGTAACTCAGGCAATATACGATACCAAGAGCGTAAAAAGCGACTGAAAATTAGGAGAGAGACGCTGTGTGACTTGCACACAAGGAGCTCTATCTATTTTCCGAGCTTTTAGCTCGGGTTCAAGTACGCAACACTCGTCCTTTCTAACAAAATTATAAAATAAAACAAAAATAGAAACCTGACCGACGGTGCTTCGGCACCTAGGTCACGGTTGTCTTTTTTCAAAGAGTCGTAGGCGGGTTCAATTCCAACACCTAATCGGCTTTCCTTTCTAAATTAAGATAACAAGATAAAAGGAGAGCGACGCTGTGTGACTTGCACACAAGGAGCTCTATCTATTTTCCGAGCTTTTAGCTCGGGTTCAAGTACGCAACACTCGTCCTTTCTAACAAAATTACAAAATAAAACAAAAATAGAAACCTGACCGACGGTGCTTCGGCATCTAGGTCACGGTTGTCTTTTTTCAAAGAGTCGTAGGCGGGTTCAATTCCAACACCTAGTCGGCTTTCCTTTCTAAATTAAGATAACAAGATAAAAGGAGAGCGACGCTGTGTGACTTGCACACAAGGAGCTCTATCTATTTTCCGAGCTTTTAGCTCGGGTTCAAGTACGCAACACTCGTCCTTTCTAACAAAATTACAAAATAAAACAAAAATAGAAACCTGACTAGCAAAAGAAGCCCAGATAGAAAGAGTCTGTTCATTAACTGTTTTAATCTTCATTTACCATACCATTACGACGGAAAACACCACAAAAGTGGTGTTTTTATCTTTTCATTAATAGATTTGAAAGCAGAGTATAAGCGAGAATGGACAAGTTATCAAATTTCTCTAGGTTTGGGTTTTCACATGGTCACTTTCGCATTTCTAGGTGACCAGCTGAAACAGTCTATTCCCAGACGGTTTCAAACCTCCGAACCTTCCTCGCTCTCCAATTTCTAGGCTCGGGTTAATAAGGTTCCCCGAACCTTATTAATATTCCTTTTTGTTATACCCAAAGTCAGCAAGGTCGAGTTTTTTGTCTCGCCAGTTTTTCTTGACTTTAACCCAGGTTTCGAGGAAGACTTTGTCACCAAGCATCAATTCAATGTCACGACGGGCCATGGAGCCAATTTTCTTGAGCATAGCTCCTTGCTTACCAATGATGATGCCTTTTTGGCTATCACGCTCTACCATAATCGTCGCGCGAATGTGGACTTTGTCGGTAAATTCATCGCGTTTCATGGACTCAATGACAACGGCAACTGAGTGCGGAATTTCCTCACGAGTCAGATGCAAGACTTTCTCACGAATCATCTCAGACACCAAAAAACGTTCGGGATGGTCAGTGATTTGGTCCGCAGGGAAATATTGGAATCCTTCGTCCAGGTTTTCCTTCAGAATTTCCATAAGTCGATTGACATTATTACCCTGAGTTGCCGAAATTGGTACAATTTCTTTGAAATCCATTTGATGGCGAAAATCATCAATCTGCTCTAATAGTTGGTCTGGATGGACTTTGTCAATCTTATTAACCACTAAGATAACTGGAACATTTGCCTGTTTTAGCCGTTCCATTATCATATCATCGCCCTTGCCACGCTTTTCATCCGCGGGTACCATAAACAGAACTGTATCTACCTCTCGAAGAGTGCTATAGGCTGATTCCACCATGAAATCACCTAGGGCTGTCTTGGGCTTGTGAATTCCTGGCGTGTCAATAAAAACAATTTGCTCTTCATCCGTGGTATAAATCCCCATAATTTTATTACGGGTGGTTTGAGCCTTATCGCTCATGATGGCAATTTTTTGCCCCATTACATAGTTGAGGAAAGTGGATTTTCCTACATTTGGACGACCTAAAATCGCCACAAATCCTGACTTAAATGTCATGAATTCTCCTTCATTCTTAAAATATAAAATTCCAAATTTTAGGTACAAAAATAATGAGCCCTGTTAGTAATGCAAATCCTGATACAAACAAGACTGCCCCTGCCGCCATATCTTTTGCATTTTTGGCCAGCATGGAAAAATGATAATCAGAAGCCAAGTCCACCACATTTTCAATGGCAGAATTGACAATCTCAAATGCGATAACTAAGCTGATACTCAACAAAAGAAATAGCCACTCTGTCACCGATACTTGGAAAACCAAGCCTGCCAAAATGACTAATATAGCCGATACAGCATGCTTACGCATATTGCGCTCTTCTTTAAAAGTGGTTATGAGTCCTGATACAGCAAAATCCAGACTCGACATCAATTCTCGGTTTTTCCACCGATTTTTTGAATTATTCTCGCGTAAGTCCATAAGCAGTTAAAATTTCTTCTTGTAAACCAAACATCTCAGCTTCTTCTTCTGGCGTATAATGATCGTAACCATTGATGTGTAAGAAGCCATGTACGGCTAAAAATCCCATTTCACGCTCAAAGCTATGTCCATAATCCTCAGCCTGTTCACGCGCCTTATCAATTGAAATATACAATTCACCAATATAGGCATCAAAATCTTCCATCATTTCAGCCAATTCAGGATTGTCCACCAAATCTTCTTCATCAAAGACAATTTCTGATTCGGGTTTGTACTCTAAACTAACCACATCTGTGGGGCGATCAATACCTCGATATTCCAAATTTACTTCATGCACACGTGCATTATCTACAAATGTCACAGCCATTTCTTTATTTTGTTTACCGATTTTTTTAGCTGCAAATTGGAGCAATTCTATGATTTGTTCTTGCATTTTCACAGGAACTTTTCCTGTTTCATCTACCATTTCAATATACATCTTATTACATTCCTTCTATACAAGTCCATTATACCACAAAAGGGAATAAAGCGGATTTTTATAGTTTAATGATTACAAACCATCGTACTAAAGGGTAAGTCAGTATGGCTTGATAGGATAGGCTGAATGTCTTTGCTGATTTTACGAGCGTGGGAACATATCCATAGCCTTTTCCGTTGTTTAGTCGTTTGTGGAAACATATCCATAAAACTGAAATTTTAGCGTTCTTTTTCTATTTCTGCAATTTGATGCACAATCTCAGAAAAACCTTCTGAATCAGACTCTAATAATCCATGTGTCATATTTTCCATTATAAACATCTGTTTATACGGTGCATTTACTTCTTCGAAATATTCTTGTGCCAATTTGTAATTCGTTTGATAATCTTTATCACCGTTTATATTATAAAAAGGCACTTGATATTCAACTTTATCCTTAAGTGAAAAGCTTGCAAATTCATCAGAAGAATAAAAATCCAAATAGGTGCTCATATCTGTATTTAGGAATTGAATCCAATCGCTAACGGAATAGTATGGATTAAATACTATCGTTGAAATCAAATTATAATCAGCACCATTTGCCATCGTATCATAGCCATATTTTTGCATAATCTTGTTTTTGACAGAAAAATGTTCTACCGTCTCATTATCTGGTGTCAACTGGTCTACCAAATTCAGCATTTCCTCATCATTTTGTGCCCATATATAGGCTTCTTGTTTGAATGCTTCTTCATTCTCCAAGCAATCTACAAGTTGCCCTGCTCCAATAAAACATTCATAATACTCCGGGTATTCAAGCACCAAATTTGCCCCATATATACTTCCCCAAGAATGTCCTAATATGGTCAATTTATCCTTTGATAGATAATCCAATACATATTCTGTAACTTCTTTCCCGTCAGTTAAAAACAAGTCCTTTGTCAAAGTAACATCCTTCTGCTCTATGTTATAGCTTTTCCCACAATTACGCTGGTCCCAAGTTACTATCGTATATACATCTGCCCATTTTCTTGTAATCACATAATCCAAATGACTTGTTGAAGACCCGGGCCCTCCATGTAAATATAACAAGACTGGGTTATCTATATCCTCTCCATAAATACTAATCCACTGCTTTGTCCCATTAACATCAATATACATTGACTCATTGATACCACCAGCAGGAGTTTGATTATAGATAGCCTTTCCGATTGCTCTAACTAAAAAGAACACCGTAAGCAATGATAAAATCACTACTGCTATCCATTTAATAATTCTAAAAATTTTGCATTTTTTCTTCATCTTCTCACCACCAAATTCAAATTTTCCGCTTACGCTACAGACGGGTCGAAATCCTCGTCCGTACACTTACGGATGATTCTCTTTGTTTTTTCAATAGGTAGAGGCACATTTTCTTCACTGAAATACTCAATATTCACTACCTCTACAACCGCCTCATGGTTATCCTTACCTGCAGGCACAAGCACGAAGTCACCAATTTCAATGCTATCATCATCTGTCAGATAATAATAACTCTTGTAACCTTCATCAAAAGTAACGCTGCAAAAGATGTATTCTGATTTGCGCCGTTTTACTTTGCCATAAACTGATGGGTCAAGTATTTCTCCTAAACCATAGAAACGAATGAACTCAAACACCGTTTCCGCAAAATCTGCGAAGTCCTCCGGCAGACCGTTTTTATCGTAGCTACCCGCAATGGTACGGCTCGGATTTTTCTTATACTCGATGGTTATTGTATAATCCTTGGTTTCGTTTGGTGTATCTATTACATCATCAGGATTTCCTTCGATGTGACTAAACAACTCTTCTGCATCAAAATTCTCAAGCAGACTCTCGATTCCGCCTTCGATTTCATACTTACGTGAAACCTTACATCCTGTACCGATATTCTGAATATGCTCTAATGTTTCCGTTTCTCTGTCGATAAACAAATGCTCGGTATAATCCCAGGTTACAAATTTCCAATCTGCATCTTCCGGTTTGTGTCGTGGTTCAATTTTTGTCAGCCTGTGGTAATCTAAGGTGACTTTTGTTATCACATCCGGTTTGCAGTTTCCATCAAACACATACAAATCATCCATACCCACTGTATCACGGACGAGGTCGGATAAATCTTTACCTTCATAGTCGAAGTCGGCACACAGAGAGCCTCTGAATTTGTATGTCATTCCTTCAGAATTGGTCAGTTCCATAACCCAATCACCAATATCTGTAGCGAAAACTTCCATATACTCATTGCCAAAATAAGCTGCAATCGCATCAAACAGCTTGTTCGTGGCATCTTTGTCTATCTTGAAGTTTTCGCTACAGATATTTCTGATTCGGGTTTGTACTCTAAACTAACCACATCTGTGGGGCGATCAATGCCTCGATATTCCAAATTTACTTCATGCACACGGGCATTATCTACAAATGTCACAGCCATTTCTTTGTTTTGTTTACCGATTTTTTTAGCTGCAAATTGGAGCAATTCTATGATTTGTTCTTGCATTTTCACAGGAACTTTTCCTGTTTCATCTACCATTTCAATATATATCTTATTACATTCCTTCTATACAAGTCCATTATACCAAAAAAGGGAATAAAGCGGATTTTTAATTACAAACCATCGTACTAAAGGGTAAGTCACTATGATAGCAACAGGAAAAAATATCATTGCCATTATTGAATCCAACATGGACGAAATGACTGAGTTGGAACAAGAAATTGCCCGCTATTTCACGCAATTGGATCCTGTTGATGCAGATTTAACATGGAGTTCACTACAGCCACTCTTCACGTTTTCACCATCTGCGCTCACACGATTCGCTAAAAAATGCGGTTTCTCAGGTTATAGAGAATTTGTTTTCACCTATCAAAAAGATCACCAGTATTTGTTAAAACATTTCGACCATATTCAGCGTAGCCTAACTAAGAAAGTGTTGATGGATTATGATCAAATATTGGCAGCTACCAATAACCTAGTGGATGAAGAAAAGCTAGAAGAAATTGCAAAATTAATTGACAACAGCAAGCGCGTCTACTTCTATGGGATCGGTAGTTCCTGTAAACCATAATTCCGAACAATTCATACCCGCTAGACCTACTGGTTTTTAATCAATTGATAATACGGTTGAATTTGATCATATAAGGTATCATCTACATCAAAAATTAAAGCTTTCATGTACAATTTCTTTCTGGTCTATCAACTTATTTCGCCGATTTTTGTTTTTCATGCAAATTGAATAAATTCTTCACCCTTGTGTAGCTTTCTTCCTCACCAACAAAATAAATCAAATCATCCTTTTCCAATGTTTGATACGGACTGGGAGCAATTAGCAAGTCTTCATTTCTTTCTATTCCTACTATCACAGCTCCTGTATGATGCCAAACTCGGATTTCTGTTAATTGTTTCCCCAATAAGTCAGAATCCGAGGTCAACTTTAATCCATATGGGTCAAGGGGATACTTTTTTTGGACACGCTTGGTCTGATCTAGGTAAATAGAAACCATACCACGTAATTCTTTCAGCATGAGCTCCTGTTGATCCAATTTCTCAAGAATTCTATCTTTCTGCGTAACCAATGAGTTGGTCATTTCAAAATTATCCAAAAAATCTTGAGCCTTTTCTTTGGACAAGACAATGGCTCCACTACCGTGTTTGACGGAAACAATATTCAAATCAGCCAAGATATTTAAAGCTTTCCGAGTTGTTTCAGGAGAAACAGCAAACATACTGGCTAATGTAGAACGAGATTTGATTCGTTCACCCACTTTATACTCCCCGCTCACGATTCTTTGAGCAACTCCAACTGCAATTTGCTGATATTTTGATGTTTTTACCATCTTACGATTTGGCATTTTTTTGTTCTCCTTTCACAAACAGAAAAAGAGCGAGATGCTATCATCTCACTCCCATCGTCTAGCTAGATAACACATCTTTTACCTAGCTAGTTGTCTCTTATCGCACGAAAATGTGTACGTGATTATTGAACACGTGATTATTGAACACGTGATGATTCAAGTTTATCTTTTACCACTTCTGTTTGAGTCGTGACGAAATCGCCAGCTTTACTAGCTTGATTGCCTATAACCTCACCTGTAGCTTGAGTAGCACTAGCTACACGATCTTGTAAGGTCACAGATTCTGCCTCAAACTCTTCACGTGTCTTTATATCCACGACTTCAACATTGACTTCAACCACTTCCAAGTGGGTCATTTTCTTCACTTCTGTACCGATAATAGACTTCATTGTTTCGACGATTTCAGGAATATCTTTTCCATATTCTACCACAATTTTCAAATCCGTTGCAACTTGTTTGCTACCGACTTCTACATTAATACCTTCTCGGACATCTGAGCTATTAATCAATTTATTTTTGATATCTGTGAAAAATCCACCACTAATTGACAATAAACCTGGAACATGTTGCAAAGCGTGACCAACCATTTTTTCAATGACCTGATCTGCGTATGTCACTGTTCCCTTTATCAATGTTTGTTCTACTTCTGTAATTTCCGCCATGAGTAACACCTTGCTTTCTTTTTTCGTAATCCTTACTTATTGGAATTCTTCAATCCATCAAGAGCACCTTTTACAGTATCCTTTGCATCAGCTAAGATGGAACCAGCTTTTCCTGCTAATTCTTCAATCTTACCTTCATTTTCCAAGTGTTTATCTCCAGTCACTTTACCAGCAACTTTCTTTGCTGTTCCAACAAATTCATCTTTTTTTGCATTCAATTTATCTACTGACATAATTTTTTCCTCCTCTATTCACTTAAATGACACGTGGTTCTTTGCCACTTGTAATGTCTTCAACACCCTTTGAAGCTTTATCTACTTGAGCTGTCGTAAATCCAACTGCGGAACTAGCAGCATCTGTAACTTTATCTTTTAAACTTACTGAATCGGCTTCATATTGTTCACGAGTTTTGATATCAACCACTTCAACGTTCACTTCAACCACATCCAAATCTGTCATGGCTTTCACTTCTGACTCAATAATAGCTTTCATATCTTTATAGATAGTTGGTAAGTGTTTTTTATACTCTGCAATAATAGAAAGGTCTACAGCAACTTGTTTTTTACCAACTTCAACGTTTACACCCGTTGTCGGCTGGTCGCTATTGACTAATTTATCTTTCAGGTTTGCGAAAAATCCACCACTGACCTCCAACAAGCCGTCTACTGACTCTAAGGCAATTCCAATCATTTTCTCAATGACTTTATCAGCATATGTTAATTCTCCACGAATTACAGAAACTTTCTTTTGTTCAGTCATATTCATCCTCCAAAATTTTGTATTACTTTCTCAAAATATATTCTAAAATACCTGATCGTTGAACGAGAGAACCCACCAGTGCCCCAAGTATCATTAAAAATAATACAAGCAATGTTTTAAGGAACCCAAGGGTAAGGAAAAGTACCGCCAATAAAAGACCAGTTCCAGCTCCCAAAATAGGATATTTCCAATGATTTATCTCTTTCATACACACCCCACTATTCTACCCGAGAAACCAGTCTACTCTTAGAATCTTGAATTTCGTTAACAGCAACCGAGAATTGTACTGGACGAGTCAAGCCGAAAAAGTTCTCTAAACCTTCTCGAATCTCCTGTTCCAAGTTAGACATTTGTTGAACAGCTGCAGTTCTCGAACGCATTTGTCCTACCACTTTCACCTTAAAGCGTTTCTTATATAGAGAAACATGTACTGAAGGATCAGCCATTACTCCATTTTCTGAAACAATTGATTTTACAAAACCTTCTATGGCAGATTTTTTCAATAAAAGCTTACCATTCTTTTCAACTGACAAATCAATTTCTGTATAACGCTTTGGCCACAAGAAGAATATTAGACTGACAATTAATAATGCAAGCATAAAAGTAAGTGATCCCCAGAAAAGGAATAGTGAAATTACATGATTAGATTGGTCATGAAGATACCATTGCGGTAGGAATCCTGCTACCTCACTCGGCAAAGTGACAACCTCCGAATACCGGATGGCAATTAAGCCAAGTAAAACAAACAGAGGTAATGCCACTAATACATATCCCCACTTAACTAACTTTGTCATAGGCAACTCTTTCTAGAAGGCTTACACCTTACGACCCACGAAGTAGGAAACAACTGCTACAACGATTACCGCTCCAACAATGGATGGAACAAGTGCCATTCCTGCAAATGATGGACCCCAATGACCTAAAAGAGCTTGACCAATGGATGAACCGACGAGACCGGCTACAATATTGGCAATCCAGCCCATTGAGCCACCTTTATTTGTAATCGCTCCTGCGATTGCACCAATTACTCCACCTACGATTAATGTCCAAATGAATCCCATAATAAACCTCTTTCAATACATCTAATATCTTTTAAAACTGTGTGCTTAGTTCGTCTACACCTTACGACCCACGAAGTAGGAAACAACTGCTACAACGATTACCGCTCCAACAATGGATGGAACAAGTGCCATTCCTGCAAATGATGGACCCCAATGACCTAAAAGAGCTTGACCAATGGATGAACCGACGAGACCGGCTACAATATTGGCAATCCAGCCCATTGAGCCACCTTTATTTGTAATCGCTCCTGCGATTGCACCAATTACTCCACCTACGATTAATGTCCAAATGAATCCCATAATAAACCTCTTTCAATACATCTAATATCTTTTAAAACTGTGTGCTTACTTCGTCTACGCCTTACGACCCACGAAGAAAGATACAACTGCTACTACGATAACCGCACCTAGAATCGATGGAACAAGTGCCATTCCTGCAAATGATGGACCCCATGATCCAAAAACTGCTTGACCAATGGATGAACCAACCAGTCCTGCTACAATATTGGCAATCCAGCCCATTGAGCCACCTTTATTTGTAATCGCTCCTGCGATTGCACCAATTACTCCACCTACGATTAATGTCCAAATGAATCCCATAATAAACCTCTTTCAATACATCTAATATCTTTTAAAACTGTGTGCTTACTTCGTCTACGCCTTACGACCCACGAAGAAAGATACAACTGCTACTACGATAACCGCACCTAGAATCGATGGAACAAGTGCCATTCCTGCAAATGATGGACCCCATGATCCAAAAACTGCTTGACCAATGGATGAACCGACGAGACCGGCTACAATATTGGCAATCCAGCCCATTGAGCCACCTCTATTGGTGATTGCCCCTGCAATTGCACCAATTACTCCACCTACGATAAGTGTCCAAATGAATCCCATAATGTATTCTCCTTTAATTAAAAATAGTAGAAAAACCAATTTATCACTTTTAAGAGTAACCAACACTTGTTTAATCGTTCAAGTAGTTTTATAATTAAGAGTGACAACATTTGTTTAACTTTATATTGTTAGTTTATCATTTAAGTTGGCACTATGCAAGTTTTCTGCCTACTATTTTAATATTTTTTTACAAAAACAGTCTAAAACCCTTGTTTTAAAAGACTTTTTTCTATATATTTTTTTTATTAAATAATGTAAATTTATCGGATCGTCTAATAAATCAAATGATAAGATTGATAAAAATAATTAAATCATTTATCATTACAATCTATTTTTCATTTTAGGTTGTCACTTTTAAAAAAATGGTTCAAAAAAATCCAGTTGTTCCAAACTGGATTTCATAATGTAGAAACACTTTGATATTTCGAGTTGTATGACAATTCTTTCATAGTTGAATGAATAAACATATTTGGGTTGAGGATCTAAATTCCCACCTCGACTGGCTGTCTTTGCCAACTAAAGATTTTTAGTCCTTACACCCTTGCTTGAATCTCATGCATTTGAGAATAGGTGCCACCAAACGCAATCAAGTCTTCGTGTTTGCCATGCTCAATGATTCGACCCTGATCCAAGACAAAGATTTGATCTGCTTTTTGAATGGTAGAGAGTCGGTGTGCAATGATAAAGGTTGTTCGGCCTTCTTTCACCACTTCCATGGCATGTTGGATAATTTCTTCCGTCTCCGTATCAATATGAGAAGTTGCCTCATCCAAAATGAGGATTTTAGGATCAGAGTAGAGCGTCCGAGCAAAGGCAATCAGCTGGCGCTCTCCACTTGAAAAGGCCGCTCCCTTCTCAACTACAGGTTCATCAATCCCTTTCTCTAAACGAGATAGCATCGGCCCTGCTCCAACTTTTTCCAGGGCTTGCAAAATTCGTGTTTTGTCTGCTGTTTCCTCATTCATGGAAACATTACTTGCAATCGTTCCTGTAAAGAGATAGGGATCTTGTAAAACAATCCCCATGTGACTACGAAGGCTTTCACGAGAATAGTCACGAATATTTTTCCCATCAATCAATACGCGACCCGCCTGTGGATCATAGAAACGATAGAGGAGGTTCATAATGGATGACTTTCCAGAACCCGTATGTCCCACCAAAGCAACTGTTTCACCTTTTTCAGCCCGAATAGAAATATCTCTCAAAACTGGTTTGTTTTCTTCATAACTAAAATTCACATTTTCAAACACGACTTGACCTTGATTTACTTCCAAATCATGCTCGCTATCAGGTTCCGCCTCTTCTTCTAAAAGAGCCATTAGACGCTTACCAGTTTCAAAAGAACGAAGCATATTTGGAAATTGCTGAACCAAGGCACCTAATGCGATGAAGATTCCCTCAATGTAATTAACATAAACAAAGAGTCTCCCGGCTGTAACTCCAGGATGGCCCTTGAGAAATTGATAACCAACTACCGTCAAAATCCCTGTAATCACTAAATTTTGTAAGAAGCCACTCAAATTCCAAGTTGCGAGAGACTGAGCCCAAATCATCTTGTTGTCTGCACGACGCATCTTGTCAGCAGTAGCTTCAAACTCTTGCATACTTCTTTCTTCTTGTCCAAAGAGTTGAATCAAACTAGCACCGTTCATGGTTTCATTTACCTGAGTATTCACATCACTCCTGGCATCATAGAAGTCCTTCATGGGCTTGTCAGTCATTTTTTTATAAGCAAATTGAATTCCAATATATAGAGGAATCAGCAGCAACATCAGCCAACCCAAACTACGATTCATGTAGAAAAGAACAGCATATGTAAATACCAGTCGAACGAAATTGTTAAAGGCATAAACTAAAGTACCATAAAATTGAGTTCGCAGTGTCTCTGTATCATTGACAATTCTAGTTGCAATCTTCCCTGCTGGTTTATCATCAAAATATGAAATAGGCAACCGCTGCATCACATCATAGGCTTGATTTCTAAGATTTTCTGCAATCCGATTGGCACAATGCATGAGTAAGCGCATGGACAGGTAAAAACCAATGGCTCCTAGGACTGTCATCCCCATATATTGAGCTGACTGAGTCAAAAAAACAGTTTCATCAAATGGCAAACCCTTGCTCAAATCTGTAATTGGCCCATCGATAGCCTGCTGAATCAACAGAGGAGCCAATTGAACCAGGGTTGAAGCTAGTAAATAGAAAACTACTGCTATAATAAATATCCATTTGATGCGTTTGATTTGTTTTAATAAAAATCCTAAAATAGTCATTACTCTCCTCCTTCCTGGCTTTGTTGTCGCTGGTATTGTTCATAATACCAACCTTTTTGGGCAAGCAAATCAGCGGGACGCCCTTCTTCAACGATACGGCCCTCATCCAGAACCAACACCCAATCAGCATGGTTGACAGCAGATAGACGATGCGTCACGATGACATTGGTTTTACCGGCACGTTCTTTTTGAATATTTTGGATAATCTGGCGTTCAGTCCGAGCATCCACTGCAGATAAGGAATCATCTAGGATTAGCAAATCTGGCTCCCGTAAGAATGCACGCGCAATAGAAATCCGTTGCTTTTGACCACCCGAAATAGACACCCCACGTTCACCTATCATAGTGTTAAGCCCATCACTCATCCGTTTTAAATCTTGATCAAATGCAGCCGTAACAATGGCTTGTTCAATCTCTTCAGAACTACTATCTACTTTACCGAGTGCAATGTTTTCTCCGACAGACTTAGAAAAGAGAATGTGTTCTTGTGGAACATAACCAATTTTTTCTTCAAGGCTAGCGCGTTTATAGTCCAATACTGATTGATTATTTATGGTGAAATCACCCTGACCAATAGGATATTGACGGAGGAATTGGCGGACTAAGGTCGTTTTTCCAGATCCTGTTTTTCCGACGATTCCAACGGTCTGTCCAGCTAGTAGGGTCCAATTAATGTCCTGTAGGCTGGCTCTTTCCGCCTGAGGATATCGGAAGCTGTAATCCTTGAAAGCAATACTCGCCAGCTCTGCTATTTCCTTAGCCCCATCCACTTCCAAATCATCACCAGTCTCTATTAGCTCTTGCAATTTTTCGAAAGATGTCTTGCCAGTTTGATAAACGAGGATAAAATCTGCCAGTGTCCAGAAGGGCTCTAAGAGCGAACTGACATAGAGTTGCAGTGCAATGATTTGTCCGAGTGTTAATTGCCCTGTCTTCACGGCCTGTGCTCCCATTACAAGTACTATAATCGTTGATAAACCTAAACAAACAGTCGCTAGTGGATTGTATATAGATTGAAGTGAGGTGATACGATCACCACCTTGTGCTAATTGTTTGGTGCGTGCTTGGAATTGAGCTTTTTGAGTCTCTTTCTTACCATAAGCCCGAGTCACTCGAATCCCTTCGATGACTTCCAAAACTTCATTATTGAGTTGAGCTACAGCGTCCCTATTCGCGTCAATCGCCTTATCTTGTTTTCTTCCGATAAAAAATATACAAAGTGTCATGAACAGCATCGGAAGCAAAGCAACCGTAGAAATCTTCCAGTCAATGAAGAACATGGTTGGGATGATAAAGGCTAGCATGCCGCCTGCATAGACGACAATCATGAGACCGTAGCCGACCATCTCCATCAAGCCATCCACATCCGTTGAAAAACGGGTCATTACATCTCCTGAGCGAAATTTCTCATAGAATGGTGTTCGCATGGTGACCAATTTTTTGAATGCCCGTTGTTGCATATCAAACTTGAAGTTAACGGAAGCCTGAAATAGTTTAAGGTGCCAAATAAATGCCATAGCATAGTTCAGCAAAGTCACGAGCAACAAGAGCGTCATATCCTGAACTAAAATTGCTTGCGTTAATTCATTTTTTGTTAGTATATCAACCATCCGTTGAATCATTTGCGTCGGTACCAAAAGCGTGGCATCATAAATAATCAAGGTCACGGCAACCAATAAATAGAGCCACTTATGACGCTTGATATAATCAAAAATTAATCGAAACATATATCTCCTTTACAAATCTCCAGCCTGCCATTTGCCACTTTATTCAATAAGCAACAATTGATAGACGTTATACTCAATGAAAATCAAAAGTAGCCTTGGATACGAAGTCGAAGATGGAACTCTGTTACTTTCTTGTTTCAAGGTAACAGGCTGAAAAGCTCCACTGGAGCTTTTCACTCATCAAGGCAAGTTGACAACGGATAATTTTGATTTTCGAAGAGTATTACCTTTCTAAGCGCACAAAAAAGCCCAGGGAAGCATTTCACTCCTCCTAGGCTTGCTTTAGTCCACAAAAATAGACCCGTTGTTTTTCAAAAATCACTCAATAAGTCAATAAACTTATCTAGCTGAACTGCCGTTCAACCTCTACTCTTCATCGAGACCACACTCATGAATGATTTCTAAAATCTGTTTTCCCGCTTAGAAAGGAGTATATAATAAAAAACAGCTTGTTTGACAATAAGTTTTTTGTTCATTTGTCTTACTCCTTTCAGCTTTCTATCCACTATTTTAACACAATAAACATATATGTCAAGGGGTTTTGTTGGTAAAATATTCCCTATTTACCCCCTATTTAATAGAATTGCCTTTAGAAAATAGTTGGGCGAAATGTCCACATAGACTCACTAAGACATACCCACGCATCATACTTGATTACTCAAGGAGTCGAATTGATTTCCATTTCCCGATTATTAGGACATGAAAATTTAAACATAACACTCAAAGTCTATGCCCATCAACTGGAATCATTAAAAGAAAAGAGTAATGACAAGTTCAAAAAGATATTCGAAAGATTTGGGGCAGGCATAACAAAAACCCCTGTGTATCAAGGGTTTTTTGGATTATTTTATGCTAGTTGCCGGGATTGAACCGGCGACCTCATCCTTACCATGGATGCGCTCTACCGACTGAGCTAAACCAGCGTACTTGACTAGTATATCATACCTCCAAAATATGTCAATGGATTTTTATAAAAAATGATTAAGAGAGAGCACGATGAAGAAAGCGATGAAGTAAGCACGTGAACAAAATATATTCCAGTATCATTAAAGCTAATATATATCTAAAAATTATCTGACATTTTTAAGTATTTGTGTTATATTATTGTTATAAAAATCACAAAGGATGCATAATGAACATGCAAACACTGCAAATTGGACAAATTTATCTTGTAAAAGACATTCAATTACAAGAAGATGTTCGCAAACATTTGAACCATCTTGGGTTAAAGATAGGGCAAGAAATTCGAATCATTTCAAAAACAAAGGACAATGCAATTATCCAGGTCAAAGCCAGTCGTTTAGCTTTGGATCAATCTGTTCTCAATAGCTTGGTTTTAGAAGAAAAATCAGAACAAGGGCGATCCTTGGCCCTATCAGATCTTCCAATTGGTAGCAGCGCTAAAGTTATTGAAATCTGTGCGACAGGCGCTCTACGCCGTCGTCTCATGGATATGGGTATAACAAAACATACACAACTTCTTCTAAAAAATGTTGCTCCTTTAGGCGATCCATTAGAAATAACACTTCGTGGCTACCATTTAACTCTCCGGAAATCGGAAGCACAAATGATTCTCGTTCAAGTTGCAAGCTAGGTGAATAAATGAAAAAACAGATAGCCTTAGTGGGTAATCCGAACAGCGGGAAGACCTCCCTTTTCAACCTACTGACAGGAACCAACCAACGAGTTGGAAATTGGCCAGGTGTAACGGTCGAAAGAAAATCAGGAAACATAAAAAAACGACCACACTTGGATCTGCAAGATCTTCCCGGAATCTATTCCCTCTCACCCTACACTTCCGAAGAGATGGTTGCTAGAGACTACCTCCTAACTGCTCAACCAGCAGCCATTTTAAATGTTGTAGATGCAACGAATCTGGAACGCAATCTATATCTAACTCTCCAATTACTCGAGATGGGTATCCCAACTGTTATTGCACTGAATATGACCGATACTTTGAAACAACAGGGACGGAGTATTAAAGTAGATCAGTTATCTCACCAGCTAGGTTGCCCCATTCAATCAATTAGTGCATTAAAAAAGATGGGAATCCCTCAACTGCTTAGCGAAGTTGAAAGAATGAGCACACAATCTAGCACACATTATTTTCCGCAATATGAGAAACAATTTGAAGCAGCTATTGCTCAAGTTATTGAATTGTTACCTCAAACAATCCCTACAAGACAACAACGCTTTTATGCTATCAAGTCTTTAGAACAAGATCCAGACATTTTACATCAACTCAATTTCGGAGAAACTGAAAAAGCAGATTTATCTGAAATTATCATGATTTTGGAGAAAATCTATTCGGATGATATCGAAGCCATAATTGTCAATCAGCGATACCAATTAATTGAAACCATTTCGAGCTCCGTCCAAGAAGAAATTGGAAACGGCCTTAATATTTCTGATAAAGTGGACCAAATTGTAACCAACCGCTTTCTCGCACTTCCTATTTTTGCACTCGTTATGTGGCTAACCTACTTTCTTGCTATCCAAACCGTAGGAACTATTGGGACTGACTGGGTCAACGATGTATTGTTTGGCCAATTTGTTCCAGTTATTATTCAAAATCTCCTTGATACCTTTGGAATTGCTGGCTGGTTACAATCATTAGTACTTGATGGAATTGTAGCTGGTTGTGGAGCTATACTCGGCTTTGTGCCACAGATTTTTGTACTCTTCTTCTGTCTAGGAATCTTAGAAGATATTGGATACATGAGTCGAATTGCCTTTGTCATGGACCGAATTTTTAGACGGTTTGGCCTATCAGGTAAATCCTTTATCCCGATGCTGATAGCCACAGGATGTGGTGTTCCTGGAGTAATGGCTAGTCGAACAATTGAGAATGAACAAGACAGAAAAATCACCATTATGACAGCTACTTTTATGCCTTGTTCAGCCAAACTTCCGATTATTTCACTCGTTGCAGGTGCTTTTTTCCCTGGCAACCCTTGGATTGCACCCAGCGCATATTTCGTTGGTATGGGAGCCATTATTCTTTCTGGTTTGGCATTGAAAAAAACAAAGCAACTCGGTGGCTTTGCGAGTCCATTTATCATGGAATTGCCTTCCTACCATCTTCCGCAAATTCAAACCGTTCTTCGTTATTCTTCCAATAAGGCAATAAGCTTTATCAAACGTGCGGGGACCATTATCTTCGTAACCAATATCATCATTTGGTTTGCTAGTTCATACAGCTGGGCTTTGGCACCAGTCGAGACAAATCAAAGCATCCTGGCTTCAATCGGCCATGGTTTTGCCTTTTTCTTCCAACCACTTGGTTTTGGGAACTGGAAAGCTACAATCGCAGCGATTACTGGTCTCCTAGCTAAAGAGACAGTCATTGCTAGTTTTGGTATTCTCTACAAACTGGGAGAAACTTCCGAGAGCAATCGTGAATTGTGGGTATTGCTCCAGCAAGATTATTCCGCTTTATCCGCCTACTCATTCCTCATTTTTAACTTGCTCTGTGCACCATGCTTTGCTGCTATTGGAGCCATACATCGTGAGATGGGAAATGCAAAATGGACCTGGATTGCTGTAGGTTTCCAAACAGGACTAGCCTATGCTGTCAGCCTCATCATTTATCAATTCGGAGCTGTTTTTCTCTATCATCATCAACCAACTATTTGGACCGGTATTGCACTGATTTTACTATCTGCAATGGTGTATAGTATCGTTCGAAAACCTGCTTCCGCCTTACCCATCGTCACTCTAAAAAACATTCAAAAGGAGCAAATGAATGGCTAACTTCATCCTGATATCACTCATTGTTGTATTGTTCGTCCTAGCTATCCGTAGCTTGGTCAAAAGTAAAGGTGCCTGCAATGATTGTTCTTGTGACTGTGCTATCAAACAAGAAATTTCTCATCAACATGTTCCAAAACATTCTAAAATCTCATAAACTTCACCTTTAAAAAAATTCCATTTTTTAACTGTCAGACAGATAAAAAACTGCCTTATTTTCTTTATGAAATAGGCAGTTTTTTGATTATTATTCATCTAATGCATATTCTGCTATGACGATTGTTTTTCCAGCTATTTCTTTGACCTCGCCAGTTGGACAAAATCCAACTTTGGACCAAAAATGACTGGACTGAGGATTGCTTTCTACATAACCTAGACGCATCTTTTTGAAGTAAGTTGCTAACTGAGAAAGGAGCTCTGCTATGATCTTTGACCAAGACCTGCTTTAAGTCGGCGTCTACTAACTTTCGTACTTGATAACGATTTGAACATTGACTAGTCTTCATCCTCTTCGCTCCGACCAGGCTGTCCAATCGTTTCAAAACTTGCTCGACTATCAGCCGCCCGAGCCTCCTCTTCATAGGCAGTGATAATCTGGGCAACTACTGGATGGCGAACCACATCCTTGGCTGAAAAATGTACGAAATCAATCTGTGGAATTTTGCTTAGTTTCTCCGTCGCATCAATCAGGCCTGACTTAACCTTGCGTGGCAGGTCAATCTGACTAATATCCCCATTGACAATCATCTTAGAATTAAAGCCCAGACGGGTCAGGAACATCTTCATCTGCATAATGGTGGTATTTTGCGCCTCATCCAAGATGACAAAGGCATCTTCCAAGGTCCGCCCCCGCATATAGGCCAGCGGTGCAATCTCGATAATCTCGCGCTCCATTAGGCGCGTGGTCTGCTCCTTGCCCAAAATCTGGTAGAGGGCATCATAGACAGGACGCAAATAGGGATCTACTTTTTCTTTTAAGTCCCCTGGCAAAAAGCCTAAACTTTCGCCTGCTTCTACCGCAGGACGGGTCAGGACAATCCGCTTGACCTGTCCCCGCTTGAGGGCTGTTACAGCTAGAGTAACCGCCAAGAAGGTCTTACCTGTACCAGCAGGTCCAATTCCAAACACGATGTCATGACGCTTCACGCTGTCCACATAGAGTTTCTGTCCAAGGGTCTTTACGAGAATAGGTTTGCCGTAGTTATCCTTGATAATCTCTTCTTCATAGAGGGCAACGAATTTCTCAATCTCATCATTTTTTGCCATGGAAATAGCTGTGACCACATCTGGCGTATTGATAACCAAACCACGACTCACCAAGACAAGGAGAGACTGGATAACAAGACGTGCCTGTTCTACATGTTCTTCCTGTCCAATCACCTGCACTTTTTCCGTACGGGCATGAATAACCACACCTAGTTCCTGTTCCATCAATCTCAGATGACGTTCATTCGAACCAAATAGACTAAACGAATCATCTGGATGCTTGAGTTGAATATCAATTGAATGTTCTAGCAAGAGTTGCTCCTTTTCCTGTCCTTTTCTCTATTATAACAAAAATAGCCCAAACAAGGCTATTTTGTACTATTTTATCCATCAATGTCCCAAATAATCTTCCCAAATCCCATCAAAATCAGCCATGGAAAAAGCAAAGCTGGCCGATTCCTCCAAAAAACGACTGACTTCATCGAAATTATCTGATTGCTTAGGAAAATCAGATTCATCAAAGGCATGATCTGCCAAGATAGCTACTGGTTCATTACTTTTCGGGTTGCGCTGGGTCATCAACCAAGAATAAAAACTTCTTCTCACTACATTTACTTTCTATGATTTTCTTCGTAGAGCTCTATATAGCGCTCCATAGACATTTTACTAACTAAATCCCCAATCAATTCATAAGGAATATTCTTGGGATTTTTCATACGAACACAGGACTTGCCCATATCCAGTTTGGTAGGCACCTGTGCTTGATAAGCAGCAACGAACCAATCATTCAATTCTTGGTCCATATAGATTCCCATGTGGTAGAGGGCGATGTGTGCCTTTTGTGATGCCAAGGCAAGGAATGGCAAGGGTTCTCCCGGTGTGCAGTGATAACCATCAGGGTAGGCGGCAAGCGGCACATAATAGTTAATCATAGCTCCCAAGATTCCTACTTCAAAACCAGCTGGTAACTGTTCCACAATCACTTGATGGAGTCATTCAACTGCTTCCTTCCGATTTTCAGGCAAGGCAGCCATATATTCTTCAATCGTTTCCGCTTCAATCAGCATGACTTTCTCCTATCTCAACCCCAGCATACTCTCTTTGGCATGAATCATATCCGTTATCATTTGGCAATAGGGTGTTGGAATACCTGCACGTTTGCCCTTAAAAACAACCGCTCCATTCAGATAATCAATTTCTGTCTTTCGACCATATTGGACCAAATCCTGGTGCATAGATGGATAGTGATTGGAAGCCTTCTTCGAAGCATCAATAACATATTTCCAAATAGCTTCTTCGTCAATTCCATCTGCCTCAGACTTAGCAACAGCAATAAATTCTTTGAAAATCCCCTGTACTAGATTCAGTCCAGCCTCCGTACCGAATAATTCACCAATTGTACAGTCTAAAATGGTACAAGTTGGATTCATCACACCATTGACACAGGCTTTCTGCCAAATAGCACTGACAACATGATTGTCATAGATCACATTTAGCCCAGCTTCATTCAGCATTTCAATAATATCCGCAACTGATTGCTCATCGCCAAGAATATGCTGAACGGAGATAGAACCCGGACCTTCTAAGTGAGCATGTCCCGGACCCTTTAGTCCCGCCAACCACATAGTCACCCCAACCATGATACTTTCATCTGGTACATACCGACGCATGGTCGTCGCATGCCCCAAACCATTCAAGAGACTCAAAACCATGGTAGTTGGACCGATAATTGGCTTAATATCCCTCAACATCTTTGGCAACTGATCAGCCTTAGTCAATAGAATGATAAAATCTGCTTCTCTCGTTGCTTCGGTCGGTTTCATGATGGGTAAGTGTACAATTTCCTCTACATCTCCAGTCACTTTCAAGCCGTTTTCTCGTATTGCTTCGATATGTTCTTCCCAATTATCCAGCAAAATCACTTCATGATTTGTCTTAGACAATTGATAACCAAACCGACACCCCATCGCTCCACTACCAGCAATATATACGAGCATAGACGCCTCCTATACCAATTCTGTTCCCACTGAGTCCTTCTTTATTTTCCCAGCCTTCATCAAACCACCAAGAGCTTTTTTGAATTGCCCTTTGGAAATACCAAAGGTAGCCTTGATGTCTTCCGGAGCAGACTTATCGTCCAAGGTCATAAAACCTCCATTGCTTTCCAGATAAGTCAATATCATCTGAGCATCATTTTCCAGCATCTCAAATGAACGTGGCTTGAGAGACAAGTTCAAGGTCCGATCAACTGCACGGTAGCCGATAACACGCGCCTCCAAAACCTGACCCAGACGTGGTTCCGCAAATCGTTCACTTGGGTGGATAAAACCAAGCATATTGTTGTCTGGTAAATAGACAAAAGTACCATTCATTTTCAAACGATAGACAATCGCTCGCAGTGTTTGGTTTTGCATATTGTCATAAGCAGGTCCAGCCATTTTCTGAAACTCTTCCTGAAAAGCTGGTAGAGCCCAAATGCGGTCCTTCTTATCGACGTCTAATTTGACGTACAACTGATCACCTTTCTTCGGCCAGAGTTCCTTGATTTCAGGCAAAATGTCTAAGGAAACAACTACTTGCTTGTCTGGCAGACCTGTATCCACAAAGACACCCAAATCCTTACGTACCTCAGTGACAGTTCCCCAACCAAAGCTGGTACGACTCGCTCCAACTTCCTTAGTTGTCAAACGGAGTTTTTGTTTCATATCGGTATAGGCAAATCCCTTAACAGATTGACCTAGACTATGTTCTCCTTCTTCCTTGGAGAGCGCAAAGGTAACTCCTCCTTTTTGGACAAAATAAAACTGATCATTTTCGTCAGTCACTAAACCAACGATATACTGTGCTAATAAATCATTCATGATTTTCTTCTTTCTGATTAAAAAAGGGGGAGTCTGTCTAACCCCCCCTCCATTAGATTTCTTATTGATACACCACTGGAAGTTAGACAGCCCAGTGATGATCTATTTTTTAGCCTAAAAACGTGTTGATTAAACTTCCAACAATTCTTTTTCTTTGTCGGCAGTCATTTTATCAATTGTCTTGATAGCATCATCTGTTACTTTTTGAATATCTTTTTCAAGTGACTTCAATTCGTCTTCCGTGATTTCTTTTGCTTTTTCAGCTTTTTTTGCTTCATCCATAGCATCACGACGGATATTGCGGATAGCAACTTTAGAGTTCTCACCCACTTTTTTCACATCCTTCGCTAAATTCTTACGAGTTTCCTCAGTAAGAGCAGGAATGACCAAACGGATAACAGTACCGTCAGATTGTGGTGTCAAACCAAGGTCAGATGCGTTCAAAGCACGCTCAACATCTTTTAATATTGACTTGTCGAATGGTGTAATCAATAGAACACGCGCTTCTGGCACTGTAATACCAGCCAACTGGTTCAATGGTGTTGGAGAACCGTAGTACTCAACTGAAATACGGTCCAACAAGCTAGCATTTGCACGACCAGCACGAATGTGGCTAAATTCACGCGCCAAACTCTGATGAGATTGGTTCATGCGCTCTTGCGCTTTAGCAATAATTTCTTTAGACATAAAACTTCCTACTTTTTTTATTTTTCTATTGAATAGATGAAAACTGAACTCAATTTCAATCTATTATTTTGCTGCAGTATAATTTGAAACAGTTGTCCCAATCGGTTCACCAAAGACAACGCGCTTGATGTTCCCTGGTTCATTCATATTAAAGACAACCAAATCAATGTCATTGTCCATTGAAAGTGTTGAAGCAGTCGCATCCATAATTTTAAGACCACGACTAATCACTTCACGGTGAGTTAATTCATTAAATTTAACAGCATTGGCATCTTTCTTCGGATCAGCGTTATACACACCATCCACACCATTTTTTGCCATCAAAATTGCATCCGCCTCAATTTCAGCAGCTCGAAGGGCAGCTGTTGTATCGGTTGAGAAGTATGGAGAACCAATACCTGCACCAAAGATAACAATACGACCTTTTTCCAGATGACGGAGCGCACGACCACGAATATAAGGCTCAGCAACCGATTGCATGGCAATGGCGGTTTGTACACGTGTATCTACACCAAGTTGTTTAAGAGAATCCGCCATTACAAGGGCGTTCATAACAGTTCCAAGCATACCAGTATAATCAGCCTGAACTCGATCCATGCCCGCCTCAGCAGCAGGTTCTCCACGCCATAAGTTACCGCCACCAATTACAAGGGCAATTTGAATACCTGATTCTGCAACTTCCCGGATTTCCTTTGCCATTTCTTGAACGGTTTTCAAGTCAATGCCGATACCACGTTCACCGGCCAAAGCCTCTCCAGACAGTTTTATTAGAATGCGTTCGTATTTAGGTTTCATTCTCTTACTCCTCTTTTTTGTCCCTACTATTCTACCATAAATTCAATTTTTTTTATACTGAAATCTCCAAGAAAAAAGAAAATCCATCATGAATTTTCTTTCCTTTTATTACGTACTAGCCTATCTTTACTGCACAATGATCCCGCAATACCAGCCAGATTAACCCTCTCGAAGACCCTATCCCAGCCGTAACTTTCTACGTAAAGGTTGTGCTCTACCACCGATTAGGCGGTCTAACTGACGCGTCTTTAATGTCAGTAGACCGAAAACAATAATACCAGCACCACCAGCAATCACTAAATGGATAAAGCTAGAAACATATCCATTTGCTGGAACAACGATATCTAGAAGGAACTCGATAGCCCAGACAATCAAGCCCATCACCGCGGAAATCCAACTAATTGTCACAATATCCTTCACTACTAATTGTTCATCAATATCTAGTATCTTATCAATTCGTTTATAAAAGAGATACAGCATAATACCTAAACCAAAAATTGTTGAAATAAAGCTGCCATAAACTTTGAAAAGATACATCATTGGTACTTGTAAAACAATTTTCACTAGCATACCAATCAAGAAATAATAAATTCCATGTCTGTTTTCAAAGATTGATTGAATAACAACGCTAATGACTGAATACAAGCCCAAAGGAAGAATCATAAAAAGATTCCAAATAAACAAGGTAATAGCAATTTCTTCTGATGGACCATAGAATACCGTATACAAAGGACGAGCTAATAGAACAGTACCAACAATAGCCGGTATAGTGAATATAAAGAGTAATTGTAGATTATCCGCCACTAAATGAGATGCCGCCTTCAAATCTTTCTTGACAAATTTCTCTGTTATCAAAGGAATGGCCACACTTCCCAAACTCAGTGAAATCCCGATAATCATCATCGTAATCTTACTTGGATTGGCAGCCATATACGAATAAAGTTCCAAAAGTTCCGAATTACTGTAATTCGTAATTCTTTCCATAACACGAATAAACGTGACTTGGTCAATAAACTGCAATAATTGAATCGTTAGACCTAAAATGATAATTGGAATCGCATCTCGAACAGTTTCCCTAATAAGTTGACCTGTATCCAAAGAAATCTTTTGTTTCTTAGCATGAAGCAACTTGCCAAGGTAACCTTGCTTCCATAAAGTATAAACTAAAATCCCAACACTAGCAATCATCCCGACAAAAGCTGCAAAGGTAGATTGGACAACCGCTTCAAGATAGTCACCGCTACCCAACTTCATAATCATAAATGTTGCTGCCAGTATCCAGATAACCCGTACCAGCTGCTCTGCAAGCTGACTGATCGCATAGGGCTTCATATCGTGCCGACCTTGGAAAAAACCACGCAAGATACTCATGGCTGGGAAGATAAAGAGAGGCGGGACTAGACTATACATGACTGGAAGTAACTTTTCCTTCGACCCCGATGCGTCTGCCAACCACGGAGCACTTAGATACATGACCCCTGCAAAGACAGCTCCAAAGACCAACATGAGCTTGAAGAATTCTCTGACCAAGTAGAGCGACACCTCTTCTTTACCCAAGACATTGTATTTAGCTACTTGTTTAGCAATAGCTGTCGGAAGACCAGCTGTTGAAATCAATAAGAAGTTGGCATAGATTTGATACCCCATACTAAAGAGGGCATTGGCTTCAGCTCGATATTCCCCTAACCAAATATACCAGGGAATAACATAGGCAACACCAAGCAGGCGACTAAGAATATTTCCAGCAGTCAACCAAGCCAAGCCTCTGGCCATTGTCGCCTGTTCTTTGGACTGCTGCATTTCAACTTTTTCGGACATTTTTCTATTACTTTCTATGTAAATATAAGACAGGAAAAACTCATACTCTTCGAAAATCAAAATCAGACGTTGTTGACTTGATTTGATGAACTTCAGTTCTATCTGCATCTACGTCGCCTAGTCTAATTCTGATTTTGATTGAGTATCAATTATTAATTTCTATTTTTGGATTTTCACAAAGTCTAACCCTCTCATTATAAACTTTTATGATACCAAAGTAAAAGAAAAACCCACCCAATGGGTGGGGTGAGTGGTTTAATGATCAATGGACTGATACTTCACTGTCAACCCTCGTTGTACAGCAGGACGCTGAGCAATCTTCTCTACCCAGTCTTTTAGATGCGTATAAGAAGCAACATCTAAAAATTCTGCTGAACCTGGATATAGTTCTCCTTGCACCAAGCGACCATACCAAGACCAAATAGCGATATCAGCAATAGTATAAGTGTTGCCTGCCACATATTCTCTAGTCGCTAATAACTGATCTAACAGATCCAGCTGACGCTTGGTCTCCATTGTATAGCGATTAATCGGATATTCTTGCACGGTCGGAGCATAATGGAAGAAATGTCCAAACCCTCCACCAACAAATGGAGCTGCGCCAGTTTGCCAGAAGAGCCAGTTATGGACTTCAGTCCGTTCAGCCCATTCTTTCGGTAAGAGAACATCAAATTTTTCTGCTAAATAGAGAAGAATATTTGCTGATTCAAAGACGCGAACGGGTTCTTTTTCAGAATAATCTACCATGGCTGGAATTTTGGAATTGGGGTTGATAGCAACAAAATCGGAGCCGAATTGGTCTCCTTGACCGATATTAATGAGAAACAGGTCATAATCTGCATGCGAAACACCAAATTCCCTCAGTTCTTCCAACATGATAGCTACTTTAATACCATTTGGCGTTCCCAGTGAATAAACTTGGAAAGGTTTTTCTCCTTTTGGTAGTTTTTGTTCAAAGCGACTACCTGCTGTGGGGCGATTGCCAGATCGGTTGTCATTTTTATCTTCCCACTTCCATACGAGTGGCTTTATATATCCTGTCATGTTTTCCCCTATTCTATCTTACCTGGAATAATGCTTGCATAACGATAGTGATTTTGAAGTTCTTGAAGATAGTGAGCTAACTGAACCAATTCCTTAGGTGCTCGACAAGTGAGAGCTGTTAGCTCTGCATTGATAAAGCGACTTAAGTGTCCAGCCAGTATATAGAGATTTTCCTCCTTGTCCAGCTGACCTGCCACCTCCAATATTTTTTCACGCAGGGCTTCTGAAAATGCTTCCTGCGGAAGGTTGTAGGTCGCAGAAAGGTAGTTATAAAACTCATTTTTTTCCGCTATTTTCATTGGATGACTCCTTTATGTAAATTGAATATAGTATAAATCGAAATCAATTGCTTGTCAAGAAAATCTCAAGAAAAAAAAGATTGCCCTAAGACAATCTTCTTATTGATTAAAGTGAGTTAGGATCAACTTTGATACCAACACCTTGTGTTGTTGTGATTGTTACTGAAGTCATGTAAGTACCTTTAGCTGTAGCTGGTTTAGCTTTAGCCATTACATCGTGGAATGCTTTGAAGTTTTCAACGAGTTTGTCAGCGTCAAATGATACTTTACCGATAAGAGCTTGTACGATACCTGCTTTGTCAGCACGGTAAGTGATTTTACCACCTTTAGACTCTTCAACTGCTTTAGCAACATCCATTGTTACTGTACCAGTTTTAGGGTTTGGCATCAAGTTACGTGGACCAAGTACGCGACCAAGACGTCCAACAACAGCCATCATATCTGGAGTTGCGATTACAACGTCGAAGTCCAACCAACCACCGTTGATTTTAGCAACAAGGTCATCTTCACCAACAAAGTCTGCACCAGCAGCTTTTGCTTCTTCTGCTTTTGCACCACGTGCGAAAACAAGAACACGTGAAGTTTTACCAGTACCATTTGGCAATACCATTGCACCACGGATTTGTTGATCAGCTTTACGAACGTCGATGTTCAAGTTGTAAGCAACTTCAACAGACGCATCAAATTTAGCGAAGTTAGTTTCTTTTGCAAGAGCAACAGCTTCTTCTACGCTGTACAGTTTTGTGCTGTCGATTTTCTCAAGAGCAGCACGCAAGTTTTTGCTTTTTTTAGCCATATTATATGTCTCCTTGTAATCAGATAAACTAGGGTGCTACTTAGTCAGTAACAGTGAATCCCATAGAACGAGCAGTACCTTCGATCATACGCATTGCAGCTTCTACAGATGCAGCGTTCAAGTCAGGCATTTTAGTTTCAGCAATTTCTTGTACTTGTGCACGAGTAACTGTTGCAACTTTAGTTTTGTTTGGTGTACCTGAACCTTTTTCAACACCTGCAGCTTTTTTCAAAAGAACAGCAGCTGGTGGTGTTTTAGTGATGAAAGTGAATGATTTATCTTCATACACAGAGATAACGACTGGGATGATCATACCAGCTTGGTCAGCTGTACGAGCGTTGAACTCTTTAGTGAATCCCATGATATTGATACCTGCTTGACCAAGTGCTGGTCCGACTGGTGGAGCTGGAGTAGCTTTACCTGCAGGAATTTGAAGTTTTACGAGTTTTTCGACTTTTTTAGCCATGATATAAAATCCTCCTATTGTGGTTTTGGCGGTAATTACAGATTTTTACCTCCCACAAATATGTGTTTTACACATACTTTTTCATTATACACGATTTTCAAAGAAATGCAAGCTTTAGGTTTACTTTTGTTCACATTTTTTATAGAATAGACTTATGTTTGAATCAATGATTTTTTTAAAGATTGCGGCAATATTATTTCTATTTCTAACTTTGGCACTTTCCATTATAGTTGTCAATTTTTTTAAATTGCAAAAAAGAGGATGGAATTTTGCGGATATTGCCTTTCCATTATTTGCCTTTGAGTTTTATCTTATTTCTGACAAGGCTTACTATAGTAGCTTAATACCTCATCTGACCTTCTCACTGTCAGTACTTGCCATCGGTCTTTGTCTCTTCTTCTTGCTTCAAAAAAGACAGTTTAACTACAAACGATTTTTCAAAGTATTTTGGAGAGCTGGCTTTATCTTGACATTCCTGATGTATTTGGCCTTGGTGATTGCTGTCCTAACTTTAAAAAACTAAGTTCGAAACTTATCACATACAGAAAAAACCTGAAATTTTCAGGTTTTTTTATTTCTTATTTGTTTCGTTCAGCGCGGTATGCCGCAGCCTCTTCTTCTGTAGCCAATACAAAGTGACCAGGCGTAATCTCATGCATCTGACGTTCTTGACCATCTAATTCAGCACTTGGATCGTATTCCATATGGACACGATCTTTTTCAAATTCTGGATCCGGTTCAGGGATAGCAGAAAGCAAACTCTTCGTGTACGGATGAATTGGATCATTTTTTAATATACGTAATATATATTAGCACCTGTTGTGGCATACTTATTTTTTATACTAATCGCGAATTATGTTTTCGTAAACACTTGACAACATTCGTTTTTACCCCTATTTCTCAAAAGTCTGATCTGTGAAATTATACAGTATATGACATACTTTGTATCCTTTACACATAATGTTGGTTTTTATTACATTGAAGCATAAAATTATTTGACAAAAAAAGTAATTAGCTGTTTACTAACTACTTTTATTCCAATCAATGGTTCAAATTTTATTAGAACTTGCTCAAATTCCTTCAAGTAATGACGAAATTATTCATGTATTTCTAATGGAAGACCATCTGGATCAAAGAAAAATGCCATTTTTTTTCCGTCAAAATCATCTGTTCGTACGTTCTCATGTCGTATTCCCTGAGCGTCAAACTCACTTAAACATCTTTCAACATTCTCAACTCTAAACGCAAGGTGACGAAGACCTGTATGCTCTGGATTTGGCATAGCTGGTCGCTTTGGGGCATCTGGTTTAATGAAAATTTCCAAAACCAGATTACCTTTTCTTACATTAAAAAGAATATCCTTTTTTTCTGGACGGATATGCTCGTCAAGTTGTTCGAACCCTAACTTTTCAACATAAAATTCCCTTGTATTTTCATAATTGCTACCAATGATAGCAATATGGTGTACAGTATCAAGTTTCATTATTGCGTTTCTAATACCTTTCTTGGTTTTGTTCCTTCTGCAGGTCCGATCACACCAGCAACTTCTAGTTCTTCCATTAATCGAGTCGCCCTATTAAATCCGACCGATAGCCTACGTTGAATCATCGATGCACTTGCTTTTTGCGTCTCTATGACTAATGCTCTTGCTTCATTATAGAGTGGATCTCCTTCGTTGGATCCACCGTTTGCACCGTAATCTGTATCACTGTCAGATACTTCTCCTGGATCAAAGGTCTCATCATATTCTGCGTCAGCCTGATCTTTTACAAATTGAACGATACGTTCTACATCATCGTCTGAAATAAAGGACCCTTGTAAACGCATTGGTGCAGATTCTCCAATTGGATGGAATAGCATGTCCCCCCGTCCAAGCAGTTTTTCTGCTCCATTCTCACCTAAAATAGTCCGTGAATCCGTACCTGATGCCACAGCAAAAGCAATACGAGATGGAACATTTGCCTTAATTAGACCAGAGATAACGTCTACTGAAGGACGTTGTGTTGCTAAAATCATATGAATACCCGCGGCACGGGCTTTTTGACCAAGACGTATAATTGCGTCTTCAACTTCCTTGCTAGCTACCATCATCAAATCTGCCAATTCATCTACGATAACGACGATAAGTGGTAATGGAATTTGTTTTTCGTCAGAACGGCTGTTAAATTCTTCCACTTTGGCATTGTAGCCTTCTAAATTTCTAACCCCCACTTGGCTGAAAAGTTCGTACCGTTTTTCCATTTCGTCAACGACTTTTTGAAGGGCACGCGCTGCTTTTCGTGGATTGGTTACAACAGGAATTAATAAATGAGGAATATCATTGTAAACCGATAACTCTACCATTTTAGGGTCAATCATCATGAACTTCACTTGGTCTGGGCTTGCTTTCATCAAAATAGATGAAATGATTCCATTGACTGCCACTGATTTCCCCGATCCTGTCGAGCCAGCAACTAACAAGTGGGGCATCCGTGTCAAATCAAACGAACGCACCGTCCCATTGACAGCTTTACCAAGCGGAATTTCTAACAATTTAGCTGGGTCTGTCATGGATTGTTCCCATAATTCTCGGAAAGGCACCATTGCCACTTCTGTATTAGGAACTTCGATACCGACTAAAGACTTCCCGGGAATAGGGGCTTCAATCCGAACATCTTTAGCAGCTAAGGCAAGAGCCAGATCATCTGCCAAATTAGAAATACGACTGACTCGAACCCCAACAGCTGGTTTCAACTCATACCGAGTTACAGAAGGTCCAATTTCTGCCCGTTCAACAACTACTTTGATACCAAAACTTGCAAAGGTATCTTCTAACACTTTTATGTTCTGACGAACGATTCGCTTCTCATTGGTTTGTCCTTTTACTTTTATTGGGGCAAATAAATCAATGGTTGGCAATTTGTAAGCCAATCGTTGCTTGGGTTTAAAATCTATTTGAATGTCAGTATCTTCAACTTCTTCGTCTGCGAGTTCCTGCTGGTCCTCCATAACTGGAAGCTCATCTTGTGCAAGCATGACTGGAAACTCATCTTCGGGTTCCAAATGATCGTATTCAGAAAAAATTGGTACTTGAACGGGTTCTTCTATCTCTTTTTCCTCTATGATTTCCTCTGTTTCAAGATCAATTTTTCGTTGAGGAGAGGTGCTTTCATCGGTAACCTCAACTTCATTTTCAATCCGGAGGCGCTCCTCCTCAAGACGAGCTAATTCTTGCTGGCGTTTTTCTTCTCGTTCAACCCGCTTCTGTGCACGAAGCTCTGCTCTTTTTTCTTGTCTTTCAGAAAGTCTATCTCTGAAAACTGCCATTCCATCCGCCACTTCATATACAGACCACGGACTCATAAAGAAAATCCCAAAGGCAATCAATAAGAAGCCGATGAAAAATACTCCAATGTTTGAAAATAAAAACGAAACCGGCAGATAAAGAACATTCCCAACCAGACCACCTCCAAAGAACTCCATCACTTGGAATGATGACAAGTCTCCAATTGCTAATTTAAGTGTTTGTTGGAATAAATCTTCACCCTTAAAATTCCAGTCAAAATAGGCATGAAATTCAAGCAAGAGTCCTGCAACGATTAGCCAAAAACCGGAAATGGTTCCTTCACGGTTCCGAATTTGATTTGGAAGCAAGAAATAAACAAATGCACCCACAATCAAAAGGTAGGCCAAACTACCAAAAAGCAATCGGAAAATGTTGTAACTGGTTACCCCAAACACTCCCAATCGACTTGCTGTAAATGCTAAAAAAAGGAGACTGATGATGCGTATAACCATCTTTTTAACACGCTCTTGTTGAACCAGTTCCGCCTTTGTCGGCCGTCTTGTCGCCTTTCCTTTCTTACCTGTCTTTCTCATATATACCTCAACTTTCTCAATCTCCTTATTTTATCATATTTGAGAAGAATTTTCATGATAGAAAAAAGGACCAGCCTTGCTGATCACATTTTTTTCTTCGGATGTTTGTCGATTACTTCGGGGTGATTGTCTAGTGCTGATTTTCCCTTTTCCGTCAAGGCGTAGCCGCGAACTGAAAAATATGGTGCCAGTTTTTCTTCAGTCAAATACTCCTTAAGTGCTGCATCAAGATCAGCAACTTTTAACTTGGATAAACCAGTAACTCCTTCTGCTTTGAGAATATTTTTCTTAGCAGTTGAAGTGATGTGATCCAATGAATCAAAGGCAGACTCAACATAAGCATATCCATCTGTGATTAATTGTTCCATATGTTCTGGACCATTGATACCATAGATATACTCAAAATACTTTGAATAGGGGGTGGTTGTTTCAAACGTTCCAAAGTTAATGCGCCATAATAAAATGATATCCCCTGGTAGCAGACCTTCTTCTAGACGAACCATATTACGCTTTGGCACCGGTTTTGCTTCTAATAGCCAGGTCGCAAGATCACGTTCTGGGGAAATATAGGGTTTGACCTCATAGTCATTATACATTTCTGCGATGCGTTGTTCAACAGACATAATTACCTCACATTATTATCTCTAAATAGTAAGATCATTATACACTATTCCACAGGAAAAACCTAGATTAGTGACTAGGATTTGCGTTCAAAAGAGAGCATGCGAGTTCCTTGAAAGGTCAATATTCCTTTATCACCTTCCGTTAACAATCCGTATTCATGATCCTTGACACGAAACTCTCTTCTTTGACCATTCCATTCAAATGTCAGGTAATAATTGGTCCGGGCTGTTTCATTTCCAAAAACATCCGTTCGCTTTGTGACCAGTAAGGCTTGACAAGTCTCAATTGGTGATTGGTTATTACGATGCCACTCCATAAAATTTCGAAGGATTTGAAAACATATTAGCCCAATTATGAAAATAAAAACGAAATAAAAAAGAGCCATTTCCCACATAATTCCTCCATGTGGACCAAATAAATTTCCAAACATATGGTAACCTCCTGTTGCATTTATAACAATAGTATATCATATTTAGTTCAGTTAGAAACGATTGATCTCATCTAGGAGAAAATTTGAAAAAATTAGGAAAACATGGTAGAATGTGCATAATTAATAAGAACCAGAAAGGTATTTTCTATGAAGAAAGCAATACTGTTTTTACTGACATCCAGTTTATTTCTAACTGCCTGCGGAAATAGCTCATCAACTTCAGATTCCTCCAGCTCCACAAGTTCAACATCTGTAGCATCTACAACTACGGATACGACAGCATCAAGTCAATATGCAAAGGATTTGGCTTATGCGATCAACAATCCATCTGCTTCCTTTCCACAATTGTCAACTGATATAGCTGAAAATGAGGCTGCCGTTAAAATCAAGACAACTGAAGGGGATATTACTATCAAACTCTTCCCTGAGCAGGCACCTTTGACCGTTGAAAATTTCTTAACCCATGCAAAGGAAGGATACTATGACGGCACCATCTTCCATCGTGTCATTAAAGACTTTATGATTCAAGGTGGAGATCCACTTGGAAATGGTACTGGTGGTGAATCTATCTGGGCAGGAAAAGATACGACCATCGATGCTGGAAATGGTTTCAAAGATGAGTTTTCAGCCTTCCTTTACAATATTCGTGGCTCGCTTTCGATGGCCAATGCTGGTACCGGTACAAATGGTAGCCAATTCTTTATCAACCAAAATACCACAGACATGTCAAGCCAACTTTCTAGTTCCAGCTATCCTGGTAAGATTGTTGAAGCCTATAAAAAAGGTGGAAATCCAAACTTAGATAGCAAACATACTGTATTTGGTCAAGTGATTGATGGAATGGATGTCGTCGACAAGATTGCTTCTGTTGAGACGGATGACAATGATAAACCAAAAACAGATGTTAAGATTGAGTCAATTGAGATCATTAAAGACTACACTAACTAGGTCAGACCAATAAAAAATGAGTCTGAGCAAAAAGCCCAGCACTGCTTCTCAAAGTCAGTGTCAACATCTCAGCGCAGTGGTTGATTGGCAGATTTGTTCGTGTTTTACACTCCAAATCTGACCTAATCAACTGTGCGGGGGTGGGAAGACGAACTATTCTATGAATAGTCGAGTTCTTTCCCACTCCCATTTTTTTTACGATTGCTTTCCTTATTTTCCATTATATAAACCTTTGAATACTTGATAGAGGATTGGTACAGCAATGATGGTCGTAATTGCAGTGCCATAGGTTCCTAAGATTCTACCCAATGCTGCGAGGAAGGAAGCTGAGAAGGTTAACCCTCCGACAAAACTTCCCGTTAATGTATACTTCAATAGGTTCAAGATAATTTTTGTAATTGCCGCAACAATTCCAACCAAAATAATATTAGTTAAGCGGTCATTTTTCTTGAGGAATTTCTCATAAAATAAATGCAAAATGAAGCAGACGATGAGCGATTCTAAAATGGTAATCCAAGCGACTGAAGCATAACCAGATAGTAAATCAAAGATGCCTAGACCAAGTGACGCTGCCACAGCTCCTTTTTTAGCTCCAAATAGTAAAACTCCTACCACTACTAAAGCATTGCCTAAGTGAACAAATTGACTCCCAAATGGAATGCGAATAAAGAAGACAACCACACAAATAAGGGCTGCAAATAAACTAACTTCGGTTAATTGACGTAATTGATTCTGTTTCATAATTTCTCCTTTAATGTTTGAAATGTTTCTTGTAACTCTGCTAAAAATGGCTCAAAATAAATCCCTAACTTTAGGTCTCGATTCAATGAAAGGGTTTGTCTTAAGCTTTTGTCAATAAATTCTAAAGCAAGAGGGATAGCTTGATGGAGATTGATTTGTTCAATGGTTGCTACTGCTAACAAGGTAGATAGAATATCACCTGTTCCAAAGAAATTTGCTGGATATTTTTTAGACAAATAGGTAGTAATTTCCCCTGTTTCCTGCTGAAAATAGGCTACACCTATTTGGCTATCATCAAAGGAAATTCCTGTCAGTACAATATCTGCTGTCACTTGCTTTGCCAAGGCCTCCAATAAGTCTTCAATCACCGAAAAATCATAGTGTTCTCCAACATATTCCCGACCAGTTAACAACGCAGCCTCTGTCAAATTTGGAAGAATGAGCTTGGCCGACTGAGTTAATTCTTTCATGGCCTCTACATAGGATGATGTAAAACCTGTATACAGTCTTCCACTGTCACCCATAATCGGATCTACAATCAATGGTGTCTTTGTTTGCTTGGCGTACATTGCCAATTGTCTAAGCTGCTGAGGATTTCTACAATAACCTGACAGAATTCCCGCTACTTTTACATTCAATTTCTTCCACTGTCTAAAATAGGCACGATTCAAGTCAGTCATATCTTCAATGACAACATCTGGAAAACCGCCTGTGTGTGAGGATAAAAGAACTGTAGGTAAAAGCATTGTTTCTACCTGACAAACTGCTGCAATTGGGATACTAGTTGCTAGTGCAACCTTACCAACACCAGGTAAGTCGTTCGCAAGCAATAATCGCTGAACCATAACAACCTCCTAAATTATTTTTCATAAACAAAATTGTAAAGTATTATCATACATTTTTCAATATTACATATCCACAACTGTATGGGGACAGATGCCTAAAACCTTATTATGTTGGGCTAAAATTACTGCATAAGAAAAACAGTAACAATTTTTTGCTACTGTCATCCTATTTCAATGTATTGTTGTCAAAACCTGCTTAATTTTTCTCCAGAAAGGCAATCAGGGTCTGGGCAGAACGTTCTCCTGCTTGAATGATAAATTCATCAAAGGTAATATTGGCATCTCCCTGAGCTGTGTCACTCATGGCACGGATAACCAAGAATGGCTTACCTGTATTGACAGCTGCTTGAGCGATAGCTGCTCCTTCCATCTCTACGGCAAGGACTTCTGGGAAATGAGTTTTGATCGTAGTAATTCTCTCCTGACCTGCGATAAAACTGTCACCCGTCACAATCAGACCCACATGGTTAATGATTTCCTGCTCTGCTAAAACGGTTCTCAGCTGTTCTAACAAGGCTTGATCTGCTGGATAATACAATTCCTGCCCTGCCATTTGTCCGTAAGCATAGCCAAAAGCTGTCACATCGACATCGTGGTATGCCAATTGATTTGCTACAACCACATCACCAATAGCTATACCGTCAGCAACAGCTCCGGCTGAGCCTGTATTAACAATGACATCAACTGCAAAATGGTCTGCCAAAATAGCAACAGACATGGCTGACATTACCTTTCCAATACCTGATTGGACGAGAACTACATCATGTTGACCGATTTGTCCCTGATAGTAGGTTCGACCCAAAACGATGGTTTCTGTTCCATCTTGTAGATGCTCTACAAGAATCTTTAATTCTTGTGGCATGGCTGCGATAATTCCAAATTTCATCTCTTCTCCTAAATAAATAATACTGCAATGATAAAGATAATCAGCAAGATAATAACCCAAAAAAGGATTTTATTCACTTTACTACGGAATGCTTCTCTTTTGATGGTTTCAATACGACGACTTTTTACCACACTAGGTTTGACTGGAATTCGGATTGTTTGCCCTTCCTCATACCCTTGATACTCTTCGTCTAGATAAGGCTCAAATACATTGTCATCCATTGATACATCTTGATTTGGACGATAATGTCCAAATTGATTTGATTGACCTGAATACTGATTCTTTTTCACTTTCTCTAAAATATCATCCGTTAACAAGGGCTTCCTCATGCCTTAACCTACTTTCTCATGAGTTGTAAATATTGCACAGCCATGATGGTCTTTGCATCACAAATCTCGCCAGTAGCCACCAAGTTCAAAGCCTCTTCCAAGCTTACCTCATGTAATTCGATAACCTCATCTTCATCCATTGGACGTGGATTTTCAACTTTGACCAGATGGTCAGCTAAATACAAGCGAATTCGCTCATTGCAAAAACCGATAGCTGAGTAAAAATCTGCTAACAATGTCAGTTTGTCGCTGGAGTAACCTGTCTCTTCTTCTAATTCCCGCAAGGTAGCATCTTCCAGCGTATCTTCTTCACCTAATTCCAACTTACCTGCAGGAATCTCATAAATGGCACGTTCAATCGCTTTCCGGTACTGTTTCACCAAAATCATTTTTCCCTCTGGCGTCACAGCTAATACGCAAACTGCTCCTCTATGAAAAACTAATTCGCGCTGGCTTATCTTACCATCTGGGAGTTGGACATCATCCACTACTACATCAAAAATGTGTCCCTTAAAAATCTCTGTCCGCTGAACTGTTTTTTCTTCAAAATTCATATATATATACCTATTTTTGACTTGGATGGAACGGAAAACGTATCGCATAACCTTCTTTATTTTCTTGACGACCACGTCCAATACCAATTGCATCTTTGGGAATATTTTTTGTAATGGTTGAACCAGCTGCTAAAAGAGCATGGTCACCTACAGAAATTGGAGCCACAATTGTCGAGTTTGACCCTACAAATACACCATCTCCGATTATTGTCTGGTATTTATGTTGCCCGTCATAATTTGCTGTAATTGTCCCTGCTCCAATATTGACACCTTTTCCAATCGTTGCATTACCAAGATAAGTTAGATGACCCACCTTAGAATGTTCGCCAAGTGTCGTAGCCTTAACTTCAACAAAATTACCTACATGTGCATCTTTACATAGAATTGATTGAGGACGAATATGGGCATATGGTCCGACCGTTACGCCTTCTTCAATAACTGATTCTTCAATATCTGAGTTACTGATGACGACATCTGCTGCAATTTTCGCATCACGTACACGAGTACCATTGGTTAAAACAGTACGTTCACCAATCACCGTTTGACCTTTCAAGACAACATTAGCTTCGATAACAGCTTCTGCACCAATCTCAACATCAATATCAATATATGTAGCATCTGGGTTGATAAAGGTCACACCATTGACCATGTGTTTTTCATTGATTCGTTTGCGCATAACAGACTCAGCTGTAGCAAGAGCGACGCGATCATTGACACCCAAACTTTCGTCAAAATCACGCAAGACATAAGCACCGACCTTCTCGCCTGCCTGACGGAAAATCGAAATAACATCTGTCAGATAGTACTCACCTTGGGCATTGTCCGTATTAATATCTTTAAGTGCTTCAAAAAGACGCTTATTATCAAACAAGTAGGTCCCTGTATTGATTTCTTTCACTTTTTTTTCAAAATCGTTGGCGTCTTTTTGCTCAACAATTTTTTGCACTTCCCCATCAGCATTGCGAATAATCCGACCATATCCGAATGGGTTATCAGCCTGAGCTGTCAAGATGGTTGCAACATTTTTGTGGCTAACATGGAAATTAATGAGGCTCTTCAAGCTTTCTCCTGTTATCAGCGGTGTATCGCCTGCAATAACTAGGGTCTGACCTTCCAAACCTGCAAGAGCTGGCTCAGCCATCATAACGGCGTGGCCTGTTCCCAGCTGTTCTGATTGAAGAGCAAACTCTGATTGACCTTCTAAAACAGCTTGAACCAATTCTGCTTTGTGCCCGACAATGGTTACTGTTTTAACAGGTTCCATAGCATCAACTGCACGTTTAACATGCTCCAACATGGTAATTCCTGCCACTTTATGTAGGACCTTTGGCAAATCAGACTTCATGCGAGTACCCTTACCTGCCGCTAGAATAATTGCATAGTTATTGCTCATAAATAATTCTCTTTTCTTCGTAATAACACTATTATAGCAAATTTTGATTTTTTTGGAAAATGGCAGTTTTATAAGGATTTTTCGTAAATAAAAAAAGAAACTGGAATGAAGCCAGTTTCTCAACAATTTCTAGTATTAGAAAACAAACTACAGGTTGATTGCATCCAATAGAATTGTCTATTTAGGGTAAACCAATTCAAATTCTTCACAGACGACTAGCATATCTTCTGAGAAGGAAAGGCCTGCTTCTGCCAGCCAGATAGTGAAAAGGTCTTCATGAACCTGTCGCCAGTGGATCAGACTTTTCGCTTTTATGTCAGACAAGTCACCTCCCTGACGGAACTCGCCCTCCTTATAGGCATGTTCTTTCGTCACTTGGGAAAAGGGCGTCACATAGACCTTGGTGGTCTGGATAATGCACACAGCCTTACCTTGTCCGTCCAGAATGATGTCATAGCCACCAGCTGTTGGGACATCTTCTCCCTCTACTGCATAGAGGGCATGGGCAGAGCTGGTCGAAGTTTTTATGCCCCTGGCCACCAAATCGGCCAGTCGATCAGCTTCCGCCCCAAAGGCCCAGGGCTCCGGCTCAGAACCAGCTTGGGAATTGATTGCAAGAAATTCTTGCCAGAGTTGTGTTGGTGTCATGGGTTTTCCTTTCTAGAATACCATTCCTCTCTCGTCAATAAACTCACTCGTTCGGTACGAACTTCATCGATGAGTGGGAAATGCACATCTTCCAAGAGGTATTGGTAAACAAAGCCCAGTTTTTCTTGGACACGTAATGATTTGCTATTTTCTACAAAAGCACGACACCAGATTTTCTCAAGATTCAATTGGGAAAAGCCGTAATCCAGTAAAACTTGACTAGCCTCTGGCACCAATCCCTGTCCCCAAAATGAATGACCAATCCAATAACCAATCTCGGCCTCTGAATCAGCCAATTCAAGACCACCTTTCTTGCCAATCATCAGTCCGATACTGCCAATCACCTGTCCTTTTTCTTTGTGAAAAAGGGCATAGGTTTCTGATTGGCTGAGAACAGTCTTGATAATCTCTCGACTTTCTTCCACGCTCTGATGAACAGGCCAACCCGCTGCAGGACCAACTTCCGGATGACTGGCTTGAACAAATAAATCAGTTGCGTCTGTTTCACTCCAAGGTCGAAGCATCAATCTATTGGTTTCAAGAATCATCGAATTTCCTCCCTACTTCAAACTCCAGCCACCATCAATGGTGATAATTTGGCCTTGCATGGAAGCCAGTTTGCCACTGGCTAGCATAAATGTCAGCTCTGCGATTTCGCTGGGCTGGGTCCAGCATCCGATTGGAGTCTGGTCTGCCACCCAGTCCGCCAGACCACCCGGCTCAAAATCCTTCTGGGTCATGCCTGTTTGGACGGCACCTGGGGCGATACCGAAGACCTGAACCTTGTCCTTGGCATAGTCCAAAGCCAACTGCTTGGTAAAGCCTGCTAAAGCGTGCTTGGAAGCAGTATAGGCTGAGCCCCCTCCTCCTGCTAGACTAGAGGCAATGGAGCACATATTGATAATGATGCCAGACTGTCTGTCCACCATTTGCTGCAGATAGGGGCGAGTCAGTCTAGTCACCGCAAAAAAATTAACCTCGAAGATGCGAGCTAATTCATCCTCCTCGATATCCAGATGGGGACGGTAATCATCTAGAATGCCTGCGGTGTTGCAGAGGACGTCGACTGTCTGGCACCATGAAAAGACTGGGCTTAAATCGCCTGTCAGGTCCAGCTGTAGAAAGTGGAAATCTCCTGCCAAATCAGGCTTGCTGGCCTGATCAATCCCGTACACACGCCAGCCATTTTCCAAGAAAATGCCTGCCTGAGCTAGTCCGATGCCGCTGGAAACGCCTGTGATGAGGGCTGTCTTAGTCATGGACTTCTACCCAGTCGGTCGCAAGGACATCGCAGGGAGTCGGGCTCCACATGGAGAAGCCTTCGCCCTCGCCTGTCACGTTGATGAGGAAATAGGGCGTCGCCTCCAGCTTTTGCCCGTGGACCTCAATGGTGTCAAAGAGCTGGACGTAGTTCTCCGCTCCACCCCAGCCTGTGCGAACGTACTTTTTCTTGGCCTTCAAGCCTGGTAAAATTTCTTCAAATGTCATGGGTTACTCCTTTATTCTTCTATCTTACAATCATTATACCAAAAAATCAGACTACTCTAAAGGCTAGCCTGATTCTGTTTCTACCCCACATTCTCCTTTTTCAATAGGAAAAATGTGCCTGCAAGTGTTGAGAAAAAGGCAAGAACCATAAAGAGCAGAGGCAACCAACCTGTCCAATCCTGCGGTCCGTAGCCAAACTGACTGGCCAGCAGCTGACTAAAGCCGCTGAGCACCGTTAACACATAGGCTGGAATCAAGGTATCTACAATTGCTGACTTACTGCGATAGTAGAAGAGACCAGCTGCGATTCCTAAGATTATCAAGAGACTGGCCCACAAGGGCAGGGGAACTCCTTCATAAAACTGACGACTAATCCAAAAACGCAAGACAATCAGCCCTACAAAGCTAAGTCCCCACGTCCCCATCAGCAGATAGGACTTGATTTTTGACCGTTCATAGACTAGGTTCTTTAGGATGAAAAATGCAGAGCTGGGCAGAATGAGCGCCAGAAGCAAATCGCACAGCAAGCCTCGCCATTCTAGGACCATTTCACCAGTCACTCCAAACAAACCTAAGAAAAACCAACTAATATAGACCAAGGAAATCAATCCTGTTAACCGCAAACCATAGTACCAGCGAATAGGCGGCAGGTCAGACAAGAGTTCATCCGCCATCTGCTTACTATCTTTGCCTAAAAAATCCTCTGCCGATTGACCGTCTGCTTGGGCATCCAAGACATCTTGATAGATAGAAAGCAAGAGTTCCGTCGCTCTTTCCTCCTGCTCATGGAAGGCTGATGCCAGTATCAAGTAAGCATGGAGCTTACGCATATAAGCCTTGTTTTCCTTGGTCAACTTCCCCTGTAAGCTGCTAATAGTGTTCAAATGTTCCTGTTGCTTGTTCATCTTACTTCTCCTTCCTCACCAACAAAACCGCAGTTCCAATCCAAAAGGCCATGGCTGGAAGAATCACCAACATCAGATTGAACCAAACTGGAACAGCCATGACCATATTTACCACACCGCCAACAATCATAAAGAGATAGGTCGGTAAAAAGACATAGCGGACCAACTTTTCCTTTTGGAAAAATAGCAGAACGAGACCGAGCAAGGTGAGTGGTACTAGTAGCCCCCAGCCAGTCAAGACTAGGTCAGGTTCCTTGGGGATTGCCCAAAGACGAAGTCCACAAATCACGAGAAAAAGAAGGGGGATGCAAAGAAAACTTGCCCAGACCTTGATTTTGCTGGTCTGGTAAATCAGACCGCGAATGAGGAGGAAAATCCCTGCTGGCAGGAGGAAACTGAGAGCTGTGTCACACACCAAGCCCAGCCAGTTGAGGGAAATGGTTCCTGTCCCTGCAAAGTCTACCAGCCATTGGCTGCCGAGGTAGATGATGAGCATGAGGCCACTCAGGTTTGCGACTTCCATGAAACCAATTGGAGGAAGGTAGCTGAGTAGGTCATCTGCCATTTGCTTGCTGTCTTTGCCCAGAAAATCCTCCGCCGAAAGCCCGTCATTTTGGGCTTCCAGAACATCTTGGTAAATGGATAAAAGCTGGGCAGTCACTGCTTCTTCCTGCCTGTGAAAGACAGAGGCAATCATCATGTAGCCATTGATACGGCCCATGTATTCCTTGTTTTCCTTGATCAACTGGCTTTCAATCACTTCAATCTGCTTGCGGTATTCCATTTGTTTGCTCATCTTATTCTCCTTTCAATCGCTGAACTTTTTGAACCAATTCCGTCCACTGGCTCCAAAAATCTTCTAGATAAGCCTTTCCCTGGTCTGTCAGATAGAAATACTTCCTGTCGGGTCCATCTGGTGAGGGCTTATTCTGACTAAGAATCAGGTCATTTTTTTCTAACTTTTGAAGGAGTGGATAAACCGTCCCTCCGACCATGTTTTCAAAGCCCTGATTTCTCAACTCCTGAACCAATTCGTAACCATAAATCTCCTTCTGGCTGATAATTTGTAATACACAGCCATCTAGAACCCCCTTGAGCATCTGGGTTTCTTTCATAAGCCCTCCTCATCTTCTGCAAAAAATCCAAACAGCAAGCCTGACGCTAACATGATACCTAAGATCAATATAGAATCCAAGGCCCAGCCTGTTATAATCGCCGTCACAAGCGTGATGCCTGCTAGTTTCCAATTTTCGCGACTTTTCTTATCCAGTTTCATACTTCCTCCCATCTAGTTTGTAATACCAACTAGCCTGATAAAAAAAGTTATTTTCTTTGTCTTTTACCACTAGTTTGTTTTACCTATTAGTATTATATCTATATTATAATACAAGATACCTAGTATGTAAAGCAATATAGTGAAAAATATTTAAAAATAAATCACTTTTAAAAGTTTGCGTTAACGTCTCAGCACAGTGATAGATTGCTTCAACAGTCTGGGGAGAGACTGTTAAAGGTGGGAAATAAAACAAACGCAGTTTGTGTACAAACAATATGGGAAATTGTTGGAGGTGGGAAATAAAACAAACGTAGTTTGTGTCCAAACAATCTGGGAGACTGTTGAAGGTGGGAAAAGACAAGCTGAGAGACTGATGAAGGGGGAAGATAAAAAGTTGCGGTAGCAACTTATCTTAGAACCTGTAAAAAAAACTTGGGTTGCCCCAAGTTCATCATATCTATTTCTAAGAACCAATATTCACCAATCACAAACTTTTAGATAAGAAAGCGATCTACACTGGTTTTTGAGAGAACACTAACTGTATTTTGACAAGAACTAGTGTTGAAAAGCTTACTTAAATGAAAGTGCTGGGCTGTGAATCCAAGTTCTAAATTGCATCACGACCACGTTCCCCTGTCCGAATGCGAACAACATCATCGATTGGCTGAATAAATATTTTACCGTCACCGACTTCCCCTGTTCGGACTACAGTAGTGATGACATCAACAACTTCTTCGACTGCGGCATCTTCAACAACAATCTCTGCTTTTACCTTAGCAAGCATGGTTGGAGTCACCTTTTGACCACGAACAAATTCCGCAAAGCCTTTTTGATTTCCAAAACCCAGAACTTGTGAAATCGTCATTCCCTTAGCAACTCCTGCACTAGTTATGGCAACCTTAAGATCTTCTAATTTTTCTGTACGAATAATTGCTTCTATTTTTTTCATCAAAAACACCTCTCTTATGAATCTAAGCCCATAAATGTTGGATAAGCTGTCTCACCATGTTCTGTATTATCCAAACCAATTGCTTCTTCTCTATCTGAAACGCGGAGTGGCATGAAGAATGAGATTCCCTTTATGAGAACAAATGTCATGCCTGCAGACCAAACAATTGTAAAAACAATCGCTGCGATGGTTACCAAGAACAGGCGTGGATTACCATAAATCAAGCCAATATTGTCAGGGTCGAGAGCCAATTCAGGAGTAGTAAACAGTCCTGTTACGATACCTCCAAAAATACCACCGACACCATGACAGCCAAAAGCATCTAAGGCATCATCGTAACCAAGTTTATGTTTCACAATAGCAATTGCATAGAAACAAACTGGACTAACCAATAATCCGATAATCACTGCACTCCACGTTGATACAAAACCAGCCCCGGGCGTAATAGCAACCAATCCAGCTACTAATCCTGTTGAAGCACCGACAAGTGATGGTTTTCCATTCTTTAAATATTCTAACAAAATCCATGAGAACATGGCCGCTGCAGCTGACAAATGTGTCGTTACCAAGGCATGAACAGCCAAACCATCGGCTGCTAAGGCAGAACCTGCATTAAAACCAAACCAACCGAACCAAAGTAAGCCAGCCCCCAATAGGACAAATGGTACATTATGTGGACGGTATTCGAGGCGATTAAAGTCCTTGCGCTTGCCAACTACCAAAGCCAAAACCAAGCCACTTACCCCTGATGTAATATGGACAACATCACCACCAGCAAAGTCAATTGTACCCCACTGAGCAAGTAACCCTTCATCCCAAACCATATGGGCAAATGGATAGTAAACTAAAAGAAGCCAACCAACTATGAAGATTAAGAGAGGTTTAAATCGCATCCGTCCCACTACGGATCCTGTTAAAATCCCAACAGTAATGATAGAAAACATCATCTGAAAAACTGCGAAAAGTGAGTCCGGAATCGTCAAGCCCCTTGTACTCTCTGAGTCACTGACGCCTTGGAAAAACGCATGTCCAAGATCACCAATAAGATTACCATCCCCTGAAAATGATAGAGAGTAACCAACAGCGAACCACATCACCGTTGAGATAGCTAGCGAGACAACAGACATCATCATCGTTGAGATGACATTTTTCCGCCTCTCGAGACCACCATAGAAGAAAGCAAGGGCTGGCGTCATTAAAAATACCAAACCTGTACAAATCACTATAAAGGCAATACTTGATCCTTCAATTTTCATAAGCACATCTCCTTTTTTATCCCTTAATTGTTAGCACTTATCTTACTGTCTTCTTTTTTTATAAAAGGCAAGAACGATGACACTAAACAACTATAGAATGAACTTTTTGTTACGCTATATACAATATCACTATCCTCTTAATATGTAAATATTAAATTGACAGAAAATTCTAAAAATGTTCCACGTTATGTTAGAAATATCAAAAAACTTGGGGAAAACCCCAAGTTTTTAGGAAACAATTTGTTTATAAGTCCGTGTTGTTATTACAAAAACCATCAAGTAGAGCAAGAAATAGACCAAACAAATTCCTATCGTTACATGTAACATTAATTCCATATTTACGACACCAATTGAGACAAGGATGGCGGATAACATCTTATAGGCAAAACCAAGATGAACTATAGCCAACAAGATTGGAAGGAAAAATACCATCAACAACTGCTTACGGATGGACTGTCTGGCTTGATTCTCATCCAGACCAACCTTGGTCATGATGATAAAGCGATCTCTGTCTTCATAGCCTTCTGAAATCTGTTTAAAGTAAATCACCAAAACCACCGCCATAAGGAAGGTGAGCGATAGCAAGAGCCCAATGAAGAAAAGTGAACCAGCAAAACTAAAGAAGTTACGTGTTGCGTAGGCGCGGTAGGCCAGACTAATGGAGTTCGTTCCATCCGGTAATATATTGGACTCCCAAAGCTCACTTTCAAAACTACCTGATAAGAAAGTCTCTTGGCTATCTACCTGTTCTTCTTCTGACAAACTGCTTTCAAAGCCCATATAATAGTGATTCTCAGCTTGATTTTCAAATATCGTCAAATCTTGAACCACAACGATTAAATACTGACTTACAATGAAAGACACATGGTCTGGAAGATGTCCCAAGGTCACATTTTCAGACAAGACTTGGGCAACTTCCATCTCCTTTTCATCAAAGGCGAGGGTTTGACCAGCTTGAAATTGGACTACCTTACTATAAATGGCCACTTGGTCTGCTTCCAACTCCAGTTTTTGACCAGTCATCTTTTCATAGCTGGCTTGATCAAGGATAAACCCAACACCAAGGTCAGAGAAATCTATACTAGCGGCTTTTTCATCCGACAAAAATGCCACTTGCTGATTCGTCACATTAGAAAAATAGGCTTGTTGGTAGGGATAGACTACCTTACTTTCCACAGGAATCTTCGCCTCTTCCAAGATAGCATCCGCCCACTCCTCCACTTGTGTTTTTGAAGTGGTAGGTTCCATGACAACATCAATCGAATAATCATTTGGATTCTGGTTGGCGATATAATCTTTACCACCGATGTAAATATTAAGTCCTCCAACCATGGTCACTAAAAACATAGTGGATAAAATGGTGATCGTAGCAAGACCCAGAGCATTTTTCCGCATACGGAAAATCAAGTTAGATACAGAAATGAAATTATCTGGCTTATAATAGTAGGTCTGACGATTCTTTAGCCAGTTTAATAGACTGATAACACCTGCTTGGAAGAGCAAATAAGTCCCAAGGATAACCAGAAGAGTTGCTCCGAAAAAGCTTGGAATAGCCTGTATAGGACTCGTCACTAGTTGGGCAATAACATAGCCTGCTCCCAATAAAATAAGAGCTAAAAGAGTTTGCAACCAGAGGAATCCTGTTTTCTTATCCCCTCGCTTCTTGCCCTGAACCAGCTTGAGAGAGTCAGTCAAGCCTAGCTTTCCGATATTAACTAGGCTGACTAAAATGAAAATCCCATAGAGATAGGCAAGTACAATTGCCACATTTTTCAATTGAAAGACGGATGTCAAAACAACTGGCATCTGCATGGTCTTAAGCAAGAGCGCATAGAAAAGTTTGTCCAGGGCCAGTCCTAAAAGGAGGCCGGTCAAAATAGTGCTAGTTGAGTAGACCACATTTTCTAGGAAAGTCATCAAAAGAAGGTGTTTTTTCTCCAAACCCAGAATACTATAGACACCGAACTCTTTTGACCGTTGCTTCATGACAAAACTATTGGCATATAAAACCATAATAGCAACTGCTAACATGACCACAATCATACCAAACCCCAACACTTGGGTCACTCCATTTGCTCCCTTGACTTGACCTAAATCAGGATGAAAAGCTAATGATGCAAATATATAAGAAATGGCTGTGGAAACAATGGTCATTATTGCGTATGGGTAGTAGAGACGACGGTTCTTTTTTAGATTGGTTAGCGCCAATCGAAAGCATAGTCCAAACATACTACTCACCTCGATTCGCCATAAGAGTCAGAGTATCTGATATCAACTGAAACATCTCTTGACTGGTCCGCTCACCTCGGTAGATTTGGTTATAGAGAATACCATCTTTGATAAATAAAACCCGTTTTGCCCGACTTGCTGCAGCTGTCGAATGGGTTACCATCAGAATTGTTTGCCCCTGCTGATTAATTTGTTCAAAAATATCCAGCAAGGTTGCTGACGATTTGGAATCTAAGGCACCAGTCGGCTCATCTGCTAGAAGAATTTCTGGTCGTGTGATAATGGCACGCGCCACCGCAACTCGTTGTTGCTGACCACCAGAGATTTCGTATGGCATTTTCTCCTGCAAGGTCCCAATTTCAAGACTATTGAGTGTATGTACCAAACGCTTGTTCATCTCATCTATCGGATAGCGAGAAAGAACTAATGGCAGGAGAACATTGTCCTTGACAGATAAGGTATCCAAGAGGTTAAAGTCCTGGAACACAAAGCCCAATTTCTCCCGACGAAAGGCTGCTGCTTCCTTACTCTTGATAGACTGTGTATCCAAACCGTTCAGCAAAACCTTACCTCGCGTTGGCTTATCGAGGGTGGCCAAAATATTGAGCAAGGTCGATTTCCCTGAGCCAGACTCACCCATGATAGCGACATATTCTCCCTCTTCTACAGTAAAATGAATATCTTTTAAGGCCTCTAATTGCCCCGCCTTAAAGCGTGAACTATAAATCTTTTGCACATGCTGAACATCTAAGACAGTCATAACATCACTCCCTTTCTTTTTCTACCTCCATTCTAGCTTAAGCCAACATAAGCTACCATAGTTCAAGCTTTCATTTACGTTACAGTTTTGTAAGATTAATCCAAAACCAGTTCCACCTCCTTGATACCAATCCGAACTTCTGTGCCTTGTCCCACTTTGGAGCTTAGTTTTAGGGAATAGCCCAGCTCCGCTGCGATTTTACGTGAAAGATAAAGCCCAAGTCCCGAAGATTGCTGTGTTCTACGACCATTAAATCCTGAAAATCCACGTTCAAAGACCCGTTCCAAATCACTCTCTGCAATCCCGATTCCTGTATCACCAATGACCAAATCATCTCCGTCCAAAACAATCGAAATGGTCCCTTTCTGACAATACTTGAGGGCATTGGATAAAATTTGCTCAATCAGAAGTCCTAGCCATCGTTTATCAGTCCTTACAATCCGATCCAGTTGTCCTAAGTCCAAACGATTATTAGACTGTATAAAAAAGAGAGAATACTTCTTCACCAAAGTCCTGATAAGCTCATCTAAATGAACAGGTTCAATGACTAAATCATCATGAAAAGACTGGAGTCGCAAGTAATTCAGGACCAAACCAGTATACTGCTCTATCTTGAACAACTCAGATTCTAATTGGTGACGAATTTGACTGGTCTCAATTTCATTGATTAAGAGGTGGCTTGCTGCTATGGGTGTTTTCATTTGATGAACCCATAGGGTATAGTAATCATCTAATTCAGCCTTGTCCTTTCGCTGCTTTTCAAAGAGTGATTTGTTTTCGACTTCCAGTCTTTCCAACTTCTCCTGTAAGCAACGCTCACTAGCTGTCATTGATGCGACCTTCTGACCACGCCAGATTTTTCTAAAACGAGAAAACTCGACAAGAAGGTCGAACAAAAGAGCAAGAAACCAGCAGAGACTGAGAAGGGTAAGGGCATAGATGATTAAATTGCTGTCTATTTCAAAAAGAGAGCCGAATCCTAGAGTAATCCCCGAAAAAACGATAATAGCAAGGAGAAAAATCCAACGATGGCCTAGCCAGGAACCTAGAAATTGATAAAAAACGCTACCAACATCATTTTTATTCATGTATCCACACTAGGCCGTAGCCAACTCCTTTCTTGGTCGCAATGAGGTCAGGCAAGCCCAATTCTGTCAATTTTTTGCGCAATCGGGCAATATTTACTGATAAAGTATTATCATCGACAAAGATATCACTGTTCCACAACTCACGCATCAATGCCTCGCGGCTAACGACTTCTTTGCCATGCTCAAAAAGTACTCGTAAAATCTGAAATTCATTACGAGTCAATTCTTCAACAGCTTCTGTATAGGAGACCTGCATAGTTTTTAAATCAAGTGCAACCTGTTCAAACCAGAGTAAACTCTGCTCACCAACAAAATCATAGGTTCTTCTCAAAAGTCCTTGTATTTTTGCCAAAAGCACTGTCATTTCAAAGGGTTTGGTCACAAAGTCATCCGCTCCCATATTAATCGCCATGACAATATCCATCGGCTGATCATGCGAAGACAAAAACATGATGGGGACACGAGAGGTCTTACGGATTTCCTGACACCAATAATAGCCGTTAAAGAAAGGAAGACTGATATCAAGTATAATCAAGTGAGGTTGAAAATCGTCGATTTGCTTCAAAATCGTCTGAAAATCCTTTACTTCTTGGACCTGATACCCCCAGTTCGTCAAGTTTTTAGCGACCAATTGGCTAATGGTTTTATCATCTTCTACTAGAAAAATCTTCTGCATCTGTGTCTCCTTTCACTCTTCTATTATTATAGCCTATTCAATAAAATTTATGCAAATTTATTCGGTGGAAATGAATGTGAAATTTTTATGAAAATGGCCAAATAACTATACGAATAGTTGTCATCTATGCATGATTAGGTTATACTATTTATCTATAAGAAAACTTGAGGTTTTTATGCCAAATTTACTAGATTACATTAAAAATATCAAATACGATAGTTTCTATGACCAAGCTATTAATAAATTAGATATTCTAGCCTTGACAGAATTATCCTATCTCCCCTTTGACGATCTTGTTCCGACAGAATTCACCAGTTCTGGTATTCGTATTGATAAATTATTTGATGCTTTCAATGAAAAATACAATCAAAAATTTCCTCCTTTTACCATGGTCACAAAGAGCCGCTTAACTCTTTTTGAATTAATGGCTAGCTCAAAACGCTATAAATACTTGAAAGCATTTGCCTATGTTAATGATTATCAGATTGATTTACAACAACAATTTGCAGCAGTTAGCTATCACTTGGATAGAGATACAGTGTTGACCTGTTTCCGTGGCACCGATGATACCATCATTGGGTGGAAGGAAGATTTCCATATGACCTATATGAAGGAAATTCCTGCACAACAATCTGCCAGTCGCTATTTGCAGGATATCATGGCTGCTCAACATTCTGATTTTTATGTTTCAGGCCACTCGAAGGGTGGTAATTTAGCAATTTATGCTACTTCTCAACTCCCACCAGCCCTTCAACAATATATTTTGATTGTTTACGCTTTTGACGCTCCAGGACTTCATAAACAGTATTTGACGTCGAATGGGTATTTGGGAATCGAACAAAAAATTGTACCGATTATTCCTCAAAATTCCATTGTAGGGATGATGTTGGAAACACCAGAAAAAGCGCAAATAGTGAGCAGCCGCACAATCGGTTTATTACAACACATCAGCTTTTCTTGGGAGGTAGATGGGTACGATTTCCGGACCGCCCCAGCACTTACTGAAGAAAGTTTGCAAATCGACCGTACCTTAAAAGCATGGACTGCTAGTCTGACAGAGGAAGAATTACAAGCCTTTTTCGATCTATTTTTTGGTATTTTCATTCAAGCTGGTATCGAACGTTTTAGTGACTTTGTCATCAATCCCTTGCAAAAATTACAGGAGATTGATCGATTAAGAAAAGAATTCTCCCCTCAAGAAGCCGAGATGATGGATAAACTCATTCGCATGCTCTTTGATACCCGTTATCAAATCTGGCTAAAGGGATGGAATAATCGCCTCCCAAAACCCGACCTAAATTTCCCTGATTGGAACGATCTCTTTACTCTCCCAACTATCAATAAAAATAAAAGCTAGTTTAGGTTCTCTAAGCTAGCTTTGTTTATGTACTTTAAGATTATACTACTTACCCTCTCGTCAAGATCCTCGATGAGTGAAAAGTTCTAGTGCTACATTTCTGCCTGTTACCTTAAAAAAGAATGCCAGAAGGTGCTATCTTTGACTTAAAGATAGACTGGGAAGAACTCATATCATTTGTGATGAGTTGTCAATGGATCTTCGATTCTAGTTGATTTTCAATGACTTTTGTCGTATGCTGCTAAAGCATTTCCTAATAGCTCCAATCCTTTTTTCAGTGTCTCTTGGTCACAGGCATAACCAATGCGAACATAGCCCTCTTTTTCAAATCGACTTCCAGGTACAACCAATACCCCATATTTTTCTAATAGGTTCAAAGAAAATTCTTCAATCGGAATGGGAACATCCAATTTGACAAAGGAGGTTGAGACAAAAGCAGGTTTTATATAGGATGCCCTAGGTTGCATAGATACCCAATGGTCCAAAATTGATAGATTTTCGTGGATAATGCGGTGGTTTCTTTTCAAAATTGCCTGGCGATTTTCCAAAGCAAGCTGAGCCACCATATCATCGAATACACCTGCGCAAATCAAAGTGTAATCCCTATAATCACGTAAAATGGAAATGACCTTATCATTTGCAGCGACCCAGCCAATACGAATACCTGCTAAGGAGTAGGTTTTGGACAAACTGTTGACTGCTATGCCATTTTCATACAGGTCTACAATGGAAGAATTGTTGTTTTCTGAAAACGATGTGTAAATTTCATCGACTAGTACATAGGCACCAACACTGGCCGCAATCGTAGCCACTTCTTTTAGGAAAACATCATCCATTACCGCACCCGTAGGATTATTGGCATTATTTAAACAAATCATCTTTGTCTGAGGGCGAATTAATTGACGTAAATCATCTAAATCTGGTAACCAATTCAATTCTTCTTTGATCTGCCAGTATTCAAGCTCTGCACCTAGTGATTTTGGAATATCATAGAGCTGTTGGTAAGTGGGATAGAGCGAAATAATATGATCACCTGGTTCAATTAGACTAAAGAGGGCTAGAAAATTTGCTCCAGTAGCACCATTTGTCTGTAAGATATGTTCTGGTTCGATTGTACGATAGAGTTGACTGACCGATTTCTTAAACCCTGGAGACCCCTCAATCCAGCCATAATCCAATTTTGTCTTTCCCAGTTCCTTATAAAATGTCGCTGCAGAAGTATTTGTCAACTCAAAAAGTTCATCTAAGGATAATGATTTGATGGAAACTCCTGCGATATCATATTTTGCATTTTTTTCATGGACATTCAGCCATTCTTCAACCCCAAAACGTGGTAATTTCATCTTAATCTTCTTTCTAATATTCTCTATCAATCATTGTAACATGAAATGATTATTTCAATACTGGAAATAATAGAATTTAGGAAGGTTTTTGTGGCAAAATTATTCCTTCCCTCACAAATGAACCAATTTCTTGTCAAAAGAAAGAATCAATTTAGCAATGCTAAATTGATTCTTTGACTATTATTTTAGAGGTTGTGAGACTCTTCGCTATCATTTGTTGGTGCTTCAGTTACTTCCTCCACAGTAGGTTCAACAACAACAGAATCAATATCAATTTCAATATCCTCTGAAACTACCACAGCATCTTCTATATCATCAGCCGTTACATCAACTGTTGGTGCTTTAGCGGTTTTAGCTTTAATTGCATCCAGAATATCCGCTGTAGAAAGATTTTGTTCTGCAATTTTTTCTTTGATTTGTTCAAAGGTTTCCAAAGATTTTTCCTTGCCAGATTTGACCAAGTCTTCAACTTTCAGTTCACCAGTTTCAAGTTGTGTTTTCACTTCAGTGAACCGTTCAGATGCTTGTTTTCCTAGATCTTGAGCTTTGTTCACGAAATCAGCATTGATTTCATCATGATTTTCCTTATAATCATTTGCAAAATTGACTACCTTTTTTTTGACTACTTTACCAGTTTTGCTTGCTAGAAATGCAGCTGCTGCTGCACCTCCTGCTGCTCCCAATAAGAGACTGGTTAGTACACTACTAGATTTTCTTACCATTTTTTTCTCCTTTCCTACCTAAGAGAGATGAGATAGCTGACAGTGCAGAGAGCGCTCCACCTGCCTTCACTGTACTTGCTCCAGCAGACTTAGCCTTGACTGTCAAATTTCTTGCTGATGTATTCAGGTCAGAAACAGAAGTTGACAAGTCTGCCACTGCTACAAATAGCGGATCGAGTGTTGCAACTTTTCCATTGACATCTTCTACCAAGACATTGGTTTTAGCTAATAGCTCATTGGTCTGGTAGAGTGTCACATTCACATCACTAGTCAAGACCTTTAGGGTCTGTTGCGCTTCATCCGTTACTGTATTCAATTTTTTTAAAAACAAAATAATGTATACTGCCACCGCCGCGATGGACAAGGCAATAATCAACACTGAAATTTCAATAATCATATTCTCTCCTTTATGATTGATAGAACGGAATAGTTGCCTTTCTCCTCCGTAGTACAACCATGATAATACCAACGAGGATTAAGATTCCAGACAACCATTGTGAGACGCGTATGCCCAAGAACATGAGACTATCCGTCCGCAATCCTTCAATTAAGAGACGACCACAACCATACCAAATGAGATAGAAAGCTGTGATTTCTCCCTGTTTGAGAAGTTTAGGACGTCTGCGTAATATACAAATCACTACAAATCCCAATAAGTTCCACAACGATTCAAATAGGAAGGTTGGTTGACGATAAGCACCGTCTATATACATCTGATCACGTATGAATCTTGGTAAATAATTTAGGCTATCAACAGCTTTACCATAAGCTTCTTGGTTAAAGAAATTTCCCCAACGACCAATCGCTTGAGCCAACATGACCGATGGCGCAACGACATCTAGAAAATCTAGAGTTTTGATAAAGCGGTACTGTGTAAAGAAATACAAGATGATGGCTCCCGTAATCAAACCACCATAGATAGCGATTCCGCCATTCCAAATAGCAAAAACGGATAAGATATCGTCTTTATAGTCGCTCCAAGAAAAGGCAACGTAATATATTCTCGCTCCAATAATGGAAAGTGGAAAGGCAATCAAGATAAAATCCATAATATCATCTTGAAGGATTTTCTTGCGTGGAGCCTCTTTTACTGCTAAGTAAACTCCGAGCATTAAACCAAGTAAAATACAGACGGCATACCAACGAATCTCTAGGGGGCCTAATGTAATTGCAACTGGATCCATCTTAGTTTTCACTCCTATTGTGTTCAATTAAATTGGAAAGACGCTCCTCAAATAATTTTGTCGCATCAAATCCCATTTGTTTTGCTCGGTAATTCATTGCAGCTGCTTCAATCACTACAGAAATATTTCGTCCTGTTTTTACAGGTATACGAATTTGAGGAACCGTTATCCCAGCAATCTCAATCGTATCACCAGAATTTCCCAGTCGGTCAAACACCTTGCCAGTTTCAAAATTTTCAAGGTAGACTGCTAATTGCACTTCTGATGAATCTTTAACGGCACTTGCACCATGTAGACTCATCACATCAATAATCCCAACTCCTCTAATTTCCAATAAATGACGAAGTATTTCTGCAGGCTCACCCCAAAGGGTAACATCATCTTTGGCAAAGACATCAACTCGGTCATCAGCCACCAATCGGTGTCCTCGTTTAACCAACTCTAGGCCCGTCTCACTTTTACCAATACCAGAATCACCTTGGATTAAAACCCCCATGCCATAGATATCCATCAGGACACCATGAACACTGGTACGTTGTGCCAATCGACTATCTAAATAAGAGGAGAGTTCCCCTGACAGTCGACTAGTCGCAGTTTTACTTCTACAAATTGCAATCTGTTTTTCCTTAGCAGCCTTATACATCTCTTCAGGAATTTCCAGACCACGGGCAACAATAACAACAGGCGTTTCTGGTTGGAACATTTGAGAAAGGACCTGATAACGGTTATGACCAGTCATTGCTGTCAAATAGGACCATTCCTTCATACCAATCAGTTGAATGCGTTCTGGGGCGTAATAATCAAAGTAGCCAGTCATTTCCAATCCTGGACGGGTAATGTCTGCCGTTGTAATTGGTTTTTTCAGGAGCTCTTCAGTACTATAAGCACATTCAATCCGCAGATTATCGACCAGATCTTTTACATAAACGGTCATTTGTTCCCTCACTTTCAGTTTTATTATATTATACCATAAGCTAGCGCTTGCAGGGGAAAGAAGTGGACTATATTAATAAAAAGAATAAGTTTACTTACTTATTCAATTAAAGTCAATAAAAAACACTCATGCTATCAGATACACAATTCTAACAATTCTGTTATACTTTTATAGTAGAATTCTTTTTAAAAAGGAGATGAATATGGAACCCTTGTTTCTCACACCTGTAATGCACGAAAAAATTTGGGGTGGTCAACGCCTGAAAACCAACTACCACTACGATATTCCTAGTGAAAAGACTGGTGAATGTTGGGCTATATCTGCCCACCCAAACGGCGTAACAATAGTCTCAAATGGTCAATATAAAGGAAGAGGACTGGATGACCTCTATCAGAATGAAAAACATTTATTTGGCAATCCCACAGATAATGTCTTTCCATTATTAACCAAAATCCTTGATGCAGACGATTGGCTTAGCGTCCAAGTCCATCCCGATGATAGCTATGGCTTGGCTCACGAAGGTGAATTGGGCAAGACAGAATGTTGGTACATTTTAGAAGCTGAGGACGGAGCTGAAATCATTTATGGCCACAAAGCCCAATCCAAAGAAGAACTCCGCCAGCAAATCGAAGCTGGAGATTGGGACAAGCTGTTGACCCATGTACCCGTCAAAAAGGGTGATTTCTTCTTTGTACCAAGCGGAACCATGCACGCCATCGGTAAAGGTATCATGATACTAGAAACCCAACAATCTAGCGATACAACCTACCGTGTCTATGACTTTGATCGCCGTGATGATGCAGGCAACCTCCGTGAACTACACATTGAAAAATCGATTGATGTGCTGACAATTGGTCCAGTTGCCAATTCAACACCTGCCAAGCTTAAAATCGATCATCTTGATTCGACCGTCTTAGTAGCAAATCCGTTTTTTACAGTCTATAAATGGGATATTCATCAAGAAATCAAAATGGGACAGACCGTTCCTTACCTGCTTGTCAGTGTCATCGAAGGGGAAGGTGCCATCCAAGTCGGTGAAACCAGCTATCCACTTCAAAAAGGTACCCACTTTATCTTACCAGCCGATGTATCAGACTGGACCTTTACAGGTCAAATGGAATTAATAGCTAGTCACGCAAACTAAGCATACAAAAAACTTGAGCTTTTAAACTCAAGTTTTTTTGCATTATTCAAACCAAGATTTATGTATCTTCTCAGCATCTTTTATCTTACGCGGGCCAGTTCCATATTTCTCGGCATCCTTATCTTCCTTATATGGTAAGAAGTAAACTGCTGCTGCGTAAAGGGCGATTAACAAGATAAAAGATTTTCCAAATAGAAGACCTGCTATAAAGAGGGCTCGAACAAGCCATGCTTCCCATCCTAATTTATGAGCAATGCCTGCAAGAACGCCAGACACAACTTTTCCCTTTCTTACTCTATACAAATCAATTGACATCTTTTATTCCTTTCACATAAAAAGCACCTTGACCAGTCTGTGCTTTTATAAAGAGTAAATCATTTCCTGATTTTTCAAATTGATAAGGACTATTTTTCTTCTTTCGGTTGACTACAACCTGTCCTGATTGAGACTCAATCTGACCTCGAATTCCCTGCCCCTTCCCTGTTTGTAAGGTGAAGGGCGCGTGTGCCAATTGCACATACAAATGTTGTGGGTAGCCACCGCAGGTTGTCAAGCGAATATCCTGTTGTTTTTTATCTCTTGAACTGCGGATAGAAATATCTTCAAACGGCAAGTAGTCTAACCGGGCATCTGCTTGACCAAGTTCTACAGCTAGTACTGACATCCATTCCTGGGGTAAGCTAATGGTCAAGTGACAGGCCAAACTACTGTTGAAATATAGTCCTTTCTTTTCAACATAAAGACGAGGGAGCTTGTCTTCTGGCGCATCTTGATTATAAACAATTTCTACGGTGATCTGTTCATTCTTAGACTTAGTCAGAGTCAGCCGCCCCTCGGATAATTTTAGAAAGAGTGATTCAATTCCATCAAATGAATAGGCCTGTTTCAGCTTTGAGGAAGCAAAGACCTTGAAACTTGGTAAGGTAAAATTCAATTTTGCTTTTTCTTCCACAAAAAGAAAGTCTGGTTCTTGATTCATTTCCTTAAAACAGGCGCGAGCCTCTTCCTTGGTCAAGACACCTTTTTCATATAACTCAATTAAGCGTTCTTCTCTCTTTTGCGTCATAGACTCACCTCAATTCCATACTAGTATACCATATTTCCCAACAAAAAAATCAGCCCAAGGACTGATTCTAGAAAACCAAGCTTTGCCAAGGCAATTGATAGATTTTCTGAAAATGGATGAAAATTCTGCTTTGAAAACCAAAAATTTAATTCTATTACTCAACTCTGAGCGTATAAAAATCATCACGCTTGGGAACTGCGGAAGTTCAAAGACATTCTAAAAACACACTCGTTCCGTTCGTACTTAGCTGGTGTTTCAGAGAATGGTGAGTACGAAGTTATTCAACAAGGTGATAAGCCAATTGTTGGATATTTTGATGGTGAACCTTTTACTGATTACAAAGATGTAACTCTGTTTGGGGACCATACAGTTTCATTATATAAGCCCAAAAGCCCCTTCTTTGTTGCTACTGATGGCGTAAAAATTTTAAGTGCAGATAATTTTGAAGGTGATTATCTGTATACAACTTTAGAACGTTATAAACCTGAACCACAAGGATATAAGCGTCATTTTACAATTTTGAAAAATCAAGATGTGTGTTTTACGGAAAATATGGAAGAACAACAAAAAATTGGTGTCTTCTTCAAACAGTTAGATGCCACTATCACCCTTCATCAGCGTAAGTCGATTTGATGTCTAGCTTAAGCCAGATAGGTAACGCATGACTAAATCTGTATCTTGATTTTCAAGTTCCGAGATGACATGCATATAGACTTTTTGGGTGGTTGTCATGGAGGAGTGTCCCAATCGTCTGGACACACTAGCTATTGAAACACCTGCATACATCAAAAGAGAGGCATGGGTATGTCTAAGCCCGTGGATAGAAATGACTGGTACACCCACATTTTTGCAGTGGCGCTCCAACCACTTATTTGGAGTGGAGTTGCAGACTGAACCATTGACAAAAATAGGCTTATCCTGGGGTAAGTCTTTGATGAGTTGCTGAAATTGCATACTCAACTGCCAATCAATCTGCACTTTCCGCATGGAAGATTTATTTTTGGTAGGTAAAAAACCACCATTTCCCTTGTAATTCCATGTCTTTGTCACGGAAACATTCTGCTGAACAAAATTAAAATCAGCTGGTGTCAGACCTAAAGCCTCTGAAAATCGCAGCCCTGTCTTCGCAATGAGCAAAATCAGCCAGTCCCAGTTGATCCGACACTCCAAGTTCAAATCAGAAAGGACATTGTGGAGTTCAAACTGATTTAGGTATTTCATTTTTTTAATTCTTGGTGCCTTGCCCTTAAAAACCACTTTACGGGTCGGATCTCGGTCAATATAACCCTCATCAACAGCATCCAAGACCGCACCCTTGAGCTGGTGATGAAAGTCAATAACTGTCTGACGTTCATGGGTCAAAGCATAGTCATTCAAAATTTGCTGATAGGTCGTCCTATCTAACTGATAAAGAGACAAATCAGGAACAATATTTTTCAAATGAACATAATTATTTCTATACTTTTCCAAAGTAATCGGTCGAACCGCCCCCTCTTTAAATAGCCTGGTCCATTGTTTAAAATATTCGTGAAGTAAGGTTTCTCGTGTAATTTTATTCATCATATCCAATCCTTCTACGACTTACGCTGATGAAGGGTGATGTGTTGGTCAAGGGTGGAGAAGAAGGTGCCGATGGCAGATTGTTCTTTTTGACTAGGGACCAAAACATTTTGCTCATCTAAATCATGTTTGTTTAAGTTACCAATAGCTCCGTTTCCACCAGCAACATATAGATTGATAAATTTGGTATACCATGCAGAACTCATAAGTGAGTTGATGAACTCTGGATTTCTACAAGAAGCTAACAACATGAATCCACCATGTATTGCAGAATTTTCTGGTAAATCTTTAATTATAGTGTGTTTCCCAACTAGTCTGCTAGAACCATTCGCAGCCGTTATCAGAATGTCACCTTCTTTGACCAATGGACTTTTTACTACCCCTTTATCTACAAAAACATCATCTTCTCCAAATGTAAATGTATCTTCATCAATATTAGAAGAGCGTAACACTCTAATACCTTCTAAACGGATATTGACAGGGGAGTAAGTCAATCCTCTACGAATTTCCGCTAACTCTGAAAATCTCCGCAGTTCCCAAGCAGGAGTATTTTTTACCCTATTCCACAGTGGCTGAGGATGACAGTTTATTCATTCGATAGCTACTAGAAAATGTTTTCTGTTGGTTTCTGAAAACGATGAAAAAGACCAAGAAAAATCTTGGCCTTAGTGGTCTTATTTGTATTTCTGCTTGGTTTCTGCTATCCACTGTGGGAGAACCTTGTTCAAATTCATATTTAACTTCAGCTTATTACCTGCGAACTCATTGGTCGCTTGATCTGGATCCAAGGTCGTAGCAATTTCATTACGGTAAGGAACCTCACCTGGCTTACTTGTGTTGTACTCCTGTAGTGACTTTCTAAGCAAGTCGCTACCAATTCCCCACTGGCCTGCAAATTCCTTGATGACCGCAAACTGTCTATTCTCCTGCCATTCTTTAAAAGCGACGTCAAAATCGACAGAGGCAGACAATTTACCTGTGACCAATTCTTCGTTAATAAAGGTTTTCAAGGCTTCAGCCAGTTCATTCTCACCAAGGTCACTCAATTCTTGGATTTGCTCCAAAATCAAGACCAAATTATTGTCATTGATTACTTGGAAACCACCTTCATTGGTTGTTTTGTTTCCTATCAAAGCAAATAAACTTTGGGCATCAATGATTTGACTACCCTGCAATTTGGTACGCCCCTTCAAGTCTTTTGGTATCCAATCATCGCCACCAGTTTCTCTAGGAAACAGGTTTCTATAAGCACCGATGTACTGAAGCCAGCTATGCTCATCCAAACCAAAGGCTTCATCATCCCAAACAAATTCATAGTATTGCTTGACACGATCCAGTTGCTTGAAGCTTTCTTTAAAAGCAGTTTTATACGCTACCTTCTTCTCCTCATCATACTGGATGTCAATCCACTTGGTCGGGTTGGGCAATTCTGACCGTAGAGCCTCTACTTTTGTCCGAAGTAAGTCTACCGCAACCCCATATTTTTCAACAAGAACACGGCTATTGCTACCACCGCTACCGTATAGCAACAAGGCTTCCTTAACAATTTCCTCTGTTATGCGAGGGTATTGGAAATTGATAATAGTACCAAATTCCTTGCTGGAACCAAAAACCCGGTTGGTTCGAGAATATGCCTGTATTAAGCCCTGTAATTCCAGCTTCCTATCAACGTAGAGAGTATTCAAGCGTTTCGCATCATAACCCGTCAAAAGCTGATCTGCAACGATGAGAATATCGATATTCTTAGGATTACGACCACTTCCACCACGCTTGGCACGGTCAGTCACATCTTCAAAATAAGCATCCTCGCCCTTTTTCTTATCACCAGCAATAAAACGGATACCTGTAAAACCTTCATAATCCGCGAACATCTCTTCAATGACTTCCCTAGCGACATTGTCAGAATCATTTTCATTTCCAAAACTAAAGGTCATGGCAATATTGGGCTTGGCATCTCCATCCCTAAACTGCTCTGCTATTTGCTTTTTAAACTCGTGATAGTAGGCGATGACCCGCTCCTTAAAAGCAACCGTCAGCATGGCATTGAACTCGCCACCCTGTGATTGTTCCTGCCAGCCCGCCAAAATCTCCTCTACCACTCTAGGAATATGGGTTTGATCGTGATAGACCAAAAGTCCCTCTTTGGCCGCATGCTTTTCTACATCCAATTCTGACAGCCGCATGACTTGACGTTCAATCTCTTTGATAGCTTTTTCTGGATGTTTTTCTGTTAGAAGTTCAATCAAATCTTCACGCAAGTCTTCATAGCTCCTAAATTCACCAGTATTGATGTAATCCACATGGAAGCCAAGGACATTCCCATCCGCAATCGCCTCGTCAATCGTATATTGGTGCAAAAGAGGCCCAAACAATTTTTCAGTCGTGTTAATCAACTCACTGCGTTCGTTAATTTTCCCCTTGACCTTGTTTTCATCAAAGAGGGGAGTACCTGTAAAACCAAAGAATAGACCATTTTTATAGAAATAATCCTTAATCATCCCCATCATACCGCCCATGGTTGTCCTATGGGCCTCGTCAATGATGAAAATCATTTTCTTATTTGTCAAACTTCGATCATCAGCTTCCATCAAGTCCTTGACCAAATTGCTCAATTTGAAGGTAGTGGTCACAACAATACCGCTCTTTGAAGCTGTTAGTTGTTTACGGAGCTGATAAGTACTTTTGGTATCGTCAACATTGACAGATTCATAGGTCGCGTAAGCCTTAAAGGCCTTGGAAGTCTGCTCATCCAAATCCCGCCTATCTAGCAAGAAGACAACCTTGTCAAACTCCGTTCGTGTCGAAAGAAATTGAGCTGTTTTAAAGCTGGTAATGGTCTTTCCAGAACCTGTCGTATGCCAAACAAAGCCTCCATGGGGTATTTTTTCCGCATTATCCCATCCAAAAGCTGCCTTTTCAACTGCCTGCAGGGCATAGACCTGATAGGGACGCATAAGCATGTGGCGTCTATTCTCCTCATTGTCAAGATCTTCATCGATAATCAGGTAGTCGCCCACCATCTGATGAGCCATTGGAACCATCAGAAAATGCTCAATGACTTCTCTGAAATCTGTCAAGACCCTTTGTCCCAAATGCTTACCACTTTCTTGGTCCTTCTTGGTGACAGACCAATGAAAAACAAAGGCAGGATTAAAATCATTGATAGATTTTGGCGTTGCAAAATACCGGGTTTCGATGTCTGTTGTGACCACCATCATTTGAGAAAAGGCCATGAAGTTATTGGTATATTCCCCATCGGCATAGTAGCGTTTAAACTGACCAAAGGCCTCGTCCAAGGACTTGTCACTCCGCTTTTGCTCAATGTTAATCAAGGGCAGACCGTTAATCAATAAGACTAGGTCAAAGCGGTTGCCATTGTCCGACCAAACTTCGCGAGCCACTTGATAGCTGGAATCTCCCCCACTAACCTGAGCCTTTTTCAAAATGGTTAAGGTAATTTGCTTCTTGGTCACATGTGGGTGCTGGTCACGGTATATACCATCGATTTTACCCGTAGAACCTTCCATGGATAGGATTTTTGCGGCCTCGTAACTATTGGAAATCTGCTTGACCTTTGTCATGACTTGATCGAACTCGCTATCGGTAAGAGCAACACCTTCCAAGACATCCGCATTCATACGATTTAGCTCTGACCGCCAATTATTTATCAAATCCTGAACTGTAACTTTCTGTAAGTTTCCATTTAGGTGTTCAGGAGTTTGCCATTTAAACTTGGATAATTCCCGAACGAATTTATCTTGAAATTCACGTTCTGAAGCGTTTTTTGAGATAGTTTCCATTCATTTCCTTTCTATCATCATGTAAGTAACTGCTACTTACGCTGAAAATCATACAAACAGCTCATTTAAAAGTGCTTTTTTCAAGTTTTTGAGTTTTTCTAGCTTACGCTGATGAAGGGTGATTTGTTGGTCGAGGGTGGAGAGTATCTTAACAATTTTTTCTTGTTCTTCTAATTGTGGTATAGTTATCTCCATATCTGAGATCATTTCTAAACGAACTGAATCGACAGAGTTCTTTGCAGTCATAGCCATCACTCTATCAAAAAATTTTTTTGAAAAGTAATAATAAAAGTATTTAGCGTTAACATGGGTGAATGAAAACATCCTATAAACTCGTTGATGTAAGTCATATTTACCATGAACATAATGAAATACCTTACCTGTCCCAACTCCATCTCCAACTGTGAGAACTGCTTCCTCATCAAATAAATACTTAGTCGATTTTTCAATTATTGGAGATCTCACATAGAATGGGAATTTACCTTGCTCCTCTCTATCTTGAGTATTACTTTTACCAGTTGAAATTCTACAAATTTCTCCTACATTCTGCAGTTCCCAAGCGTCAGTAAATCCAGGAAAACGGCGTTTTGGCACACGCTCTCCTTCAGCGGGGAACATTTCACTCAAATACGCTTGTTTTACACTCTTTAATTTGTCAAGCTTACGCTGATGAAGGGTGATGTGTTGGTCTAGGGTGGAGAAGAAAGTGCCGATGGCTTCTTGTTCGGAGAGGGAGGGGAACTTTGCAATACTTTCAGCAACTAAATTCCAATCTGATCTTGGCATCTTCGTACCAGAAGTATCATTTGCAACTAATTGAAAAGAATTACTCTGTATATAGGTATATAAAAAACAACTATGCCAAAGATCCGACTTTAAATTCCAAAAATCACCTAGTGCTATTCCTTTAAACTCTGCATACCACCAATTTTTTAAATATGGACGTAATTTTCCGAATAGTACATCCCCCACATTAAACTCTAAACCTTTCCTATAATCTAATTTCTGAGAAATATCCTTATTTAAAGTACCTAATCCTGAGTTAATATCTTCAAACTCCAATCTAGGTAAATCTTTACTAGATGATATTAGATTTGAACGATAAACCACTTCCCCAAACTTTCGCAGTTCCCAAGCATCTGCATTTTCAAACTCTTTAAAGCGGCGTTTGGGGATATTTTTATCTTTGTTCGGCATTGCTATATTCCCCCAACTTCTTTCGATTTTTCTTTCGTTTTCGGAAAATCGCAGAAAATGACTGTTAATGATTTTCTTTCACAGGATTTTTGGGCTATAAAATAGCTCTTGTTGAAAGTTTGTTTCATCATCTTCATGATAATACCACCAGCTCTTTCATCAGATTTTCAAGTTCTCTTTCAAGCAGGGCTATTTCCGCATCCATGTCGTCCAAGGTTTCAGCATAGCGATTATGGAGTTCTTCGATAATGGCAATCTCAGCCTTTAATGGCAATTCAACCAGTTCCAATGCCTTGTCCGTCACCTGACCAAACCATTTCTTATAGAGTAGCTGATCAACTTCCTCATCTGTCAAGACTTGGATACGGTTTGACACCAGTTCCTTGAGTTCCTGTTCCTTGGTCTTGATTTCCTTGGCTACTGTCGACTTCTCCTTGGCTAGATCATCCACTTGTTTCAAGAAACCAAATTCTGTAGAGCCTTTTACTGCTTCTTTCAGAGCAGCCTTGACCAATTTACCTTCAAAACTATCCTGTGCTTCCCCATCGTCATTCTTTTTCAAGACATCAAAGAAGGCATTATACTCTTCGCTATCTTCCACCTTGGCATTTTCCACCAATTCACTGACTTCACTGTCAATTTCCGAAATCCGGTTTTTCAGGCTGTCAATATGGGTAAGTTCTTCACCGTAGCACTCACTAGCAATCAAACTATTAGGAATAATCACACCATTCCAGCCATCTTGAACCTTCTCCTTGTTCTTCCCTTTAGCCACCATATTCGGCTCACGGGTACGCCCAGCCTCATAAAATCCTAATTGCTCAATCAACTCTGCGTCATGGGTCAGGGTCTTAGTCCAAATTTCTGCAATGATTTGATAACCTTCGTAGATATCAATTTGGTCAAATTGTGACAAGCATTTCTTAATGTCTGCCAACATTTCTTCTTTCAATAATCTTGTATTGGTTTCCGTTTGTAAACGGTGCAATTTTGTCCAATATTCTTCGATAAAGGCCGTAATAGTTGACTGGACTTGTTCGTATTCTGCCCGAACAACTGGGCTGGATAAGATTGCTCTTGAAAACTCTTCAATGGACTGATGTAAAGTTAAGTAGCCTGGACGATTTTCACTAAAGGCATTGTCCAAAACCTCTTTGACTGTCTGATTGAGTACCATCAGGGAGTCTATATTTTTCTTTGGAATACCACCATAAAGATGCGCATCCACATCATGGGGAATTTCTTTATCCAGAGCAGTCACATAGCGTGGGATGTTCATATTATAGTCATTTTGGATCAATTCCTGACGACTTGCCAAGTGACTGTAGCCATCTTCTTCCGTTCTGTTCGTATAGACATCCACAATCTTTGCGATGTCCTTTTCTTGCAAGGCATTTTGTTTACCTGCCTTGATAAAGTTTCGTGAGGCATCGATAAAGAGTACAGGCTCATTCAAATCCCGATTTTTCTTGAGGATGATGATACAAACTGGGATACCAGTGTTGGTAAAGAGGTTGCTTGGCAAACCAATAACGGCATCAATCTGATTTTTTTCCAAAAGACGCTTGCGGATTTCACCCTCAGCTGCTCCGCGGAAGAGAACACCGTGTGGCAAGACAATGGCCATGGTTCCATGGGTTCCCAGGTGATAGAGACCGTGTAAAAGGAAGGCAAAATCGCCTTTTGAGTCAGGTGGAAGAACACCAGCGATTTCGAAACGGGGGTCGCTGGGTTTCAAGCCTGAACGATTCCAATTTTTTACAGAATATGGTGGGTTCATGACCACCGCATCAAATTGGACACCTTCATTTGGACGTTCTGGATCTTCTGGCCAGTCTTGCGATAGGGTATCACCATTTTTAATACTCATCTTTTCCGGACGGACACCGTGGAGCAAGAGGTTCATGCGGGTCAAGTTATAGGTAGCTGTATTCTTCTCCTGACCGTAGTAGTTTAAACTTTTTTGCTTGTCTTCTGACAAGTGTTTTTTTACGGTCAGAAGGAGGGAACCTGACCCAACCGTTGGGTCATAGATAGAAGAAATTGATGAGTTGGTTGCGACAATCTGAGCCATGACTTCGCTGACTTGGTGAGGCGTGTAGAACTCACCCGCTTTCTTACCAGATTCCATGGCAAATTGACCAATCAGGTATTCATAAGCATCTCCCAAGACATCTCCATTTTGTAGAGCAACCATATCCAAATCCTCGAACAAACGGATGAGGGCTTGAATATTTTTACTGCGTTCATTGAGATTGCTTCCCAATGCTGTATCTGTCAAGTCAAGGGTTGAGCTGGCAAATAGGCCTTGAAAATCATCAGAACCATTAGCAACAGCGATACTCCGCTCAAACTGGCTCAAGCTATCCGTTACCTTTTGGACTTCAAACCTGCCCTCATTCATATCCTTGACCCAGGTTTGATAGAGGTGCTCAGGACGGACAAAATAACCCAAAACGTCCTGGATCATCTTTTCCAATTCCGTACCGTATTCTTGATGGGCAAGGATATACTCTTGGTACCAATTGCTCTCATTTCCCACACCTGCTGTTGATGCGAATGTTTTCAGGGTTTGGTCACTTAAAAACTTGTAGAACATGAGCCCAAGCATATAATCCTTGTAACGACTGGCATCCATGGAGCCGCGGAGTTCATTGGCTCCGTTCCACAAACGTAATTTTATTTCTTCTGAAGTAATCATGGTTTCTCCTCGTGGTTTTTTCCTAACTTACGCACTGAAATAGCGTAAGGGCTTTCTATAAAATTATATCACGTTACAAAATAAAATTCTTTATTTATCTTGAACGATATACTGACTTTGCTTATCATTTTTCATGCTTCCAAAAATCTTCCTATCAGCTAACAAACTACAAATCAGCCGACTAATCCATCGACTGAAAGCTCCCAAGCAAAAACTTCTTTGTACTTATTTTATTTTGAATGCAATAACATACAAAAATGTTATCTAACTTGGCTATTTTAATGCGACAAGTATTAAAATCATCAACCAATCATTAGAATAAAGACCTACATAAGAGAAATATACTGACCAATTAGTTCATTATTTGTCATCTGGAAATAAAAATAGTACCTAATCACTTCCATATTCATTTTCGGGACAAAAATGTCCTGTTGAAAAGATAGGATAATTGCTATCATAGTACCATCACATAAGAAATGAGGATAGCTGATGACAGCAAAAAAGGAAAATCACTCTACATCAAACACAAGCACACAAATAAGTAAAGTGAAACCATTACCACTGCAAAAGTTGGACAATAGCAACTTCTACCAACTTAATGCTCGCAGCCTAAAAACGCTACAACAAAGTCAAATACCTTACAGTCAGGACAACCATTTGACTCTTGCAATAGATAAGTGGCAAGTGTCCTTCAACCAATACCAAAAAGCCATCAATCAAGATAAGGGCAAAGAAATAACAAAAAAGATTCAGGATGCCAACCAACTCCGTAACAGCGACTTTTCTATTTTCAAACGTAGTCTAGCTGCCTTCGAAACGAGCAAAAGACAATCTGAAAAAACTGCTTATAGTAAATTAACAGAAATTGTAAAACCTTTCCGAGAAATACATAGACTTGATTATGAAAAAGAAAGTCTAGAACTGGACAAACTATTTAATCGTTTATCCAGTCCAGAAGCAATTGAATATATCGAAATCCTTGGTTTAAAAAGATTTTTTGAGAACCTGAAAGAAAGTCAGCAGGAATTTGAAACAGTTTTCTCCAACACTACTGACATTCGCAGCAAAGTTAATCGCTATGATACCTATCAAATTCGTAAAAATCTCCAATCTGCTTATCTCCGAGTTTTAAAACTCTGTGAAATCCTGGTGGAACTCCATGGTCAGTCTCTCTACTCCGAACTCATTACACTTTTCAATACTAGTAGACAATACTACATCGAACAACTTTCACACCATTCAAATAAAGTTGCCAAAAATGATAAAAATATCATTTTACAACTCCCAGAACCGATCCTTCATCCCTAATCCTTTTACTTATATCTAAACCTTTTTATCAATAATATCTCCAATACCTTATCACAGAAAACCAGCCCTAAGTGAATCTCTTAGGACTGGTTTTCTTGTATTAAAGTATTTTCTCTAAAAGCCCCCTACACTTTCCACACCGGTATTTCTTTAGATCAATGCGGCGCTTGCGCTGGTAGGCTTGGGCACAGGACTGACAGATATAATGCAGACTAGGCTTGGTAGCTTGTTCCAGTTTAGGAGCATAGCGCAGGCCGTCCACCGCAGCCAGCAGTTTCTTGAAATCCGTATCTCCATGCCGATAACCCTTCTTCTCATAGTAAAGATGGTAATGGCAGAGTTCATGGCGGACAATCTTTCTAAAAACTTCCAACCCTTGCTCCTCCAGATGTTTGGGATTAAAATCCAAGTGGCCATCCTTTGGGAAGAAACGACCACCTGTCGACCGTAATCGGCTATTCCAAAGAGCTACATGTCGAAATTCTTTACCGAAGTCCTCTACAGATACCTGCTGAACATACTCAGTGAGATTCACGGGGAGCCACCAAGGTCAAATTAACCTTCTCACGTTGCTGATCAAGTTTATGAACCCAAACTGTCACCAAATCACCAACAGATACAACTTGACTTGGATGCTTGATGAAATTCTTACTCATGTTTGATATATGAATCAGCCCATCTTCGTGAATACCAATGTCCACGAAAGCACCAAAGTCTACCACATTCCGGACCACACCTTCCAACTTCTGACCAATTTGCAAATCCTTAAAATCAAGAACATCTTGACGAAGAACTGGCGCTGCAAATTCATCACGCAAATCACGCCCAGGCTTGAGCAAGTCAGCGATAATATCTTTCAACGTTTCCTGACCGACACCAATTTCCTCTGCCATCTTTTCAATAGAAATTTGTTTTAATTTTTCCTGCGCAGCAACATCTAAGTGGTCAATTTCTAGCAGTTTCAACAACGTCTCTACAGCCTTATATGACTCTGGGTGCACGCCAGTATTGTCCAAAAAGTTTGTTCCATCTGGAATACGCAAGAAACCAGCTGCCTGCTCAAAAGCCTTATCTCCCAAGCGAGGAACTTTTTTAAGCTGTTGACGAGAAGTCAGAGCACCATTTTCTACACGATACGTGACAATGTTTTCTGAAATAGTTTTATTGAGGCCAGCCACATGTGAAAGAAGAGCAGGACTTGCAGTATTGACATTGACCCCGACCTGGTTAACAACTGTATCAACGACAAAATCTAGACTGTCAGACAAAAATTTTTGATTGACATCATGTTGATACTGTCCAACACCAATCGATTTTGGATCAATTTTAACCAACTCAGCCAATGGGTCTTGCAGACGGCGTGCGATGGAAATAGCAGAGCGTTTTTCTACCGTTAGGTCTGGAAATTCGGTTCGAGCCAGTTCAGATGCGGAGTAGACAGAAGCTCCGCTCTCATTTACAATCACGTAAGAAACCGTCGGAAAATCTTTCAACAAATCAGCAACGAAAGCTTCCGATTCTCGGCTAGCTGTCCCATTCCCGATGGCAATAATTTCCACCTGGTATTGACCAATTAAGTCGGCCAACTCTTCCTTTGCCTGAGCAATCTGGGCCTGAGAAGCTGGCTTGACTGGATGAATCACTTGTGTCGTCAGTAGCTTACCAGTCTGATCTACGACAGCTAACTTAGCACCAGTACGAAAGGCGGGGTCGAAACCCAAGACCATTTTTCCTTTTAATGGTGGAACGAGAAGCAAGTTCCGAAGATTGTCTGAAAAGAGAGCAATCGCCCCTTCTTCTGCACTTTCTGTCAACTCTGTCCGAACGCGCCGCTCCATAGCTGGGATAATTTTTTTCTTAACTGCCTGATTGATTGCATCTACTATATAAGCATTTTTCTGTGGAAAACGAACCTCAAAGAAACGAATTATCTTATTCAAATTGTGTTCAAAATGAACTTTAAGAACGCCCAATTTTTCTCCACGATTCAAAGCTAAGGTACGATAACCCTGCATTTTCGCAACTTTTTCAGAAAAATCGTAATACATTTGGAACACAAACTTTTCATCAGCAACTTGGTCTTTTAATTCAGAATAGAGACTCGAATTTGTTTGAATTTCATGATAGGTCCATGCACGGAGCTTTGGATCTTCCGAAATAGCTTCTACGAGAATATCAACAGCACCTACAAGACAAGCTTCAGGCGTGTCAAAACCTTCACAAACAAAATGAGTTGCTTGATTTTCCAAATCTGCTACGTTTTGTAAAATAAGACGTGCTAGTGGGAATAATCCAGCTTCACGAGCTATTGTGGCCTTTGTGCGACGTTTTTCTTTATAAGGTAAATACAGTTCTTCCACATCCGCTAACTTTTCTGCTTCTTCAATCGCTTGACGGAGCTGATCGGTTAATTTCCCTTGTTCTTCAATCTTTGCTAAAACCGTCGCCTTACGCTCAGCCAGAGCTGTTAAAGCCTTGTCACGATCAATAATTGATTTGATGACCACTTCGTCGAGGTTTCCTGTTGCTTCCTTACGATATCGGGCAATAAAAGGAATGGTATTTCCCTCTGCAGTGAGCGTCAAGACTGTATCAATTTGTTTTAAACTAACACCCAATTCTTGGGCAATTTTCAAATATTTTTCTTCCATAAACACTATTATAGCACGAAATCGGCCTTGGTTGACAACAGAAAAAAGAGCTTTTAAATTCTCTTTTACCTCAGGTTTGTGACTCCTACTAGAAATTTTGAGGGAATTTTATTTGAATGGAATCGTGTCTAATTCTTGAAAACCATACCATAATTTTATACAATGAGAACGTTAGAAAAAGAGAGGAGCACTATGTTGATTGTATTAGCCGGAACGATTGGAGCAGGAAAAAGCTCATTAGCTACAGCTCTCGGAGAACATCTTGGAACCGATGTTTTTTATGAAGCCGTTGATCAAAACCCTGTTTTGGACTTGTACTACCAAGATCCTGAGAAATACGCATTTTTATTACAGATTTACTTTTTAAACAAACGATTCCAATCCATTAAAGAGGCCTACCGAGCAGATAATAATATTCTAGATCGTTCTATTTTTGAGGATGAGTTATTTCTAACTCTTAATTATCAAAATGGCAATGTCACAAAAATGGAGCTAGAAATCTATAAAGAATTATTAGCAAATATGCTGGAGGAACTAGAAGGGATGCCTAAGAAATCTCCAGATTTATTGGTTTACATCGATGTATCTCTTGAAACCATGTTGAGTCGAATCCAACTGCGTGGTCGCTCCTACGAACAGGTAACAGCAAATCCTGAACTTCTTGAGTATTATCAACAGGTCCATTCTGCCTATCCAAGTTGGTACCAAGATTATAAAGCCTCTCCTAAAATCCGAATTGATGGAAATCAGTTCGATTTTGTAAACAATCCACAAGATTTAGAAACTGTGCTTATGACAATTAATCATGAATTAAACCGTTTGGGGCTTTTAGAAAAATAATTCTCTAAATAGAAAACAATCCGAGCAATCATAGCTAGGATTGTTTTTTTATTATAAGCGTGTGTATCCCGGAATACGTTTCATCACTGATTCAATAACAACTGCCCCAATTAACAGGGATAACAATTCACCTAAACCTGTAGTTAGCCAAGTCAAGAAGAAAGGGGCTTGATACATGATGTTTAGTTCTAATGCAATGGTAAACATCGTTGCAGCAAAGAAAAATGAAAAATAGAAAAATGCTTTGTTCATCCAGCCATTAAAAAGATATTCTTTTTTATATCGTTCAAACAAAAGGACACCGATACTTACAAAGAGTAAGGTAGAGAGTCCACCAACCAGTAGATCAACAACCCCATATACCATCAGATTGGAAATCATACATCCAATCGTCACAGCAAGAATATATTTTTTATGATAAAAACCTAAAAAATTCAACATTTCTGAGATTCGGAACTGTACAGCACCAAACGAAATGGCATTTAAAGGTGGGGTAACAGTTAGTGCAATATAAATTGCAGCAACAAGAGCAACTTCCGCCAAATCACGGGCGGACCATTTAGATGTATTCATCCTGATTCTCCTTTAGCAAAATGCTTGTAATATGCTTGGGTAAAGTGAGTAAGCCCCAAGGGTTGTTGCACATAACTATCAACAACGTTGATAAGTATAGCATATTTTATTAAAAAATGATAGACTTGACGTATGAAAAATATTATGAAAAAAACATTCCAGAACGAAGTTATCCTTTATTTAATATTTGGTGTTGCTGCAACCTTAGTGTATATGGTCGCCCGGATCCTATTATTTGCCTTTCTCAATCAAGTAGTCCTTGTTGCTTTTCTTGCTAATGTTATCGCCATTTTGTTTGCCTTTATCACAAATGACCGAATCGTCTTTCGGCAAGAATCTAGGGGATGGGAGAAAAGACTTCTTAAGTTTGTATCTGCCAGACTTGTTACTATGGGACTAGATATGCTTCTGGCTTTTCTCTTAGTACAGGCTTTCCCAGGTATAATCGGTCAATTTGTAAACAATGACCGTTCCCTTGTCAATGCCATTGCAACACTCTTCTCACAAGTCTTAGTGATTGTACTCAATTATGTTTTGAGTAAACTGTTTGTATTTAATAGTAAGAAATGAGGCTCCAACTGGAACCTCATTTTTTATAATTGCAGAGGGAGTTTAAATTCACTTGCGTATTTGGTCATATCTCCAATTAAAGTACTTGCTTTTTCAGGAATGGTTTCTGTTGCGAGTTCTGCTACTTGTTGGCCATACTCTTGAACCTTTTCACCCAAGGCTTCAACCGCAGGAGACCCCATCTCAATTGCTGACTGATAAGCTTCAGATGCAATCACATAGCCAACCATACCACCAACAACTCCTCCTGCTACAGTTCCAGCTGGACCAGCAGAGGTTCCTAATACAGCGCCAACATTTGCACCTGCAACAGCACCAGCAGTAGCTGCTGTATGATCTCCCATCCGATAGGTGAACTCAGTTCCTTCAATTTTCCCACGAGCAAATTCAGAAACTGTATCATATGATTCAACTGCGTAAGATACGGTGATTGCCGGAATATTGTTTTTGGCCATTCCTTTCAGTAAGGCACGGCTGGAATTTGCCATCCTTTGGCTGACTGTCTCTGTAATAATACCTGTTCCATAAGCAATAGCACCTGCAGTTCCAGTATCATTTGTAAAGGCTACAAATCCTTCTTCAACTGATTGTTGGCCTTCAACAATCTTCACAGTATTATCAATTAATGACATAGCTCCCGTCAAAGCCATAGCCATTTTTCCGTTCTTCATGCCCTCTCTATGTATATCGGATACCAATAGTTTATTTGCACCTTCACCTAGATCGGTTGCTATTCGTCCAAGTAATTTTACATCAGAATTATAGATTTTTTGTAAATCTTTAGTTAGTGGATACTTCTCCCCATTTACTCTTATATGTGGCTCAAATGAAGTTGGTCGCTGAGAATTCGGATGGTAATTCACATCAATTCGGTAGTTTACCTTGTTTCCCTCATTTTTTAGATTTGCAACAAGGTCTTCTACTTCTTTTATTTTTCTTTGATTGACTCTATCGAGCTGAGCAACAATATTTTCTGGCAAGTTGGAACCATAAAATCTGTCTGGAATCAGATGTCCTTTTTGATCATTAACTCTATAATAGCTTTCTCTTTTTATTCCTTGTATACTAGACCGCTTCTCTCCCACTTTCAATTGCAAGTCCTCAATTGACGTCGAAGTTATTCTGCCTTGATTATCTGAAACAGAAGTCACATTACCTTTTTTTATTACAATATTTGGTTTTACTCTTTGATTGCGTTGCCAAGTTCCATCTGAATTTTTACTACGCCATTCTTCTAGATACACCTGCCCAGAATCATCAATATAAGAATGTTTCCAAAATCCTGTATTAATTTTTTCCCTCCGAAGATAAAGCTGACCATCTCGTAAATACTCTTTATAAACATTGTTTTGTTCATTTCTGCCAATTCTCTCAACTAGCCCATTTTCTTTTTGGATTTCCTGTATCCCGTATACTCCATCCTTAGCTTTAACATTTGAAGGAAATTCCTTATGTATATTTCTTAACCTATCTTCAATATTATGACTAAAGGTATCTAGTCTATTTGTTTCTAAACTATCAAACCGTAAACTCTTTTCCATCTTAATCCACCTTTGTTAATACGTGGCAAATGGCATCAATCTGACTCTGATTAAATCCATTTGTCCTACTGATTACCAAATCCCTTAAAGCTTGTGCTCCCAAATCCACAGTGTGTTCAAACAAGGATTGACTGATTCCTAATACTTCCAAAACTAATCCTTGTAACAATAATATTTCCTGATTTGACCAAATTAATTTTCCTCCTAAAAAAGCATAGTCATCAATTAAATGACTGATGAGATTTCGTGTTTTTCTACTCACATCTATCAATTCTAAACTACCTAATAATGATTTTTTAGAAATTGGAATTGATTCTAACCAAGCTTGTAATAAAACCGAGATCAAATCAGATCGAGCCTCTCTAACTGACTGAATAAGTTGAGGAAATCTATTTTGATATTCACCTTCCTTAACAGGTGCCTTATCAACTTTTGTTAAAACTGGACTGAGCCATTCATTTTGATATACAACTGCTACCCCTTTAGGTAATTTAGCAATTTCATTCACCTGATCAACGGTTAATCCAATGGAACGACCAATCGCTTCCCTATCATTTGCTTCTGGTGTTCGTAGAATAATTTTTGTATTCGTATTTTTGATTGCTGCAATATCAACTGCCGAAGGAGACTGGTCCACAATGATCACACCTTCTCCATATGTACGAATTTCTGCAATTGTATTGGTTACCATTTCAACAGACTTACCAATCAAACTAGAATCTCCTTGCTGACTGGTATTTTTTAATAAATTATGTGCCTCTTCAATAATAGTTGCATGCCAAAACTCTTGGTTCTTCTTAAGAATCTTGCGCTCCACTTGATCTTGTCGATGCTCATTAAGTGCATAAATTGTCAAGCCCATTATCAATGCCCTTGTTTCTGCTGATTTAATCCTACTTATATCTAAAATACAATTTTCATCAAATAGTTGTTCAAAAGAGGTATGTTGGTTTGAAAAAATCAATCGATTTAGTCCTACTGTCAATGAACGAACACGCGTCAACAACGCGCCTCGGTAATTGGATTTAATATCTGAAGCATAGTCCGATTGGTCAATCAAATTCTCCAATTCCTCAGATACTACTTCAAAATTAGGATAGACTTTTTCTTCCCCTTCAAATCTTGAAGAGATTAAATCCCAACCGACAACCTCATATGCTTGTAGGATTGCCTCCTTAAAGAAAGCAGGCATGGCATCATACATCGGCCAACAAACACTAAATATTTCGACTAATCCGTCAATATGTTCTAAGACATGTACGGAATTAGGAAATACGAATGGGTTTATGTGTACTAAGGAGGCTAAATTTGGATTAGTAGAAAATACATTCACATCATTGTAGTTTCCAAATACATCTTTATACTCTCCCTTAGCCGGCTCTATCACCAAGAATTTTTTCTTATCTTGGCGAAGTTCACTGAGAATTTGATATACAGTATTAGACTTTCCCGACCCTGTAGAACCAGTAATAAAAGTATGCATACTCAAACTTCTATTATCTAATTCAACAACCTTATCGGTTATTTGCCCTAAATCAAACACTTTTCCCAAAGTTAACCTATTCTCAGGATTATCGTCATACCTTGGCGTGTAGGAATAAACTTCTTTTCCAAACTCGGCATGTTCTATCACGGGTAAACCTGGTACTGTTTTACGAGGTAAACCGAGATGAAGTCCTAATTCTTTACCACTAACAGTCGTTGCAGCATTAATCAAGATATTACTACCATAGATAAATTGAGGATGAGCAAACCGAGAAAGGTAGGTCATTAAATCCTGAAAATCTCCCAATAATTCTGGATTATTTCTCCTCCAAGAATTAATAGCTGAAACTTCACGACCAGACTGTTCCCCATTCATCAAAGATCGATAGTTACTTGCTGCAATCTCAGCTGTAGCCATATCGTCTGAACTAAAATAACCAGCAACAGTCCAAACACCATAACTATCAAATTCATTGGTTCGATTGATTGCTTCATCTAATAACCCCATCATATCGGTGATGGCCTTATTTTCAATTGTAGTGCTTCTACTACTTGAATAACTTTCACTTCTATTTTCTACAGGAGCTAAGGAAGCAATGAAGCCACCAATTGGTGCCACTAATTGCCCTCCTAACATTGCTCCTGGACTAATACCGACTGTATTCGCTCCAATTGCTGCCCCAAGTCCAGCCCCTAAAACATTCACTGCTGCTTGACCAATCATTGCTGCTTTTTGTCGTCCGTCCATCTCCGCAAAAGACTGATTTTTTGAAATAGTTGTACTTATATTTTCTGTCACTTGACTCTTTTGTAAAACAGATAGCTTACTATACAAATCTTGATAATCTTTTCTTAATAATTCTATGGATTGTGATGACTGATTTTGAGCTAATATAATACCTGTATATTGTCGCCCTTGCAAGGCTAAGGCTAATTTTTCAAGTCCTTGTACAAATGAATGTTCATCTGAAGTAGCTGTTTTTGAAGTCCCCACAACACTAACAGAAGCCATATTTTGTTGTTTTAATAATTTATTTGATAGAACTGAAATTGATTGTCTATCTTCATTTTTGATTTTTGAGCCTGGGAAATGACCAATTAGTGTATTTTTTAACGTATCGCTTAAGGTTACCGTTGAACGTTTGCTAATTGAGCCGTCTTGCTCATTATTTCTAACACCTAGATAGAAATCGGTCTTATTACCGTCACTGTCCAAGAGAATAAATACTGATGTATTATAAGTTGAAAGAGTATTAAAAACAGTTGTGAATTTATCTGTTACAGGCTCTCCCTTCTGATAAACCATTTCTGTGATTTTAAAGAGTCGAACATTATTAATTAAATCTTCTTCAAGAGGCTTGATTGAATAAATGGGTGCAATCGGCATTTCTATAAGACGAGCCAAATATTTTCGACGAATACCCTCATCTATGATATCTAGACGATTTTTTAAACTTAACTCAGTCCCATCAGATAGTTGTAAATCTGTTTGAGTTTTTGGTAATTCTGTCATCCTTATCCTCTCCCAATTTTATTAACTTGATTTTCAAATTGTAAGAACCAATCATTATCGAGTTGTAACTCTTTTTCATCCTCTGTTAACTGATTAGTTAACTCTTCCTTCTCAGCCTCATGTTTACCAATCAACTCATCTAAATGTAAAACATAAATTCTATCTTCTTGACTTGACTTTTCCGTTAATAATCGAATACATTCTGCTATGACATTATCCATTACAGGAGTAACAAGTTCCACTGCCTTGTCTCTAAAATCTTGATAAAGGTATGTAATTCTTTCAACCATCTCTAGTGTATCTCTCTGCTTTTTCTTTATAAATGGATTAATTAGTTCAAGAATATCATCCTGTTTTTGCACCATCTCTTGCTTTCTGAAAACTTTCAAAGACTCAGTCATGTCTAAAACATGCCACTTTGACTCATCAAAATCTTGTTGAGTATTTGCTACAAAGCCATCATTATAATCAGCCTTCAGATAGATAGCTAACTTATTATTCTCGATTTCTTTACTTTTTAAAAAGTAGATTGATTCAACTTGACTTAAAAATTCTTGAAATTGTAACTGCACAAAATAATTAAGTTGAGCCATCACCTGGTAAGCTGTGTAATCATTATCAATTCTAACTCTTCGCTTATTCCATTTTTCAAGTTTTTCAATAAAATTTTGTTTTACAATCTGTAGTTCTTCTACAAATTCCACTACTTCATTCTTTTCAAATTGATCTTTAGATATATTCAATTTATGTAAAATATCTTCTAAAGTTCGAATTTTCTTATAGACTAAAGCATTTACTTTTTGACTCTGTCGATTTTCAATATCAAGTTCAGCATGTAATTTTTCTAGTTCTTTTTGCAAACATTTCAAAACTTGAGCAACAAAAGCCGTTTGTGGATAAGTGTGAAAATAATCTAAGAGCCTCTTGTCAGAAATTCCTTTTAGAAATGTTGGACAATTGATTCCATAATCCTGAACCAGCCTTTCGAGCGTTGGTTGATTCAAGTTACCCGGACATAGAAAGAAAATCTGCTCCTGTATAACATTTGAATTTATCAGAAGAACATCGAGAAACTCTTTTATAAACTCCTTGTTATTCATATCAATGTAGAAAACAATTGGGATATTTTCTAAATCACTTGGTAATTGATTGATAGCCTCAATACTTTCTATGGTGACTTCATCATGAAAACTAGTTGGAATATCTATTCCACTACCAATCAATAAACACGGATATTCATTTACAAACAAATCTTGATTTAACTCTATAAAATCCAAATATGGGAATCTTCTGTTTCTATTGATTTCTAACCAAGAAAGCAACTGGTTTATACGTTCATTTTTAGTAGCAACATCCTCTAGTATTTCTTTTTGGAAAAATCTAACACTTGGTTCTGTAATACCTGCAGTCAAAAAAGATTGCTGAAGACTTAGGAAATCTGACTCTGTTCCTGAAAACTCCAAATCAAAATCAAAACCATTCATCTCATCGTAAAATATCCCAGGGACCTTATTCAGCCACTGCTGTAACTTCACTGTTTTATATTTTTCAACAAGACTATTTATCATCGGTTCTTCCCCATTAAATTTAACAAAAGTCTCAAATAAATACGGATTGTATTGCAATTCTACTTTTACCATTTTAATACACCCTTTTTCATGTATTTTTGATAATATCATTATATCATTTTATATACTAAATTTAGAAATTATTTCAGTTTTCTAAATAAACATAAACAGCAAGATACTAGAATCCTCATTAAATGATTGATAGATTTTTGATTATATAATTTTTGTCAACATTAGAATCAATTGTAAATGATAAATATTCGATTATATTTCAATCAAATGTGCGGAAAAAAACGAGCACCCTCCAACTAGGGGTTACTCGTTTTTTTTATATTTTGCTTTAGCACGCTTAAAGATTGAAACAATATCTCCGTCTCTTGACTGGATATCACCTAATTTTAATTTATGAACACTTGCATTAACGACTGCACCTATGATGAGAATCTGGGCCATAAAAATAAACCAGACCATAAATAAAAGAAATATTACTGCTGTTGCCGAACGAAAATCTGATAATTTATTTGCATAGTTATCCAAATATAGCGAAAACAACTTCCCAGTTGTTGCCATAATAAATAGAACAAAACCAGCCCCAGGGAAAACATACCAAATTTTAGGTATTCGAACATTTGGCGAAAAATAATAGAACATAATCAGTGCCGCAAACAGTGCTAGGTAGGCAATCGGTTGCGTTTGTCCTAAAAAAATATCCAACCAACCATTTTCAAGATTTAAATATTTATCTAAATAAGAAAAAATGGCTTGACCAAATGTCACACTCGCTATACTCAATCCTATGATTATTTGCAAGCCAATCCCCAAAAAGATACCTACTAAACGACCGACAATGACATCACGATGATTTTCCATACCATAAGCCTTATTAACAGCCTTTTGTAAAATCATCATACTATTTGAAAGGGTCCATAAAGTCGTAAGAATAGCAATACCTAACCAAGAACTTGAGGGTTTAGTTAAAATATTGGTCACAAAATTTGAAACAGTCGGATAGATTTTTTCAGGAATAAATTCTGCTAATACTGATAGAATCGCATCGACATCAAAAGGAAAATAAGGCAATAAATTGGCTAAGGTCAACAGAATCGGAAAAATGGAAATCAGAAGATAATAAGCTACCGCCACACTCGTTATCTCAATTTCCGCCGATTTGTAATAGGAAAAAAAGGTTGAAAAGAATGTTTTCAGTCCTTCTAGTTTTTTAACTTTCCTCATTCATTCAACCTCATACTTTCCTTCTCTAATTGATTTATACTCAATGAAAATCAAAATCAGACTCGCTGCAAAGGTTTGGGGAACCGTTGGAGGTTGTAAATTGAGCGAACGCAGTTCGTGTCGATATGATGCAAATAGAACCCTGTTACTTTTTTATTTAAAGGTAACAGGCTGAAAGGCTCCACTGGAGCCTTTCACTCATCAAATCAAGTCAACAACGTCGGCTTTTGATTTTCGAAGAGTATTAATAAGTTCCTTCTTCACCTTGACTAGTCAAGATAAGTGGACCATCTTTTGTAATCACAAATTGGTGCTCATATTGACAAGATAAGCCACCATCAAGTGTTTTGTGAGCCCAACCAGTCTTCATATCCGTATCGATTTCCCAAGTCCCAGTGTTTATCATTGGCTCGATAGTCAAAACCATGCCTTCACGCAAGCGAAGACCACGACCTTTTGTTCCATAGTGGGGAACCATTGGTTCCTCATGCATGGTTGGACCAACGCCGTGACCTACCAAGTCACGAACAACACCGTAGCCAAGACCTTCCGCATATTCTTGAATGGCTGCGCCAATATCACCGATACGATTGCCAACAACGGCTTGCTCAATACCGCGGTACAAACATTCCTTGGTTACATCCATCAAGTTTTGCACTTCTTCAGAAACCTGACCGACTGCATAGGCCCAACAAGAGTCTGCAACTCCACCACGATAGGTTTGAGTGATTTTCTTCATAGCCTTGACATCATTAAAGTTGAGCTTAGAAACATCAACTACCGCTTTGTCTAAGGGCTCACTCAAAACCATATCAACCTTCAATAAGTCACCTTCTTTTAGCTTATAGTGACGTGGAAAAGCATGAGCAACTTCATCATTCAATCCACAACACGTCGCATAAGGATAGTCCATTAATTCACCATCAACTCCAATTTGAAGTGGCAGAACATTATTCTCCTTACATATTTTACGAACATACTCTTCCACATCCCACATGTCCACACCTGGCTTGATGATGTCACGTAATCCAATATGGATTCCTGACAAAACTTCACCAGCTCGACTCATGGCATCGATTTCTCGTTGTGATTTAATTGTAATCATTGATTTTCCTCGTACATTTCTAAATTAAAATCTGCCTTTTTCAAGCTAAATTTCAAGTAATTTCTCATTTTATGACTATAACGGTCACTTCCACGATAGTGGTTAATTTGCACAAAGCCAGCTTTTCTAGCCACCCTTTGACTAGCCACATTTTCCTCATGAGTGATAATTACCAACTCTTTTAAGCCAACTTTATAAAAAGACAGATACACTAAATTTCGTACTGCCTCTGTCATCAACCCTTGTCCCCAGTGGTCCTTTTTAAGAAAATAGCTAAGCTCCGCAGTTTGTAAATGTTCATCCAACTTTTCAAAACAAAGCGCACCAATCATTCGACCAGAGTTTTTTTCTGTTAATGCCCATTTTCCTAATGGCGAACGGATAAATTTTTCAACCATTGTCGCAACAGCAATCTCTTTGTCCTTCAAAACCGGAAAAATAAATGGAAGATTCTCAGCATGCGACACTATTGTATAAAAATCCTCCCCATCCTCGTAAGAAAATGGTCGCAAAACGAAATGATCCGTTTCAAAACATGCAAATTTAGCTAACTGTATCCAAAGTGTCATAGTGTACCCAAGGGACTGAGAATTGCTCCCAGCCCCAATATATTTCATTTATTAAATCATTACATTCTAAAGATGCAATTATCTACTAGATCAACTAGTCCTCAATCAACTGAATATCTGCACCAAGCTCTGTCAACTTATCGATAATATTTGAGTAGCCACGCAGAATAAACTCAATATTTGTAATTTCTGTTCGACCTTGAGCCATTAGACCAGCAATAACCATCGCCGCACCAGCCCGTAAATCTGTTGCTTTAACTGAAGACCCTATTAGTTGATTGGGACCTTCAAAGGCAATATGATTGCTTCGTGTTGAAATTTTTGCTCCAAGATTAGCCAATTCCTGCACGTGTCCAACACGTTTTTCATAAATTGTGTCCACGATAGTTCCGGTACCTGTAGCTTTAAGGAGTAAGGGGGTAATAGGTTGTTGCAAGTCTGTCGCAAAACCTGGATAAGGGGAGGTTTTGATATTCACAGCCTTTAATGTTTCTTGTTTTTCAACAAAAACACTGTCTTCAGAGATTGTCATGCGCACACCCATCTCTTGCAGTTTAGCGATGTAACTCTCCAAGTGTTCGTATAGAACATTATCTACAGTAATTCCTTCACCAACTGCAGCAGCTAAGGCGATATAAGTCCCTGCTTCGATACGATCAGGAATAACTTGATGGCGAGTTCCTTTAAGGTGATCTACACCATCTATTGTAATAATATCTGTACCTGCCCCGCGAATACGAGCCCCCATATTGTTTAGCAGAGTTGCCACATCAATGATCTCAGGTTCACGTGCTGCATTTTCAATAACAGTACGACCTTTCGCTTTAACAGCAGCTAAAATCGTATTGATTGTTGCGCCAACACTGACAACATCCATGAATATATGAGCCCCTTGAATCCGTTGTCCATTGGTTGCTAGGCGCATATATTCACCCTCATAGTTTGTCTCAGCGCCCATAGCAGCGAAGGCTTTAAGGTGCAAATCAATCGGACGTGGACCTAGATCGCATCCACCAGGTAAACCAACGACTGCTTTCCCATAACGGCCTAAAAGAGATCCGTAAAAATAATAGGATGCACGCAGACTATTGATTTTCCCATATGGCATTGGCATATCTTGAACACCACGTGGATCTATTTCCAAAGTCTCTCCATCTCGCTTGACGGTTGCCCCCATCGTCTCCATGATATCAATTAAGCTATCAACATCCGAAATAGCAGGAACTCCATCCAAAACGACAACATCCTCTGCAAGAATAATGGCAGGAATTAAGGCAACGACAGAATTTTTGGCACCACTAACCGTAACAGTCCCTTTCAATGCCTTCCCACCATTAATTACAATTTTTCTCATACTAACATTCACTTTCTTAGATTGCCCTTTGACCTAACACATCAATAGGTTGATGGTTTTTTATCAGAATACGTATAAAAAGACACACGTTTCATTCTAACACAAAGTCAGTGAAAAATCTAGTTTCATAGTATTTGAAAACGGACCTGGCATTGGAGCCTGGTCCGATCAACTAATGGATAATTGTTATCATTCATTAAAAAGTTATTGAATTCTAAATTCAGCATCAAGTAGATAGTTCTCTAATTCCTCACTCGTCAAATAAGGCACTCGACCATAAAAAACATGATCAATGACTTGTGCATTATTACTGTTGAAGAGCCAATCTGAAGTTAGAAATTTCATGGCCTGATCTAACGGTGTCAGACTTCTATCCGCATTTTGTGGTTGCCCTGTAGGAGTAAAGAAAATAGCTTTCTTTGTTGAGAAGAGCTTGCGAGGCTCATCAGATTCAAAACTATAAGCAAATCCGTGCTGAAATACACGATCTACATAACCCTTCATCATCGCAGGCATACCATTCCACCAACTTGGAAAAATATAAACAAGCAGATCACTCTCTGCAATCAGATCCATTTCTGTTTGGACATCTGGAGGAAAACTAGTTGCTTCTCGTACAAATTTTCCATTTTCAATGTGAATAGTATCTTCTCCTCGAAGAACTGGATCAAAACCCAATTTATACAAATCTCGGACAGTTACTTCTGCTCCATTTGCTACCAAAGCCTCCGTTACTCTATGAACGAGGGCGTGGGTAAAACTTTCTTTTCTCGGATGTGCAAAAACAAGTAAGGCTTTCATAAATATCCTCGCACAAATAATAAATATGTACCTACAAGATAGCTGCTTTCAACTCTTCTACCTTATCCAATTTCTCCCATGGAACATCAATGTCCGTACGTCCCATGTGACCATAGGCTGCAGTTTGTTTATAAATTGGACGTTTTAGGTCAAGCATTTGAATAATACCAGCTGGGCGCAAGTCGAAAATCTGACGAACAGCTCCTTCTAATTTGCTCTCAGCTACTGTACCTGTACCAAATGTATCGATGCGAACTGAAACTGGGTGAGCAACACCGATAGCGTAGGCCAATTGAACCTCAGCCTTTTTAGCCAAACCAGCTGCTACGATATTTTTAGCGATGTAACGCGCCGCATAAGATGCAGAACGGTCCACTTTGGTCGCATCCTTACCAGAGAAGGCGCCGCCTCCGTGGCGAGAGTAACCACCATAGGTATCAACGATAATCTTACGACCTGTCAGACCAGAGTCACCTTGAGGTCCACCAATAACAAAGCGACCGGTTGGATTGATAAAGTATTGCGTTTGGTCATCCAAATATTGAGCTGGAATGATTTCCTTTATCACACGTTCAATGACATCCTGACGAATTTGCTCTTGACTGACTTCCGGATCATGCTGGGTCGAAATAACGACTGTATCCACACGAACGGGTTGGTTGTCTTCATCGTATTCAACTGTTACTTGTGACTTAGCATCCGGACGGAGATAAGCAATTTCACCAGATTTTCTCAACTCGCCCAAACGACGCACCAATTTGTGACTAAGTGAAATTGGCAATGGCATGAGTTCAGGAGTTTCATCAACTGCAAAACCAAACATGAGCCCTTGGTCACCTGCACCAACTAAATCTAATGGATCTAGACTAGCATCTTGACGAGCCTCCAAGGCTTCATTAACACCTTGCGCAATATCTGGAGACTGCTCTACAAGTGATGGATGAACTCCTACTGATTCTGCCGCGAAGCCGTATTCCCCTTTGGTGTAGCCAATCTCCGCAATCGTATCACGTACAACACGATTAATATCTACATAGGCAGTGGTGGAAATTTCACCAAACACATGAACGCTACCAGTGTAAACAGCCGTCTCAGCTGCCACGTGCGCCTCAGGATCTTGTGCTAAAATAGCATCCAAAATCGCATCTGAAATCTGGTCTGCAATCTTATCCGGATGACCCTCCGAAACAGATTCAGACGTAAACAATTTACGTTCTGACATAAAAATGTCCCCCTTAAAATAAATTGTTATCAAGGTTACAAAGAACTAGTAGGAGACTAGTTCTTTGCGAAAGACTTTTGTCTTAAGCAAAGTAAAATTTCCAGATACATAACGAGAAAGCGATAACTTCTAAGTATGTCTGCGAAAGTTAACTAGTCTGATAACTACCTTTTCGGGACTTAATAACGTTTCTAGTATAGCATACATTCAGTATCTATCCTAGCATTTTCTAAAAAATAAAGAGGGAGTGGGAAAGAACTCGACCATTCTAAAAAGAGTCCTCAACAAGACTTTATTTCTAGTTGTTGAGCTGACACAGTCTATTCCCAGACATCAATTTATGTGAGCTGACTGCCGTCAGCTTATATCTCCCAGACCTTTTAAACTCCCACCCCCGCACAGCTCAAACTGTCTGGGAGACAGTTTGAGGTTGGAGATAAAGCGAACTTTGTTCGCAACAGTCGTAATGGTCAGATTTGGAGTGTGAAATACGAACTGCTGAGATTTGCTGTGCAAATCTTATCTCCTTCTTCCAGACTGTTAAAGCCAATCAACCAATGCGCTGAGATGTTGACACGAACTCTGAGAAGCGAGGTTGGACTTTCTGCCCAGCCTCCTAAAGTCTAAATAAACTCCGCATCAGCAATCGCCTGTTTCACCACCTCTAACGGTAGATGAACAAGCTCACACCCTTTTTCATTATATAAATACCGCGCATAGTCATCCATACGGTATTCATTAATGTAGACCACCCGCTTGCAACCTACTTGAAGTAATTGTTTGGAACAGTTGAGACATGGAAAATGGGTCACATAGGCAGTAAAACCTTTAGGAATTCCCCGCTCCGCTCCTTGTAAAATAGCATTAACTTCCGCATGCAAGGTCCTAGCACAATGACCATCAATCATGAGACATTCCTGATCCAAACAATGTTCAGTTCCTGAAACAGACCCATTATAGCCTGTCGCAATAACCTTATTATCCTTAACCAAAACCGCACCAACCTTGGCTCTCTTACAGGTCGCCCGATTTGCAATCAAAAGTGCTTGTGCCGCAAAATACTCATCCCAAGCTAAACGATTTGTTGACATAAGACCTCCTAATCCACCATTCCATAAATTTCAGCTAAGTCTTGGGCTGTAATGATACCAATGACATCCTCCGGAGAATCTATTTTCCCACTCTTTTGACGACTCACAAGAATGGTCGTACGCTTACGGCCCTCAAAATAATTGATCACTTGATAAAGTGTTTCTGAGGAAGGGAGAACGATAACCTGAATACTATCTTCTTCAAAAACAAGAACATCTGCTAAACTGGCTTCCACCAATTTCTCACGAATAGAACCAGCCTCTTTACTGGCTTTGGCTAACCAATTGGTCAGTCCCTTGTCAGAAACCAAACCTTGATAGGCTCTTCCCGAAAAAATCGGAAACTTAGAAAAATGCTTACGATCTACAATTTCTAAAGCCTTTATTAATTTATCCTGAACATCAAAAACAATTGGTTTGATTTTTTGTGTCCTTTGTAAATAATAAGCAATGGTAACTGGCTCTTGGTATTGGGAAATAACTTTTTCCAACACATCAATCAATTCTTGTGACGGCTGAGCCACCTCTTTCAGTCCTGTTCGTTTTTCATGAACCATTAAATTCCGTAACTGACGGGCAACATAAAGTTTGTCCCAATTTGCCTCAATGGGATTATGGTGGCTTAGTTCTTTAGCCTTTGTTAACATCGAACCAACGTCAGCATAGTCTCCATCTGCTACACCACAGACTTTCCTTAAAACCTTATCCAGGTCATTAAATAACTCTAAAAAACGGGTTTCATTCATATTAGTCTACCATTAGCGATTTCAAATAAGCATCAACCATCCGCTCAGTCGCATCAACTGAATCCAAATGAGTTCGTTCATAAGAGTGACTAGACTCAATACCTGCTCCCAGTAAAGCATGCTTAACATCTGCACCCGCACGCATAGCAGCCGATGCATCCGAACCATAGTAAGGATAGATATCCAGCTTATATGGAATTCCCTCTCTCTCAGCAAGAGAAACTAAATGCTGACGAAGTTCATAGTGATAAGGACCTGAAGCATCTTTTACACAAATCGAAACCGTGTACTCGTCCGTCTGCTGGTCATCACCCATCGCTCCCATATCTACAGCCAGATACTCCACAACCCGATCTGGCAAACTTGAATTAGCACCATAACCAATCTCTTCGTTATTTGAAAAATAAAAATGAGTGGTATAAGGTAAAACAATCCCATCTTCTTTATAAACCTTCAACAAATGAATCAAAATAGCTGCAGAAACCTTATCATCCAAATGGCGGCTCTTAATAAACCCAGTTTCTGTCACAATTGTTCTTGGATCGAAGGAAATAAAATCACCAACTTCAATCCCCAAGGTACGCACTTCATCAGCAGTGGTCACTTTTTCGTCCAATCGGATTTCCATATTGGTCTGGTTGCGCTCTGCTGTACTAGCATCACGATAAACATGGACAGACGTTTGATGCATAAGCATTGTACCTGTGAAGGTCTTACCATTTTTAGCACAATGTATCAAGCAGTTTTCACCTTCAATGGAAGGATAACCAAAACCACCCACCAAATCCATTTTTATACGACCATCCGGTTTGATTGCCCGAACCATAGCACCCAATGTATCCAGATGAGCTGTCAAAATACGGTGCTCCTCATCATTTTTCCCCGGTACCGTTACCAAAACACCACCTTTTGGTGTTTTAGTCGCCTCATAACCGAAACCTTCAATCTCTGCTTTGATGTAGTTCATAATATCCGTCGTATAGCCAGTTGGTGACGGAGTTTGAGTCAATGTCACGATGTAATCAAGTGTCTTCATGAAAACCTCCTTATTTGTAATCTATTATATCACGTTTTAAGCCATTTTTTTGCTATAATGAAGTTATGAAAACCTATCAAAAAATATATCTTCTTTTGAAAGAAAAAGAGGACTACATAAGTGGTGAAGATATGGCTAAGGAGCTAGGCATTTCACGAACATCCATTTGGAAGGCTATTCGCCAATTAGAAACCCTCGGTTTAACCATTGAAGCAGCCCGAAACCGTGGCTATAAACTGGCTGAAGGGGACTTACTCTTACCTGAATTGATTGCACAGGAACTTAACCTTCCAGTCCATCTCAATGGAAGCAGTGACTCCACCCAACTGGATGCCAAGCAAGGCATTGAACTAGGACATAGTAGCCCAGCACTCTACCTTGCACCACACCAAAACAAAGCAAAAGGACGATTCGGTCGACCATTTTACGCCTCAAAATCTGGTGGTATTTATATGTCACTTCGTCTATCGCCCAATGTCCCATTTCTTGCATTCAAACCATACACTATATTAGCTGCGGCTGCTGTGGTAAAAGCCATCCAGTCCCTCTGTGACTTGGATGTTCAAATCAAATGGGTCAACGACATCTATCTTGGACGCAAAAAAGTGGCTGGAATCTTAACCGAAGCAATTTCTTCGATGGAAAGTCAAACAGTAACTGACGTCATTATCGGTGTCGGCATCAATGTTCGTATTGACGATTTCCCAAAAGAACTACACCATATTGCAGGCAACCTTTTTGAGGAACAACCACCCTTTACCCGCAATCAACTCATCATAGCCATCTGGAAAGCTTTTCTTGAAACAGATGAACATGAATTAATCACGCTTTACAAAGAAAAATCACTTGTTGTCGGTCAACAAGTGAGCTTTGTAGAAAATCAAATTGAATTTAAAGGCAGAGCAATCGCCGTTACCGATACAGGTAATTTAGTGATTCAACTAGAGAATGGAAAAGCAAAGACAATCTCCAGCGGGGAAATCAGTCTTACTTCTTGGACTGCTTCTCCACCAGTTGAATAAATTTCGTTACTTTATAGGCAAAATGGAGGTTTCGATAGCCAATATAAGCATAAATTCCAGCTATTAAATAATCTCCTGTCAAAATAGAGGCATTCATAAAGTATACTGCTAATATTGTCGTAATGGCTAAAAAAAGAAATTGAGAAAGTTTCATAAAGTAGATTATACCAAAAAATCAGTCCTTCAGCTGATTTTTTATATGCTTTCTATGTAAAATTATGACTCTGCAAAAACAAAAACACCAAAATGTGAGGTGCTTTTGTAAGGAGATTATGAAAAATATTTAGGATTAATCATAGTATACATCATCCAAACAGATTGCGCATCCGACCAGAGACCGATATTGCTGTAGAAGTGGTCAAACCAAGCGCTCAATCATTTCGAATTTCAACTGCGTCGGCCAGAAATCCAAATTCTTCTGGAACTGGGCTGGTTTCGGTTTTGATTTCTTGTGTTTTTTGCCCTTTTGCCTTAGCCGAAAATTCTGCTCGTATGCTAACCCAATCCTCTTGAGCAATGGCTAAAATCTGTGGCGAAAAACCAGCTGCCTTGCTGAGAATATTTCCAAACATGGTGTTGAGATTATCACGTTTCATAGTCTGTTCGGCATTGAGTGGGGACTCAAAAGCAAGTATAGCATGGTTTTCATTCGCAGCAACTGGTTGAGAACCAACAAGCAAGGCACGATCTGCTCCAGATAAGCTTTCGATGATTTCTCCCCATGCATTTTGCAAACGCGTCAAATTTTCACGCGCCAAGGCTGGATTTTCCATAGCCTCTTGTAAAATAGCATGAACCTTGCTGGTATCCAATCGGTACTTCTTCGGAGCCTGTGGCTTGCGTGAAACTGGCTTAATAGCACTTGGTTGACTAGATAATTGACTTAGTTGTTTCTGCAAATCCGCAACTTGTTCTTGAAGATGAGCAAGTTGGCTGACCAAATCAGCTGGCAGCTCTGCGATTGCTCCCGAAGGTGAGCCTTCTTCTGCCAAACGAATTGTCATCATCTCCGCATAAATTTTCGGTTGAGGGCTAGACTTGATGTCTGACAAACCTTTTGTCACCATCTCAATCATAGTAAAAATCCGATCCTGAGCCAGAGCTAGATTTTCCGTAAAACCAGTGGTCAAATGGGTATTTTCACCACCCGTCTGTACAATGAGGAGATCCCTCAAATAATGCAAGAGGTCTGTGGCAAAACGGCTCATACTCTTTCCTTGATCAAACAAGGTTTGTAGATGTCCAAGTGCTGAGGCGCTATCTGCCTGACGGAGACTAGCCACATAATCATCCAAGGCACGTAAGCTGATGGAGCCTGTAATTTCCTCAGCAATATCCACAGTTACCTGCTGATGTTGACTAAGACTCAATGCCTGGTCCAATATGGACAAGGCATCCCGCATCCCACCTTCTGCCCGACGTGCAATGATGGTCAATGCTTGTTCATCAAAGGCAAGGCCTTCCTTGGTCAAAATTGCAGCCAAGTGCTCCTGAATGTCCGTCACCTTGATGGACTTAAATTCAAATCGTTGCACCCTTGACAGAATGGTAGCAGGAATCTTGTGCAATTCCGTAGTTGCTAGAATAAAGACCACATTCTCCGTTGGTTCTTCTAGGGTTTTCAATAGTGCGTTGAAGGCCCCTGTAGACAACATATGAACCTCGTCGATGATATAGACCTTATAGGTTGCAAGACTAGGCGCATAGGTCGATTTATCACGAATATCACGAATCTCATCTACACCATTATTGGAAGCTGCATCAATCTCAATGACATCTTCCAAGCTACCTTCCGTAATCGCTTGACAAATATAACAGTCGTTACAAGGTTCACCATCAACCTGATTCGGGCAATTCATGGCCTTGGCAAAAATTTTCGCAGCCGATGTCTTACCCGTTCCACGAGGACCAGAAAAGAGATAGGCATGGCTAATTTTCCCCTGCTCAATAGCTTGCTTGAGCGTCGTTGCGACCACCTCTTGCCCCACCATCTCCCCAAAGGTCTGGCTTCGGTACTTCCGATATAAAGCTTGGTACATTAGCGTTTTTCTCCAAACATAGCAAAATTCCAGTCCGTCTTCTCCACTAAGAGCGCGACGAACTGCTCAAGGTATTCCTGGTCAATGGTATCGTAATCAGCGACCAACCTAGAATCCAAGTCCAAAACGCCCAATAATTGGTCGTTTTTCACCATTGGCACCACAATTTCCGAAAGAGCTGTCGCATCGCAGGAAATATAATTGTCATGCAAACGAACATCCTCTACGATAATCGTCTGGCGTTTAGAAGCCGACTCACCGCAGACTCCTTTTCCAAGTGCAATATGAACACAGGAAACGCCACCTTGAAAAGGTCCCAAAATCAATTCACTACCATCATACAAGTAAAATCCTGTAAAGACAGAGTTTGGTAGAGCTTGATTAAGTAAGGCAGAAGCATTTGATAGATTGGCTAAAGCATTGGTTTCACCCTCTAAAAGAGCCTCCAATTGGGCCAACAATAATTGATAGTTTGAAATTTTTTCTTGTTTTGTCATACCATCATTATAGCATAGATAGAGGAACTTTTATAGTTCGGGCAATAAAGAAAAAGGCTTTCGCCTATTTCCACATCCAGTATATCAACAAGGCGTCAATCAAGACACCTACGGCCCAAGCTAGTTGAAAATACTTTTTCTGAGTTTTATGACGAAAATAGGCACCGCCAGCCCAAGCACCTAGACCACCACCAACATAGGTCATCATCAACAAGGTCTTTTCTGAAATTCGGTAAGAACCCTTTCTAGCCTTTCCCTTGTCAAGTCCATAGACTAAAAAAACGACCAGGTTCCAAATCATTAAGAACAATGCAAATCCCTGCTTTACAGACATATTCCCTCCATATCAGTAACATTTATTCCTAACTTTATCACATTAAAAATCGAAGAGCAAGAAAAAAACGACTCAATAAATGAATCGCTTTTTATAAATTTTGAATCGTATTTTGTAGCCATTGTAGCTGTGATTGATTGCGTTCAATGGCCCGTGACAGAATTAAATATTGCCCATAAGGAACATGTTCACCATCAGTTTCCGAAAAAAGTTCCTCTTTACGTTTTTCAAGATGACGCAAATGCTTTTCAATAACCTGAACCTGATAGGTTAATAATTCGGAAACTCTAGGATCTGAGCGGTCTTCAATAAAATACATTTTTATAGAAAAGATATCTTTTTGGTAAGGTGTAGATTCATTTGGAATGGCAAGCCATTGTTCCAAAATTTCTCGTCCTTTTGCAGTTAATTCATACTGCTTTTCTTTTTCGTTTCCTGGAACTGCATGGCAAGTTATCCAACCATCTTGAGTCATCCGTTTAAGTTCAGGGTATACTTGACTGTGAGCTACTTGCCAAAATTCTCCTAAATCTAGTTGAACAAAGTCAGTAATCTCTTTTCCAGTGACCCTACGGTTGCAAGTTGCTACTATTCCTAAAATGATATAGGGTAAAATTCTGTCTTTCGGCATTCTAACCACGCTCTCTTAAAATACTCTCCACCTTTGTATTGATTAAGTCGATGGCAACTACATTTGAAACACCCTCTGGTATCACGATATCCGCATAGCGCTTAGTCGGCTCAATAAACTGGTGATACATCGGTTTTACAACAGATGTATATTGCTCTATGATACTATCTAAGCTACGGCCACGCTCCTCCATATCACGTTTTATACGACGGATAATACGAATGTCATCATCAGTATCCACAAATACTTTGATGTCCATTAAATCCCGAAGACGTTTGTCTTCTAGTACTAAAATTCCCTCTACAATAAATACATCCTGAGGTTCTTGACGATAAGTCCTTTCTGACCGTGTATGCTGAGTATAATCATATATCGGAATATCCACTGAACGCCCAGCCAGTAATTCACTCAAATGATAGATCATCAAGTCTGTATCAAAGGCTAGTGGATGGTCATAATTGGTCAATATCCGTTCTTCAAAGGTTAAGTGGGACTGATTTTTATAGTAGGAGTCATGCTCAATCATTGAAATCCGTGCATTTGGAAAGTTATTTAAAATGGCACGAGAGACACTTGTTTTACCTCCACCTGAACCTCCGGTAACGCCAATTATTATTGGTTTTTGAGTCATTATCATCTCCTTCTATCTCAAGTTTGACACCTTTTTTTCATTACTATTTTATCACGAAACATGCTATAATGGAAAAAATAATACAATAGAAATGAGACATTATGATTGATTTTGGCATAATTGGCACTTCTCCTATCACTCATCAGTTTATCAAAGCAGCACTTCAAACGAATAAATATCAATTTAGAGCTGTTTTTTCTCGACACTATGATACAGCTGAATCCTTTGCAAAACCATATGAAAAGGTAGACTTGTTTACTGATTTTTCATCATTTTTATCTTCTGAAATTGACCTTGTTTACATTGCTAGTCCAAATTCCTTGCACTACCAGCAGGCAAAGGCCGTACTCTTGGCTGGAAAACACGCTATCGTTGAAAAGCCAATGGTATCAACTCCAGCAGAATTTGAAGATTTACGCCAAATTGCCTCTGAAAAAGGGCTATTCTTGTTTGAAGCAGCTCGAAACTTTCAAGAAGAATCCTTTCAGACGATTCGACAATTCTTGGCAGATAAATCCATTATCGGTGGGCATTTTTCTTATGCCAAATATTCTTCAAAAATGCCTGAATTGCTAGCTGGAAATACACCGAATATCTTTTCAGCTGATTTTTCAGGTGGCGCACTCATGGATCTTGGCGTCTATGCTGTTTATGCCGCCATAGGTCTTATCGGTGCCCCACATACAGCTCGTTACGTAGCCCAACAATTACCATCTAGTGTTGATTTAAATGGGCTTGGGCAACTAGTCTATGAAAACTTTACTGTGGGTATTCAAGCAGGAAAAAATATGACCAGTCATCTACCTAGCGAAATCTATACTAGCGAGGGTACTTTGACCTTAAACGCTTGTCAGCATATCAGCTCTGCTATTTTTACAAAAAATAATGGGGAGCAATACCAACTCCCTCTTGCTTCGAGGGACCAATCCATGATTGAAGAAGCCATGCATTTTGCACAAGTCATCGAAGAGGCAAATCACCCATTGGCAGATCAGTGGTTAGATGTTGCTTCAGATGTTCACCGGACCCTCTATCTGATGCGTCAAGACGCAGGAATTACATTTAAGGCGGATACTCATGAAAACTAATTTCCCTTCTGTATGGCAAGAAATGCTGGAAAAAGCTGGTTTTGATAGCTTGACTGATATTCAACAACAAGCATATGAGCCGATTTTTACAGGAAAAGACTTACTTGCAATCAGTCCAACTGGAACAGGAAAGACCCTAGCCTACCTCTGGCCAAGTCTACTTGCTCTTACCCCCAAAAAATCCCAGCAATTATTGATTCTGGCTCCAAATACAGAATTAGCTGGGCAGATTTTCGAAGTGTGTAAAGGCTGGTCCGAAGCTATCGGATTACAAGCACAGTTATTCTTATCAGGATCCAGTCAAAAACGACAAATTGAACGATTAAAAAAAGGGCCGGAAATCTTAATCGGTACACCTGGTCGCGTGTTTGAATTGATTAAATTAAAAAAAATAAAGATGATGAATATCAATACCATCATCTTAGATGAATTTGATCAGCTATTCTCTGATTCTCAATATCATTTTGTAGAAAAAATTATCAACTATGTTCCTCGCAATCATCAATTGATCTATATGAGTGCAACTGCTAAATTTGATCGGCAAAAGATTTCACCTACTGTTGAAACAATCGATTTATCGGAGCAAAAATTAGACAATATTCAGCACTATTATCTGATGGTTGAAAAACGTGATCGACAAAACTTGTTGAAAAAATTTGCAAATGTGCCAGATTTTCGAGCATTGGTCTTCTTTAATAGCTTATCTGATCTTGGTGCAACTGAAGAACGACTAAACTACAACGGAGCCAATGCAATTTCTCTCGCTTCTGATGTCAATGTCAAGTTTAGAAAGGTCATTATTGATCGATTTAAAGACCACCAGATCCAGCTCTTACTAGCCACAGATTTAGTAGCTCGTGGGATTGATATCGATAATTTAGAATGCGTCCTCAATTTTGAGGTTCCTTTTGACCAGGAAGCCTATACACATCGGGCTGGTCGAACTGGTCGAATGGGTAAGGATGGAGTGGTTATTACCCTTGTTTCAAATCCAAATGAACTCAAACAACTAAAAAAATATGCTTCTGTCCAAGAAGTTATCTTAAAAAATCAAGAGCTATATAAAGTATAATCTTTTCACTTTCTATTAGTGTGACGCTATTTATCAACTGGATAACCATCAATGTAATGCACAATGAACATCAAAAGTTTCCCAATTTCAGCTATCTGGGAGATCTTAAAGGCTGGAAATATTGCGAACTGTGTTCATATCATTAAGCCGACGATGATATTACACTGTACTTTCTCATTCCCATCTCACCACTACTCTTACCCAAACTGATAAAATTCCAAAAAAGAACAGAAGTTCAATCAAGCTTCTGTTCTTTTGTTTAGTTATTATTGCGTTGGCATAGTTGCCGATTGTTGATCATAATAAACAAACTGTGTATTTAGATTAGTACCTAAACTTTCTGAAACGGTAACCATACTGTATCCTTGAGAAGTTAAAAATTGCAATACCGAATCCAAGCTCTTAACAGTTTCCTTATGAATATCATGCATCAAAATAAAGGAACCAGGACAAGCATTTGACTTGACTTGATTTAAAATCGCCTGCGGATTGTGTGAAGACCAGTCTAGGGTATCTACATTCCAACAGATGGATGGAAGATTCACAACGTTTGCGACTTGCTTATTTACTGCACCATATGGAGGACGTACCAAACGTGATCGCTGACCAACTGCTTTTTCTATGGCAACTTGTGTTTTTTCAACCTCTTGACGAATGGTATCCGGAGAAAGTTTGGTTAAATTTGCATGACTCCAAGTATGGTTTGCAATCTCGTGACCTTCAGCTTTCATCCGTTGTAAAATCCACTCATTTCCTTCAATATTTTGCCCGATGACAAAGAAGGTAGCCTTCGCATTGTATTTCTTCAACAAATCCAATACCACTGGTGTCGTTGAGGAATTCGGACCATCATCAAATGTTAGAGAAATGTTTCTTGCAGTCTTTCTTCGTTCTAATTCTTCTAACTCTTGCAAATATTCTTTATAACCTGCCACATCTGCTTCAGATAGATAGTCACTGTTTAGAACAGGGTATAACTCCGATATGGGAATTGAAAGCGTGGTTTCTTGACTACCTTGTACGATTTTTACCTTTAGTTGGCTATCTTCATATGAGAATGGTAAACGGTCCAAATCAATGTCACCGATCAAGTTTAGTAGTTGTGTTTTTTCGCTGTCTGACAAAGAGCTTTGATCTAGCTTTTCTTTTAATTTATTGGATAAAATCTCTCTCGCGGCATCAGAATCTGTAAAAAAGCGTTTCAACGTGAAGAGTTGCTGATCTTCAGTAAGCAAGAGCTCCCCGATGGATTCTTCGCCATCCTTCTCAATTTCAAGTGTCGAAAGATGATATTCCTCGCTTTTGATTACCAGAGCCCGAACCTTTCTAAAGTTAGTTTTCCCAAGCCGGCTACTGACCAAAAATATTCGATTAATATTGCCCGTAGGCTTGGCTTCCCCTAATTTTTGATGAACATACTCTACCATTCTATTCTCAACTAAACCAATTTTCTTGCCAGCATCATCGGTTGGAATGGAAGCAACAACATGAGTGGAGCCCACATTTCCTGTTCTCAAGTTCGTTTGACCATGCTTTAAAAAGACACGTTCCTTTCTTGCAATGAACTGGGTTATTTGATTTTCTTGAATACGATGGTAAATCATTAGACTAAAAAAACAAATCATACCAACCAACAGTAGATTGGTTAGTATCAGTAATAATTTCTTCACGCGAGATTCCTCTTTCATATACACCTAAATCTATACTATAATATACTTTGTTTTTTGTCAAGTTGTAACCCCAATCAAAGCAAAAAAATCAGCCCCATTCTCGTCAAAATGTTAACAATCGGTGCTGATTCTTTAGGTATTTCTTGATTAATCCGCTCGAATAACCTCTACACGGTATCCATCAGGATCTGTAACAAAATAATAACGACCTGGACTTCCTGGCAAGCCTTTTATATCTGTCGTTGGATAGCCCAATTCTTTGTGTCTCGCATTGTCCCCTTCTAAGTCATCCGAAGAAAGAGCTAGATGTGAGAAGCCATCCCCTACGATATATGGACCATGATCATAATTGTAAGTCAATTCAATCTCAAAGTCATCCCCTTCAAGTACTAAGTAAACCAAAGTAAACTTGTGCTCTGGATAGTCCTTGCGACGGGTTTCCTTAAATCCAAATCCCTCTTCATAAAATTTTTGAGATGCTTCTAGGTTTTCAACACGCAAACATGCATGTAGCATTTTTTTACTTGCCATAATAAATTCCTCCTACCATTTAATACCACCAGTATACCATACTCTCTATGAAAACTCCGATATTCAAAACTAAAAAAAAACCTGAGCGAACTCAGGCCTTAGATGAATTATGCTTCCAAGTAGTACTCTTTCACAATGTTCAAGTTTTCATCCAATTCGAATACAAGTGGTGGGAAGTTTGGAATTTCCACATCCATGATTTCGTCATCAGACAATTGTTTGATGTGTTTTACAAGGGCACGGATTGAGTTACCATGTGCACCTACGAACACGTTTTTACCGTCTTTCAATGCTGGAGCAATTTTATCTTCCCAGAATGGAAGGGCGCGCTCAAGCGTAACTTTCAAGTTTTCTGCATCTGGAATAACTGAGTCATCAAGATGTGCATAGCGACGGTCAGTGTGTGCTGAATGCTCATGATCTTTAGCCATTTCTGGTGGCAAAGTATCATAAGAACGACGCCAGATGTGCACTTGCTCATCACCAAATTCAGCAGCAGCTTCTGCTTTGTTCAAACCTGTCAAACCACCGTAGTGACGTTCGTTTAAACGCCAAGTTTTTTCAACTGGTACCCATAATTGATCTGCAGCTTCAAGAGCCAAGTTTGTAGTCTTGATAGCACGTTTCAAAACAGATGTATAAGCAAGGTCAAATTCGATACCTGCTTCTTTGATTAATTTACCAGCATCAATTGCTTGTTGTGTACCTTTTTCAGACAAATCAACATCAGCCCAACCAGTGAAAAGGTTAGCTTTGTTCCATTCAGACTCACCATGGCGAGCAAAAACCAATTTTACCATTATATGGATTCTCCTTTAAATTTTGAGGTTCCCCTCTTGTACTTTTCTATTTTACACGAATTGGTCAGAAAATGCTAGTTTTTCCACAATCTGTTTACGCTTACATTTTTCTTTCTTGAAAATTCAGTCTGTAGACCTAGCTTTCTTCTTAGGATTTACGAAAAAAAGTGATATAATAGTTAGGCTGAGCACGACTGTTCTGATTAGATTTCAAGGAGAATTCATGAAGAAAGTAGCTATCGTGTCTGCATTTCGATCTGCTATAGGCAGTTTTGGAGGCAGTCTAAAAGATATAAACATTGCTGAACTTGGCGCACGGGTTCTCGAAGCAGCTTTACAAAACAAACAAATACCAGCTGACGTTGTAGATGAAGTTATTTTTGGCAACGTCCTTTCTGCTGGTCACGGACAAAATATTGCACGCCAAATTGCTTTACGCGCGGGTATTCCAGAGACCACTTCTGCTTATGTGGTCAATAAGGTCTGTGGCTCTGGACTCAAATCAGTCCTTCTTGCGGCTCAATCCATCCTTCTTGACGATAACGACGTCGTTGTAGCTGGTGGTATCGAAATCATGAGTCAGGCGGCCTACTTATCCAAGTCAAGCCGTTTTGGGAGTAAGTTTGGTCATATTACCTTGGAAGATTCCATGTTAAAGGATGGTTTGACAGATGCCTTCAATGACTATCACATGGGTATTACCGCTGAAAATGTTGCCGAACGCTATCATGTCAGTCGCGAAGAGCAAGATGCATTTGCCCACACCAGCCAAGAAAAGGCTGCAAAAGCTATCGCTGAAGGGCGTTTCACTGAAGAAATTGTTCCAATTAGGCTGAACAGTCGAAAAGGCGAAACTATTTTTGCCACAGATGAGTATCCTCGTCTGACGCCAATTGAAAAATTGGCAACACTCCGTCCAGCTTTCAAAAAGGATGGAACTGTCACCGCAGCCAATGCTTCTGGCATCAACGACGGCTGTGCTGTCTTGGTACTCATGTCTGATGAGAAAGCAAGTGAGCTAAATATTCAGCCACTTGCTTATATCGAATCATACGCAACTAGCGGTTTAGATCCCGCATTGATGGGACTTGGACCTATTACTGCTAGCCAAAAAGCGCTACAAAAACTGAATAAAACAGTCGAGGATATCGATCTATTCGAACTCAACGAGGCATTTGCAGCCCAATCAATTCCAGTTGTCAAACAACTTGGTATTGATCCTGCAAAAGTCAATGTCAATGGTGGAGCAATCGCACTAGGTCATCCAATTGGAGCAAGTGGTAGCCGGATTTTGGTTACCCTAATCCATGAATTAATCAAGCAAAATAAAGAGCTCGGACTCTGTTCACTCTGCATTGGAGGGGGACAAGGAATTTCCCTCATCATTTCCAATGCTCAGACAAACTAACCTAACCAATAACAAAGGAAACATTATGAACATCGGTATTGATAAAATCGGTTTTGCGGCACCCGATTATGTTTTAGATTTGGCAGATTTGGCCCATGCCCGCAATGTTGACCCCAATAAATTTAAAATTGGTCTTCTTCAATCAGAAATGGCTGTAACTCCTGTTACTCAAGATATTGTCAGTCTTGGTGCAAAGGCTGCTGAAGCCATTCTAACGGAAGAAGATAAACAAACCATTGATATGGTTATTGTCGGTACAGAATCCAGCGTAGACCAAAGTAAAGCAGCAGCTGTTACCATTCATGGATTACTCGGCATCCAACCTTTTGCTCGTTCCATCGAGATGAAAGAGGCTTGTTACGGTGCAACTGCTGGCCTGAGCCTCGCTAAAAGCCACATATCTCTATTTCCAGAATCTAAAGTCTTGGTTATTGCCAGTGATATTGCCAAATACGGAGTTGCATCAGGTGGCGAACCTACACAAGGTGCCGGAGCTGTTGCCATGTTGGTAACCGCAAATCCACGTACCTTGGTTCTCAACAACGATAACGTCTGTCAGACACGTGATATCTATGACTTTTGGCGTCCAAACTATGACAAGTACCCACGTGTTGATGGTAAATTTTCAACTGAACAATATACCGATTGCTTGACAACAACTTTCGACTATTATCGACAAAAAACAGGCAAAACACTTAAAGACTTTGCTGCCATGTGCTTACATATTCCATTCTCCAAGCAAGGCCTTAAAGGATTGCAAGCTATTGCTCAGGATGAAGAAACTCTTAGTCGCTTGACCGAACGTTTCCAGGAAGCTATCGTCTATAATAAGGTCGTCGGCAACGTCTACACTGGCTCTATTTTCCTCTCTCTTCTTTCCCTTTTGGAAAATAGCAGAGCGTTAGAGGCAGGGGATCAAATCCTCTTTTATAGTTATGGTAGCGGTGCTGTATGTGAGATTTTTAGCGGATCCCTTGTTGAGGGTTATCAGAACTACTTAGAAGAGAATCGTTTAGAACAACTCAATGAGCGTACAAAACTCAGTGTAGAAGAATATGAACAAGTCTTCTTTGAAGAAGTTTCTCTTGATGAAACCGGAACATCTCTTGACCTACCAGCAGACCAAAGTCCCTTTGCCCTTATCAAAGTGGAAAACCACAAACGTATCTATCGTAAATATAGTCGAATGAATTAGCTTTCAGACAAGGAACTGAGGTGCAGGTAGCTAGAACAGCCTAAAGGCTGTTCTAGGTTGGAAATAAGACTTGCGAAGCAAGTCACTTTCGCAGAGTACGGCAAGCCGAAAGTGACGATGTATCAAAGCTAATTCAAATGACTTTAGAAGCCAAAATGGCGCCCTTTGGCTCTCACCAAGGGGCGCTTTCTTGTAGAAAGAGGAACCTATGTCAACTTTTTCCGGATTTTATAAAAAATCACGCCAAGAACGCATTGATATTCTCCAACAGAATCGTTCCCTATCCGAAGATAGCTTAGACATTCTATACAAAGACGAAAACCTTCCAGAAGCAATTGCAGGAAAGATGACAGAAAATCATCTAGGAACATTTTCCTTACCTTTTTCTGTACTCCCAGAACTTCTAGTGGATGGACAGACTCATTCTGTACCCATGGTCACTGAAGAACCTTCTGTGGTTGCAGCTGCGTCTTTCGGAGCCAAAATCATCGCTAAATCTGGCGGTTTTACAACGACTATTCATAACCGTATCATGATTGGACAAGTTGCTCTCTACGCTATTTCGGACCATAGCAGAGCGACACAGGCAATCCTTGACCAGAAGGAGAGTATTTTAGAAACTGCCAATCAAGCACACCCTTCTATTGTTAAACGAGGGGGAGGTGCAAGAGAATTGACTGTTGAGAGTAAGGACGAGTTTTTGATTGTCTATCTTCAGGTTGATGTACAAGAAGCCATGGGAGCCAATATCCTCAATAACATGTTAGAAGCTATTAAGGATGACTTAGAAGAGCTCAGCAAGGGACAGGCTTTGATGGGAATCCTCTCCAACTATGCAACCGAGTCACTGGTCACCGCCCAATGTCATATTACCATCTCAAGTCTGGCTGCCAGCTCTGCCACTGCTCAAGAAACTGCTCAAAAAATAGCCCTGGCAAGCAAACTGGCGCAAGTGGACCCTTATCGTGCTGCGACACATAACAAAGGGATTTTTAATGGTATAGATGCTGTCGTTATCGCTACAGGAAATGACTGGCGGGCAGTCGAAGCCGGGGCCCATGCTTATGCCAGCCGTGATGGACAATACAAGGGCCTTTCTACTTGGTCCATTGATGACGATCACTTGGTCGGCTCCATCACTCTACCTCTTCCGATTGCCTCTGTCGGTGGCTCTATCGGGCTCAATCCAAAGGTAGCAGTTGCTTTTGACCTTCTCCAACAACCAAAGGCACGCCAATTAGCTTCTATCATCGCTTCTGTCGGTCTCTGTCAGAACTTTGCTGCCCTGCGTGCTCTTGTTACTTCAGGTATTCAGTCTGGTCACATGAAGCTTCAGGCAAAATCCCTAGCGCTACTTGCTGGTGCCGTAGAGCATGAAGTAGACCAACTAGCCCAACTTCTGCGGAAAGAAAAGCACAGCAACCTAGAAACTGCTCAAAACTTATTAGCAAAAATGAGAGAACATTAAAAAAGAGGGACCCCCCTCTTTTTTAATTTATTATTTGCTCCATACGGAACTTTTGTGGTTTCATTCCTTGGCGTTCATAAAAACGGACAGCTCCTGCATTGTCAGCCCATACATCCAAGGTAAGATTGTGGCACCCCTGCTCCTTAGCATAGGAAAGAGCAAATTCATACAGTTGCTCACCAATTTTTTGACCACGGATAGAGCTGGCTACACACAAATCATCAATGAATAAGGTCTTGATTGGTTCTAAAACATCACCGCTTGTAGTCCTAAATTCACAAAATAAATGCCCAACCACTTGTCCCTCTAGTTCAAAGACAAAAATAGGCTTATCTGGATTTTCCAAAAGTGCTACTAATTTAGCCTCAGAAAATTTTTGACCTTCACTTTTAAAAATATCTGGTCGTGCCTGGTGATGCACCTGTAAAATATCTTGTAATAATTCATTTAAAACTGGAATATCAGATGGTCTGGCTTTACGGATTGTCATAAAAAACCTCCCCTTTTTTATTTTTTCTATTATAGCACATGTTTATTTTTTAACAAAATAGGTCTGCAGACCGATGAAGAATCTGAAAATTCATGTATACTATAAGTGTATCCTAAAATTTTTCATAAATCTCCAAAAAGAATCAGCCCGCCAAGGCTGGTTTTTTTTTATTGTATTAAAACGAGAATGTGTAATATAGAAAATTACCAAAATTTTGCCCTTCTTTGACGCAAAAGGCTTTTGCTTCATCTCCAACCTCCCAGAGTTACTCATCTTATCCCTCCCCTCCTTTCCGCTATTATTTCTTCTTTTTCCACTTCACAATCTGCCGTATCACAAATGACAGAACCAACAAGCCAGCTAACCAATAAATCGTTGCTTTTCCTCCTGTTTTATTCGGTCATTTCCTTGACCTTGATTATAGCTTATCACGGTTATTCCGTGTTATCAACAACTTTTTTTGTTTTTCCCGTGAATTTTTTGCTTTTTCTTGATTTTATCACGGAAAAAACGTAAAATTATCTTTGGAAAGCGAGGATAACCTTATGTCATTAGGAAATAAAGAGGTTATGTCAAATAATCTAAAATACTACATGAACAAAAAAGGGGTTGATAGAAACCAACTCTGTTCTGATTTAGATTTGAAATATATGACCGTTTCTGATTGGATAAACGCTAAAACCTATCCCAGAATCGATAAAATCGAATCACTTGCAAATTATTTTGGAATTAACAAATCGGATTTGATTGAAGAAAAATCCACAATTCCTTCTTCTTCCATCCCTCTTCCCAACTTCGACCCACGGCAAGCCATTCTCTTATCCAACTATTCCAAGCTCAATGAGACATGCAAGAATAAGCTTCTGGCAACCTCTGGGATGCTTCTAGCCGAAGAGCAAGGTAAAATCATTGATATATCAGAAAAACGTGCAGAATACGACGCTAGAAAGCGTCTTAGTTTATCTGTACCTGGTAAAGTCTCAGCAGGCACAGGCTACTGGCAAGAGGATGACTATGACACTATGGTAGACTTCTACGCAGACGATATACCAGATGAAAAAGACTATGACACAGTTGCTATCGTCGTTGGTCATTCGATGGAGCCGAAAATCAAAAACGGCGACTTTTTATTTATTAAACTCAAGGACCAGGTAGATCTAAACAAAATCGGCATCTTTCAAGTGGACGGCGAAAATTATGTCAAGAAATTAAAAAACGACTGTTTAGAATCACTCAATAAAGACTATGACAACATCCCAATCACAGCAGACACCGACTTCCGAACCATCGGGGAAGTCGTGGATATTTATAGGGAGAAATGACCCCCTGTGGTAATTGAAGAGTTTAATAACTTTGTTAATTAAAAATACGTGCACGCCCACAGCACGAAAAACGGGCAGGAGATTTATATGGAAAATAACGTCACAGTAAATGTATACACACAAAACGAGAGTTATTTTGACGGCGGATTATTAAGTTATATTGGACACAGTTTACTTGCTGCACTAATTACTATCTGCACCTTTGGTATATGCGCTCCTTGGGGAATTTGCATCATGATTAGTTGGAAAACTAAGCATACAGTAATCGATGGCCAAAGACTCTACTTTGACGGATCTGCAATGCAGTTATTCGGAAACTGGATAAAATGGCTATTGTTAACTATCGTTACATTAGGTATCTACTCATTCTGGTTAAATATCAAACTTGATCAATGGATTACTAAACATACGCATCATATTGGTTAAGACGAAAAGCGCACTGCCACCCGACTATTCCACTATCATCGTAAAGTCGTGGAGGTGTATAGGGAGAGGTAAATACAATATAAAAAACAAAAGTATCTTTTTAAGAACATTTTCGTTTGACAAATATTCGCTAATGTTTTATCATATACCTATGATTAAGACTTAGCAACGCTTGCACCTTGCAGCGTACCAGTGCTAAGTCGTTTTTTGTTTTATAAGGAGCAGCTATGAAGCAAGGTAAAACAATTGATGAACAACTAAGTCAGTTGAAAGAACGAGGATTAGATATACCGGACTATCAGAAAGCGTATAGAACCCTTCAAAATGTCAATTATTATACAATTACAGGCTACCTATTTCCCTTCAAAGATAAAATTACAGGACACTATCAGCCTGGCACATCCGTAGAATTGGCCATCACACGCTATTACTTCGATAGTGAGATGAGAACGATTTTGATGTCCCTCATATCTGAAGCAGAGGAAATGCTAAAAACACGCATAGCATATAATATCGCGGTTCATCACAAAGATGACCCTCTAATCTATACAGATGCCAACTATTGGAAATCAGCAAAAGATCATCAACGCTTTATGACCGATTTCCAAAAAAGTATTGCTAATAATAGTGAAGTATTATTTGTCAAGCACCATATCAATAAGTACCGTGGACAATTCCCAATCTGGGTAGCTGTCAATTTGCTGACACTTGGAAATCTCAAATATCTCTATAAGAATATCCCTAGCAGAGACAGGAAAAATATCAGCAAAGAACTGAATCTCTCTCCTGGTACTTTGGATAGCTGGATTGATAACCTAAGAATACTAAGAAATAAAATTGCTCACAATATGAGGCTCTACGGAGTTTCATTCATCAATACCCCTCGTTGGGAAAAGCACCACACAAAACGTCATAATACAAATAAATTGTTTGTTCATATTTTGATGCTAAAAACCCTCTTGGAAGATTCTCCAATCTGGGAAACCAATAGAGGTAAATTCGTTGAAATTATGAATAGGTATAGCGAAAATATTCAACCAATTGACCTAGGTTTCCCAGATAATTGGCTTAATTTGCTGAATTAACAAAAAAATCCCCACACTCTCCGTCGCCAAACCTTGAGTGTGAGGTATCTTGTACAATAAAGAATAGGCATTAAATGGCCCTCTTTACCGTACCCATTTTATCAGAAAATGAGGTAAAAAACAATGTGGGATGAACAACTTCCAGACGGCAGATATAAATTTTTTGAACGTTATAAAGACCCATACACTGGCAAGTGGAAAAGAGTAGCTACAATCTTGACAAGTAATTCAAGTAGAGCACAGAAACAAGCACAGAAAATACTGGATGCAAAGATAGCGGACATCCTCAGCAAGCTGAAAAGCTCTGAAATGCTATTTACTGATTTATTCGACCAATGGTGGACTTTCTACCAACAAGAAATCAAACGGACCTCTATCGCTTCTCTGAAGGGTAATATTAAAGAAATCAGAGAGAGTTTCGGCATTGGCGTCAAAGTAGTCAATATTGACCCAAAATACGTCCAAAATTACCTAGACAACCTGGACTGCTCTAGGAATAAAAAAGAGCGTAACAAATCCATGCTCAACCTTGCTTTTGATTATGCAGTTGACTTGGACATCACCAAAGACAATCCATCAAGAAGAGCCAAGTTGCCACGGATTAAGAAGACTTTGGAAGATTGGAAAAAGGTGGAAGAAAAATATCTTGAGGAAATCGTGAAACATTCATGACCAAAAGGGAAATGGAAATTATCGAGGAATTGGAATTCGTGAATGAGCTAGAAAAGAATACCAACCCACGTTATCGGGATATGGGTTACATCTTCACAACTAAGAACGGTGTTCCAATCCAGACCAATTCTTTCAACTTGGCGCTAAAGAAAGCAAATGAAAGGTTAGATAAACCAATCCAGAAAAATCTGACCAATCACATCTTCCGTCATACTTTAGTCAGTCGCTTAGCAGAAAACAGAGTTCACTTGAAAGCTATCATGGACCGTGTCGGACATGCAGATGCTAAGACTACAACCCAAATTTACACCCATGTCACAAAGAAACTCAAGGCAAATGTAGCTGAAATCATGGAAAATTACTGATTTTATGCCCTTCTTTGATGCAAAAGGCTTTCGCTTCATCTCCAACCTCCCAGAGTCACTCCCCTGACTCTTTGACGCAAAAGGCTTTTGCTTCATCTCCAACCTCCCAGAGTCACTCCCCTGACTCTGGGAGCCCCAAAACACAGAAAAAAGCCTACTGTACAACGCAGAAACGTTGATACAATAGGCTTTTTTACGCTTAGCCTCGCTCTTTTGTTTTTAAGCGAGGGATAAAACAGTCTATCCCCAGACTGTTTTATTTTACCGCATCCTTAAGAGCTTTACCAGCTTTGAATGCTGGAACTTTTGAAGCTGCGATTTCGATTTCTTTACCAGTTTGTGGGTTGCGACCTTTACGTGCTGAACGCTCACGAACTTCAAAGTTACCGAAACCGATCAATTGTACTTTTTCACCAGCTGCGAGGTAGTCAGCTACTGCTCCAAATACAGCATCAACAGCTGCTGCTGAATCTTTTTTAGTCAATGAAGTTGCTTCTGCAACTTTTGCAATCAAATCTTGTTTATTAGCCATTTGCTAAGTCCTCCAATTGTTTTCGAGTTATTACTCACCTTAATATAGTACCGGATTTTGGGCATTTGGTCAAGTTTTTTCTATCATCTTTGCACTTTTCTATAGATATCAACAACGATCTGGTCATTGTATAAATCAATCGTATTCACTTTTCCATAAAGTCCAAATTTATTCTCAATAGCAGGTAGTTGAATCTGAATCGTCGCGTTTTCAGCATCTATTTTTACAATATCCGGTAGTTTATAATTTTTTTGAAGATAGGTTAACACTTCTCCTTTTGGTAATGAAAGAGTCCCTGCTGAAATTTCTTGTACTGCTAAAGAAATACTACCATCTTCTAAACGACTGGGAAAAAAGTAGATATACAAAGGAATATCCATCCCCAGAAGCTGATAATCACCTTCAAAAATCGCTAACTGGCTTGTCAAGTAAACCTTATATTGAAAGGTGTCTGTTTGATACTCTTTCAAATACTCAGCAATGGTAGCATTTAACTGCTCCTTATTGGTCTCAAAACGACCAACCTTTGCATCTTCACTATTTGTTGGAACCAACTTTGTTAAATCCTCACGCTTACTCTCCAAACGACTGATCACAACAATACTTGTTCCTAAAACCATAGCAAGTAGGATTAAAAAAAGCCATTTCCAACTATTTATTTTTCCATTCTTCTTTTGTGACACGAATTTTCTCCATTACTGCTTGCTTTATAATTTCATATCCCGTGTTATTAGGGTGAAAACTGTCTTCCCCATATAGTAAATTATTTGCTATCTTAGAAGTATTCACACTAACTCCTTGTTCCCCTTCTAAGCCCTTATACAATAAATCATTGATAGGCACAAAGTAAACCCCTGAGAATTTCCTAGTTCGTGATTCTGTTTCTTGATTCCATTTATCCACAACCAATTGCATATCTGTCAGTTCCGGAAAATTCAAATAGAAGGGATTATAAATTCCAATAACATAAATAGGAAGGTTGGGATTGTTTTCACGAGCACGACGAATAATCTTTTCAAGCCGTTTACCATACTCTGTTGCTGGTTTATCAAAAGTTGAGACATCCAAATTGGTAAAATTTTTTAATATAACCTTCCGCAAATCATTGCCACCAACAGTAAGGGTCATCACATCTGCGTCTTTTAATGCTTCTGCTAAATCTGAGTCCTCTTTCATTCGCTTGTAAATCTGGCTACTAGTATTGCCTGAAATCCCAAAATTTCGGTAGGTCACCTGATAACCAAACTCATTTGTAAATGAGTTTGCTAGTAAAGTAGCAAAACCTCCCTGACCAGTTGTATCACCAACTCCTTCTGTCAACGAATCACCTACGGCAAGATAGTAAAGGGATGGTTGTTCGACTTTTGTACTATCTTCTGCAGTCAACTTTGAACTAGCCTTTGGAATTACCAAATTTGCGAGAAAAATAGAAAGCAATAAACTCAGAAAAAAGAAAACAAGGGCCTGAATAATTTTTCGATTATTCATAGTGCACTAGAATGGCCCAAGCATCTTCCCCTGTATGGGTCTGAATAATAGAACCTGTTTCTAAAACTGAAATGGGAGCTTGAACATAGGGCTGTAATTTTTCTTTCATTTCATTAGCAAACTCTGGGCCACCTGCATAGGAAATACCAATTTCAGCAATTTTCTTATCCGCAATCTTATTGATAAACTCATCGAGCCATTTTTTAAACGTTTTTGCTCCACGTCCCTTAACAACTGGCTCTAGCTGATGGTTTTTCATTTCCATAATCACACGAATGTTAAGTAATGAACTGATTAGTCCTGTAACACGACCAATTCTACCACCTTTTACCAAGTTTTCAAGAGTGGAGACACCAATATAGAGCTCCGTTTTTGTCCGCACTCTTTCAATAGCTGCAAGAATCTCTTCTTTACTGGCTCCCTCTTTTGCAAGACGAGCTGCTTCAACAACTTGGAACTTAGCGGCTTGGTCAGTAAACGTTGAGTCGACAACTGTCACATCTACTCCCGAAAGGACTCCTCCTTGACGAGCTGCTTCAACAGTACCAGATAATGCATGTGACAAAACAATTGCAATAATCTGACTACCATCTTTTGCCAAGTCTGAAAATGTCTCTGCAAATAAACCAACCGGTGGCTGACTGGTCTTGGGCAAATTTTTTGAATTTCTCATCAAGTTAAGAAATTCGCCTTCTTTCAAATTGCTATCTGAGTACAAAACTCCGTCTATCATGACAGATAATGGCACTACCGTAATCCCTAATTCTTCCACCAGTTGCGGTTCAATAGTGGTGCTCGAATCCGTTACAATCTTGACTGTTGACATAATCTTTTCCTACATTTCTCATCAAATTATTGTTTCTATTATATCAAATCTTGTATTAAAAATGAACTAGGAGAAACGAAAATGACGACTAAATACTCGAATAAAGAGTGTTTTTAGTCGTCATATCATGAAAAATCACAAGATATCTAGCGGAAAAATGTTTTATGAATCGTTAATGATCCCATCACAAATACCAGCAAAGCACTTGCATAATAACCAACTGGCAATTGTTGTAACAACTCTTTTGACAACTGAGCAATCTCTCCCAAAGGAATACTGTAAAGATAGATAACAAGAATTCCAAGAAAGAGAGTCAACAAAGAATTGATTATTTTTGAATGGATAAGCTGAAAGGTTAGAAGCAAAAATAGGATGACCGCAAGAATTGTCACAATTGGATATTGGCTAAAAAACTTCCAACCATTTATTTGGACAAATGAATAATTCGCTAGATCTAAAGCACTAGAAAATGGTAAAAACAAACTAATACCGAATAAAAGTACACAGAAAAGTTCCAATCGTTTCATCCAGCTCACCTTCTATCTGTTTTATTTTAATGGCATAATTGCCTTTTGCACACTCAGTTTTCAGAGGAAGAAACTCCATTTTGTTGAGATTCCTCTAATGAAACTCTATGTCGTTTTAGATAAAAATTGACTCAAGTATCTTTTGCACATATTTTATTACATTTTTATATCTTTGTAAAGCGTTTTTATTCATTTTTTTGTATTTTATAATGTCGAAATATCATTCACAACCTATCAACGAGTTAACGTTTTCCATCCCACTCCTGATAAAATTGTTGCAAATACAGTTCCAGAAAATCATGGCGGCCATGAGCTAGGTTTTTCCCTGTTTCAGTATTCATCAAGTCTTTTAACTTCAGTAGTTTTTCATAAAAATGGGTAATAGCAGAGCCATTAGTGGAACGATATTCTTCTACCGTCATATCCTCACGCACCTTCAAATTTGGAATATGAATCACCCGATTTTTATTGCCAGAGTAAGCCATTGTCCGAGCAATTCCTATTGCACCTATCGCATCCAAGCGGTCAGCATCTTGTACAATCTTACCTTCTAAACTAAGGGGCCTCTGATGAGCTTGCCCACCTTTAAAGGACATATTTTGAATAATATCCATAATCGCTTCAATATCAGACTCGGAACAACCTTGATGAGATAGTAGCTGACGAATGTCTTCCAATGCCTGTTTCTCATCATCAACTAATTTATCATCAGCTAAGTCATGAACCAAGGCCGCTATCTGACAGATAAATAGATTTCCACCTTCCGCTTCTGCTATTCGCTCAGCCATATTTCGAACTCGGACAATGTGCCACCAATCATGACCACTACCTTCTCCTATCATTTTTTCTTCAACATATTTTGCGACGTTTTGTACAATTTGTGCCTGGTCCATAACTTCCTTCTCCAAAAAAGAGACTGGAAATCCCATCCAGCCCCTATTATATTAATGAAAACATAAATGAAAATATAGTCATTTGAATTGCTCTAAAAGCTAATACATTCGAATATATTTTTTCCATCCATTACTTATTTAAGTAGTTGCTTAGCTTGCTCTCTCGCAGCATCAGTTACCCTATCTCCTGCCAACATCTTCGCAATTTCTTCAATTCGTTCTTCAGGACTGAGCAAACGAACCCTTGAGACCGTAGAATGGTCATCCGATACTTTTTCAATGTAGAATTGGTAATCAGCAATAGCAATGACTTGTGGTAAATGCGAAATAGCCAACACTTGGCCAAATTGTCCAATTTTATGGATTTTTTGGGCAATAGCCTGTGCCACACGACCTGATACACCTGTATCAACCTCATCAAAAACAATGGAGGTTTTGCCTTCTTTTCGAGCAAAGGCTGATTTGATAGCCAACATCAATCGAGACAGCTCACCACCTGATGCCACTCTAACCAGGGGTTTAAAATCTTCACCGGGGTTTGTAGAAATATAAAATTCTATAGCTTCATTTCCTTCGCTATTAAACTTCCCTTTCGTAAAGCGAACCTGAAATTGGGCTTTATCCATATAAAGGTCCTGCAATTCTTGACGAATAACATACTCTAATTGTTGAGCCAAATCATGTCTAGCTGAACTTAATTGGTTGGCCAAGGAAATCACATCTTTTTCCAATAACTTGACGTGATTTTCAAGATCTTCATCAGAAACAGTATTTCCCGTCAAGAGATTGTATTCTTCTGTGATTTTTTCAAAATAGGCTAAAACATCATCAACTGTTCCACCATATTTTTTTGTAATCGTGTTGAGCAAGTCCAGACGGCTCTCCAGTTGTAGGAGTCGGTTGCCATCAAAATCCAAAGCATCAACAATATCACTTAACCGTTTTGCCACATCTTCCACAACATAATAGGCTTCCGTCAAACTTGTAGAGAGCAATTTATATTCCGGATCAAATTCTTCCAAACTTTGTAAATCGCTCATAGCCGAACGTAGATTATTTAAGCTAGAAAATTCTTCATTATCCAAAAGAGCATAGGAATTAGCCAAGGTATCCGCAATCTGTTTGTGGTTCAATAGCTTATCCCGCTCCTGTTGAAGTTGTCTATCTTCACCCACCGCTAAATTAGCTGCCTCGATTTCGGCAATTTGGTACTCCAGCATTTCAATCCGAGCCTTATGCTCTTCCTCGTTCTTACGCTTCTCAGCAACTCTCTTTCTGAGTTGACGATAGGCTTCAAATTGTGTTTGATAGTCTTCTTTTAAGTTCCAAAACTCATCATCCCCAAAACTATCCAGCAGTTGAATATGGTATTGGGCTTTCATGAGTTCTTCTTGGTCATGCTGACCATGGATATCTACTAAATGTTGGCCAATTTGCTTCAAAACAGATAGGTTTACCATTTGCCCATTTACACGGCTAACTGAACGCCCATTTTGAAGGATTTCGCGGCGAATAATCAACTCATCTGCAACCTCAATCCCTTGGTCAGTCAAAACCTGCTTCACTGCTCTGCTATTTTCAAACGAAAACAACCCTTCAATTTCAGCTTTCGGAGCTCCATGTCGAATCACATCTGTCGTTGCACGCGCACCCAGCATCAAATTCATCGCATCAATAATAATGGACTTCCCAGCACCAGTTTCACCAGACAAGATGGTCATCCCTTTTTCAAAATTCAATGAAACATGCTCAATAATCGCGAAATTTTTTATCGAAACCTCTAGTAACATGGTCTACCAACTTCTAATGGATTGAACTATTTGAGGCATCATATCACTGTCCTTTAGAATGATTAAAATGCTATCATCATCTGCAATGACACTAAAAAGACATTCTTCGAACTGCTCCAAAATTTGGCGCTTGAAAACTGCAGTACTGCCAGGAACCAAGACCAAATTTAGCATCTGCCCCATGGAATCATACTTTAATAGCTTTGATGTCTTATTCTTTTGCCCACTACCCTTTGATAAGCCATAAATATAGCCCTTATCCTTAGCAGGTACCTTAATAATGCCCAATTCCTTAATATCACGAGAGACCGTTGCCTGTGTGGCATGAACACCCATAGCTTCAAGTCGGTCAACAATTTCTTCCTGTGTATCAATCGGAAATCGAACTACCAAATCTTTAATGACTTCTAATCGTTCTCGTTTATTCATCCTTTTTAAATTCCTCGTGTGCTTGATAAACTACTTTTGTTAATTCCTCTTTTGCAATCGTACTTGGTTGAATGGATTTCTCTAGGTGAGCCAGGAATTCGATATTCCCATGACCTCCTTGAACTGGAGAGAAACTAAGTGCCTTAACTGAATAGCCATTTTCGATAGCCATTGCTGTAACATCTTCCAATACTTTCAAGTGAACGGATTTATCCTTGACAATGCCATTTTTCCCAATCTGCTCACGTCCTGCCTCAAATTGTGGTTTGACCAAGGCTACAACCTGACCACCATCCACTAATATACGATGGAGTGCTGGCAAAATCAGACTCAGTGAAATAAAGCTGACGTCAATAGATGCAAAACTTGGTTGACCAAGTTCGAAATCTCCCAACTCAGCATAGCGGAAATTGTACTGTTCCATACTAATCACGCGCTCATCCTGACGCAATTTCCAAGCGAGTTGATTGGTACCGACATCTACTGCATAAACCTGCTTAGCACCAGCCTGCAACATAACATCCGTAAATCCACCTGTTGATGCCCCAATATCAATTGTTATTTGCCCCCCAACCGATAATTGGAAAACCTGCAAGGCTTTCTCCAATTTGAGACCACCGCGGCTGACATATTTGAGTTTTTCCCCCTTGAGTTTAAGTTCGATTCCCTCATCAATCTTCTCACCGGGTTTATCGTAACGTTCACCATTGATGACCGATACGACCAATCCAGCCATAACACCACGTTTGGCCTGCTCTCTCGTCTCGAAAAGCCCCTGTTTATAAGCTAATACATCTACTCTTTCCTTAGCCATTAATTCGTAAACTTTCTATGATTTCTTTGATTTCTTTTGTTGAAAATGGGACTAGTTTAGCCACTTGATCTAGCTCGCTGATTGCTTGATTCAGGGTGTCCTCTAGAAAAACTTTTGAGGCTTCCAAGCCCATTAGGGCAGGGTAGGTAGATTTCTCAGCCAATAAATCTTTTTGGGGTGTTTTTCCGATTTCCTCAAAAGTGGCTGTCACATCCAAAATATCATCCCGGACTTGAAAGGCTAGACCGACAAGCTGACCAGCATTTTGCAAATGGTGGATAATCGCATCTGTCTGACCAGCAATCAAACCAGCTGCTACAAAAGCAAATGTCAATAATTTCCCAGTTTTATTGGCATGAATGGTTTGTAATTGCTCCAAGGACAGAGACTGCCCTTCACCAGCCATATCCAACACTTGGCCAGCAACCATTCCAAAGGTCCCAGATGCCTGAGAAAGCTCTCTCACGAGAGCAACGATTGTCTCAGCAGGTAAATGAACTTGAGCCAAAAATCCAAAAGGATCTAAAAAGAGACTATCACCAGCTAAAATTGCAGTTGCTTCATCATAAGCCTTGTGATTGGTCAAACGTCCACGACGGAAATCATCATCGTCCATAGCAGGCAAGTCATCATGAATTAAACTCCCAGTATGAATCAACTCTACGCATGCTGCCACTTGATAATGAGCAGGCTGCAACTCTATCCCAAAAGACTCCAATACAGTCAACAAGAGCAGGGGGCGAATCCGTTTGCCACCAGCTTGTAGCGAGTAAAGGACCGATTGGTTGAGTCGTTCAGCCACTTGAGGCTGGTAAAAGTCAGCCATGGTTTCCTCTAGGATATGCAATTTGTTAGCTACCATTAACCAAGCTCCGCTTCACTACCATCCGCCTGTATGACCTTAACCAAGGTCTTTTCAGCTTCTGCTAACGTCTTTTGTAGGTCTTTCGATAGGACCATCCCTTTTTGAAACTCAGCAAGTGCTTCTTCCAAAGCCACATCTCCTCGTTCCAATTTGGTTACGATACCTTCTAATTCAGCTAAATTTTCTTCAAATGTTTTCGTCTGTTTGGACATGCTTTACCTCCACATCAAGTTGACCATTCTTCATTTGAATGGTTAGATTCTCACCCATTTGTACGTTTTCTACACTATCTATGACTCGCCCATCTTGTAAAACCATCGCATAGCCTCGAGCCACAATACGGCTAGTATCCAGCATGGTCAAGGCCTCAATCAATTTATCCGCCTTAGCCAGTTTATGGTTATAGATGTTCGTCATATTGTTTTTCAAGAGTCGTTCCTGCTGGATGATTCTCTCTTTGAAGCTCTCTACTTTACGACCAAGTTGCATCCCTAATAGCCGCTGATTTAGCAAGAGACTAGCCTGTTTCTGCTGGCTATATACTTCTTTCATACGCATTTGCAATTGATTGGTCAAGCGGTCTAATTTTTGTAAATAACCATCATACAAGCGTTCAGGCTGACGAAACATGACTGACTGGCTAATTTTTTCAAGCTGACCTCTTAAGAATTTCAATCGATTTCCCATGGCCTGATAGGCTCTATTTTCCTGCTGATTGAGATAGCCCAGCAGGTCTGCCTTGGTCACAGGTGTTGCCAATTCTGCTGCAGCTGTCGGGGTGGCTGCTCTGCGATCTGCTACAAAATCTGCCAGGGTTGTATCGGTTTCATGACCGACACTAGAAATAATAGGAATACGGGATTCAAAAATTGCCCGAACGACTACTTCCTCATTGAATGCCCAGAGGTCCTCAATTGAGCCACCACCACGACCAACAATCAGAACATCCAAATCATCCCGTTCATTGGCTCTTTGTATATTGGCAACAACCTCCTGAGCGGCACCATCTCCTTGAACCTTTGTAGGATAGAGAAGTATTTCCACTCCAGGAAATCGCCTGCTGACTGTCGTAATAATATCCTGAATAACAGCTCCGCTCGGACTAGTAATGACCCCAATTTTCTTGGTAAACCGAGGCAACTCCTGCTTAAACTCTTGCTTGAACAATCCTTCCTGTGTCAGAGCTTGTTTCAGCTGTTCAAACTTTATTGCTAAAGCACCAATACCATCTGGCTCAGCTTTCTCAATGACAATGGAATAGGAACCACTCGGTTCATAAAGCTGGACACGTCCGACAGCGTTGATTTTCATTCCCTCTTCAAGTTCAAAGCCCAACTGTTTATAAACACCCGCCCACATCGTCGCCTGAATGACCGCCTTATCATCCTTGAGCGAAAAATATTGATGGGAAGGTCGTTTGCGGAAGTTAGATACCTGACCTGTCAAGTAGACCCTCTCCAAGTACGGATCTCGGTCAAATTTTAATTTCAAATACTTCGTTAGATGACTAACCGATAAATATTCAACCATGCCCACTCCTTCTGTCAGTATCGTACTATTATACCAAATTTTGCACTATTATACAGAACCTAACCCATAAATTCCAAACGCTTTCATGTGCTATTTTCGGTATTTTACTATATAATAGTTTATGAAAGATTAGAAGAAACGATGTGGAGAGTTTCTGGGGAGGATATATGAAATTAGATAATTTACGAAAAAGTTCCAATATTGAGGACCGACGTGGCCAATCTAGTTCTGGCTCGTCCTATTCGTCAGGTTCATCGGGAGGAAACGTCTTATTAGGCTTATTGTTTTCACGTCTCGGGTGGAAAGGAAAATTGCTAGTCCTCATCCTACTATTAGCATTCGGTGGAATGTCTAATTTAGGTGGATTGCTCTCTCCTTCTACTGGAACGAATTCTTATCAGTCCAGTCAAGTCACCACCACAGGTACAAATGTGTCTGATGCCGATGCTGAATTTATGAGTAAGGTGTTAGGCTCAACAGAAGATTTTTGGATCCAAGAATTTGAAGCCAATGATTTAACCTACTCAGCACCTACCATGGTTTTCTATACCGATCAGACCCAAACGGGCTGCGGTATCGGATCTGCTCAAGCTGGGCCATTTTACTGCTCAGCTGACCGTAAAATTTATATCGACACATCATTTTACCAAGAATTATCTAGCAAATACAAGGCGTCTGGTGACTTCGCGATGGCCTATGTCGTTGCCCACGAAGTTGGACACCATGTCCAAAATGAATTGGAAGTTCTTGGGGCATACCATCAAAAACGAGCACAATTATCAGATGAAGAAGGAAATGCCCTGAACGTTCGTCTCGAACTGCAGGCTGATTACTATGCTGGGGCTTGGGCTAAATATGTAGATGGTCAAGGTATACTAGATGCTGGGGACATCGACGAAGCCATGAATGCAGCTCATGCTGTCGGCGATGATACCCTACAGCAAGAAGCCTATGGCCGCACCGTTCCAGACAGTTTCACCCATGGAACCTCCGAACAGCGAAAAAAATGGTTTAACCTTGGGTACACCTATGGTGATCTTGCCCATGCAGATACATTTTCAGTAGAAAATCCCTAATAAAAATCCTCAATCATCTGTGCATGATTGGGGATTTTTGATTTATTCGTTTGTTTTTATCTCATCCATAAAAGTTGAAACTAGTACTTTTCACTTCTGACACAAGCTTCATATGTCTGTTCCATCAGCATGGTAATGGTCATTGGACCAACTCCTCCTGGGACTGGTGTGATGTAGCTTGCAACTTCTGCTACTTCATCATACTGGACATCACCAATCAGCTTGCCATTTGCATCTCGGTTCATACCAACATCAATCACCACTGCCCCTGGTTTGACAAATTCCTTGGTAACAAAATGTCCACGCCCAATGGCAACGACAAGAATATCAGCTTGTCTAGCTAATTCTGGCAGATTTTTTGTCCGAGAATGAGCAATCGTGACAGTCGCATTTGCATCTAAAAGCAACTGCGCCATCGGCTTCCCAACAATGTTTGAACGACCGATAACCACAGCCGTTTTTCCTTCTAGCTCGATCTGATATTCTTTGAACATCTCCATAATCCCTGCTGGTGTTGAAGGAATCATAACTGGATGTCCTGACCAGAATTTCCCCATATTAGTCGGATGGAAACCATCTACATCCTTATCTGGATCAATTGCCAATAAAACCTTTTCCTCACTGATATGGACAGGTAAAGGCAACTGGACTAAAATACCATGCCATTCAGAATCTTGATTATAGCGTTCGATTAATGCCAAGAGCTCCTTCTCAGAAATCGTATCTGGTACTCGTACTACTTCGCTCTTAAACCCTGCTGCTAAGGCTGAACGTTCTTTATTCCGTACATAGACCTGACTTGCTGGATTTTCACCCACTAAAATCACTACAAGTCCCGGAATCAATCCTTTTTCTGCCTTCAATTGAGCTGTTTTCTCTGCTAAAGCTACTTGCATTTTTGCTGCTAATGCCTTACCATCAATGACTGTCATTTTAAAATCTCCTCTAGTTTTTTTCTATTATATCGTAAAAACATTCGTCTGACTATGGACGATTCCTTGAAAATCCAACATATAGAAAAACTCCGAACGTTTTCGGAGTTATCCTGTTGTATCTATCGTTATAGGATTTTCGATAAGAAATCTTTCGTCCGTTCTTCTCTCGTGTGTTCGAACACATCTTCAGGAGTTCCATCTTCAACGATTACTCCTCCATCCATAAAGATGACACGATCAGCAACTTCTCTTGCAAAACCCATTTCGTGGGTTACAATCACCATGGTCATTCCCGATTTAGCCAAATCCTGCATAACCGATAAGACCTCACCGACCATCTCAGGGTCCAAGGCAGACGTAGGCTCATCAAAAAGCAAGACATCTGGATCCATTGCCAATCCGCGAGCAATTGCAATACGTTGCTGTTGCCCACCTGATAAACTCTGTGGATAAGCAGTCGCCTTATCTGGTAGCCCAACCTTAGCCAGTAGGTCCATGGCTTTCTTCTCAGCATCAGCCTTCTTCATTCCCTTTGTCTTAATTGGTGATAAGGTAATATTTTCCAAGACTGTCATATTAGGGAAGAGATTAAATTGTTGAAATACCATCCCCATTTTTTCACGCATCTTAAAGATATCATTTGACTTATCAGTGATATCGACACCTTCAAATGTAACATTTCCCTTAGTAGGCACCTCTAAAAGGTTCATTGTCCGTAGAAATGTTGATTTCCCAGAACCTGATGGACCGATAATTACAACAACTTCTCCCTGTTGGATATCCAAATCAATACCCTTTAACACTTCATTATCTCCGAAGTATTTGTGCAAACCCTTAATAGAAATAATAACCTCTGCCATATCAATGTCACCCCTTATTCAATTTTTTCTCAAAGTATTGGACGCCCAACGTTAACACACTTGTCACAATCAAATAATAGAAGGCTGCAAATAACAAAGGCTCCGTTGTAATGTAAGTTGACGCAGAGACCGTAGTCGCTCCATTCCACAACTCAACAACGCCGATTGTTGATAAAAGGGAACTATCTTTTACAATTGTTACAAATTCATTCCCCAAGGCAGGTAGGATATTCTTGATAGCTTGAGGCATGATGACATAGCGCATCGCTTGATAAGGACGGATACCAAGTGAGTAGGCTGCTTCCAATTGTCCCTTCGGAACAGCATTAATCCCCGCACGTACTGTTTCGGATACATAAGCCCCCGAGTTCATCGATAAAATAACCATCCCTGGAATCAGGCGAGACAAATCGACTGATAAAATACCTAACTGAAAAGTTGGAGCAACTAAATGAGTCATGGTAAAACCAATCATAATCTGTACAACCATAGGAGTCCCACGGAAAATCCACACATAAATATTAGCAAACCAGACAAGTAATTTATATTTACTCCGTTGTGCAAAAGCTAATAAAACACCCAAAATACTACCAAAGGCAACAACAAATACAGCGATAATAAGGGTAACTAATACACCATAATTAAAATAAGCCCAATAATCAGGCAAAAAAGAAAAATTCATATCTTCACTCCTCAAAAGACGTATACTACATTATATCATTTTCGAATAACTATGCAAATGCCTAGATTAATTATTCACAAAAGAAAAAGCACCGGTGGCGCTTTTAACTATCCTGTATTTAGTACAACAATTCGTAAATTTCCATTGCAATCAAGTCAATGCTGTCAAACGTATATGTCTCACGAGCAGCAACATCACGTAGGGTAAATACTGAACCATTTTCTTCGTCATAGCTGTAGGCAACTTCTGCAACGACAACACCATCACGTTCAAAATTACGTTTCAAGGTACCACCATCACTGGCCATGGCTTCAAGACGATTGATAATTCTCACCAAATGTGATTCCATATTCATTCTCCTCTTCTTAATATAGAAATATTCTACCATAATTTTGTGAAAAAGTCTTATTTTTAAGTAATTTCTTCCCCCAATTTTTCGTAAAAAGAAAGACTAGAATGCATATCAGTTTCTTGCATTTTCTCCAAAACTTGATATAATTAAAACAGAACTGACCTTTATTGACTATTCAATAAAGACCTTACTTCGTGGAAATTCATCTGATTGCGCAATGGTATGTGACTCAATCTATACACAATATTCTAACATTCGAGTAGGAAAATATGAGATTAATTTTCACAGAGTTTTGTAATGTTACTATTAGAAAAGAGGTAATTGAATGCTCTGTACAAACTGTAAAATAAATGATGCCACCATTCATCTCTATACAAATATGAATGGAAAACAACAGAAAGTTGACCTTTGCCATAATTGTTATCAAATTATGAAAACGGATCCAAATAATGCTATCTTACGTGGCTTAGGGGAGAACTTAACTAATCCAAACAATATGGATCCCTTTAGTGAATTTTTCAATCATTTAGGTGGTTACCCTGGTAATACCCCAGCTGGTAAGAATCGAGATCAAACACCTCCTACTCAAGCAGGCGGTGGCAACGGTGGTGGTCGATTCAATCAACCAAATGCGGGTCAAACCCAAACAGTCCCACAACCAAATGGATTGCTGGAAGAATTTGGGATTAATGTTACTGAGATTGCACGACGTGGAGATATTGACCCCGTTATTGGACGCGATCAAGAAATCACTCGGGTGATTGAAATTTTGAACCGTCGCACCAAAAACAACCCCGTTCTTATCGGTGAGCCCGGTGTTGGTAAAACTGCAGTCGTTGAAGGACTAGCACAAAAAATTGTAGACGGGGACGTTCCACATAAACTTCAAAACAAAGAAGTCATTCGATTAGACGTTGTCAGCCTTGTTCAAGGAACAGGAATCCGAGGTCAATTTGAAGAACGCATGCAAAAACTCATGGAAGAAATTCGGAACCGACGTGAAGTTATTCTCTTCATTGATGAAATTCATGAGATTGTCGGAGCTGGTTCTGCAGGAGATGGAAACATGGATGCCGGCAATATTCTAAAACCCGCCCTCGCTCGTGGTGAAATGCAACTGGTCGGTGCTACTACTTTAAATGAATACCGCATTATAGAAAAAGATGCAGCTCTTGAACGTCGGATGCAACCTGTAAAAGTTGACGAACCAAGTGTTGAAGAAACAATCACTATCTTAAAAGGTATTCAGAATAAATACCAAGACTACCACCATGTAAAATATTCCCCTGAGGCAATTGAAGCTGCGGCCGTATTATCCAACCGCTATATTCAAGACCGATTCTTACCTGACAAAGCGATTGATTTGCTAGACGAAGCTGGATCAAAAATGAACTTAACCTTGAACTTCGTGGATCCTAAAGAAATTGACCAACGGTTAATTGATGCCGAAAATCGTAAAGAACAAGCAACTCGTAATGAAGATTACGAAAAAGCTGCCTATTATCGTGACCAAATTGCAAAATATAAAGAAATGCAAAAGGCAACGATTAGTGAGGAGGATATTCCTCTCATTACCGAAAAAGAAATCGAAGCCATCATTGAACAAAAAACAAATATCCCTGTTGGCGAGCTGAAAGAAAAAGAACAGTCTCAATTGATACATTTGGCAAGTGATCTCAAAGCGCATGTCATTGGACAAGACGATGCTGTTGATAAAATTGCAAAAGCAATCCGTCGCAATCGTGTAGGACTTGGAGCACCAAATCGTCCAATTGGTTCCTTCTTATTCGTAGGACCTACTGGCGTCGGTAAAACAGAATTATCAAAACAATTAGCCATTGAGCTCTTCGGTTCAGCGGACAGCATGATTCGATTTGATATGTCTGAATATATGGAAAAACACGCAGTTGCAAAACTAGTCGGTGCCCCTCCTGGATATGTGGGGTATGAAGAAGCTGGCCAACTAACAGAAAAAGTCCGTCGCAATCCATACTCACTCATTCTCCTTGATGAAGTTGAAAAGGCGCATCCAGATGTGATGCACATGTTCCTACAAGTTCTTGATGACGGTCGACTGACAGATGGACAAGGGCGAACAGTCAGCTTCAAAGATACCATTATCATTATGACTTCAAATGCTGGTACAGGTAAGGTTGAGGCCAGCGTGGGATTTGGAGCCGCTATGGAAGGTCGTACACAATCTGTTCTTGGCCAACTCGGTAATTTCTTCACTCCCGAATTCATGAACCGCTTCGATGGAATTATTGAATTCCAACCACTTACAAAAGAACATCTGCTCCAAATTGTCAGTCTCATGTTGGAAGACGTCAACCGTCGCTTATCTACAAACGGTATTCGACTACATGTGACCGATAAAGTAAAGGAAAAATTAGTTGATCTTGGTTACGATCCTAAAATGGGTGCACGTCCCCTTCGCAGGACCATTCAAGACCAAATTGAAGATGCCATTACCGATTTCTATTTAGAGAATCCTAATGAGAAAGATTTACGAGCTGTCATGACCAATAAAGGCACCATCCAAATCAAAGCTCAACCGCCAAAAGAAAAATAAAACATGTTAGCGGAGGCATCCGGCTAGGTTGCCCCGCTCTTTTTATCTCCAATCCATAAAATTCAAAAAATTCCAACAAATACTTAAAGAAAAATTTAGGCTAAAATGGTATAATAAAAAAAAGCCCCTATTAAAAGGAGAATACCATGTCAAATGCAATTTTCGGTGAAAAAAAGAATGGTGTACACTACACCAATCGTTATGGAGTCTATGCTGTTATTCCTGATGAGAAATTAGAGAAAATTGTATTGGTTCAAGCTCCTAATGGAGCCTGGTTCCTCCCAGGTGGAGAGATTGAGGAAGGGGAAAATCACCTATCAGCCCTAGAAAGAGAATTAATTGAAGAATTAGGCTTCACCGCTAAAATCGGACAATATTTTGGTCAAGCGGCTGAGTATTTTTATTCCAGCCATCGTGATACTCATTTTTACAACCCAGCTTATATCTATCAAGTTACCAGTTACAAACAAGTTGGGGCACCATTAGAAGACTTTAATCATATTGCTTGGTTTCCTATTGAAGAGGCTATTAACAAACTGAAACGTGGTAGCCACAAATGGGGAATTGAACAATGGAAAAAGCTAGAATTAGCTCAAAAAAGACTGGATAAATAAGCCCAAGAGTGCTATAATGTAGCCAAAGAGACGGAGGAATTTTCGCATGAAAATTATCAATACGACGAATAGTCATTCTCAATTAGTGCAAAATCAACTAGCCAATACCGATGCTTTCCTAGTAGAAACCTATTCTGCAGGAAACACCGATGTCCTTTTTACACAAGCTCCACGACATTACGAGCTCCTTATTAGAAATAAATACCGTGCCATCCAACCAGCAGAAGTCAATAAAATTCGCGATTATTTTCTACGTCGGAAAGTTGATGAACGGATAATAAATAAGGCAGCCATTCAAACGATTCATACTGACCGCCTAATTGAAATGTCTATCCCTATTATTACTGAAGATTAAGAAGCTCAAGGCTTCTTTTTTTTTTCGAAAAAAGCCTATCCAAAAATAGATAGACTTTTATACTTACGCTTCAAAACCTTGAGCTACTGCTTCCGCAAAGTTTTCTTCCACTACGCTTGCACAGTGGTCACAGATTGTTGCACCATAGCTACGCTCTACAACACTAGTATCAATGCGACGGCAACGATCACAAACTTCACCAGTTGCACGAGCAACAGTAAAGGCAAGATCATCAACTTCTACCGCTGATGCAGGAGCAGCTTCGGTGGTAACTGTCAAATCAGATACAATCAAAAGTTGAGCAAGGTCAGCATTTAAGCCTTCCAAGAATGACTTGGTTTCAGCTGAGACATAGGCTGTCAAATGCGCTTCAAGTGACTTACCAATCACTTTTGCATTACGCGCTTCTTCCAAGGCTTTTTGTGCCTGAGTACGGAAGACCATAACCTTCTCCCAGTCAGCCAACAACTGCGCATCATTCGCAAAGGTTTCCACCTCTGGCATTTCCGCCAATTGTACAAATTCTTCTGGTTCGTATTCCAAATATGACCAGATTTCTTCTGCGGTATGTGGCAAGATTGGGGTCAAGAGCTTGGTAATTTTCACCAAGATGTCATAGAAAACAGTTTGCATCTGACGGCGAGACAAGGATTTCGCACCATCAATGTAGACCACGTCCTTAGCAAAATCCAAGTAGAAGGCTGACAAGTCAAGCGTGACAAAGTTTACCACAGACTTGTAGATGGCCATGAAATCATAGCTATCGTAGGCATCACGGATTTGTGCAACCAGTTTGTTGAATTTCACCAAGAGGTATTGGTCAACTGAACGAAGCTCGTCATAAGCTACCGCATCGCTTGCTGGATTGAAATCAGAGGTATTAGCAATCAAGAAACGGAGTGTGTTACGAATTTTCCTGTAAGTTTCAGAAACTTGTCCAAGAATTTCCATTGATACACGGACATCATTTGACGTATCAACTGAAGTCACCCACAAACGCAAAATTTCTGCACCAAATTGTTTTTCAACATCACTTGGTAAAATCGTATTACCAAGAGATTTAGACATCTTCAAGCCTTTACCATCTAGGACAAATCCTTGTGATAATACTGCCTTATATGGCGCATTACCATTGACTGCTACAGAGGTGATTAAGGAAGAGTTAAACCAGCCACGGTATTGGTCAGATCCTTCAAGATAAAGGTCTGCTGGATAGGCAAGGTTTTCACGAGCGTTCATGACACCATTCCAAGATGAACCAGAATCAAACCATACGTCCATGATATCTGTTTCTTTGGTAAATTCGCCATTTGGTGAACCTGGATGAGTAAATCCAGCTGGAAGAAGGTCTTTAGCTTCTGATTTCCACCAGATGATTGAACCATGCTCTTCAAAGAGAGCTGCAACGTGGTCCGTCACTTCCTTAGACATGATCGCTGTACCATCTTCTGCATAGAAGATAGGAAGTGGTACACCCCAAGCTCGCTGACGTGAGATGACCCAGTCACCACGGTCACGGATCATATTGTAGAGACGTGTTTTACCCCAACCTGGAATGAAGTTTGTTGCTTCGATTTGATCTAAAATTTCTTGACGGAATTTAGAAACAGAAGCAAACCACTGTGGCACTGCACGCCAGATAATTGGTTTCTTGGTCCGCCAGTCAAATGGATAAGAGTGACTAATCACTTCACTAGCAAGAAGCAAGTCCCCTAGTTTTTCTTTTACAGTTGGAACAACCTTGTCATAGAATTGCCCTTCAAAATCAGGACCAGCATTTTCCATCATCAAGCCACGTTCGTTGACAGTTACGGCCACCTCTAAATTGTATTTGATTCCGACATTATAGTCATCTTCACCAAAACCAGGAGCCGTATGGACAATACCAGTACCTGAATCTGTCGTTACATGATCACCCAAGATGACCAATTCATCCACTTCAATATCCCATGGGTGCTCTGTGACAATATATTCAAACTCAGCACCCTTGTGTTTTGAAATCACTTCGAAGGATTGCCAACCAAATTTGGCTGCCAAACTATCAACCAAGGCTTCTGCCAATACATACTTACGGTCAGAACCTTCTGGCTGAACAAGTACATAATCAATATCTGCACCCATTGTCAATCCACGTGAAGCTGTAACAGTAAATGGTGTAGTTGTCCAAACAACGATATAGCTATCTGAATCTAACACCCCCTTGCCATCTTTGACCTTGTTAGCATAGTAAAGGGATGTTGAATCAATGTCATGGTATTCGATTTCTGCTTCAGCAAGGGCAGATTCAGATGACCATGACCAGTAGACAGGCTTAGCACCGCGGTAGATATAGCCCTTGTCTGCCATAGCACCGAAGACACGGATTTGAGTTGCTTCGTAGTCTTTCGTCAAGGTGATGTATGGATTTTCCCAATCAGCAGAGACACCAAGACGCTTGAAGTCATCACGTTGCTTATCTACCTGACTTAAGGCATAATCACGACACATTTCAAGGTATTCAACCAAGTCCATCTCTTTCCGTTTAACACCTTGTTTTGCCAAGACTTGCTCAATTGGAAGACCATGAGTATCCCAACCTGGTACGTAAGGAGCTCGGAAACCAGACATCGATTTAGAACGGACAATGATATCTTTAGAAACTTTATTTAAGGCATGCCCAACGTGGATATTTCCGTTTGCGTAGGGAGGACCATCGTGTAGGTGGAAGGACGGTTTTCCTTCGTTCAGTTCTTGACGTCGCACATACAAGTTTGCTTCATCCCAAGCTTTTTGCCATTCAGGTTCGCGTGTTGGCAAACCTGCGCGCATAGGAAAGGCTGTTTTACCCAAATTGAGGGTTTCTTTTAGTTTCATCATAACTCCTTTATTTAACAATTAATTCCATTTTCATTTCTTGACCATCTAAACCGACTGGCTGAAAGCCAAATTTTTCTAAGATGTACCGCATTTTATGATTACCGATTACATAATTTACGGTAACCTTATGGCACTGCTGATCATCCCTAGCTCGTTGTAACACTTGCCGAATGACCTCCTTGCCAAAGCTCTGATTTTGATACTTCTGATCAATGAGCAAGCGCCAGATATAATAACTGTTTTCCATAGGCTGATAGGACAACAAGAGAAATCCCACTGTTAGCTGTCCAGATTTAACAGCATATGGAAATAGGTCTTCACTATCTCGATACAGCCATGCCTGAGCTAATGAATATTCAACTGACGCCACTCGGCGCTGATCTTTAGGTGCTACTTCAAGATCTAGCACCTGATCAAAATTATCTTTGTTTACCAGTTCTAATCGTATCATAAAAAATAAAAAAAACTCCCGCCAAATAAGGACGAAAGTTCGTGGTACCACCTTAGTTCAGATAGAGTTTCCCCTATCCCTCAAGCGTTCGTAACGTGAACCGACGTCTTTCCCTACTTCTTTCAGGAAAAATCATGCAAAGGGATTATCGCAAGAAAGGGATTGTAGGGCTTCCACCGTCTCCTACTCGCTAAAAATATTTCTATTGATAGTGTCTTTGCTCTCAGTTATTTTTCATCAATTGACAAGGCAATTGTTTCATTTTCTTCAAATGCTGTTGCTTGACGTGTCAATTCTGCAATTTCTTCTTCAGAAAGTTGTAAGGTATAATCCAAGTCTTTCTCTTCCACAGGTGCTTCTTCATCAAGCACTTTTACCAATACTTCTCTAAAGGCTTCATCGCTTGTTTGGATGTAAGATGCAGTTGGTCGTAAAATATCCTCCCACTCAGGTGAGTTTACCAATGACAACTGACTTTCGATTGTTGATTTCAAGCGCTGATGGAACACACGTGTTTTATTCTTCAACTCTTCTGTTTCAACCGCTACTTTTTTAGCACTATCAGTCGAGATACGAAGAATTTCATTTGCCTTATCTTTCGCTTCATGCAATAAGGTTGCCACATCATAATCTGCTTGTTTAATGATATTTGCTGCTTGCTCATCCGCAGCTTTTTTCACTTTTTCAGCAGTATCTTGAGCCAATAGAACGGATTTGCTTAACGATTCTTTCATTTCATCAAAATAAGCCAATCGCTCACGCAAACTCTTCAATTCCAGCTCTTGTTCGTGATTTTTACGAACTAACTCTTCATAATCACGCGTTACAATATCTAAAAAGTCATCAACTTCATCTGCATCATAACCACGGAATTTTGTTCCGAAGGTTTTATCTTTTAATTCTAGTGCTGTTAGTACCATGGTTCCTCCTAAGTTTTTACTATGTCTATCTTTAATTTTATCTTTCCTTGCTTAGAAAAACCTAAAAACTCGTTTAATCGAATTCTACCGTGTTTTCTCACACTAATCAATTGCCCAATTTCAACTGTCCGACTTGGTTGATCGGATTGGAGATAATCCAACTTTACATGCCCTGCTTCTATCAACTTATTCGCAGTAGAGCGTGAAAGATTAAAAGCAACCGCAACCAACTTATCCAGTCTCAAACTGGAAACAAGAACATCTTTTGAACGCCAGTCCTGTTGGTTCAATAATTGAACTGACAGCCATGAAATTTCTCGTACCTTGACAGGAACACGAGCAATTTTGGTGATAGACTGTTGAGCAATCTGTCCAAACTTTTCATCTAAAAACACCAAAAGCTGTTCTTCATTGACAATGATATCACCCAAGTATTCTCTTTTAATCCCCAATTGATTTAGAAAAGTTCCTAATACTTGAGAATGAGAAAGAGTATGAAACTTTCTTGAAAAAGATAAATCAAGAGCTGTTAGCCTAAAATCCTGAGTATCTATTTCATAGTAACTTGGAGCAATAATGACTCTCGAATGTTCAGTTGGCAAGAAGTCACGACTTGAAAAAGTTTGTAATTGATAATAATGCGCAATTTTAGATACAATATCATCTTGTCGGGGATGTAGAAAGTGCGTTAATCTATAGGAATATGTATCTTCAACTTGCTGACACATATCCATTATTTTCTCAACGAATTCCCTTTCTTCCTTGGCAAAATGTTGCATTATTTGTTTATCATTTTTCATGATTAAGCTAGCAAAAGCAGGATGCGAATCAGTATACGAGTTCCAATGTTGAGTGCAATCATTGCAACCATAACTGTCCAATCCAAGCCCATGAACTGTAGATTGAGCCGTCTAAACGGCTTTAATATAGGTGCCACAGCCCACTGAATCAAACGCCCCAATGGAGTCGCATAGAGATTGGGAAACCAGCTCAATAATGCATATGCCAATAAAAAATACGAATAAATTTCTACAATTTTTAAAATAAGAAAAATCAAAAATTGCATAAAATTTACCTCTTCATATCAAAATCAAATTGTGAATCTTGATTCGCACCGACATTTGTGTTACGGAGTTCCTCAATATGCACCGTTACATTTACAGGGGTTAACAGCCACATTGTATTTGAAACTTTCTTTAAATTTCCAGAAAGAACTGATCGTGCCCCATCCAAATAATCCAAACAACGGCGTGCCTGTTGTTCAGACATGTATTGGAAATCAATTAAAATACTTGCATTATCCAACAAGAGATTAACCATTTCTGGTGCATCTTCATAACGTTTTGGAAACTTAATATCAATTGTTGATTTCAAATTACCTTGTTCGCTATGAGACATTAATTCTTGCTGACGATCATGTAAGCGTTGCAACCGCGACTCCGATCCACTGTTTACATCCCCTCGTGATTCGCCACGACTTGGTCTTTCAACAGGTCTGCTGATCGGTTTTATTGTAGCAGCATGCATTGCTGGTCGTTTATTACCAGTAGAATTTGCTTGGTACTGTTCATCAACCTCGTTTGCATCTTCTACTTCAAAATAGTTAACTAAATTTTTAAATGTATCTTTAATTCCCATACCTACTTCATCCCCTATTCAGTAAAAAATGCAGAGCCTACACGGACAAAGGTTGCCCCATGTTGTATTGCCTGTACATAGTCACCGCTCATTCCCATACTTAATTCAGTAAATGGCATATGCGGTATGTTTCTTGCTGAAAGTGTTTTATGTATCTCATTCATTTTTGAGAAAATTTCGTTTAATTCTTCTGAATCAGCATCAAAAGGTGCCATTGTCATCAAACCAACAACTTCCACTTTCTCAAAAGGGATCAATTGAGGAATAATCTCCTCTAATTCATCAATAGAGAAGCCATGCTTACTTTGCTCACCTGAAATATTCAATTGTAAGAAGCATTTAATCGGTTTTTCTGCACGTTTATTGATCTCCTCAGCTAATTTGACTGAATCCAAAGCATGAAAGTAATCGACATAATTGATCACATCTTTCACTTTTCTTCTTTGAAGTGTACCAATCAGATGCCAAGTCAATTCTTGATCAGATAAGGCATGATACTTGTCTAAAAATTTATCAACACGATTTTCACCAATATGATGAATACCTGTTTTAATCAATTCTCTAACAATAGAGCTGTCAACATATTTTGTGACAGCTATGACATTCACTGATTGACTAGGCCGATGTGCATTTTTCTCTGCATGTTCAACAGTAGCAAACACATCATCTCTATTTTTTTGTAGATTCATTTTAACGATTTCTGAAAAATGGCGGTGTATCTAATTCGTCCTCATCCGCATCCATTGTAAATTTTTCAACGGAAACACCAGATTGTGGTTCTGCTTCTGTAGAACGGATTAAGTTTTCACGACGTAAATCCCATTCACCAAATGCTGATGCTTTTGGTGACTCAGGTTGAGTCACATCACGGCTAGCAGACGGCGTAGGATTGGTTGGTAAATCAAAATGCTGAGTGCGACGAGGTGCTACATGCTCTGATACACGTGAACGGCTAGCACGCTCTGTTGGTTCTTCACGAACACCAGTTGCAACCACAGTTACTCGGATTTCATCTTTCATTGACTCATCGATTGATGTTCCCAACCAAATATTGACACCTTGTCCAGCTGCTTGATTTACAATCTCTGAAGCTTCTTCGGCTTCTGTCAACGTCATATCGTAACCACCAGTTACGTTGACAATGACATCTTCAGCACCATCAATTGTTGTTTCAAGAAGTGGTGAATAAATGGCTTTACGAGCCGCTTCAACAACACGATCTTCACCTGTACCGATACCAATACCCATAAGAGCATTTCCTTTGTTTTCCATCACTGTCTTCACATCAGCGAAGTCCAAGTTGATCAAACCAGGATTCGTAATCAAATCGGTAATCCCTTGTACACCTTGACGGAGTACGTTATCAGCCTCACTCAAGGCTTCCAACAATGGAGTTTTCTTATCAACAATTTCAAGCAAGTTGTTGTTTGAAATAATCAAGAGTGTATCTACTTGTTCACGAAGACCTTCAATTCCTTCAATCGCAAAGTTGCCACGCTTGTTTCCTTCAAATCCAAATGGACGTGTTACAACCGCAACTGTTAAAGCACCCAAATTTTTTGCAATGCGTGCAATCACTGGAGCTGCCCCTGTACCAGATCCACCGCCCATACCAGCAGTAATGAAGACCATATCAGCTCCTGAAAGAACATTGGTCAAAGCTTCTTCACTCTCTTCAGCTGCTTTGCGACCAACTTCAGGCTGACCACCAGCACCCAAACCACGAGTCAATTTAGGACCCAATTGGACAACTGTTTCTGCCTTTGAGCTACTCAATGCTTGTACGTCTGTGTTGGCTACGATAAATTCAACACCAGCCACACCTTCTTCAATCATACGGTTGATGGCGTTACCACCGCCACCACCGACACCAATTACTTTAATGACAGCACCATGACTTGCTGCTGCTTCAAATGAAAATGCCATAGTTTTTATCACCTTTTCTATACTTATTCAAACATGCTACCAAACAAACCACGAAGACGATCTGTGAAATTGCTTCTTGTCGCTGATTGTGTTTCATCATGCTCTTCTTCAAAATCATGAAGAGATCTTTCATTATCCTCGTTTGTCTCAACAGGAATAGTCACCTCAGGTTGAATAGTTGGAACAACTCGAGGACGAGAAACAGTAAAATCAATAGGTTTTTGACGCAAATCAGCTTCACCATTTACCGCGCGCTGTGCAATCTTTTCAACTTCTTCTAAACCACCAACATATTCAACAAAACTAATCACGCTAGCAAAAGCAGGATTGCGGATACCAATTTGATTTGGAACAAAAAGTTTTGTATTAGCTCCCAATACTTCTTGGGCCAATTCTGCGATACCTGGTAAAATGGCACCGCCACCAACCAAGACAACACCGCCTGGCAAATCAAGAGCACGAGTACGTTCCAAATCCTGTCTTACTCGGTCAAAAATTTGACGAAGACGGGCTGAAACAACTTCTGATAAATAACGTTCTGTTACTTCAACAGGTGTGCTTTCTCCAATCACCTCAACAGTGAATTTTTCCTTATCACTTGCATCCTGCGGATATGCAATTCCGTAGTTGAATTTAAGGTTTTCTGCAATACTTTGTGACGTTGTCAATACCTTAGAAATATCCTTAGTGATGTAGTCTCCACCTTCTTGGTAAATATTCGTATATTGCAACTCTTGGTTTCTCATAACTGCTACAGTCGTTTGACCTCCACCAAGATCAATCACTGTTGCACCAAATTCACGTTCTCCTTCATTCAAAACAGAGCGTGTAAGAGCAAGTGGTGAAATCACAATGTTCTCAACCTGAACACCTGCACGTTCAACTGTTTTTCGTAAGTTATGAAGAATGGTACGTGGTCCAGTATAAAGCATGCCACGCATTTCCAAACGAATCCCCATCATACCACGAGGATCTTTAATCCCTTGGAAGCCATCTACAACGAACTCTTCTGGAATGAAGGAAATAACTTCGCGCTCAGGTGTCATACTCTTTGTTAAAGCAGACTTCACTACATTCTCAACATCTAAATCTGTAATTTCTTGAGAATCTGTTGTGACAGGAATCATCCCTTGGGTTGGTTCAATTTGCAATAGATTTGCTGGTAAACCAACATTTACTCTATCAATACGAATTCCTGATTTTTCTTCTGCTTGTTCTAGTGCTTTTTTAATCGCACCTGCCGCTACATCAATATTTACAATAATGCCATCCTTAACGCCAGCGCTTTTTACGCTACTAACTCCGATCACATTCATTTCATTATCTGTATATTCAGCCACCAAGACTTTAACGGAGCTTGTACCAATATCTAAACCCGTAAAAAAGCCGCTTTTTACCATTCTATCCGTCCTCTCTTACTTTCAACTTTAACAAACATAATTCCAATTTTCAAAAAATAGTGCAATTAGTCATCTTTTATTATATCATATCTTCTAGAAAAAAAGTGTCTCGAATGGCTTTTTCTAAGAAAATTTCTATATTTTTATTGACTAGTTTTGACATATCGATAGATTCCTACTTCCATATCTATGACAGACGGTTCGACAATATCCAACACAATTTTTGAATAGTATGGCAACTTGGTATCAATTTCACTTAAAGGAACCAAAATCGTATTGCCATCTGTCATGGTCAAAGTCGATAAATCCGCTGTAACTTTGCTTGGTGTTAAAGTGATTTCTTGAATCTTGGAAGTAATTGTTTCATCCACCTTGGCCAGTTGCTCCGCAAGCGATTTGATTGATGCCTTATCTGTCAATTTTACTAAAAGATAGGTTTCAGGAAGTTGATCTGCTGGGATTGCTTCGCTAGCTATTTCTCCACTGGAAAGAATCCGATAATATTGACTGTTTTCTTCCAGATAACCTATCAACTTATACTCTTTAACGTGAATAGTAAAGGCATTTGGAAAACGATAGGCTATGGTTGCTTCAGAAATCTCGGGACTTGCTTTTTTGATGTTCTCAGCATAATTTTTTGCATTCAATGCTATCGTAACAATATAATCCTGATTCGAAATCAAACTGAGCTGTTCGACCTCTTGGGCAGTTAACCTCTCATTCCCTTGTACGGAGATGATTTTGTCCTTACTAAATGGTGTGATAAAATACAGCGAAAGCAAAAACAGAACCAAACTACCCAGCAAAACTGGGATTGCTTTTAAAAGGGCCATTCTAGGAAGTGGATCCTTTTTCTTTAAAGTAACCAGTTCTTGTTCTAATGCATCATCCGTTATTTCAGTTGGTGTTTCATTCGTTTTCTTGTTTTTTTTCCAGCGTTTTAGGAAGCCATTTTTTTTCTTTTCCGGTTCATCTACAGGAACAAAAACTTCTTCATCTTGCTGATTTTGTTGCTCCAAATAAGCTTGATGCCGTGATTTCCATTGTTCAAAGAAGGCACTTTTTTCATCATCTGAGGCATCCATTGTTGGAACAGAGGAATCTAAATCAAGAGATGGCTCTGAATTCTTATTTTCTACCAACTCTTTTGGGTCTTTTTCATCCATACCTCATCTACCTTCCTATATCTTCCATTAACAAGCGATAAAAACTATCAACTGACTGTATTTCAGTAGATTGTTCCATATTTTGGATATAAAAGTCTTTGTTTTCTAGCAAAGCTTCCACCTCAGACAACAAGGTATCAACTGTAAATTGCTCCTCACTAATTTGTCGAGAGTAACCTTTTTTCTCCGCATACAGAGCATTTTCAATCTGATCTCCACGACTTGCTTGACGGCCGAGTGGAACGATGAGATGCAATTTTTTCATTGCAATCAATTCAAATAAGGTATTGGAACCACCACGTGTCACCACGACATCCGCAAAATCCATCAAGGGTTGATAAAGCTCCGTAATATAATCTACACGATAGATATGTTTATCCAGTTGGTTGAGTCGTGCATCGCCAGTCAAGTTAATAATATTGAAACCATCTGTCAATATCTTAGCATGCTGGCTGATTAAATTATTAAATACCTTAGCTCCACCAGAACCACCAACAAATAATAAAGTCGGCAATTGTTTGTCAAAATGGCTTAGGATTTCAGGTAATTGGATTGGAGTAACCTTGTCTGTTTGCTGCCCGACCTTGGTCACTGCCCCAACGTGTTTTACTTTTGCCAGTTCTGATGGTTGCTCAAAGGTACTATACATTGTCGTCGCAAACTTATAGGCAATTTTATTGGCTAGTCCCATCGACAAATCAGATTCGTGGATAAAGACCGGTACTCTTAACAAGTTTGCTGCGATAACTGGTGGTACAGAAACAAAGCCACCTTTTGAAAATAGGGCTTGAGGACGAATTTTGGCAATAATCGCAATGGATTGAAGAATGCCAAACCCAACCTTGAATACATCCACCATATTTTGGAAAGAGAAATAACGACGCAGTTTCCCAGTAGCGATGGAATGAAATTGGACATCTAAGCCAGAATTTTTAATTTGCTCATACTCAATCCCATTTCGATCCCCAATATAATGCACTTCCCAACCATCTTTGATGAAACGAGGCATTAAAAGGAGATTGAGCGTCACGTGTCCAACTGTTCCTCCACCTGTAAAAACAATTTTTTTCATATTTTATTTACTTAACTCCTCATAGGTTTGTAGGAATACATCGCCACGTACCTCAAAATTAGGATACATATCCCAACTTGCATTTGCAGGGCTCAAAAGGACAACATCCCCTGGTTCAGCAACTTTAAAGGCCTTACGAGTAGCATCCGCAATCTCATCAGCCGAGATATAGCCAACACCAGCTTTTTCAGCAGCCCGTTGCACACGTGGTGCTGACTGACCTAAGATAACCATCTTCTTCAAGCCTACAAGATCTGGTACTAAATCATCAAATTCATTGCCACGATCCAAACCGCCCGCAATCAATACTACCTTTTGATTATCAAATCCTGAAAGAGCTTTTTGAGTTGCTAATATATTGGTAGACTTGCTATCGTTATAGAATGACACATTGTTTATTTTACCAACAAACTGTAGGCGGTGTTTCACACCACCAAATGCAGACAAACTCTCTTGAATCGCCTGATTCGTTACTCCCAAAATCTTGGCAACTGCAATGGTAGCCAAGGCATTTTCGATATTATGAGCTCCTGGGACACCCAGCTGATCTGCGTCCATGACATATTCACCCTTGAAGTACAATTTTCCATCAGCTAAATATGCACCATCCACCTCTTCCAAGGTTGAAAATGGCACAACATTGGCTTTGGTATGTAGAGCCAATTCTTTGATTTCAGCTTGATTGACGTTCAAGACAATGAAATCCTCTTCTGTCATTTGACGTTGAATCATCCATTTCGCAGCCACATAGTCTTCAAAAGTCCCATGGTAATCAATATGGCTTGCAATCAAATTTGTCAGTACTGCAATATGAGGTCTGAACGATTCTGTTCCCATTAGTTGGAAAGAAGACAACTCCATGACCAAAGTATCGTCCTTTGTTGCTGTCTGTGCCACAGATGAAGCGGGATAGCCAATATTCCCACATAATTTAGCAGGTTTGTGTCCAGCATTTAAGACTTCAGCAATCATAGTGGTTGTAGTTGTTTTTCCATTAGAGCCAGTAATGCCGACAATTGGAGCCTCTGAAATCAAATAAGCCAATTCAACCTCAGTCCACACAGGAATTCCTTTTTGCAAAGCCTTTTCAACCATCGGATTATCATAGCGAATACCTGGATTTTTCACAACAAGCGCAAAATCTTCATCCAGTAAATCCAAGGGATGACTTCCACAAATGACACGAATCCCTTCTTCTAACAATGATTGTGCCGTCGGATTTTCATCAAATGGTTTTCCATCATTCACTGTCACAATCGCACCCAATTTATCCAATAAACGAGCAGCTGATTCACCAGATTTTGCCAATCCCAAAACTAATACTTTTTTATTTTTAAATTGTTCAATCATTTTCATATACTTTACCTTTGACTTTCTAACACTCTATTTTACCTTGAAATAGCACCATTTTCAAGACATAGGGGTAGAAAGTCTATATCAATTAGGTAACAACCCATCATCAAATAGTAACCTTTACGAAATTTGATAAAATCAAAAAAGAGGGAGTAACCTTCCCTCTTTACATAGATGATTTTTATTTCAATCCATCTTTCGGATATTGACCATTCAATTTGAAATCAAAACCAACTGCAGATGGAAATTGTACATTGCTATTTGGTTTATTGAAAAGAATTTTCACATTCTTTTCTGCATATTCTTCTGGTAAGTCAATAAAGAAATGACCATCATTTCCTTTTATCATTGGTTTTCCAGGCCATGCCCCAAGGGGACTTTGGATCGGATTTCCGTAATATGCATAGACATTGGCAGCATCCCAGCCACCAGGATTTTCAAACTGAATCCGGGTAAATCCTTCCTCTGGTAGGACAGGATAACGGTTCCCAGTCTGATCATACAAATGTCCTAACTCAATCGTAAAGCCAGCTTGATTTTGCGTAGGATATTGTACCTTAGTCTCAGGATTATTGAAAATAATTCTTCCCCCCACCAAATCAACAGACAATTCAATATAGTAGCCATGCTCATCCTTGGTCATCTCTTTCCCTGGCCAAGTGCCAACAACAGGTTGACCTTTTTGGTCATAAACATAGGCATAGACCTTTTTCCATTTCTGAGGATTGCTAAAATACACACGTGTAGCGATCTTTTTCTCATCTACACTCACTTTGGTTCCAACTTCGACAACTTTTGGAGTTGGTTCCGTTACAACCACTTCCTTCACTTTTTCACGACTAGCTTCAACCCCATTTTTATAGGTCACTTTATAGGTAATCTCTTTGCTACCAGCTTTACCTTCAGAAAGGGTATTGGTCACACCCTTGTCCACCTCAGGGTTTTCCACCGTTTTCGTTTCAAATGGAATGGATTCTGTAACAACCTCCTCTTTAACCGTAACTTCTTCTGCCACTTTCAAACCAGTCTTAGAATAAGTTCCTTTTGCAACAAAATCAAAACCAACAGATTGAGGGTATTGGCCCCCCCTGTTATTGCTGAATAAAACTTTCACACCCAATGTGCTGTATGTTGAAGGTACATTTAGAGCATATGCACCTGATACCTCTTTTGTCATCTTAGTACCGGGCCATGCTCCAAGAAGGTGGTTGCCTTTGGCATCATACATATAGGCATAGACTTCTGTCCAATTGTCTGGATTATCGAAATAGATTGTCGTTTGAGTAATTGGCTCTTCTGGAAGCTCCACCTTTTTTTTCGTGATGGTATAGGTTTTTGTAACGGACTGGTTATCCAATGATGTTGCAGCCAATGTCAATGTTACACTGCTACCTGCTGCTAAATTTTGACCAACTGTAATGGTTTGTCCGTTGCTGAATGTGACAGCAGGACCATTTCCTAGCTTGTAAGAAGCCGTCTTCGCATTGGCCACTTCCAATGTCAATGTTGCGGTATCGGAGATTTCAATTGTATCCGTAGATTGATCTTTCACTCCAAGAACAACAGGTTTCACTGGCGCTTCCTTTACCGTCACTTGACAAGTCGCCACATGTGAACCATCCACTGTTGTTACAGTTATTTCCGTTTTTCCAGCCTTGATTGCTTTTACAAGACCATCCGGTGACACAGTCGCAATATCTGACTGACTAGAAGTCCATGACAATCGTTTATTGGTCGCATCACTTGGTGTAACTGTTGCTGTTAATTGTTCGGATTGATTAATATCAAGCTCTAAACTTGCTTGATTCAAGGTTACGCCCTCTACCGCCTTCACGTCAGCAGACTCATAGGTTGACCATGAAGATGAACCAAAATCATAGAGAGTCTTTGCCACATCAATTGTCAAATCTTTGGTTTGTTGGCTACCGTTATTAAAAATAATCTTGTCGTAATTAGTCTCAGGAGACAATTCAATACTATAGATTCCATCTCCTAAAGCAACCATGGATTCACCTGGCCAAGCTGCATTTTTCGGAATTGGATTGCTGGTTGAATCCCATGCATAGGCATTTACTGTCGCCCAATTAGCCGTATTTTTGAAGTAAATGGTTGTTGCATTCGTATTCTTTTCAACGGTTACTTCACATTGAGCCTTATGATTGCCATACCGACTTGTCACCGTAATCGTTGCTGTACCAGGTTTCAGAGCAGTCACTTTTCCAGACTCATCCACCTTAGCCACTGTTGGATCCGAACTTTCCCAAACTACCTCCGGATAAGTGGTATTTTCTGGTTCAACCTTAGCCTGTAATTGTTCCGATTCCTTGGTCAATAGAGTCAGACTATTCTTATTTAATGTGATAGAAGTTGGCTTGATAATGTCTGGATTTTCTTCAACCGTCACTTGAATCGTTTTTTCAATGCCATTTGTGGTTTTTACAGTTACTGTCGTTTTCCCTACAGATACACCGGTAATTTCACCATTTGAAACCGCTGCAATATCTGGATTTTTTGAAGTCCATTTTACAATAGGAGAAGCACCCACAGGACTTACTTTAGCCGTTACTTTTGTAGAAGTTGCTTCCTTGATGGTAACGGATGACGTGCTCACTTCCAAGTTTGTAGGTTCTACAACTGAAATTTGGCCATTATCAATCGGTACAACTACGCCACCATCAGTCAAATATTGACCATTCGGAATGACACGGCCTGTGGCAGGTGTCTTGCTTGTATTTAACACATAGACCTTCATGTTTCCTTTACCAGAAACTTGAGCTGTTAATGTGCCATTTGACACCACTTTTGTATCGCCTGTAACAGCATCTACATAGGTACCATTTGGGATTCCTGAGAAGGTTGCATTGCCTGAAATAGCCACCAAGGCGAAACTATCTGTCTTATCATCTGTATACCGTCTCTTGAAAGCCATATTTCCTGAGATACCATCAGTAGAATATTGCCCTTTTCTAAGAGCAGGAATAGCTTGGCGGAGACGATTGAGACGAATGATATGTTGAGAAAGAGGAGCCTGTAAAGTCTCAGCAACTTTTCCACTCAGATTTCCAAACTCTGTAAAGTCAGTCGTATCGACATTTCCTTCAAGGTAATCCCCGTAATAAGCACGACCTGTTGCACTCAAAGGCGCATTCGGCCCAACATCTATTGGTTTTCCAGCTTGAAACTCTACTTCACTACCATAGTAAAGCGTCGGAATCCCACGGAATGTAAACATCAATGAGAGATTTTCTGCCCAAGCATCTGTACCACCATTGTAACGAACTGTTTGTGAATTATCTGGTCCATAATCGTGTGAATCAACGTAAACCACATTCCAGGTCGCATCGTTGAAATAAGGATCCTGCGATTTTGCCGTATTGAAGGCTTGGTTGGCATTGTCAAAGGACCAGTGCATTTGGAAATCAATCGCACCGAGATCTGATTTTTGAGAATAATCTGTTGCATGGTAATCATTGCCATTCAACAACGCATTGGAAGAAGTCGGTTGATTCCCTGTATTCATATGATCAAGATAGTGAGACTCGACTAACTTTTCATTGGTCGCCAAATCGGTATCGCTCCATCTTGCCTTATAACTTGCATCCGTATCCCAAGTGTAGAAAGAGGTTGAAATCGGCGGAGCATCACGGTACCAGACATCGTGTCCTTTTGTACAAATCTCCCCGAACATATAAAAATCATTGTTCCCATTCGCTTCAGCTGCCCCTTGTAACTGAGGAAGGAAGGTGGTATTTAAGGTCAAACGAGATAAATGCTTCACCGTATCAACACGGAAGCCATCCACACCCATATTGATATATTTCTTATAGGCATCAATGAGGTAATTGTAGACCAGCGGATTTTCCGTTTCCAAATCAAAACAGTCATCCGCAATCGTTTTCCGCTGAGCTTCATAGTTATCCCAGTCACCGCCTCCCGCAAACCCATTATGGTGGTAAATATTCAGCGGATCTCCTGTACCATTCATAACTACCTTATTGCGAGTTGGATAATCATTGCTTGAAATTTGGGTTTTCAGACTTTCTCCACCCAGTTCGTTCAGGCCTTCTTCACCAAAATTGGAAGTATGGTTGAAAACTACGTCCTGAATAATTTTCATCCCCTTGGCATGCACGGCATCAATCAGAGTTTGATAATCAACCCCATTGGATTCGTACCGATAGTCCACTGCGTTAAAATTAGAAGCATGGTAACCATGATAGTCATAGCCAGAATTGTTTTGGACAACAGGGGTAATCCAAATAGCCGTGAATCCCAATGCTTTAATGTAGTCTAACTGTTCAATTAAGCCGGCAAAGTCACCGCGCCAGGAAGGGTCAGTCTCAGGATTATTGGCCTTCTTGTCTTCAGACGTGCGGGCATTATTGCTTGAATCACCATCATAAAAACGAGTTGTAATCAAAAAATAGATGGTTTCATCCCGAAAATCCGTCCGTGAATTGGCATAGAGAATCCCCCGATCTTTCGCTGACAAAATACCTGTATTTTGAGTATTTGCAGAGACTGTCTGTGAATACAGGGGAAGCATGTTTGGAACGATAGCACTCGCCCCAAGCACCATTGACATGGTTAGCCTTGTTACTTTACTTGCAAACTGTTTCTTTTTCATTCGTTACCTTTATAAACATTCTTTTATCTCCAACAATTAGGAAGCACGTTACAGTCTTCCTAAAACCAAATGAAATTGTGCAACCGTTTTCATTTAAACTTAAAAAATAAAGTGGACCGATTTATCATTATCGGAAAAGCCACTTTATTTTATGGGATTTTCTTAGAATAAATTAAGTATACCGAGACAAGCAATCGAAATGAATTCCTATCTCAAAGTGAAGTCATCATCCATTCTCGTCATTAAAAAAATTTGAGTCCGCCGTCTTGGGCTATGAACGTGTGGGAGAAGATTTACGGCTTCTTCTAAATTTTCTAAATATGACTATGAGGATAAGGAACAATACCAATCCTAGTATCACTATCGGCATAAAGGTGTAGTAGTCAACTTTTGCTTCCTTCACTTCACTTTCCATTAATTCTGGAACATAAGGAACCCGGTGACCACGAACGAGCAGGCGATGACTGTTAATCATATAAGGTGTACAGGTGACAAGGGTAATGTAATCCTTCCCTTTCTCAATCTGCAAACTACTAACATCTGTCGGTTCTACCACTTTGATATCATCCACTTGGTAGGCATGTATCTCAGCTTCCCCAAGCTCGATATAAAAGTGATCCCCCTTTACCAAATCTGGTAAATCTGTAAAGAGTTTTGCCTCCGTCAGACCACGGTGACCAGAAATCACCGAGTGAGTAGACTCCCCTCCTATGGGAAATGAAGTCCCTTCCAGATAGCTAGCCCCTTTAGCCAGAAATGCTTCTGTTGTCTGGTCAAAAATAGGCAAGCGCACCGCTATCTTAGGAATAGAAATTACTCCGATGATATGATCTTCGTAGATAACCTTTGTCTGCTCAATTTCTTTGGCCTCTTCCGAAAATGGATCAAAGCCTGGAGAGATATTTTGATAGGCAAACTGCCTATTCATCTCCTCCAGTTTTTCAAGTTGTTGTTGGTACTCTTCTTTACTTTTTTGATTAGCTTCTGCCTGATAATGACGAATCAACTGTTGATTGATCATGTCATTTAAAGAGTTCCGAACAAATGGGTAGGAGAGAACGCCTAGACCAGCAACCAAAATCAATACCATAATTGTATCAATTATTTTTCGCTTGCCGTTTTGTCTGGTGCGAGCCATGTTCTCTCCTCCCTATTCATTTAATTATTATTAGGCATCTTTACGACGAGATGTAAAGTAAACACCTGCAAGACCAACCATAGCAGCACCAAGAGCTACAAAGAGGATGATACCTGCACCACCAGTTGAAGGAAGGAAACCTTTAGGTGTATTAGCAACGTTATGTGGAGTTGTAGTTGTAGTTTTATATGAATCAAATTTAACATCGAACCCAATACGTTTAGTCAATTGCACATAGTCTGTTGGTGCTTTCGTTTCTTCAAGATAGTAAGTACCATAAGTCAAACCTTTGATGTCAACGATACCGTCTTCACCAGTTTTGAATATAGTTGCATCCGTTACAGAATTAACCCATGAAATTTCTTTTGTCGTGTCATCAATCTTCAAGTATTTTGCGGTAGTAGCATCTGCATCACGTACAACGAACTCTGCTTTTGCAAGTGGTTTGTTTGTGCTAACGTCAGTCTTGATGAAACCGTAACCACCAGTGTACACTTCTTTTTCGTTACCTGGTTTTGTCACAACGTCATCGAAAGTATCTGTCTTACGACCATATTCAACAGTTACTTTGTTGACATTTTTAGTGTCCATCACTGCAGTAGCATTCAATTTCATTGTATAAGTGAATTCAAGATTCTTACCACCATGCGTAGCAAGTTTGTTAATACCTTCTTGAGTCAATTTCACTTTGAAGGTAGCTTTTCCTTCAGCTGGAGCAGGTTCACCAACTACGATAGTATAGTCAGCTGTTTTTCCCTCAGAAAGAACAACTGATGTTCCAGCAACTTCCAATTTATGAGTCCCTGTTGGATTAAATGTCAATGTTGTGTCATGAGTATCGATTAAACCAAAAGTGTTGTAGTGTGGTGTTACGCCATCAACTTCTTTAATGCCAATATTAGCAGGGATTTTTGTTGATAATTTGAAACCAATATCTTGACCGATATTATAGTTGTTATGTTCAACAGGTTTAGCACCATCTGAATTTGGAGTTGTGATATCTTTTACTGGAGTGATATCTTCCGTAGTGTTTTTTGGATACAAATGAATAGTTGATAATTCATTGTCAGTGTTTTTTCCATTACCATCTAATTGATATACTGGGAAGCTAAGTACTAAGTTGTTTTCAGCAGCAGTAATACCAGTTTTAGGTTGTTCTACAAAGACGTAGACTGCATCTTTACCACCTGATTTTTTAGGTAAGGTAAATGTTGCAGCACCTTTTGGAACTAACTCTGTAGCTGCTTCAGCTGTAGCTGTCGTTTGTGTACCTTTTAGAGTAGCCACATAAGAAGTACCTTCAAATTTAGGAGCATGACCCGCAGTTCCTTGAACATAGTCACGAGCTGTATTATCAGCAGCTTGAGCATCTGTTGATGTATAAACTTCGTTGTACTTAGCGTGGTATGCAGCAGTCACATCATAGACATTATATGTGATACCATCTAAGAAATCAGAGGCAGTGTAACCATCTAACACATTACCAGTGTTAACAATAGGTCCAGTTTTATTTTTCAATTTGTGGATCGTAACAGTTGCATCGCCACTCGGTTCTACAGCCGATACGACTGGGGTAAACAGATTGCTAAAGATACCGACAAAAAGTGTCGCTAGTAAAGCAAAAACTTTAATCTTTTTCATTTTTATTCTCCTTGAATTAGTTATCTTTTCTTCTCCTAATCATCACAAGTGATGAAGCCATTATCAACAATCCCACAAATGCGGTTGATGTTGCAACGGTACCCGTTTCTGGCAATCGAATTTTCGGTTTTTTGACGTTAAATATCGATAAGACCGGACCTTGGGAATAAGTTGAAACCCCAACAGTAAATGCAGTTGGCTTGTCATTCAAGACATAGCCCGAAGGTGCTCGTATCTCACTGACAAGATACTCGCCATATCTCAATCCTCTTATCTCAAAATAGCCATCATCATCCGAAGTTAAACGAACAACCCCAGATGCATTTGTAGCTACCTTTTCGAATTGATACTTTCCTTCCTTGTAGGTGAGGACCGTATCGTCAGTAGGATTTTTGATAACAAAAGTTGCCTTGGCTAAGGGATTTTGTTTCCCCTCAGCTGCACGTTTGATGAATCGAAAACCTCCTGTTTGGACATTTTCTCTATCGACCAACGGGGTCAAATCTCCTGGATAAAGGGTTGCCGTATTGACCAAATCTTGGTCAATTGCAGCCTCATCCTTAATAACCATTTGATAGGTTACTTCAAGTTTTTTCCCACCGAAGTCTGCCAATTTGGCTACATCAAACACTACTCTAAATTGATTCTCTGACAGATTTACAGCTTTGATACTATCTGACTGTTTTTCTCCGTCAATAAAAATCTCCAAACTATCAGAAATAAATCGCAAGCCCTGATCGTAGATATCTTCTATCTCATAGGACGATAAATTCATCATGTCTTGCGGAATGATTGTTGATAAGCGATAGGGTATCGGCTCACCATAGCTATAACTAGACTGTTTCTCGTCAATTGTTTTATCAAAAGTAAATGTTCCATGTGACTTTGGAAACAAAGATATGAGTGACTTTTCATTACCACTTTCATCCAATATAGGTAGAACAACCACCATATTTTCCATCTTCGTCACTGCTACAGGTGTAACAATCTCTCGAATGAGATAGACCGCCGGTCGTTGCTGACTGGTTTTCGAAACCGTAAAGCGAACTAAACCAGATTGATCCGTAGTTGCTACAGCAAGCGATTGTCCATCAATCTTGTTGCTTTTACTAACTGCTTCCTGCGCCTCTTTCAGACTTAATTTCTGACGATTGACGAGTTCATAGAAGCTCTTGGTCACATCCACAACCTCAAGTTTAGCACCAGCAACTGGTACTCCAGACTTGTACTGCGTATCACTCGGCTGATAAACCAGACGATTTACTTCAAGTTGTACCTGCTCCTGTTCCTGAGCAGACACTACTTGCGTGCCCCCTGCCAAACCAGCCAGACCAGAGGTCGCTACCAGAAGGATGACCAACCATTTGACGATACGTTTTCTCGCTATGAAAAATAGCAGAGCTACGATGGTCATCGTCAAGCCAATACCAACATAGCCCAAAATGCCATTTCCACCGGTTTCTGGTAGGATTGATTTCCGCTTATTGTAGATTTTCAAGGTACCAGCATAGGATGTGTCAGTAGATGTGCTTGTAAACTCAAATGGACTTGTGGACTTTTCAGCGTTCGGCGTATAGGTGACTGATTCGTCTGTGAAACCATTGGTTTTGGAAGTCGTGATGGTAAAGTAACCCTTTAATCGAATGAAACCCTCTACTGTCTGTGTCGGACTTTCAACTAGATAATAGGTCTTACCTGCTTGAATCTGTCCCTTATCCAAAACAATTTTTCCGTCAGTACCTGTTGTTACGGTATCTATCAGGTGCAGAGGTGAAAAGTCAGGCTCACCTGCACTATCATATAGTTTAAATTCCACACCTTGTAGCGGTTTTTGGAAGGTAGACGATAACTTTTCAAGCGTTAAATTAAAATCTTTAGGTTCGTTGATTACCTGGGTCGGATCGTAGATATAATTTTGACTTATATTGTCAATTTCTAGACCTTCACGATATTGCACATCAAATGGGTAATATTGTTGTTTGATTTTATATCCTACAGGAGCCTGTTTTTCTTCCCAACGATATTTACCAGCCTTTAAATTTGAAATGGTGATTTTACCATTTCCATCTGTTTCAATGGTGTCTTCACCATCTTCACCTGGGGTAATTGGGGTAAAGGTGATTTTACCATTTTCACCTGTGGTTTGTTTAACCTTTACCACCTTCCAATCTCCGTCATATTGTTCCAAGGAGAAGACTGCTCCAGGCAATGCCGCATTGGGGTCGTCGCTCGCTTTTTTCTCTAGACTCACTTGAAAGAGTCGTGAGTTAATCTGTTCTGCCGAGTAAAGATAGTTATTATGTTCGAAATCTCCTATCAACTTACCAGAAGAATCATATCCCTTTGGTACTTCCACTTCTTTCCATGAAAGATTTGCACCATTTTCAATATAGCCGATACGAATATATCCCTTGTCTTTCTCCGCTAGTACAGATTCCTCAATTTCGCCATTTCTTACAAAATAGGATTTGCCCGTTTCAAATTGTTTTGCTTCGTCTTCATTCATTGTCCACTCAAAATCAGTAGCAGCAGTGTCAGTGTCAGCATTTAATTTCAAATAATAGTTGGTATTGTTTTCCTTTTTAAAAATAGTGAATTTTACACCATTCAATGGTTGAGTTTTGACTCTATCATACTTATAGAGTTCTATTTGGCTGAGTTTGGTATTTTTTGCTGGGTATTGAAAAGCATTTTCAATTTTCGAATTTGCGTAATTGACCACAAAACCTTCTTCATTCGGATAGTAGATTTTGTCTCGTTGATAACCTTCATAGTAGACTTTGTCTAGTTGATAACCTTCTGGAGGTGCAACTTCTTTCCATCTATAAGTACCTTTAGTTAATTGGGTTAATTTAATTTTTCCTAGGCTCTGGAATACACCGCTATAAACTCCAATTTCCATGTCTTGTTGTGATCCAGTCATTAGTTGTCTCACATATTGACCGTTTTTCGGATTATAGAACTCTTGGACGTCCCAACGACCAGTTGTCTCATTCTTTTTTTCAAGTTCGAAAACTGCACCAGAAACTGGATACCCATCTTGATCCTTTTTCAAAATTTCAGATTGATAGTAGGCTTCTGGCAATTGCAACATCTGAACAGCTTGGTTGTTTTGGAAACCACCTGTTGAGCCTGAGAATCCCCAATAAACTGAATCAGCCGTGCTGTTAACCTTAAATACATCTACAACATTTAAATCTGAAATAGTGTATGTAAGAATATCATTGCTACTGTTTGTATAATTTGATGTATCATAAATCGAAGAAACATTACGATTCCCACTGTGACCTTTTCGGTAAATAATGTATGTTAAATCGCCAGTTGTATCTGATTTAGGTGTCCACTTTACTTCCAGACGGTGCCACGTGTCATCAGCCAGTGGTTTAGAAGGATATCTATCAATTTGCCAACCTTTATCCGGGTCCAATTTCGTGGCCAATTCTTTTATTGTTCCATCCCAACCAACAGCTAACATGCCACTATGTTTAATCATAGTATTATAATCATAAACATTTGTGCTAAACTTTTTATACCTACGAGGTTGTAATGTCGTATAATCCTCATTGGCGCGATTTTGCTGAAGATTATTCAAATAATTGATGCCAATATGTCCAAAATTAGAATTATAACTTCCTTGCGGACGCGCATAAGACCACAAATCGTTATCAGAAAACTGTTTCCCGTTCAAACCGGTCTCGTCATTATAAAATGTATCGAACTCTAAAGCAATACCATTGGTCACCCCTTTTTTCATCTGGACATAAATATTACTATTATCTGCTCCACTAAAGTGATTCCCGTAAACTCCAAGACCGTTTCCAAGGGCACCATAGGCATTATTTCCAGTATTGGCAGTACTCCCTGCTTCTGAGGAGGAGGCTACTTTGTTATCATTGTGCATCGTGAAAGTAATCCCGTCTGCACCATGGTTTTGCTGACCTTTATTCCCTAAATAAACATAGGAAACCATGTGAAACGGTTCATTCAACTTCACTTTGTAATCGTCTAGACTCCACATAACCCCTGACTGCCATGTCGAATCTCTTGTCAAAACCGCTACCGAAGAATCATCCTTTGTAACATAAGACTTGTTCCTGGAAAAATCTAATATTTGTCCGTTAGCAGGATCACGCGGTATTCCGGAATAATCCAAAGTTGGATAATTAAACATATTCCTTAAATCAACAATATTCTCAACAGCTGGTGGTTGGGGCAAAGTAGATGAAGACCCATTGTTATCTTTTACTGGCCACTCTGTCCCATCCAAATCTGGAACATAGGCAAACACCTCCAAAGGACTACTCCCAAGAGCTACGAGAAGAATCATCAGCCCCGTCACTAATTTCCTTATTAATTTCAAAAGTCCGTTTCTCCTTTTCATGAATAAAGCAAGTTAGTATCCAATTGACATCTTTCTGCACACAATATGCAAACATTTTCATTATTTTATCATATCAAAAATAAAATAACAATCTCCTAAAGTTTTATTTTTTTTCATAAATATGGTTTAACCTACATGTTTTCTTGCTGTTTTTCATTTATTTTCATTTATTTTCAAAATAAATTGTTACCGGTAACAATTTGCAAATTACCCATTTTTCGTGTCATTATTGACAAATAATATTATGTAAACGTTTGCATAGAATTTGTAATAAATAGTCTTGTTAACTTTTTAAACATGCAAAAACCACCAGCAAGTTGAGCTGGTGGCCGAAAGGAGGCATTCACGTTTTCACAAATTTTAGTAGGTATCTCTCTTCGTTCTTGATGAACGTTTGGTATTTGGTTTATCTAAATGATGAATATCCCACATAGCCCAGAATGCAATCATGAACATGATAATGGCAACCCAGACATGAGAAGAGAATTCTAAAACCTTTAAAAAAGCTAATAAGAGGGCTATAAAAAGTGCTACTAAAACAAATACTGCAACCATGAGATTAATGGTTCCTCGAATATTGTTTGGTGCTGCAAAGATATAAAATAGCACCAGCAACATGGCTAAGATTAGATAAAACATGCCTCTCCCTTTTCTTATCCTTCTTCAGTCGCTAATTTTTTCTTTTTAGCAGTCTTATCACGTTCTGCCTTGTTCAAGACTTGCTTACGAAGACGAATGGATTCTGGTGTGACTTCCATGTACTCGTCATCATTCAAGAATTCAAGTGATTCTTCAAGAGTCAAGATACGTGGTGTCTTAATAACCGCTGTTTGGTCTTTCGTCGCTGAACGAACGTTTGTCATTTGTTTAGCAGTTGTGATATTAACAGTCAAATCATTGTCACGAGAGTTTTCACCGATGATCATTCCCTCGTATACTTCAGTACCTGGATTAACAAAGATGGTACCACGTTCTTCGATACGCATGATAGAATAAGTCGTTGCCTTACCGTGGTCGATAGAGACAAGGGCGCCACGGTGACGACCACCAATTTCACCAGGAACAACTGGTAGATACTGATCGAAAGTATGGTTCATGATACCATAACCACGAGTCATTGAAAGGAATTCTGTAGAATAACCAATCAAACCACGCGCAGGTACGAGGAAGACAAGTCGTGTTTGGCCATTACCTGTTGAAATCATATCCAACATATCACCCTTACGCTCAGAAAGGGATTGGATAACAGAACCTTGGTATTCTTCAGGAGTATCGATTTGCACGCGCTCAAATGGCTCCATCTTCACGCCGTCGATCTCCTTGATGATAACTTCTGGACGTGATACTTGAAGCTCATAGCCTTCACGACGCATGGTTTCAATCAAGATAGACAAGTGCAATTCACCACGACCTGAAACAGTCCATTTATCTGGTGAATTTGTTGGGTCAACACGAAGAGATACGTCTGTTTGCAATTCAGCCAAGAGACGCTCTTCAATCTTACGTGAAGTTACCCATTTCCCTTCACGACCGGCAAATGGTGAGTTGTTCACCAAGAAAGTCATTTGAAGAGTAGGCTCATCGATACGAAGAACTGGGAGTGCCTCAACTGCATCTGTCGGTGTTACTGTCTCACCAACGAAGATGTCTTCCATACCAGAAACGGCAATCAAGTCACCCGCTTTAGCTTCTTGGATTTCTTTACGCTCAAGACCGAAGAAACCAAAGAGTTTTGTAACGCGGAAGTTTTTCGTTGTGCCGTCTAGTTTAGAAAGGGTAACTTGGTCACCAACTTTAACAGTACCACGGAAGACACGACCGATACCGATACGACCTACGAAGTCATTGTAGTCCAAAAGTGATACTTGGAACTGCAATGGTTCATCTGAGTTGTCCACTGGAGCTGGGATATGCTCGATGATGGTATCAAAGATTGGTGCCATTGTTTCTTCTTGGTCATCTGGATTGTCAGACAATGAAGAAGTACCATTAATCGCTGACGCATAGACTACTGGGAATTCCAATTGATCGTCGTCTGCCCCAAGTTCGATGAAGAGTTCAAGCACTTCATCCACTACTTCTTCAGGACGAGCAGATGGTTTGTCAATCTTATTCACAACCACGATAGGTATCAAGTTTTGTTCAAGCGCTTTTTTCAACACGAAACGAGTCTGTGGCATGGTTCCTTCATAAGCATCCACGACAAGGACTACACCATCAACCATTTTCATGATCCGCTCAACCTCACCACCAAAGTCCGCGTGTCCTGGTGTATCCATGATGTTGATACGAGTACCGTTATAAGCTACGGCAGTATTTTTTGCAAGGATGGTGATACCACGCTCTTTCTCAATATCATTTGAGTCCATAGCACGCTCATCCAAGTGCGTACGCTCATCCAATGTTTGGGATTGTTTTAATAGTTCATCAACGAGGGTTGTTTTTCCGTGGTCAACGTGGGCAATAATAGCAACGTTACGGATGTCTTCTCTAAGTTTTGTCATAATATCCTCTGTATATTTTAATTTAACTAAAAAAGTATATCATAGATTGGCCTAAAAATCACAAATAATCATGTTGTAAATGTTTTCAACAATGAATTGCAAGTATTCAAAAAGAGAATGAAAACAAAAAAGTTTGGAACTTCTAAAATAAGTCCAAACATTTTTATCATTTTCCTATCGCTGGCAAGGCCATTTTGCACAATTCTTTATCCTGTTATTAAAGAATATTTTCAAAGGCGTCACGAACATCTTGTGGCCAAACGCTAGATTGCACTTCACCGATATGTTTCTTACGAAGCAAGAACATAGCCAAACGTGATTGACCAATCCCTCCACCGATTGTCAATGGGAACAAGCCATTCAAGAGTGCACGGTGCCAGTCATATTCTAAACGGTCTTCATCGCCTGTAATGGCAACTTGGCGTTTGAGTGCTTCTTCGTCAACACGAATCCCCATTGATGAGATTTCAAAAGCTGACCCAAGTGCTTCGTTCCATACCAAAATATCTCCGTTAAGGCCTTTATAGCCTGCTTCAGATGGGCTTGTCCAGTCATCATAGTCAGGTGCACGGCCATCATGTGGTTTACCATCTGCCAATTCACCACCGATACCGATTAGGAAGACCGCACCGTATTCCTTGGCAACCACATTTTCACGCTCTTTTGGCGTCAAGTCTGGGAAATTTTTCACCAAGTCTTCTGTGTGAACAAAGGTAATCTTCTTCGGTAAGACAGATTCGATATCGTAGCGTGCTTCAACTGCAAGCTCTGTCAATCGAATGGCCTTATAGATTTGTTCGACCGTTTCCTTCAAATAAGCCAAGTTGCGACGTCCATCAGGGATGACCTTTTCCCAGTCCCACTGATCCACATACACCGAGTGAATCGGATCCAAGGAATCCTCATCTGGACGCAAGGCTTTCATATGTACAAAAAGACCTTCTCCTTCGTGAAATCCAAAGCGAGCCAAGGTATGACGCTTCCATTTTGCAAGCGAATGAACCACCTCATAAGTAGCATCTGGTATCAGCTTCACATTAACGGTAACTGCATTCTCCACACCGGACAAATTATCCTGCATACCATCCCCGACACGACTCAAAATCGGTCCTTGCACTTCTACGATTTCTAGCTTGTCTTTCAAATACTGTGTAAATGTATTTTTGACAAAAGAAATCTCCTCTTGCTGATGAATGAAGCTTTTCTTCATACCTACTCCTCCTTAAAATTTAATAGTCTTATTATACCGCTTTTTTTGCAGATGTAAAGATTTTTATTAAATATTCTGATAATTTAATAAATTTTTTCACTTCCGATCTCAGAACATCTATCAACTCCTTTGTGAGACGTCTAGGACCACGTACCGCCTTGACCCCTAAGTCCAACATACGCTCCCTCGGTAAGACAGTATCAGATAGCTGCGCAATCAATTCCACCTGCATGACTTTCTTCTCTGCAGGAATGTCTGATTCCCCGCGATTTTCTAAGTTCGCCCCCAAGACACGGCAGACATAGCGGATGGCCTGTACAGGCGCCGTCACATAGATGGATACGATGTCTCCAGCTTGAATGGTTAATTTTTGTGGCCAATAGACTATCTTATTTTCCGCAAACTCGGTATCAATATCATAGACCTTGGGATTGGCAGGAATAACCCAGTAATCAGGCCCTTGCTCCGCCTTGTAGGATTTTGGTCCTACCTGATGGCGACTTTTCTCAAGGAGGGCGAAAATCGCCTGGTCCTCCACAGTCTCATCCAGCAAGACCGACACCCAGGCCTTCTTTGACATATGATAGGCTGGGTAGATGCCCGACTGACTCAGCAGCTCTGCTATTTCCCGACCATCTACCTTGAGATTGACAATCTCCACCAGCTCTTGGTCAGCGCTCCCATCCAGCTTGTCCCTCGGAATCTGACTGACCAGGGCGTACCACTTATTATTGGAGGGATGGCGAAAGGCCCCATAGGTCAGTAACTTGTCAAAGGGATAGTCAGGAAGGTCGCCCCACTGCTCCTTGATGAGCTGGGCTATGCGGTTGCTTTGGTCCTTGGAAAATGGCAGAGCAACACAACAAGCCTCCTCGACCCGAGCCAAAATCGCCTGATAGCTTTCTCTCACCTGCCCCACAAAAGCCCCAGCTGGCGCAGTCACCAGATGGGCAGTATAGACCTCCTCCATCTCACAATCCCAGATAAAGGACGACAGCTGCCCAGCCTCATCAACCTCCACCACCGCCTCAAACTGCCCCTCCATGAAGACCTCACGGTAGGTGTAACGATTGTCGGCAAAGGTGAAACCGAAAGGGATGAGGGAGGGGAGGTTGGCAATTTTTCTAGACATTTTAACTCCTTTAAAGTAATATATAGAGAAAGTATAACAAAATCTGTAAAAGAGTTTATTGTGGAGGTCAAATCTTGTCAAAAAAAATTATTAGTGTGGTAGCTGCAGCAATTGAAAAAGATGGAAAAATATTTTGCGCTCAACGGCCTGAAGGAAAAAGTTTAGGAGGCTATTGGGAATTCCCTGGAGGAAAGCTTGAGCAAGGTGAGACTCCCGAAGAGGCTTTAATTCGCGAAATTAAAGAAGAATTTGATTCTGAAATTGAAATCGTTTCCTTCATCAATGAAGCCTCCCATGAGTATGATTTTGGTATTGTTACAATGAAAACTTACCGTTCAAAATTACACACTGGAAATTTAACATTATTAGAACACCAGGATTCTAAATGGCTTCCCATCGAAGAGTTAGATACATTAGAATGGGCTCCAGTAGATATTCCTGCTGTCAAATGTTTACAACAAAAATAGAGATTCCAGCGAATCTCTATTTTTTTATTTATCTGTCAAGTACTTATACAAGTTTGTCTCCACAGGTGAACCTATCTTAAATAGCATTTGAACTACCGAGTCTCCAGATTTTATTAATTCACTTGCACTATTTTCAACGTATCTTAGTGGACCAAGATAATAAAATTCTCCGGCTTCTGAATCATCTTTAATGACAAAAAGTTCTAGCCTCAATCCATTTTCATTAGAATGAATAATAGTCGATACATCATTAGAATCCAGTGTACGTTTGTTCTTTGAGAACCACTTTAATGTTGACTCATTCAGTAATTCATCTTCGTATTTGATCGTATCACTAATATCTTCACTTTTATGGTAAGTGATGAAAATCGGACAAGAATTAGTATCCTTATCAATTTTGTATCCACCAATATTTAAAGGTGGTTCATCTTTTGCGACATTCATTAATTTAAGCACTTCACGTCGAGTATATTTCTGACCCAGTGTGAAAATTTCAGGATACTCTTTCGATTTTAATATTCCAGTTATAATTGTATCAATAAAGAGTTGAGCAAAAATACTGTTATTTTCCAGTGATTGATAGACCGCATTATTCAATCTATACATATCCCCATCAAAATCAACTAACGGATCACTACCATATTTCTTTTGCTCCTGGGCTTTTAGAAATGATAGGTCCAATACTCTTGTTACCGAATCCAAAACATCTGTTTTAAAATCTAAATCATGCTCAATAATAAATTCAAACCATTTATCTGACGAAACTAGTCCCTCATTTTCGACAAGCAAGTTCAACAAATACAGTTCATGTTTTCGTTTTCCATTCAAGATTTCAAACGTAATAAAATTCAAAAATCGCTTTTCAACTTCTGATAGAAGGATTGTTTCTTCTGAAAATTTATTGATGACATCTCCATAATTTTGAAAACTGGAGTTTTCAAAAAAGACAAGCGGATCAATGCTGTTTAATTTTACGAAATCTGATAGATACGGAACTCTACCCAACTTATTCTCTAAGTCTTTAAAAGCATCTCGTAAAATTTTGATTGATGAGAGTGTCGTATTTGTGATAGAAGAAAAAATTAGTTCTTTGGCAACCTTCTCAAAGTTGATTGTCGTCAATCCTTTTAAGATGTTGGGCTCTCTGACCTCACGACGATAATTGTCTTTGTTCATAGACTGATCGCCAAATAGTGCAACAGGAATTAGATAGTTGTTTTGATAGTTTCCAATGAAATCAATAATCGTAACATATTCTTTCGAATCGTGCTTTCGCAAGCCTCGACCTAATTGTTGAATAAAAATGATACTCGATTGGGTATTGCGAAGCATGACAACCTGGTTGACACTCGGAATATCAATTCCCTCATTAAAAATATCAACCGTCAGAATATAGTCTAAGTTTCCATTTTCTAAGTCTTGAACAACTCTCTGTCGTTCCTCTTGGCTATGTTCCCCAGAAAGAGCGCGTGTACGGAGTCCTCTTGCATTAAACTGCCCCTCTAGCTCTTTTGCTTCATTTACTGAAGAACAGAAAATTAAACCTTTTACCGTTTCTCCACTTACTCCATAATAAGTAACTTTTTCTAAAATATGATTAACTCGTTGTTCTGATACTAGATTCGAAAAACTGGCTTTCTCATCTATTAACTGGCCATCAATCTTAATATCTGAAACGCCGTAGTATATAAATGGACAGAGCATATCATTATCAAGTGCCTCTTGCAAGCGAATTTCATAAGCAATATTATAGTCAAAAAGCTCGTAAATATTTTGTCCATCTGTTCGCTCAGGTGTTGCTGTCATCCCTAAATAAAAATCTGGCTGAAAATAATTCATCACTTTTTTATAGGTGTCTGCACCAGCTTTATGAACTTCATCAATCAAAATATAGTTAAAGAAAGATGGGGCAAAAGATTGGAGGTTATCTTCTCTCGAAATGGTCTGAATGGTCGCAAAAATATACCTCTTCTGTGATAAATCCATTCCACTCTTATAAATGCAGCCTTCATCATCTTCAAATCCTAACACTTTTTGAAAATCTTTTAATGATTTTTGTAGGATTTGTTCTCGGTGAACTATAAATAACATTCGATCTGGATTGTATTGTTCGACATCAAAGGCAGAAAGATAGGTTTTACCTGTCCCAGTTGCACTGATGACCAGAGCTTTGTGAGCACCATTTTCCCTAACAGTTGCGAGGCCTTCCAAAGCTTGCTCTTGCATCTTGTTGGGACGAATGGTTTCTTGGTAAGATGCTATTGACTCGTCCTGAATCGACGCTGTTTTTATCACCGTCTTCCTACGAGCTGAATAAGCATTGATTGCTTCTATATCTAAAACGATTGATTTTTTCCAAATAAGTTCAAACTCTTCTTTGGCATTCTGGATAAAATCACCGTTATGTGTAGAGGTCAACTTCACATTCCACTCATAGTTAATTTTCAAGGCTGTATGAGTTAAATTTGAACTACCTGAAATGATAACTTGTTTATCTTTTTGCTCAAATAGATAAAACTTAGCATGCATTTGCAAATTGACTGGTGTTATCCGAACTTGGACATTTTCCAGTTTAAGCAATTCCTTCATCGCTATGGGATCATTAAAATCTAGATAAGGGGAAATCAAAATTCTCCCCTGAACTCCCTCATCTGCCAAATCTGATAATTGACTTTTAATTAGGGCTAGTCCAGACTGAGTAATAAAAGCCACACTGAAAGCAAATGATTTAGCTTTGCCTAACTCTTCTTGAATATCATTTAAGACATAACGATGAGTCTCTGTATCATTTATTAAAATTTTAGGCGAATAGACCCCTTCTTGAAAAATCTCTCTATCAATGAAACCATATTGCAAAGAATGAAGAAGCTGGTCTTGGAATAAGTTGTTGTTGGACATGATATTTTCCCGTATACGTTTGTTACAAATTAATAACTTGAATCTAACAAAAGATTAAAAGAAGCACCTGTAAATTTTCCATTGTTGCTATGTAATCAATCACTAGAATTCAACATCTATTTAAAATGTTTGATTACATTATTTCTCTAATTTTATCCCCAACTCCCCATACATCCTCTCACTTGATAAATCATTCTGACCATTCAGGAGGAGATTTTCAAAGAAGGCAGTTAAAAAATCTGACCGTTTATTGACTAACTTAGCATTGTCAAGCACAAGGGCGTCGCGAAAATATTTTGCATGTTTTTGAAAAGGCTCATTATCAATCTCAAAACCAAGTGAGCGAAGGTATTTGATAAGAAATACAGTGATTGTTCGAGTGTTCCCTTCTCGGAATGGGTGTATTTGCCAGATACCTGAAATAAAGGATTGGATATGGGCAACAATGGCTTGTTTATTTAAGCCAGTATAAGAAAAATCCCTTTCTTGCTGGAAATCATAGTCCAAAGTGGCGGCAATCAATGGAAAATCTGAATAAATCACTGTATCACCTTTTAAGACTAATTCATTTTTTGTAATATTGACAGTGCGGTATTCACCTACTGGAATACTGCTGTCAAAAATATCCTGAAAAAGCTCTTTGTGGATATGTAAGAGAGTGGTTGGTCGGAGGCTAAAACCATTTTGGGAGAGCATTTCAACAATCCGAAGAGAGACAATATCTGCTTCTTGTGTACTGGCATCAGTTGACTGGTGGTATTTCGTAATTTCCTCGTACACCTGCTCATAGGTGTACTCTCCACGAGCTTGCCTATCAGCCAACTCTTCCATATAAATAGACGGAGTCAACCCATCCACTTTTTGAAGACCAAAACCCGTTTCCCATAGTTCTTGCTTGGCTTCGTAGGACAGATTGGGGTTATCAATGTTGTAAGTTGGTTGCATAGACTCCTCCTGTTTGAATTTCTAGCCTTATTATACCACAAAACCCAGCCATTTTAGGCTGGGCGTTTGTTTAATCTAGTACGGCTAAAATCGGCTCTATAAGACTGTAGTGGGAAAAAGTACTGTGGAGACTATGTAGCCTTTTAAAATATAAAATAATGACTTATATGCGTAACTATAAAAAGTGCTTCATTTATACCATTAAACAAAGTCATATAGGATAAAACCAAAATAAAAATAATTAATCTTGATTCCTAAGCACAGAAATAAGAAAGCGGAGTTCAGATTTCAAACTTCCTAGAACTTCCTAGAAACAAACATTTTTAATAAGCAACTGTTCGCGAATAAAGTTTCACGGATAACCTTGAAAGTGTTACCGTAATCATGAGAAACCATGTTCTTCACATTCTCGACAAAAATAGCCTTGGGTTTCTTGGCTTCAATCATACGAAGCAACTAAAAGAAAAGGTCGCCTCGGTCATCTTCAAAACCCTTGCGGTAACCTGCAATACTAAAGGCCTGACAAGGAAAGCCTCCTACAATCACATCGACTGTTTCCGAGGGGATTTCCTCTGGCAATATTGCGTGAATATCACGGCCATCCAGATAAGTATCTTGGTAAGCCTGTCTAGAATACTTATCAAATTCATTGACATACACAACTCTGAACTCGTCGGTCTATTCAAAGTCCAACTCGAATCAACTAACACCAGAGAAGAACGCTTAATAGCAAACTTCCCCCAATGGCGTGAACTACAGAATTTGTTATGTGAGCAACTACTTTCTAGGAAAAGAATAGTGAATTTTAATGGTCATTCCTGTACAATATCCAAAACATTCTTTCTCAAATCTAAATCATCAGTCCTGCCTAATTCATTGTATTCAATAAACTTTTTGTATATTTCTTGGGTAATCTCTTTAAAGTGATTTACACAATCTTCAAAAGAATCTCCACCTACAGAAAATGTACTATTCTGATGTGCAATATTGTTTCTTATTTTATCTGTATAGAAATGAATAAAATCTTTTGCATTTTGAACCGATTTAAATTCTAAATTTGGTAAATCTTCTGTTTGGAATTCTAAACTCAATCTATCTAGAAATTCTTCCTCTCCTAATATCTGCTTAAAAAGTGCTGGATAGTATTTTTCTAATTTAGTTTTATGTAAATACTCAAACCTGACATAGTTAGTTATCTCTTTTTGCTCTAAATCTTTATATAATAACTTCTTTATGTTAGAAAAACTCGACTCTGTATTTTTATTTTTTTCACTGAAAAAATATTTAATTTGTTCTTCCTTATTTTTTAGATATTCAATGGCAAATTCATCAACCAATTGCTCAAATTTTAATCCTTTTTTTAAAACATTAGCTATATAAACATCTATGATTTTTTTTAAAAACAGCTCAAATGTTGTAAAAATAGATAAATACAATGAATTCTCCAGTAAAGTTTTTGCCTTTTCATCTTCTAATTTAGGTAAAATATTTTGATAGATTTCCAAATATTCATCATAAGGAACTAAAAAATCTTCTTCATTTATACTTCTTTGCTGCATAAATTTAACCTTCCAATTGGGCTGATAATTTTTCACCCCATTTATATCTCTTCTTAACATTCTCAGTGTTATTTGTAGCTCTTAAAAATATATCTAAATTCTCATTTAAAAATTCCTTGAAGGAATTTTTGATTAAAATTTTATTTTCCTCTATTACAGTCTTCGAAAATCTAGACAATGTGACTAATTGTACCTCTGCTATTGTTTTATTAATACTTGTAGATAACTCAACTCCGTCTAAGCGCTTAAAAGCATCATCTTCAAATACAATACTAACTTTATTAATAGAGTCATCAATAAAATCTTTTAGTTTTTGACTCTTATCACTATCGTTTCGGTATTCTTTCAAAAATTCAATTATGGCCGTATTTAGTCTTCCACCATAAGTACGTTCCGATTTTTTTAATCCTTCTCTGTCTTTTACTGGAATAGATACTAACTTCCATGAATCATCAATAAAATCATTAATAACAAATGATCGCAATAATATCTCGTTATAACCAAACCGCTTTTTCAACACTGGTCTATTTCCAAAAATGTTATCAACTGCCTCACTCTTACAAATATTATTTAACTGACTTAATAATTCTCCTCTATACATAACATTCAATAATTCTTGACTATTCAGCTTAATTGACCCTTGATTAATTCTAGAAAATATATCATATTTTATATCTTCGGACGAATCCTTTTGAATAATCACCATTGGCAATGACACATTTTTAAACTTTCTTTGAATTTTATCATCCAATTCATTAAACTTATATTTATTCAAATTAGATAATGTTTCTAACCCTGTCAATTTCAGAGAATCCATCCGCAATAAATTTTCATCATAAACTTTGAAATTTTTTAATTCCTCATCAGATAAAGCAGATTTAAAAAATGCAAATACTGTCGTTAATCGCTGCTGGCCATCAATAACTTCAAAAGTCTCATCATCATTTTCTGCCAAAAAAATAGTCGGAATAGGTATTGATAACAACAACGACTCTATAAATTGAGACTGAGTTTTAGAACTCCAAACAAATCTTCTTTGATAGTCAGGTTGTAAATTTAATTCTCCTTCTTTAATCATCCTAATAATATCTGAGGTCGATTTGTCTACTTTATCAATATATAGTTTTCTATTATGTGGTGCTTCAATCTCATCTAAAATTTCTTCTTCTACATCAATATCTATCTGCTCATTTTCAATATTTTCAAGTAAAATATCTTCAGAGTATAAATCTAAAATATTTGCCATTTGAAAACTCCTTAAATTTATTTTAATAATGTCAATTATACCAAAAAACGCTAGCATTTGCTAACGTTTTCATAATCTTTAGTAACTTAATTCACCAACTTCTTCATCTCTTCAATCCGTCCTACTGTCGCATCATACTTAGCTTGGTAGTCGGCTTGTTTTTCTTTTTCCTTTTCAACGACTTCTGGTTTGGCGTTGGCGATGAAGCGTTCGTTGCTGAGTTTTTTGCCGACCATGTCTAGTTCTTTTTGCCATTTGGCAAGTTCTTTGTCTAGACGAGCTAACTCTTCTTCGACGTTGAGGAGGTCGGCTAGTGGCAAGAAGATTTCAGCACCGGTGATAACGGCTGACATGGCTAATTCTGGTGCAGCAATGCTTGAGCTGATTTCCAACTGCTCTGGATTTGTAAAGCGTCGGATGTAGTTTTCATTTGACTTGAAGAAGGTTTCAAGCTCGCTATCTGCCGTCTTAATCAAAATGGTAATCGGCTTAGAAGGAGCAACATTCACTTCTGCTCTGCTATTTCGCACCGAACGGATCAAGTCCTTAAGGCTTTCCACTCCCTTGTGAGCTCCAGCATTGTCAAAGGCTTGGTTGACAACAGGGTAAGCTGCCACCATGATAGAGCCCTCTGCGTACTGGGCAAAGATTTCTTCCGTCACAAACGGCATGATTGGGTGGAGGAGGCGAAGGATTTGGTCCAGCGTGTAGAGAAGGACAGAGCGGGTCATGACTTTCTCAGCCTCGTTATCGCTGTAAAGCACTTCCTTGGTCAGCTCGACATACCAGTTGGCGAACTCTTCCCAGATGAAGTTGTAGAGGATGTGACCAGCCACACCAAACTCGAACTTGTCGAAGTTTTCAGTGACCTTGGCAATGGTTTCGTTGAGGTTGTGGAGAATCCAGCGGTCCGTCACGTTACCAGCCTCGCCAGCTGCGACTTTGGTAACATTCTCACGCGCTGCATCCAAGGTCAACCCTTCATTGTTCATGAGGATGTAGCGAGAAATGTTCCAAATCTTGTTGATGAAGTTCCAAGACGCGTCCATCTTCTCATAAGAGAAGCGAACATCTTGACCAGGAGCAGAACCGTTTGATAGGAACCAACGCAAAGCGTCCGCACCGTATTTCTCGATGACATCCATTGGGTCGATACCATTTCCAAGCGACTTGGACATCTTGCGACCTTCTTCGTCACGAATCAAACCGTGGATGAGGGCATTCTTAAATGGGCTCCTACCTGTAAATTCGATCCCTTGGAAAATCATACGGGATACCCAGAATGGGATAATATCATATCCAGTTACCAACGTAGAGGTTGGATAATAACGTTTGAAGTCTTCTGCTTCTGTGTCAGGCCAACCCATTGTTGAAAATGGCCAAAGGGCAGAGCTGAACCATGTATCAAGGACATCTTCATCCTGTTTCCAGCCGTCGCCTTCTGGGGCTTCTTCACCGACGTACATGTCACCTTCAGCATTGTACCAAGCAGGGATTTGGTGACCCCACCAGAGCTGACGAGAAATCACCCAGTCATGCACGTTTTCCATCCATTGAAGATAGGCATCGTTGAAACGTGGTGGGTAGAAATCAACCTTGTCATCAGTGCCTTGGTTGGCAATAGCATTTTTGGCTAACTCATCCATCTTAACGAACCATTGTGTTGATAAACGTGGTTCAACTGGCACACCTGTACGTTCTGAGTGACCGACTGAGTGAGTCATTTTTTCAATCTCAACCAGTGCGCCAATTTCTTCTAACTTCTTAACCACAGCCTTGCGAGCTTCGAAGCGGTCCATGCCTGCAAATTCACCAGCCAGTTCATTCATGGTTCCGTCGTCGTTCATGACATTAACTTGAGGCAGGTCATGGCGTTGACCAACTAAGAAGTCATTCGGGTCATGGGCAGGGGTAATTTTAACAACCCCTGTTCCAAATTCTGGGTCAGCGTGTTCATCACCAACGATTGGGATTGGTTTGTTAACGATTGGTAGGATAACATTTTTACCAATCAGGTCTTTGTAGCGGTCATCATTTGGATTGACAGCGACAGCCGTATCCCCAAACATGGTCTCGGGACGCGTGGTGGCAACTTCCAAAGCGCGCGAGCCATCTTCCAGCATATAGTTCATGTGGTAGAAAGCACCTTCGACATCTTTGTGGATAACTTCGATATCAGAAAGGGCTGTACGAGCTTTTGGATCCCAGTTGATGATAAATTCTCCGCGGTAAATCCAGCCCTTTTTATAGAGTTCTACGAAAACCTTACGGACCGCTTTTGATAAGCCTTCATCAAGTGTAAAACGTTCCCGCGAATAATCAACAGAAATCCCCATCTTGCCCCATTGTTCCTTGATGGTCGTAGCATATTCATCTTTCCATTCCCAAACTTTATCAAGGAATTTTTCACGACCAAGGTCGTAACGTGAGATACCATCTTCAGCAAGACGTGCTTCAACTTTTGCCTGTGTCGCAATCCCCGCATGGTCCATACCAGGAAGCCATAAAGTATCAAAACCTTGCATACGTTTTTGACGGATAATGATATCTTGAAGGGTGGTATCCCAAGCATGTCCCAGGTGCAATTTACCAGTAACATTTGGTGGTGGGATCACGATAGAGTATGGATGAGCCTTCTTATCGCCTGACGGCTTAAAGACATCTTGGTCCAACCAAGTTTGGTAACGACCAGCCTCAACCTCGGCTGGATTGTATTTTGGTGATAATTCTTTTGACATTATTTTTTCTCCTTTAGTATTCTTTAAGAAAATTGGTTTATACTATCCTCAAGCTAGAAATAGCCCAATTCTTTTTCATATAATCTCCTAGAAAACAGTCGATTTGGTCGGCTGTTTTCGTTTTTAGATTCTCTCATTACGAATCGTATATTTCTCCACCTAGATGGATTATGCTTTCAGATTCATTTAAGTTTGAAGAGATATACTAACTATATAGCTAAGAATAGCAAATAAATTCTCTTTGAAATAGTCAGTCCTCTGGGCTGGCTATTTCGTTTGTTCTTGCTCAAGTTCCTCCATTTTTTGGATAATCAATAGAGCAACCTCATTGGCAGTAAGTTGGGTATTATTAATTTTATGATAATGGTAGAGTTGCTTAGGAGCAAATTCTGGATTAAAGTTTACAAACTTCATAGTATCTAGAATATCTTTTTCAGACCACTCAATATTTCTTTTCCAAGGTTTATGTTGCAGACGATTTTCAGTCACATTTCTTCTTAAACGTTCTTGCAGGTCTGTTTCCAATTCAATAAACAGAACAGCTTGATTCCTACTAAGATAAATCGCTTGAATCTGCTCTAAAAAGGATATATCTGCTGGATCATTAAAGTCTATAACAACTGTAAAAATCAAACCCAAATCAGTTTTCGCAGAGGTTTCAAAAAACTTCATACGAATATCATTTATAAGTTCTCTCGCTTCGTCAGACATTGGAAAAAATTTTGTTACGAAATCGATTGATTCATGATTGTGAAATAAAACCAAATCAGTTAATTTTTCAACCTCCTGCCCAATGGTCATCTTGCCAGAAGCTTGTGCTCCAATAATTACTAAATTCATGTCGCCTCCCCCACCAACTCTATCTTGATCCCACCGGGATCTTACAAATAGAGGGCATAGTGATCTGCTTTTTTAAAAGACAGCCCGTCCTCCCACTCCTGATAAAGAGAGTAGCCCAGCTTGGTCAGAAGAAAATCGTAAAATGCACGTGAGGTTTCTAAATTCGAAACATATATTTCAACATGATGTAACATATTTCTCCTTTCCAAAATAAAAATCCCTGCCTAGACTTGCTAGACAGGGACGAAGTTATTCCGCGGTACCACCCTTGTTCAGATAATTTATCTGCACTTTGCTTATTCGATTCACATCATCAGCAACCAGTTTTGACATTTGTGCGGATTTCTCAGTACCACCGCTTCCTGTGACAAATGGGGCTCAAAACACCTCTGAATGGCTTTATTGTAACAAATTGCACCTTGAAAAGCAAGGGATTTAAGCTTTCAACTCAATCCCTTTTTCTTTCAACTGCTTAATGGTCGCTGGTCCGATTCCTTTAAGAGCCAAGAGATCTTTTTCTGTGTGGCTTGCAAAATCAGCTACAGATTGAATCCCAGCTTCATAGAAAGTTTCCAAACGTGCTGCCGCAATGCCTTCCAACTCAGGAAGTGCCAAAAAGTCTTCCAATGAAGCCGTTGAAGAAGTCACCTCTGCTACAACTTCTTTCACTTGTTCCACAGCATGTTCTACGAAAGTTTCAGCCTGATGTGCGACTGTCTCAACAGCTCCGCCAGCAGTTTCAAGACCGACACGCCCTGCTCGTCTCAAGTCTGCTAGTTGTTTTTTCAATTGTTTTTTACGATTTGCTTTTTTCTTTGACAATGCTAAATCCTCTCCTTAGTAATTCCGTTGACCAAGCAATTCATCTGGTAAATCATGAAATCCTTTATCAGCGTGGTAGTTGGCAAATTTCCCTTGAATAAACCGATAGGCATCCAGCTTGCTCTCATAACGAATATATGCATCCGCAGCACGCTCATCCTTATCTTCTTCCAAAACACGGCGACTTTCTTCAACAGCCATTTCATTGACCATGATTTGAGTGTTCACCCAAGCTTCAAACTCTTTTAAAAATTCTTGTTCTTTTGTCATTTTTTCCTCTTTCGTCTGTTTCAATAAAAAACACACCGACATATTATACCATAAAATCACCATTTGGAAAGTCAAAAAAATAGTCATTTTTTACACAAATATAATTATATCTCTATCAATTGGTGATGAGATAGCATCTAATTGATAAAAATAGGAAAGAGGAATCCACTGAAACCCTGTATTCCTCTTCAACATGACAGTTATTTGTTTTCAATCGCTGCCGTAACAAAAGCTGTATACAAACCTTCTGGACGATTTGGACGAGATTGCAGTTCTGGATGGTATTGACAAGCTACAAAGAATTTATTTTCAGGAATTTCAACAATTTCCACCAAACGGTTGTCAGGTGATACTCCTGAGAAGACAAATCCTGCTTTTTCAAATTGCTCACGGAATGCATTATTAAACTCGTAGCGGTGACGGTGACGACGTTGCACAACCTCTTGGTTATCATAAGCAGCAGCAGCCTTTGAGCCACGTTTGAGTTTACTTGGATACAAGCCTAAACGAAGTGTTCCGCCAAGGTCTTCTACTCCAATTTGGTCACGCATGATGTCAATGATTGGATATTTAGTCTCTGGGTCTAATTCAAAGCTATTAGCACCTTCCAAGCCTAGAACGTTCCGAGCAAACTCAACACAAGTCAATTGCATTCCCAGACAAACACCTAGCATTGGCACATCATTTTCACGCGCATATCGAATAGCTTGAATCTTACCTTCTGTTCCACGTTGACCAAATCCACCAGGAACGATAATCCCTTGGGCTTGGCTAAGACGCTCCCCTACATTTTCAGCTGTTAAATCATTGGCATTGACCCAGTCCAATTCGATAGCAGCATCATTAGCATACCCGGAATGTTTCAAAGCTTCGACAACTGAAATATAGGCATCCTGAAGTTCAACATATTTACCAACTAGGGCAATTTTCACCGTTTTCTTCAAGTTCAATACCTTGTCTACCATTGCAGTCCACTCTGTCATATCTGCTGGTGGCACATCTAATTTCAAATGGTCGCAAACGATTTGATCCATATTTTGGGCTTGCATATTAAGTGGAATTTGATAAAGATGCTCAACATCCAGTGATTCAATCACAGCTTCTGGAGCCACATCACAGAATTGAGCCAATTTATTTTTAATTCCTTGACCTGCTGGTTGCTCAGTACGAATCACCAACATATTTGGTTGAATCCCCAGACCACGCAGTTCTTTAACAGAATGCTGGGTTGGTTTTGTTTTCATTTCACCAGCCGCCTTAAGGTAGGGTAGAAGTGTCGTGTGGATATACATGACATTATCTGAACCCACATCCGCTTTCATTTGACGAAGCGCTTCAAGGAAAGGCAGACTTTCAATATCACCAACTGTACCACCTACTTCCGTGATGATGACATCAGCATCTGTAGTACGGGCAGCTCGTTTAATTTTATCTTTCAAAGCATCCGTAATATGTGGAATAACTTGAACAGTTGCGCCCAAATACTCACCTTTACGCTCTTTACGAAGGACTTCGCTATAAATTTTACCAGTTGTAACATTTGAATATTTATTGAGGTTGATATCAATAAAACGTTCATAGTGACCTAAATCCAAATCAGTTTCTGCACCATCATCCGTCACAAACACTTCACCATGCTGATAAGGACTCATGGTTCCTGGATCTATATTGATGTATGGGTCAAATTTTTGAATGGTTACCTTCAGTCCACGGTTTTTCAATAGACGACCAAGGCTGGCTGCCACGATCCCTTTACCAATAGATGAAACCACACCACCTGTTACAAAAATGTATTTTGTCATGCAAACTCCCTTTCTACAAATCAAGCTAATCGAAAGATCTTGGGGAAGATCCTTTTACTAACCTGACGAAAAAACAAAAATAGCTCCCTATGAACTAGGGAGCTCCGACCTCAAAAGAGGTGCCCGATATTATCTTATCGCAATTTAGCTATCTTGTCAATTGATTTTAATCTTCCAAATTTTCGTCGTCAGAATAATCATCATCATCGTCATCTTCAGCCAAATCAACATCCTCATCAACCAAGTCGTCTTCCGGAATGATTTCATTTATTTCAGAATCGTATGAATCCACTTCATCTTTTTCATCATCAGGATTTTCATCGCCATATTCTGATTCATCTGTATCTTCGTAACCTTCTTCATCTTCTGGATCATCATTACCATAATCAATGACATCATTATCTCCATCCATGAAGGCATTGACACGTTTTTTCTTACGTTTTGGTGCATCATCATCTTCTTCAAGAGTAATCACTTCTTCGTCGATCTCATCGATAGCATACCATGAACGAAGACCCCATTTATTATCCCCAAGTGGGATAAAGCTACCGTCCACATTCAAATCTGAATAGAAGATTGGTAGAGCTGCACGAATTTCGCTATTTGGTTTTTCAAGGTAATTTTGAATTTCATTGACCAAGTCGTTGAAATAAATTTCATCGCCACGTCCACGTTCTTCCAAAATAGCACGAGCTACTTCAATCATGGAAAGTTCGCTTTTTTCTTGTCCTGCAAATACGTTAAGTTCCAAGGCTTTTCTCCTTTTTTGTCTTTCCTTTCTATTTTACGCTAAAACAAGCAAATAGTCAAAGAAACTGATGAAATTTTTAGAAAAGAAAAACTTGAATCCATTCGAGTTTTCCTTAATCATCACTATCTATTCGTTGTTAACTGCACTTACTGCGGTCGATTCTTGATGAGCTTTTTCCTTGGTTTTCTCGGGCACAATTGACTTTTCATCGACAATGTTTCGAGCGCTGTCCTCTGTAGCATGATTCGCCAAAGCGTTTTCTTCACTCTCCTTTACAACTGCTCCTGTAGCATCTTTTGTTGTAGTTTCTGTAGGTGTATGTGGAGCTGTTTCAGCGGTTTCATTCGTAACTTGGGCATCTGTTTCAGATAGACTTGATTGAGTTGATGGAACTGCTGATGCGGAACTTTCGGATACTTTTGTTGGTTCAGAAACTGTTTTTTTCACTGTTCCCCATCCTTCACTTGAAGCAGGTCGTTCTTTTGCAGAGTGAACAATCTGCCAATTTTTCAACCCTTCACGTTTTTCAATCGGTGTAACATTTTTAGCCAATTCTTCCCCATCTCGTTTGTCAAGAAGAGCTTGAACAGCCTCCAATTCTGCCTTGGATAAATCTTTCTTCGACACTGAACGGAGTGATCCGCCTGTTGCTCTTGGTAAGCTAAAGGCTTGACTAAAGACAAAACTTGCTGGATCTAAGACGTCTTTAGCTATAAAGATATACCCATCATTGGTTGCAAATTTTCCCTGAGCACGCGCAGCCATCACTTCTTCTGCTGTATAAATAATTTGCCAGTTTTTCAAACCTACACGGTTGATTTTTGGTGTTGCATTTAAAATAGGTGGCGCAATGTCCGTCGCTTCTCCATCACCATGTCCACTTGATGTCCAGGCGGATGGTCGAATGTCAGGGTGTTGCATGATATAGCGGATAGTCGCAATTTGCTCTTTGCTTAGCCATGTATGACGACTACCCCCCATATTTATATAGGGTGGAGTTGTTGAGGCCTCTAAGACTTTGACGGATGACCCTTGTAAATTCGGTTCCAACCGATTCGCCCACGACTCCAGAATCCGTGAGTGATAAATAAAGACATCGGCATCATAAATAGCCTTAATATCTACTGCCGATGGTTCATAAGAATGAATCCCCCTGCCTTGAACCAATCATTCGGACATCATTCCTTTCACCAGACACCTCCTTAACCAGTGAATAAATTGTGTAAAATGAAGTGACAACCTTCAATCCCGACTGAACCTGACTTGACTCCTTCTGCACTGAACAAGCAGCAAGAAAAAAACCAAGTACAATTAAGATACCGCAATGGATTATTTTCCTTATCATAATCTCCCTCTTTTTTATTAACCAGTTAACTATATCACGAGATAGTTAACCAGTCAAATATTTGTTTTGTTTATTTACATCAACCAATCCAACATCAAACTATTGCTCAAGAACGAACAAGCCCAGTATTCCTATCTCTTATAGAAATGAGTTAGATCAATTTCATTCCTATTTGCAAACGGTATTTCCTAACTCTCTACAGTTTCCCAAATAAAAAACCCGACCATAGGTCGAGTTTAATCATAGCTAATTATTTTACAGTTGCAGTGCTTGTAATCACTTCTACTGCTTTCTTCACAGCGATATCGTGTTTAAGCATTTCTGATGAAAGCAAGTTGCGAACTTGTTCCACTTCCATGTTGTATGTTGCTGCCAAGTCTTCGATTTCTTTGTTGATTTCTTCTTCAGTTGCTTCTAAGCCTTCTGCTTGAGCTACTGCTTCAACAACCAAGTTTGTCTTAGTACGTTTTTCAGCATCGGCTTCGTATTGATTATGCAAGTCATCTTGAGTTGTACCAGTGATTTGGAAGTACATATCAGGTGAGATACCTTGTTGTTTCAAACCACCTAAGAATTCGTTGATTGCACGATGAACTTCTTCGTGAATCATTTCTTCTGGCAATTCAACGATTTCAGCGTTTTCAACTGCCAATTCAAGAGCTGCTGATTCAACTGCATCATCAAATGCAATTTCTTTTGCTGTTTCTAATTCTTTACGGTATTTCGCTTTCAACTCATCAAGTGTTTCTACTTCTTCGTCAATATCTTTAGCTAGTTCATCGTCCAAAGCTGGAACTTCTTTTGCTTTTACTTCATGGATTTTTGTTACGAAGAGTGCTGATTTACCTGCAAGGTCATCTGCTTGATAATCTTCTGGGAAAGTAACTTCAACATTTACTTCTTCACCAGCTGCATGACCTACCAATTGTGCTTCAAAACCTGGGATGAATTGACCTGAACCAAGTCCAAGTGAGAAGTTTTCACCTTTACCACCGTCAAATTCAACTCCATCAACAGAACCAACAAAGTCGATGACAACAGTGTCACCTTCTTCAGCAGCACCTTCTTTGATGACCAATTCTGCCAAGTTATTGCGTTCACGTTCGATTTTCGCATCTACTTCTTCATCAGATACTTCTTTAGTTGCTTCTACTGAAACTGTCAAGTTTTTGTAGTCACCCAATTTCACTTCAGGTTTTGTCACAACTTCAGCATTAATAGTCCAATCTTGGCCTTTTTCCATTGACACTACATCAATTTTTGGTTGTGCAACGACTTCAAGACCAGCTTCAGCAACTGCTGCTTCATAGGCTGCAGGTAAAAGTGCATTCACAACATCTTGGTAAAGTGCTTCTTCACCAAATTTTTGGTTAAATACGGCACGTGGCAAGTGACCTTTACGGAAACCTGGAAGATTGATATCTTTCTTAACTTTGTTGAAAACGCGGTCCAATTCTGGTTTAATCGCATCTTGATCGATTGTGAAAGTCAATACACCGCGGTTTGTGTCTTTTGCTTCAAATGATACAGACATTCTGTCATTCTCCTTAAAATTTTATTGCATACTCTTCATTATAACACAATTGACAAGGATTTCAACGATTTTATGATTGAGTTTTGGGCAATTGGCAGAGCTGGAAACTAATCTTCTAATCTGGTTGTTGTCCAACATGAGCCGGCCACTTGCAGTCAGTCAAGCTCGTTTCGGATGAAGTGTTGCACATGGAAAGAGTGAAGCGGAAAGAGTCGTTATTTGTGGAGAGTGTCGTGGAGGGTTTGTGGGAGTTGCTGGAAGACAAATCTTTTGAAAAGATTAGTGTGTCAGAGTTGGTGGAGCGAGCTGGCATCGGTCGAGTTACCTTTTACCGAAACTTTTCTAATAAAGAAGAGGTACTCAAACGGTCATTCAACATGGAGTTACAAGCCTGGTTGTCAGAACAGCAGATCGACTTGTCGGATTGGACGGATGGTCAACTATTATCGGCTCTACGCCAATTTTTTGACTTTTGGTATGAGCAACAGGATAACATTCGCTTTTTGATTTGCTTAACTGGTATCCTGATCGCCCTTGTTGCGAAGTGATAAGTCCTGCATTTTTCAAGAGTGAAATCACCTTGCGGATGTAACTAGCATTTTTGCCAACGCTCTCAGCCAAGGCTTGCAAACTGAGAACTTCCTTGCTCTCACTAATCATAGTAAGAATGTGAAGGGCAACAGAAAATTTGGTATCCATCATAAGATTTTCCTCTCTGTTCATGTATCAACTACAGGAACAAGATTAACATAAGAGTGTCTCATTCGAAAAAAAATTATTTAAAAAATCACAACCTTCTGGCTGTGACTAATTTTTCCGTATTTTATCCTCTACATACGCTGCACGAGCTCCACCAATCAATTTTGGTCGGCTAGCAAGCGCCGTAACATGGGCTTGCCCAATTTCCCGAAGTATTGGTCTAACTGGAACCTGCACATGTTTGATATGCATGCCGATTGCCGTATCACCGATATCCACGCCTGCCTGAGCAGTAATAAATTCCACTTCGACTGGATCTTTCATATACTTGAAAGCTGCCAGCTGTCCAGAACCACCTGCATGAAGACTAGGCAAGACATTTACTATTTCCAAGTCTTTCTGAATTGCTAATTCTCTCTCCACGACCAAGGCACGATTGAGGTGTTCACAACCTTGGACTGCTAAATACATACCCTTTGGCTCCAGAATATCCAAAATCGTTTCAACAATCACCTCACCGACTTCCAGACTGGAGTTTTTGCCGATATGTCCACCGATTACTTCACTAGAGGACAGACCCAATACGAAAATCTGCCCTTTTTGAAGATTGCTGAGTTCTAAGACTTCCTCGACAATTTGCTGGGTTTGTTGTTTAATTTCGTTTAAAGACATGATTTACTGCACCAATTCTTTCTGCCGCCTGAGCTAGTAAATATCCCAGAACAAGACCTACTACATTTTGCAAGATATTTGCTACAAGACCCGTTACAGCATCTGCAACATTATACATTAAACTAGATGCTACAAAATAGCCGCCAACCATGGATACAGTCGCCAAAACAAGACCAATCAGCTGTTTCTTACCTGTCCAACCAGCAAAATAACCTTGTGCGCCGTGAAAAACTAGACTAAAGAAAGCCCACTGTGGATAACCTAACAGAAAATCAATCAGGAGACCTGACAAACCTCCAACAATCGCCCCTTCTTTCTTGCCCAAATAAAAGGCTGTAAAGAAAATACCTACATCCAATAGCGTAACAAAACCTGTTGGAGTTGGCACATGAATAAAGGCCAAAACCAGGCTAAGCGCCGTCAAAATCGCTAATAAAACTACATCCTGTGTTTTCTTATTTCTCATATTGAACCACCCCATACTCATCAGACGTCTCGATTGCCCGGTAGACAAACTCTTTCGATAACCGAACAGCCTCTAAAGGATCCTTGCCAAGTAAAAGTTGACTGGCAATGCTTGAAGCAAAGATACAGCCCGCACCGACATTATTACTGGTCAAAATTGGTGATTCCAACACCTCAATCGTTTGCCCATCATAATAAACATCAATTGCCTTATCTTTATCTAAACGATTACCACCCTTAATCACCACATGTTTAGCCCCTAACTCGTACAAATCACGCGCCGCCTGCTTCATTTCTTCGACAGTTTTAATGTCTCTTTGAATCAATAGCTGAGCTTCTGCCAAGTTTGGAGTGATAATGGTCACATATGGGAAAAATTTCAAGAGTTCGTCACGTAATTGGCTAACCTCTGTATCATGCGTTTCCTTGCAGACCAAAACAGGATCTAGCACCACAGGAATATCTTGGTGGGCCTGAATAACTTCCAAAGCCTGCTCTGCAATTTCAACATTTGGAAGAAGTCCAACCTTAATTGCTGAGAACGGAACGTTCTTCAAGCTAGTAAGCTGATGAGCAAAAATAGTCGAATCCGTAGGAAATACTTCGAATCCCTTCTCTGTCATAGCTGTCAAACAGGTGACGGCAACAAAGCCATGCAATTTATGAACAGTATAGGTTGTTAAATCTGCATGGAGTCCACCACCGCTAAAAATATCATTACCTGAAAGTGACAAAATATAATTAGTCTTCATAAATAATCTCCTTTAAATACAAGCCATTACCAGCAGCGGTAGGTCCAGCCAAATCGCGATTTTTTTCTTCCAAAATTCTCTTGATTTGGTGAACAGGCATGCGACCATTACCAATTTTTAGGAGGGTGCCCACCATATTTCGAACCTGCTTATATAAAAAGCCATTGCCCGAAAAAGTAAAAATCAAAAATTGTCGTCGCTGGTCATATTCTAGTGTTGCAGACGTGATGGTTCGCACCTTATTTTCTACTGAAGTCCCAGAAGCTGTAAAACCAGTGAAATCATGTGTACCCTCTAAGTCTTTGATGGCTTCTCTGATCAAAGAAAGGTCCAGATCATAAGGATAAAAGGTAGCATAATGCCGCATCATGGGATTTTTAGGTCGACCGATATCCACTAGAAATTCATAGGTTTTACTATGTTTGGCATAACGACAATGAAAATCATCCGCTACCTGCTCCACCTTGACCACATCGATATCCTCCGGAGTTTGCGTATCTAGGGCAAAACGAAGCCTTTCCTCATCTCGAGTACCTAGCAAGTCAAAATGTATCACCTGGCCATAAGCATGCACGCCTGCATCAGTCCGACCTGCACCATGCACTGTTACTGAGTGACCACTGTTCAACCGTTTCAAGGTTTTCTCGATTTCTTCCTGAACTGTTCGAGCATGAGGCTGACGTTGAAAACCAGAAAAATCATGCCCATCGTAGGAAATAATTGCTTTATATCTTGTCATGTTCTGATTGTAGCATAGGTGTATAGGATGAACAATACAGAAAAAACTCAACTGTCCTATCACAGATTAATACTCAATGAAAATCAAAATCAGATTAACTCCAAGAGAGTATTCCTATTGCGCAGTCTTATTTGACAGAAGAAGTTTTTAGCGACAATGCAGTAATTCAAACTTATCGAAAAGCCTATCAAGCATTTAAAACTAAGAGAGGGGCTCGTTCTAGTATTGAAGCACTGCTGAAACGAGCTAGTGGCGGAACGACTATCCGTAGTGTCAATCCCCTAGTAGACATTTACAACGCAGCCAGCCTCCGATATGCCCTCCCCGTAGGAGCTGAAGACATGGACCATTTTGTGGGAGATTTGCAGCTGACAATCACCGATGCCGGGGATGAATTTTATCTGATTGGAGACGACCGCAACCAACCAACACTTCCTGGTGAAATCTGTTATAAAGACGATGCCGGGGCCTTCTGCCGCTGTTTTAATTGGCGTGATGGGGAGCGCACTATGATTACCAATCAGACACAAAATAACTTCTTGGTGATTGAACTACTCGATGACAGTAGAGAACAAGCATTTCGAGAAGCTCTGGACTTTATTCAACAAGCAGCTACTCTACACCTAGGTGCCTCTGTTGAACATCAAAGCGTAACACTTCAGGAACCGCGCATTACAATAAATTAGATTGCTCACTTCGTCCACAACCGAGTCCATTGTTGACACCTCTTGTAAAAAGGATTATAATGAAATTCACTTGATTAGAATTATTCTTAAAAAGAGGAGGAGGTACGAATGGAATTACACTCTCATCTTAATGCAGAACACCAGACCGCCTTTGAACATGTTATTCAACATCTGAAAGAAAAAAGAATTCGAATAACCGAAACCAGGAAAGCTGTTGTTGCCTATATCATTGAAAGCGACGATCATCCTAGTGCGGAGATGATTTATTTGGATCTTTTACCTAACTATCCGAATATGAGCTTAGCGACAGTATACAATAACCTCAAGGTTTTATTAGAAGAAGGTTTTGTTACTGAACTGAAACGTGCGAACGACACTACCACCTACTATGATTTCATGGGACACGAACACCTCAATGTTATTTGTGAAAAATGTGGAAAAATCACAGACTTTATGGATGTGGAAATTCCTAGCCTCAAGAAAGAAGCACATGAGCAAACTGGCTATAAAATAACTAAAGAAGTCTTATCTATTTATGGAATTTGTCCAGAATGCCAACAGCTTAAAAAAATAGTGAGGTGACCGAATCGCACTTCTCATTCAGACAAGCATTGTAATGATGTTTGTCTTTTTGTTTTCACCAATCATCTTTTCCGAAAATCTTAGAATTATCAGAATTTTGTTATTTAGAATCGTTACAATTAAGCTTGACAATTTAATTATATCTGTTATAATTAAATCATAAATAATAATTATTCTAATTAAGGAACTACGATTATGAAACTAGTAACCCTTTTTAAAAACAATATACATATTCTAACGACCAGTCTTTGCCTACTCTTTATTTTGATTGGTGTCTTGTTACTTCAGATTGATCTAGAACCATTTGCTGCACCAGCATTCATTCTAGCCTTTCTAATCGGTGGGTATCAGTCCGCCAAAGATGGTCTTTCTGAACTTATTTTTGATAAACATTTATCAGTTGATGTTCTGATGATTTTAGCTGCTATTGGATCTGGTATTATTGGTTACTGGATGGAGGGAGCACTTCTCATCTTTATCTTCTCTCTTTCAAATACTTTGGAAGAATTGGCGATGGAAAAAAGTAGAAATGCCATCGCTTCACTGATGAACATGACACCACCCACAGCTCGTAAAATCGAAGAAAATGGGGACATTACAGTTTTAGAAACTGCAGATATTCACATCGGTGATTTCTTACAGGTTCGTAAAGGGGACACTGTTCCCTTGGACGGACGGTTGATGAGCAATCAATCTATTTTTGATGAGTCAATGATCACTGGTGAGCCTTTGCCTGCTGAAAAATTGATGGGCGCCACAGTTATCGGCGGAACCATTAACCAAGGTCCAACTGTTACCGTTCAAGTTACAGCTGAAAAAGGTGATGCTTTGTTTGACAAAATTGTTCAGATGGTTGAAAATGCACAGGAATCAAAGTCTAAAACGGCTACCTTCATTGAAAATATGGAAGATACCTATGTCAAAGTTGTACTTGTAGCAGTTCCCATTTTTATTCTCTTTGTACACTTTGCATTAGGATGGGACTGGTTGAATTCCTTCTATCGTGGTATGATTCTGTTAACCATTGCATCCCCATGTGCACTGGTCGCTAGCTCTTCACCTGCGACACTTTCTGCCATAAGCCGTGCGGCGCGCAAGGGCATGATTATCAAAGGCGGTGATATTGCGGATAACATCGCCAATTTAGAAGCCATTGTTTTCGATAAAACAGGTACATTAACCATTGGGAAACCAGAAGTTGTCGGGGCAACCTATCTTGGCGATGAAAACCTAATCAATGAAATTGTTCAAGCAGTTGAAAAACAATCTAGCCATCCTATCGCTCAAGCTCTTCAGAATTATACCGTTGACAGCTCTTCTATTGTCCTCCAAAACCTTAAAGACCTAACTGGTAAAGGTTTGGAAGCCGAGTACGAGGGAAATCGCTGGAAAATCGGTAAATCTGGCTTTGTGGTAGAAACGCTGGTCAAACCACTTTCTACTGACTTGATTACACACATTGATCAAGCAGAAGGCACGGGTAAAACGTTGGTCTATGTCAGCCAAAACGATCAACTAATGGCTATCTTTTTCATTGCGGATCGTGTAAAATCAGAGACTAAAACCCTGATCAGTCAATTGAAGGACATGGGAGTAACGCCTATACTCCTAACTGGAGACCAAGAAAAGACAGCCCGATATGTAGCTAGTCAAGTCGGTATCGAACGCGTCATTGCCAATTGCCTACCAACCGATAAGGCCTCAATCATCCAAGAGTTGCAAAAAGAGTTTGCTTCCGTTGGTATGGTTGGAGATGGGATTAACGATGCCCCAGCTCTTGCTCAAGCTAATGTCAGCTACGCTATGGGAAGCGGTACAGATATTGCGATGGAATCAGCGGATATTGTTCTCATGGAAGACTTGACTCGGATTCCGTATTCTATCCGCCTATCTAAAAAAATGCGTGGAATTATCAAACAAAATATCATTTTTGCCCTCTCAGTCATCGCAGTTCTCATCATCTCTAACCTCTTCCAATCAATTAATCTCCCACTCGGAGTAGTTGGTCATGAAGGCTCCACAATTCTTGTGATTTTGAATGGACTGAGACTCCTGTATTTTAAATAGCATAGTTGAATAAATTAGCTTTCAAACAAGGAACTAAGGTGCAGGCCGAAAGTAACGATGCATCAAAGTTATACTCAATGAAAATCAAAAGTAGTCTAGCTTCAACTATCTGGGAAACAGTTGAAGGCTGGAAAATATAGAGAATTGTGTTCTCGTCATTGAGCAGAAGACAGAGCTCTATCACTTTCTTGTTTCAAGGTAATAGGTTGAAAAGCTCCGCTGGAGCTCTTCACTCATTAAGGCTCTTGATATAAGATAATTTTGATTTTCGAAGAGTATTCATTCAAATGTCTATAAAAAATCCCTAGTAAAACATGCGTATTTACTAGGGATTTTTCATATTTTATATTAATAGGTTGCTAATCGTTTTTCTAAATGGGCTTGTCCAACCGCATAAAGGGTACAAATAAACCAGTAGATAAGAGCCACACAGATATAGACTGTCATATAATCAGACTTGGCTCCTCCGACAATTTTTGCCTTATTGAAAATCTCCGGAACCGTAATCATAGCAGTTAGGGAAGTACTCTTCACCATGTCTAATAAAACATTACTTAGAGGTGGAAGAGCAATCCGAAAGGCTTGAGGAATGATGATTTTTCGGTAAATCACGTTTGTTCTCAAGCCAAGCGACTTTGCTGCCTCCCATTGTCCTTTATCTATTGCTGAAAGAGATGCACGAATAATTTCAGAAATATAGGCACTAGACATTGAGGTAAAGGCAATGATAGAGGCAGAAATTGCATCCAATTGTATTCCCATAAATGGGAGACCAAAGTAAATAAAGAAGAGAAGAACCATAAGTGGGATGCCACGCATGAGTGAGATATGCAGCATCGCTAACCAGCGTAATGGGGTAATCTTAGACATTCGTAACAATGCGACGAAAAAGCCACAAAAAGTTCCTAATGCAAATCCAATCAATGACAGGGAAAGTGTATAAGGTAAGCCTTCCAGAATCTGCGGGATTGCTTCCCATGCAATTTCTGCATTAAATACTGCCTGCCAATTGATATTCATCTTTCCCTCTCTTTTCTTAAAACCTTAAATTGAAACTTAACAATGATCAACATCGACAAGATTGTTGAAGGTTAGCTACTTTGATTTTCATTGGGAATTACTCTACATCGATAACTGGCAATTCATCCGCATTTTCAACTGGCACTGTCAAGTCTTGACCACCATAGTATTTCTCAGAGATAGCTTTTAAGATCCCATCTGCTTTCATAGCCTCTATGGTTTCATCCAGTTTTTCTTTCAAACTATCATCGTATTTGCTCATCACAATCCCTTGTTCTGTTGGGTTGTATTGGGCATCTCCCATTTTTACTTTAATGTCCGGGAAGTTCGATTTCACCCATTGAATCGCCATAACCTGAGTGAAGTAGTCATTTGGAATAAAATCTGTACGACCTGTCGATACATCGCGGAGATACACATCATTTGTCACATTGTCATAAATAACTGGCTCTGCACCTTGTTTCTCAGCAATTTTCATATACTGAGTACCAGCTCCACCACCTGCTTTTTTATCAGCCCAGTCACTTAAGTCTGCAGCTTCAATACCAGAAGATCCATCTTCACGAACGATGTAGCCACCAACTGAATACTTGTAAGGGATAGAGAAGTTGTACTTTTCCTTACGTGCTTCTAACACATCAAAGTTATTCACAGAAATATCAACCTTGCCACTATCTACAGCGGTGAATGCTTCTGCTACACCAATTTCTTGATACTCGATTTCAAGATCCAATCGCTTACCGATTTCGTTGATCATGTCAATTTCATAACCAACTAGTTCCTGATTATCATTATAGTATGAAGTTGGGAACAAAGTACCTGGTGTTGCTACTTTCAATACACCAGCTTCTTGCACTTTTTCCCACTGCGTTTGTTCAGCAGAGGAACTATTTGTGCTCGAACTACTACTAGAGCATGCTGACAATGCTAGAGCAGAAACCAGAAGCGCTGAGGCTAAAACTTTTTTCAACATAAACAATCTCCTTTGGAGCCATTGCCCCTATAATCCTTTTTCGGTGTTACCTCACCAACTTTTATAGGTTAACATTTAGAAATCGTTTTTGCAAATAATTGAACCGAAAAATGTATTCCCTTACATTTCCCAACACTTTGAGACCTCCAGAGTTTCAGCCACTTGAAGTAAGATATCTTCCCTTCCTTTTGCAGCTGTCAATTGAACACCGATTGGTAGCCCATTTTTAGTGTGGTAGGTTGGTAAGCTGATTGATGGTTGACCTGTAATATTGGCTTGTTGGGTAAACGGTGTCCATGCTAAACTATCCTCGAACATGTCCCAAATTAACTGTTGTTGTTCCGACATTGATAATTCTTGCGAATGCAATAAGCGATTTACCATCTGATCTGTGGGAATAAATTGCTCTAAGGTTGGTGCAACATCTGCTACTGTTGGTGTCAACAATAGATCATAGGATTCATGAAAAGTCGCCATTTTTGCACTGTATTGGTCCCAATCTTGCAAGACTTTAGAGTAAAGTTTTGCTGGAATAGTTTGTCCACTTTGATAGATAGCCCATGTCATTGGTTCCATATCCTCCACCGTCATCGGCCGTCCGATAAATGCTTCAATATCGTCAAACATTTGGGCAGTCTCCACGCTATTCATGAGATAATAGGCTTTCATCACCTCAATGCCATCTAAAATTGGTGTTTTTAGCTCTTCCACCTCGTATCCAAGCGCCTCTAATCGTGGTAAAAGCTGGATAACAGCATTTTTTGCATCGTTTGAAACCAACGTTCCAATTGGAGATTGAAGGCTAAAAGCGATTTTAATCGGCTTTGTCATCGGACAAAACAGGGATTCTTTGACTAAAGGAGCAAGTGGAAAGGGAGCATCAACCTGATAGGTTTGTAAGTGAAAAAGAAGGCGCTTGGTATCTCTTATGGATCTGGTCAATGCAAAATTGCTGGAAGCACCCTGCCAACCACGATAGGAAGAAGGTCCTACAGGAACTCGTCCTCTACTTGGTTTGAGCCCAATCAAGGCATTAAATGAAGCAGGAATTCGAATGGACCCTCCTCCATCAGAAGCTGCCGCAATTGAGACCATTCCTGAAGCAACTGCTGCAGCTGCACCACCACTAGACCCTCCTGCATTTCGTGTCCTATCAAGTGGTAACCTTACAGGTCCATGAAGACTTGAATCAGAAATATTTTTAAAACCAAATTCAGGTGTGTTTGTGCGCCCCAAGATAAGGAAACCCATATTTTTAAGGGCTTGTACAAAATAATCTGTTTGACTAGCAATGCTAGCTTTAAACAATCGTGATCCAGATGTAGAAGGTTGACCACTTTCATTTTGCCCCAAATCCTTCAATAGGAGAGGAACACCCAAGAATGGTTTATCTTCATTACCATGACGATCAAGGTTATCTGCTTCAGCTAAGGCAGTTTCATACTGTTTTGAGACAACAGCATTATAAAGAGGATTCAATTTCTCAATGGTTTGGATCGCATCCTCAACTAATTCTCTTGAAGAAATTCGTTTTTCTCTAATTGCTTGGGACATGGCTGTCGCATCTTTAAATTCCATTTGTTACCTCACTTCTCCCTTTAAGGGTAACATAGATAGAAAAAATCAGCAAGTATTCCTTACTGATTTTTCCAATTATAAGTCATCAAGCGCATCTTTTACTTTATCAAAGAAGCCTTTTTTCTGTGGTTTTACATCAATATTCCCAGCTGTGGCGAATTCTTTTAGAGCGGCTTTTTGACGATCGTTTAATTCTGTCGGAGTCACAACATTGACGGTAACATACTGATCACCCATCGCTCCACCACGAATGCTAGGCGCACCTTTTCCTTTTAGACGGAATGTTTTACCAGTCTGGGTACCTTCTGGAATAACCATGTCAACATCACCGTGAACAGTTGGTACATGAACAGTGTCACCTAAAGCTGCCTGAACAAAGTTCAGATTCAATTTATAGTGAATCGTTGTTCCCTCACGCTCAAACTTGTCTGAGGCTTGAACCTGGATAACTACATAAAGATCTCCATAAGGACCTCCATTAAAACCAGCTTCCCCTTGACCTGCCAAACGAATACGTTGACCTGATTCAACACCCGCAGGAACTTTAACTGTTACTGTATGAGCTTGTTTTTCATGACCAGTACCATGACAAGTCGTACATGGGTCTTTGATTTGTTTCCCACGACCGTGACAGACATCACAAGTCATTTGGCGACGCATGGTTCCGAGAGGTGTTTGTGTATCCACATTAATGACACCAGAACCATGACAGCGACCACAGGTTACTGGACTAGTTCCAGGTTTTGCACCAGAACCTGAACAGGTCCGGCAGGTTGCTTCACGATTGTAGGAAACTTCTCGTTCCACACCAAAAATCGCTTCTTCAAATTTCAAGTTGACTGCATACTGCAAATCATCCCCTTGACGAGGTGCATTAGGATTACGGCTTGCACCGCCTCCACCAAAGAAGCTTGAGAAGATATCTTCAAAACCGCCGAAACCAGCTCCATCAAATCCACCAAAACCACCTGCTCCACCACCGAAGCCACCATTGGCTCCTGCAGGACCATATTGGTCATAGGCAGCCCGTTTTTGAGGATCGCTCAAAGTTTCATAAGCCTCTTGAACTTCCTTATATTTATCCTCCGCACCCGGATCCTTATTAATGTCTGGATGGTATTTTTTTGAAAGCTTCCGATATGCTTTTTTTATCTCGTCCTGTGAAGCATCCTTAGAAACCCCCAGACGATCGTAAAATTCAGTATTGTTCATATAAGATACTAAGGGCGTTAAGCGGACACAGCCAAAATAGGAGTTTTGACGCAGGACGACATCGTCCTAGGAAAAACTATCTTTTTGGCACAGTCCGTAGCCCGTGTTCGATTACGAACACTTTCCTTTCTATCATGGTTTTGGAAAAGTGAAAACAGCAAACTGACGCAGTGTGTCTAACACACTAGGAAGTTTATCTTTTTCACTAGGTTTTTAGCCTGTGTTCGAATAACCGAACTTGTATTCCTTTCTTTAGAATGTTGAAAGTAGCCCGTGTTCGATTACGAACACTTTCCTTTCTGTAAAACTTAGACAAAGTGAAAATAGGGAGTGAAAGTGTCCAGTGGACACTTTCAGCCCTGTCGTACAAAAACAATAAGCGACAGGTATTTCTCAAAAAGTCTATCCCCAGACTTTTTGACTTTTCACACAGCTTTTAGGGCGGGTTCATTTCCTTTCGTTAAATAATAGACGAAACTCAGAAAGTAGCCCATGTTCGTTTACGAACACTTTCCTTTCTATGAAGATATTAAGCCGTTAAGTGACTCAAAGAAAAATAGGGAGTGAAAGTGTCCAGCGGACACTTTCAGCCCTGTCGCACAAAAACAATAAGCGACAGGTATTCTTCAAAAAGTCTATCCCCAGACTTTTTGACTTTTCACACAGCTTTTAGAGCGGGTTCATTTCCTTTCGTTAAATAATAGACGAAACTCAGAAAGTAGCCCGTGTTCGATTACGAACACTTTCCTTTCTATGAAGATATTAAACCGTTAAGCGACTCAAAGAAAAATAAGGAGTGAGAGGTCCAGTGGACACTTTCAGCCCTGTCGCACAAAAACAACGAGCGACAGGTATTCCTCAAAAAGTCTATCCCCAGACTTTTTGACTTTTCCACAGAGTCGTAGGCGTATTCAATTCTGTAAAAGTTAGAATGCTATTTACCCAAAAACAGAGGCTGGGTTGCAACCTCTGTGATTGGAAATTTTATTGACGAATGATTTCTATTTTCTAGAAAATGAGAACTGAGTTCGAGCTAAGAACTTCGGAAAAATAAATTTCCACGCTCTACATACTCAAAGAAATCCAAGACTAGGCTAGGCAACTGGACGAAGATTGAACTAGGGTTCATAGAGGAGAGTTAACAAAGCCTAGTGAAGAATTTCGTGGCTCGGGATTAAAAGATCTCCGGACCAACTGCTCGTTTCTGAATTCCTATTCTCGATAAGATAAGAACTGAGTTCGAGCTAAGAACTTCGGAAAAAAGATAACTTTCCTTGAATGTAAGCATTCAGCGTCAAGTTCCTATTTTTCTGTCGTTCTTTTAACGCTCTCACATCTTGACTTACTTTTCAGTAAACTCGCCGTCTACCACATCATCGCCTGCGTTATCAGCAGTTTGTGTGCCTTCTGCACCTGCAGCTGCTTGTTGGGCTGCTGCGGCTTGCTCGTAGAGTTTCACTGCAAGGGCTTGGGCTTTTTCGTTGAGGTTTTCAAGTTTAGCCTTCATGTCGTCCAAGTTGTTAGCTTCTTGGGCTGCTTTCAACTCATCAAGAGCTGCTTGGGCTTGGTCGCGTTCTGCGTCAAAGCCTTTGCCTTCAGTTTCTTTAAGAGTTTTCTCAGTCGCAAAGATTGCTTGGTCAACATCGTTACGAAGATCCACTTCTTCCTTACGTTTCTTATCTGCTTCAGCGTTTGCTTCTGCATCTTTCATCATGCGGTCGATTTCTTCTTCTGTCAAACCTGAGTTAGACTGGATAACGATGGTTTGTTCTTTTTGTGTACCAAGGTCTTTAGCTTTTACAGAAACAATACCGTTCTTATCGATATCAAATGTTACTTCGATTTGTGGAATACCACGAGGTGCTGCAGGGATGTCAGTCAATTGGAAGCGACCAAGAGTCTTGTTGTCCGCTGCCATTGGGCGCTCACCTTGAAGCACGTGGATGTCAACGGCTGGCTGGTTGTCTGCAGCAGTTGAGAAGACTTGTGATTTAGAAGTTGGGATAGTTGTGTTACGGTCGATGAGTTTTGTAAATACACCACCCATTGTTTCGATACCAAGTGACAATGGTGTTACGTCAAGAAGAACAACGTCTTTCACATCACCAGTGATAACACCACCTTGGATTGCCGCACCCATAGCAACGACTTCGTCAGGGTTTACAGATTTGTTTGGCTCTTTACCAGTTTCAGCCTTAACAGCTTCTACAACGGCTGGGATACGAGTTGAACCACCGACAAGGATAACTTCATCGATTTCTGACAAGCTGAGACCTGCATCTGACAGGGCTTGACGAACTGGAGTCTTTGTACGTTCTACAAGGTCGTAAGTCAATTCGTCAAATTTTGCACGAGTCAATGTCATTTCCAAGTGAAGCGGACCAGCTGCACCTGCAGTGATGAACGGCAAGCTGATTTGAGTTGAAGTGACACCTGAAAGGTCTTTCTTCGCTTTTTCAGCTGCATCTTTCAAACGTTGAAGAGCCATTTTGTCTGCTGACAAGTCGATGCCATTTTCTTTCTTGAATTCTGCAACCATGTGGTCGATAATCTTTTGGTCAAAATCGTCACCACCAAGTTTGTTGTCACCTGCTGTAGCAAGTACGTCAAAGACACCGTCACCAAGTTCAAGGATAGACACGTCGAAAGTACCACCACCAAGGTCGAATACCAAAATTTTCTCGTCTTTGTCAGTCTTGTCCAAACCATAAGCAAGGGCTGCTGCAGTTGGCTCGTTGACGATACGTTCTACTTCCAGACCAGCGATTTTACCAGCATCTTTGGTTGCTTGACGTTGAGCATCGTTGAAGTAAGCAGGAACAGTGATAACAGCTTTAGTTACTTTTTCACCAAGGTATTCTTCCGCATAACCTTTCAAGTATTGAAGGATCATAGCTGAGATTTCTTGTGGTGTGTATTCTTTACCGTTTGCTGAAACTTTTTCAGAAGTTCCCATTTTTGATTTGATAGAGATGATGGTATCTGGGTTGGTTACTGCTTGGCGTTTTGCCGCATCACCAACGATGATTTCACCATTTTTGAAAGACACAACAGACGGAGTTGTGCGGTTTCCTTCTGGGTTTGCGATGATTTTTGATTCAGTTCCTTCAAGAACTGCAACTGCTGAGTTTGTTGTACCTAAGTCAATACCGATAATTTTAGACATATGATTTACCTCTTTTTAATTTACTTTCTTTTCAAGTAGTTTAACGACATCTCGGTCAGGTTTCTTTTTTGGAAAATAGCAGAGCGACCTTAGTGTTTCAGTTTGCTTTTAGTACTAGGCAACGAGCCGAAGACAGTACTGGAGTACGGCAAGGCGAGTTAACGAAGTAATTAAAGATAAACTGGAAAACTAAGTTATTCTGATACCACCACCATAGCAGGTCTCAACAGACGTTCATGCAACTTGTAGCCTTTTTGGAATACTTGTGCGATGCGTTCTGCTGGGCAGTCGTCTGTGGCTGGGACTGTTTGAATAGCCATATGAAGATTTGGGTCAAAGACATCTGTAGCGACTTCTTCCACCCCTTCTTCTTTAAGGGCTTGAATCAAACTTTCCTGCACCATTTCCAAGCCTTTTTTGACATCTTCTGTCAAGCCTTCGACTTGAAGGGCACGTTCCAAGTTATCCAAGCTCGGCAAGATTTTCTTAGCCAAGTCTTGCGAACGGTAACGCTGAATGATTTGGCGTTCTTCGTTGGCGCGACGTTGAATATTTTGCATTTCAGCGTGGGCACGGAGGTATTTGTTTTCAAATTCCTCTGCACGCTCATTTGCTAAGTCCAATTCTGATTTTTCAGGAGTTTCCACAACATCTTCTGTTGTTTCAACCTCTTCTACGATTTCTTCATTTTTGATTTCTTCTGACAAGTTGTTCACCTCTTCATTTTCTATTATTACTTTGACAAATAATAAATGGAGTTCGGGCTAGAAACTCAGAAAAAAGATAGATTTCCTTGCGTCTGATGACACCGCGTCAATCTCCTATTTTTCAATCATTTCCTTCACGCCGTCACATCTTAATTGACTTCATAATGATTACTACTTAAATATCTGTAGTAATCAGTTAATTTCATAAATAGGACTCGGCTGATGATGTTGATTAAACTCATCTGCCTACGATAGTCCATGTCAACAGGACCAAGCAAACTCATCTGAGCCATACCCCGATAGGGGATAGGAAAGCGATGATGAATCACCGTTATGTCTGCAAGAGCTGGATCTCTGTGCTCGGCTATCACAATGCTGGACTGCTGATTCGGTGCCAATCCTTGTCGTAGTTCTGGCGCCAGAAGTTGTGGGCTATCCAATAATTGGTAGGTAGCAAGATTTCCATAAGTTAGCGAAGCAACTTTGCCACTAATAAAGACTGTTTCTTGAAATAAGTTGGAAAAAATGTAATCCATCAAATCTAAGACATTGTCCGTTGTAGTAAAGTATCGCTGTACCACTTGAGGTATTTCCGTCCGCAGTTTATAGTGAATAGACAGAACTGTCTGTCCAACAAATCGTTCATCAACTAGGCGTCTTAGTACTTCCAAATCCCTTGATAAAAAGTTCTTCGGAATCGCAAATTGGACAGTGACTGGCTTGGACTGATCTAGTGTCAAAACTGCCAAAGCATCGTGATTACTTAGCTGTACTATGTCAAAGGAAGTCAACTGTTGACTGGTCGGCTCCACATCTAAAATAACTGATGTGTATTCTGTCAAATCTGCTAAAACCTGACTGGCCCGCTCCAGTATATCTTCTAGTTTAAAAGCTTCAAAATCGAAAGCCTTAACTATCTGATAGACATCTTCCTCGTCAATATACTCTAAATTCAGTGAATGATTTACAAAATATTGAAAACCAGCTCGACTCGGTATCCTTCCACTAGACGTGTGCGCTTTTTCCAAAAGGCCTAATTGCTCTAACTTAGCCATATCATTTCGAATCGTTGCTGAGCTAGAAGAAATCATCTCCTGCAAGGCCTTAGAACCAACTGGCTCATGATGGCGCGTAAACAATTCAACAATCAGATTCAAAATATCATTTTGACGTTGGGTAATCATCTTCGCTCCTTTCATGAACACTGTTTTAGTTACGCTCAATGAAAATCGACAGTAGCCTAGGAAGCGAAGCCGAATGTAGAACTGAGGTTCACAAAGGCAAGCTGACAACGGATAGTGTTGATTTTCGAAGAGCGTTAGCACTCTCTTGTAATGAGTGCTAAGCTATATACTCCTATTATACCCTGAAAAAATGAATTGTCAAGAGAAAAAGACAAAAAATTAGCACTCTTTTTCTTAGAGTGCTAAAAATCAGTCTGAGGACCTAGTCGCTCTTCATCATGCGATAAAAACGTAGCCCAAGTAATAATAAGAGAGGGATATAAATAAGAGAAAAGACTAAGACAAAACCTGGATGAGAACTCATATTCGTCCCTGATAGAATGAAATATAGTCCCAAAGACAGCAAATAGCGTCGTTGGATGATTGTTTTAACAAATACCAGCTTGCTTTCCCTATCACCGTATATCTCAAGATCTCCCTTTACAGCTGCCTTCCTAAAAATAACGAAGTTTTGGCATGATGTGACAAATTCCCAACCATAGTCCTCATACATACGTAGATAGGATTCTCTATCTTTATTTTTAGATTCTTTAAAATCAACCTGATAAACAACATCTTCTGGCTCGCATTTTTCAAAATGATAAAATAAGCTCCAGCTAATCTTAACTAGCTTCCACCCTTTTTTATGCATGTTGCTAAGATAATGTGCCTGCTGATTGAAATCTGTGATAAAAAATACTCTACACTCTGTCTTAGTTTCCATAACTTTCCCCCTTACTATTTCGATAAAGTCGTTCAATTCGAGCCAATTCTATATCCAGAATTTCTCGACCCGTTGCTGTTATTTGGTATAACTTTCGCTTGTCTTCTTCTCTGACAAAGGCAATCAAGCCATCTTTTTCCATTTTCGATAGGGTGCCATACATGGTTCCGGGACTAATCACGACCTGACCTGCCGTGACTTCCTTAGTCTTCTGTGTAATATCGTAACCATGTCGTTCCTGCTGTAAATGAAAGAGAATATAGAAGGCTGTCTCTGTCATGGGAACATAGACCCGTTTTAACTTATCGTTCATAAAACCCCTTTCGTACCTCGATATATCGTACTTCGATGTATTTATTATATCGCATCTCGATATACATGTCAAGAAAAAAATCAGAGATGAAACTCTGATTCTTTCGTTATTTCCCTTGAGCTATTAATTCTGCTCCTCGCTGGCGATAGGACATGTCCCCAAATGATTCAATGGTGAATGAGCTATTCTCATACTTGAGAACTGTAATTGAGCCATTATCCAATACAACATCTGCCCCCCTCTCTGGGTCAAGTAGATGAGCGAGTGTGGCTATCGTCATACCATGACTAACAACCAAGGCATTTCCTCCACCTTGCTTTTCCAAGTCTTGAGCAATAGATTCAAAACCTGTCAAAATACGATTGCTAAGCACTTCCCATGATTCAGACCAACCAGCTGTGTCTGCTTCTTGAATCCCTGTCGCTATTTCTGCAAATGACATTCCATTCGTATCCACAGTTCCTTTCAAGCGAGGAAGAACTCCTTGAAATAGTTCTGCATCATACATACCCTCAAAACTACCAAAACACCATTCTCGAATGCGTTTATCCTGATAATATGGAATTTCCCCTAATTTTTCCAATTCCCGCAAAGCAATGGTCATCGTTTGAACTGTTCGTCCCAAGTCGCTTGACACAGCTAATTTGAAATCGACTCCGGTATCTTTCAGTCCAAGCCCTAACTCACGAATACCTTCTTCTCCCTTTTTGGTAAGAGGCGTATCACACCAACCTTGTACCCGACCAATTGTATTAAACATTGTTTTTCCATGACGGGAAATGTATAATCTTACGTCTGCCATAGTATTCTCCTTGTCATTTCTTACTATTTACTATATAGTATAACAAAAAAACCGACTGCTTGGGCAATCGGTCTACGTTTTTTAATTCTTAAAACTATGAATTGGCGCAGGAATCTGACCACCTCGGTTGATAAAATCAACAGAAGATGCTTGGTTGACTTTCATAACAGGAGCTGTTCCTAGAAGACCTCCAAATTCGATCAATTCACCTTCCTTACCTAATGGGATAATACGGACTGCTGTTGTTTTTTGATTAATTACCCCAATGGCTGCCTCATCTGCAATCATTGCTGCAATGGTTTCGGCTGGAGTCGTTTCTGGAATGGCAATCATGTCCAAACCGACAGAACAAATCGCAGTCATAGCTTCTAATTTTTCAAGATTGAGCGATCCACTTTGTACCGCTGCAATCATCCCTTCATCTTCAGATACAGGAATGAATGCGCCTGATAAACCGCCTACTTGGTTACAAGCCATAACGCCACCTTTTTTCACCGCGTCATTTAGTAAAGCAAGTGCAGCTGTTGTTCCATGTGTGCCAACGGTTTCCAATCCCATTTCCTCCAAGACACGCGCAACAGAGTCCCCGACAGCAGGTGTTGGAGCAAGTGAGAGGTCAACGATACCAAATTTGACACCCAAACGTTCGCTCGCCATATTGCCCACTAGCTGACCGATACGAGTTATTTTAAAGGCTGTTTTCTTCACTGTTTCAGCTACTACATCAAAGCTCTCCCCGCGGACTTTTTCCAGAGCACGCTTTACTACACCTGGCCCAGAAACACCCACATTAATAACGACATCTGCCTCACCAACACCATGGAAAGCGCCAGCCATAAACGGATTATCTTCAACCGCATTCGCAAAAACCACCAACTTAGCAGCACCCATCTCAGAAGCTTCAGCTGTTTCCTTGATGATTCTTCCCATATCTCTCACAGCAGTCATGTTAATACCGGACTTTGTCGAACCGATATTAACCGATGAACAAACCTTTGAAGTCTGTGCTAAGGCTTGTGGAATGGAGTTGATCAGAATTTCATCACCTTTTTGATAGCCTTTTTGAACAAGGGCTGAAAAACCTCCGATAAAGTCAATTCCGATTTCATTAGCTGCCTTGTCCAAAGCATGAGCCAATGGGAGATAATCTGTCGCATCAGTCGCCGCACCAATTAAGGCAATCGGCGTTACAGACACACGTTTATTGACAATAGGAATCCCTAATTCTGCTGCTATTTCATCCCCAACCGAAACCAAATTCTTTGCCTTGGTCACAATTTTAGAATAAACTTTCTCAGCAGCTTTTTCAATGTCAGGATCAATACAATCTAAAAGAGAAATCCCCATAGTAATCGTCCGAATATCGAAGTGCTGTTCCTCGATCATGGCAATCGTTTCAGTTACCTGTCTAATGTCCATATAAAAATTACTCTCCTTATAAATTGTGCATCGCATCAAAAATAGCTGCACTTTGAATATTGATTTTAACGTTTAAAGCCTCACCATAAGATTCCAATTCTGCACGAAGCTTCGTAAAGTCCTTCTTTTCTTCAGCAGATACCAAGGCCATCATTGTGAAATACTGGTCTAAAACGGTTTGAGAAATATCATCAATATTAAGTCCTAATTCTGCAACTTTTCCTGCTACACCAGCTACAATACCCGATTTGTCTTTACCAACAACTGTAATAATTGCTTTCATTTGTTTACCTCGATATAATTTTTTATTATTCTACCACAAATCTGATAAAATCGAAAGAAATGTTAAAAAAAAGGACAAAATATCCGTCCTTTACTAACATTCATCTATTTTTTAGAACGTTGACCGTACAACTGCCAGTCAATACCACGCGCTTGACACCAATGTTGTACAGAGGCAGGCAAGATAAGATCTGTCTTCCTCAACGATGCAATATCTTTTGCACCTAGGAGAGTCATAATATCACGAATTTCACCGTTCATAACCGACAAATCATAAAAAACCTTATCCATTTGGTCCATTTTACCATCTTTTACATATTGTAAGATACGGTTAGATAATCCGACTAAATTAGCTCCCAAGGCAAGTGATTTCACAATATCAAATGGATTTTTTATTCCTCCAGACGCTATAATCGCTGGACGCTGTTCGATTGGAAGACTAGCTGCTTCTATCAACGATTCAACCGTAGACTGACCCCATCCTTCCAAATATGTAAACTCTTGAAAAATGCGGCGCGCATTCTCAATCTTAGCAAAGTTTGTCCCACCTGTACCAGAGATGTCAACTGTTTCCACTCCGACTGACTTCAATTGCGCTATGGTTTCACGACTCATACCGAAACCAACTTCTTTAACAATAACAGGAACCTCTAAGCCTCTTACAAGCGACTCAATATTCTTCAACCACATTGAAAAATCGCGATCACCTTCTGGCATAATTATCTCTTGAGGAGCATTGATATGAATTTGAATAGCATTAGCTTCTAAGAGATCAATTGCGCGTTTAGCACTTTCAACATCATGGTGAGCACCTAAATTTGCAAAGATAATACCATGTGGGTTTTCACGACGCAAGACCGAAAATGTCTTTGCTACACTTGGATCCTTAATCGCTGCACTCACTGACCCAGAAGCAATTGCGATTTTACTGACATGTCCAATAATTCCCAGCAATTGATTGATTTGACCTGTTTTTTCACTCCCGCCTGTCATAGCATTAATAAAAAATGGTCTGTCAAACTCTAAGCCTGCTACCTGTGTCTTTATTGAAACATCCTCAATCGCCATTTCAGGTAATGAATGGTGAACAAATCGTGTTTGGGCAAAATCCGCTGCAGATGCATCATTATATTGCAAATCAGCTAATGCAACATGCTGATCTTTACGGTTTAATCCTTCAATTCGTTGATAGATCATATTCTCTCCTTATTTCTTTCTGCAATCGTTAAGGGAAGTGGAAAAATTCCTGCCTGCTCCCAAATAATTTGGATATCTTCTTTTTGCTCTTGGCTGTCAACTAAACAAATACCACAGTCGCCACCTCCCGCTCCTGATGACTTTGCTACGGCACCATTTGCTTCTGCACTATCACAAAGTTCCGTCAACAAAGGAGTTTCAATGGTCAGACTCATATCTTCCGAAAATTTTCGCAATAAATAGCGATTGCGAGTAACGGCCTGTTTTATACAAGGTATATCTTTATTTTGGCAAGCCCATATCAACTGCTCTACACATACTTTGGAATCATTCAAAAACTGGGAATAAATTTCTTCCTTAGACTGCTGCGTTTTTTTGCTCTCCATATGTGATACTAGGTGCGTTGTCGATGCAGCAGATCCTGTCCAACCAACTAGTAATTCCAATGGTGCAGGCAACCCAATCTGCTTAATCTGCAAATCTTTCCAATCACTTGCAAGAAGATTACTCAAACCTTGCACAGACATCTGCTCCGACAACCAGGATTTATCAAGAGAATAGTATGCGACAAGCCCGCGAAAACTAGACGCCGCCAAATCTCCATGCGAGCCCGTCATATTCAATCTTGCCTGAGTCAAAACAGACAATTTGAAAACCAATAAAGGATCCAATTCGTAACTATAATAGAGCAGTATAGCTTCAACAGTAGCAACCGTTACAGCACCTGATGAACCTAGACCATATTTAGTCCCAGAATCTTGGTCATCCAATTCTGATTGAATCGTTACACTGTAGTAGCCTTGACATGGTATCCCTTGTTCACGCAGAAATTCTTCTGATACTTGTAAAGCTGTCAAGACAATCTGATAAGGATTTTCTTCCGAAACAAGAATCTGTTCATTTGTGCGATACCATGTTAAAAACATATCAGACTGCTGGGTAGAGTGAATCATTCCACTTTCAGCCGACTCAATACTAACCGTTAAATAACGGTCAACTGCTGCTATCACTGCTGGGTTTCCTGACTCCACCACCGCATATTCTCCAGCCAAAAATAATTTACCTGGAACCTTGGTCACTACCTTCATGTTCTAAACTCTTTTCAAATTTTTTTTGTGATGCGTGCCACTCTTCCTCGCTTAAAATATAGGCAGCAGGACCTGGCTTACTGGTAATGATTTTTTCTCTTGGAAAAATCTGAGATAGTTCATTGACAAATTCATCCATCTCACTTTCACGGCAGAGAACTTTAACATTTGGTCCAGCATCCATCGTCATATATGCTGACAAACCAGTCTTTTCACGAACCTGACGAACAGTCTCTTGAGCAAGCAAACTATCTGCCGTCCAATAGGTAAAAGGGGGATTCGCGGAAAGGGTTGTTGCATGCATTTTCATACCATTGTGTTCTGTAATTTGACCAAGTTTCTCAAAATCACGATTAGCAATGGCCACTTTGATATCTGCCAAATCTGATTGGGCGGTCTCCACCCAAGCGGAATAGAAAGGCGAAGTAGCTACTGTATGGTCCATTCCTTCTCGACTTGCAATTTTTTTAGGTCCGGTATTTACAGCTAAGACAATCATGGCAATGTCCCAGTCAGCATCATCAATTGGCCGAGCCATGGAATCTTCAGATCCAGTACCCATATCCCACTCGACAAAGCCACCAAATAGGCTACGTGTGCTTGACCCAGACCCTCTCCGTGCAAAGGTTGAAAGCTGAGCTGGTGACAAATCGATATGTAAAGCAGTTGCCGTTGCAAGTGCTAGAGCCGCAAAGGCCGATGCAGAACTTGCCAAACCAGCAGCAGTTGGAACAAAATTTAGACTTTCAACTCGAGCAAAATTCCCTTCACCTATATATTCGCGAAATAAATCCAAAAATCGAGAAATTTTTAAAATTTCTTTTTCATTTTGTACATTTCCATTGAGATAAAATTCGTCACCTGTCAATTCTGAGTCAAAAACAACTTTTGTATCCGTATAAAAAGCATCAAGTGTCAAGGACAAACTGGAGTTCATAGGTAAAAATAGCTCCTTATCTCGTTTCCCCCAGTATTTAATCAAAGCGATATTTGTATGGGCGCGGGCAATTCCTATTTTTTTAGTCATTGATTTCTCCTAAATATTGTATCCATGTCTGGCGAGAACCAGCTTGATCTAATGTTTGAGCTATTTTTTGAGCATCTTCTGCATTTTTTGCCAATGCAATCATGCAACCTCCTCGACCACCACCAGTTAATTTAGCTCCAAGTGCTCCGGACTCTTGAGAAATGCGTACTAGCTGATCAAGACTGGGATCAGATACACCTAATTCTTGCAGAAGGACATGAGCTTGATTCATTTTACTTCCTAGAAGCTCAGCTTGGTCAGTGGCTAAGTCTTCTTTAGCCTGTTTCGCTAAGCTTCCGAGTTCCTCAATAAACTTCATCGCCTCTGGCTTTTTCTCCAACAAATCCGCGACATCTGAAATAGCTTCTAAGGTATTTCCTGTCACACCAGTATCTGCCACTACTAGATAGGCACTGAGTTTGAGTTCTAGTGGCTCCATAGGCTGATTTTTAATAAAAAAGACAGGTGACTTACCACTTGTGGTTGCTGCGTCTATTCCCGACGGATTTCCATGAGCTATTTTTTCCGAGGATTGAACTATTTCCCACAACTCCTTATCGGTCAATATTTTTTCATAATGCGCAAATAGAGCCCGTGCTACAGCAACTGCCACCGCTGCACTTGAACCCATTCCTCTTTCAGCAGGAATAGTCGAGCTAATTTTAATGTGAATGGCCGGATCTGTTGGCGCTCCGATACGATATAGTGAAAATCGTATAGCATGTTTGAGGCTTTCCCATATTTTGGGCATCTTATGGACAAGGCCCTTATAAAAATCACAGTCGACACTCAGAGCCTCTCCCTGAGCTGTCACTTTGGCAATAATTTCTACAGCAGAAAAAGGCATCGCAATCGCCGGCTGTCCATAAACCACTGAATGTTCGCCCATCAATATAATTTTCCCAGATGCTTTTCCTATTGCCGACATTTTATTCTCCTTATACAATCACTTCTATTATACCATTTTTACAAAAGAATTGAAGACACGAAAACAGCCGACCATTGCCGACTGCTTTCTAGGAGATTATATGAAAAAGATATGCCATCCGTAAGAGCTAAAGCTCAAACGGATGACGATACTGAATGTAATTCAGTAAAAATTGTTTGCTATTTCTAGCTTGAAGATAGTATAGCTCCCATAGCTTAAACAGAGCTAAAATATTTCTTATGCAAACCTTAAAGAATGCTCGATTATTTTCAAACAACCTAAGACACGAAAACAGCCGACCATTGCCGACTGCTTTCTAGGAGATTATATGAAAAAGATATGCCATCCGTTTGAGCTTTAGCTCTTACGGATGACGATACTGAATATAATTCAGTAAGTTGTTTGCTATTTCTAGCTTGAAGATAGTATAGCTCTCATAACTTAAACAGAACTAAAATATTTCTTATGTAAACCTTAAAGAGCAAATCATCCTGTGGAGTATCTGAAGCAAACATATAACAAACTTGCTCGAAAGGCATTATCTACTATCGTTGCAAGCCAAATGCTAGGCAAGCCTAATTGAAAATTTTTTATTAGAAAATATGCTAGACCTATTCGAACCACCCACATGCCTATACCAGTCGCATAAAAAGGTAGCCGAGAATTACCCATACCTTGCCAAAGTCCTGTAAAGACAAGAGTTGCTGCTGTAAAAGGTACCCCAAGGACAGAATAGAGCAAGACTGTCTGACTAGCTTGTGCCACTTGAACATCCATCGTGAAAAGACTAATTAATAAAGGTCCTGCTAAGTAACTAATGCCTCCTATTACGAACATAAAAACCAGCGAGAGTCCAAGACCAACTCGATAAATCCGTTGAACAGCTAACGAATCTTGCCTACTCTTTGCAGTCATAATAAGCGTTGCTACTGAGATTCCTAAGGTGGGCATATAGTTAAATTGAGTAATGGTTTCTCCAATCGCATTTCCAGCAACAACAGCCGTTCCCAAACCAGTAATCATTCCTACAATGACTACATCACCTGCTCTCATCATCAACCGTTCGCCAATAGCAGGTAGAGCAAGCCTAACTAACTCTTTATCAACAGACCAAGTACTTGGTTTAATAGAGATCGATAGGCGTGACCAAAGTAGACCGCACCCGACTATTCTTGACAATATCGTTCCAAAAGCAACTCCGGCCACCCCTGTATGGAGTACAAAAACTGCAATGGCCGAAAATACGGCATTTAGGAGATTTGAAAATAAACTAATATACATTGGATAACGAGGTTGACCAAGAGTTCTCAGGATTCCACCCAAACAGGTCATAAGTCCCAGTAACAAAATACTACCCCCGACCAAAATCAAATAGAGACCACCAAGTTGAGCTACTTCACGTTCCGCCCCCAAGCTAGTCAGCAATGTTGGACCTAGTATAACCGCTAAAATACCCAGAAATACGCCTACATAAACAGTCAACTTGACACTATCGGTGACAATGGCAGTAATCTGCATTCCTTTCTCTTTTCCTACAACATGGGCCAATTGGGATGAAACGGCTGCAGCTAACGCAATAAAAACCGCCTGATAGACGGCTAATAGATTATTCGCAATCGATACGCCAGATAAAGCTACGATTCCAAGACTGGCGACCAAATAGGAATCCACCATCCCCATCAACATTTGAAGAAGATTTTCTCCCATTGCAGGAAAGGCAATTGATATTAGTTCTTTGCAAATCTTTTTGTTCATATTCTCCAATTCATTTTTGTGGTGTAAACATCAACTCAATTAAATATTTTTACTTTAAAAAACAAACTGTCGTTTAAACAGTTTGTATAAAAATATCCATGCATTAAACACCCAAATATCGTTCTACCTCTGCTTGCATATCTGCAGCTGCAACAACGGTATTGTGGCGAACCGGTGCTGTTTCCAAACCATCTACAGCTGGTGGCAAGGCTACACCTGAAATCTCATGTAATTTTGCAAGAGCTTCAAAGTCAGTTAAACCTGACTGACCAGTCACAGCTTCAACCGCAACCACAGGGAACTTGTACGGACTAGCTGTTGAAGCAATTACTGTTGGAGTCTGATCACCAGTTTGCTGTGCATATTTCTTATAAACTGCAGATGCTACAGCCGTATGTGGGTCTTCAATATAGCCTGACTCGTCATAAACACGTTTGATTTCTGCAGCAGTTTCTTCTTCTGTCGCAAAGGCAGCAACAAAGAAAGATAAAATATCCGCGTCAGCTCCTTGAATGTCATACTGACCAGCTGTGTTCAAGGCTTCCATCAGCTCCGCTGTTTTGACAGCGTCATTACCAAAGAGGTGGAAAATCAAACGCTCCAAGTTTGATGAGACCAAAATATCCATAGATGGACTAGTGGTCACGCGGAAAGTACGGTTCTTGTCGTAAACACCAGTTGAGAAGAAGTCGGTTAGGACATTATTGTCGTTGGAAGCACAGATGAGCTTGCCAACTGGAAGACCGATCTGTTTAGCGTAGTAAGCCGCTAAGATATTCCCAAAATTCCCTGTCGGAACAGTGAAATTGACCTTGTCGCCCGCCGCAATCTCACCAGTCTTAACCAGCTGAGCGTAGGCATAAACATAGTAAACAATCTGTGGCACTAAGCGACCGATGTTCATGGAGTTGGCTGATGAAAACTGGAGTTTTTTAGCCGCCAACTTGGCACGAAGATTCTCGTCATTGAACATGTGCTTCACATTAGTCTGAGCATCGTCAAAGTTACCATCAATAGCCACCACGTGAGTATTAGACCCCGTTTGCGTAGTCATCTGCAATTCTTGGACTTTAGATACCCCGTCGCGTGGGTAGAAGACGATGATTTGTGTACCTGGTACATCCGCAAAGCCGGCCATAGCAGCCTTACCTGTATCACCTGACGTTGCAGTTAAAATGACAATCTCATTTTCCAGACCATGTTTTTTAGCCGCTGTCGTCATCAAATAAGGCAAGATAGACAGGGCCATGTCCTTAAAGGCAATGGTTGAGCCACGGAAAAGTTCCAAGTTGTACTGACCTTTTAGTTTGATAACTGGGGCAATAGCTGGCGTGTCAAACTTGCTATCGTAGGCATTGTTGATACAGTAGTCCAGCTCATCTGCCGTAAAATCATCCAAAAAAGCCGACAAAATCAACTTGGCAATTTCTTGATAAGAAGCATCTTTGAGTACAGAAAAATCCAACTCAACCCTTGGCATGGAAATAGGAGTAAACAACCCACCATCAGTTGCCAACCCTTGTAAAATGGCTTGACTTGCTGATACGGTATTCTTGGCATCACGTGTTGATTGATATACTAATGTCATGGCATCCCTCGTAAAAAATCTATTTTTTCTATTCTACCATAAATTGACAGAAAATTGGCAAGATATGAGAAATAGTTCCTTCATTTACTAGAATTTCTTAACATTGTGAGAGTAGCGTAACACGTATTATACCAAAAAGACTTGAAACAGATAGTTCCAAGACTTTTTTTAGGATCTATAAAAGTATGTTTATCTCTCGATTATCTTCTAGTTTATATGCCTTCTGAATATTTTGCAAATTCTGCTTTATTTGACCATACAAAATGGCCTGGCTTGATTTCATGCATTTCTGGCCTATCTACAGAATAATCATGCATATTTGGGTCATATACTACTAAAGTTTTTTGTCTTTCTAAAATTGGATCCGGAATAGGAACAGCAGATAGTAAGGAACGAGTGTATGGATGCAAAGGATTCTTAAACAATTCCTCTGTCTCTGCCACTTCTACAATAACACCTTTATGAATCACTGCAATCCTATCAGAAATAAACCGAACAACTGACAAATCATGTGCAATAAAGAGATAAGTTAAGCCCAGTTCTTTTTGCAATCTCTTCAATAAATTTAAGACTTGAGCTCTAACAGACACATCTAATGCAGAAATCGGTTCATCGGCAATCACCAATTCAGGATTCATCACAAGTGCTCGAGCTATACCTATCCTCTGGCGTTGGCCTCCTGAGAACTCATGAGGAAAGCGTGTTAAGTGTTCCGCAAGTAGCCCCACTTCTGTCATCATTGACCGAACTTTTGCTTGCCGCTCTTCTTCATTATTAAACAATTTAAAATTGTACAAGCCCTCAGAGATAATATAGTCTACTGTTGCACGTTCATTCAAACTCGCAGCTGGATCTTGAAAAATCATTTGAATTTTCTTAATTAATTCTCGAGACTTCTCATGAGAAATTTTCCCATTTATTTTCTCTCCATTGTAAAGAATATCTCCACCACTTGTTTCATTTAGTCCAATTATCGCACGACCAATCGTTGTCTTACCAGACCCCGATTCTCCAACTAAGGAGAATGTTTCTCCACGATTAATAAAGAAATTAGCATTTTTGACAGCTACAAATTTTTTGCGCCCTTCACCGAAAGAAATTTCTAAATCTTTGATTTCAACTAATTTTTCAGTCATTTCTTCCTCCTATTTAATATCTTCTACCGACATCTTAGATTTAATTTTTGAATGTAAATCCTGAATCACTTCTGGTTTGGCCGCTTTAGGAGCTTCAGGGTGTAATAACCAAGTTTTAGCCCAATGATTTTCTGTAACTTGAAAAATAGGTGGAGATTCTTCAAAATCAACCTGCATCGCGAATTCAGAACGAGGTGCAAATGCATCTCCTAAGACCGGAGTGAAAAGTGAAGGAGGTGTTCCTGGAATTGAAAAGAGTTCTCCATTAGAATTGGCTAACTGAGGAAGACTTGAAAGTAGACTCCATGTATATGGATGTCGAGGGTCATAAAAGATGTCTTCTACGGTTCCAAATTCAATAACTTCGCCAGCATACATAACAGCAACTTTGTCAGCGATGCTTGCAACAACACCCAAATCATGCGTGATGAAAATTGTTGTAAAATTGTATTCTTTTTGTAATTCTTTTAATAAGTCTAAAATTTGAGCTTGTATTGTTACATCTAATGCTGTTGTTGGTTCATCACAAATTAATACATCTGGACGGCATGCTAAGGCAATTGCAATAACAATTCTTTGTCGCATACCACCTGAATATTGAAACGGGTATTCATTGAAACGTTTTTTTGCATCTGGAATACCCACTCGTTCCATATAATTAACCGCAAGTTCTTTTGCCTCAGAAATTGATTTTCCTTGATGTTTAATGATAACTTCGGTAATTTGGCGGCCAATTGTAACCAAAGGATTAAGACTTGTCATTGGATCCTGGAAAATAGTTGCAATTTTTGCACCACGTATTTTTTCCCATTCTTCATGTTTTTTTATATCAGTTAATTCTTCTCCACGATAAATAATACTTCCTGAAGCAATTCGACCATTCTCTTCCAGCATCCCTGTGAAAGTTTTTGTCAAAACTGACTTTCCAGAACCAGACTCCCCTACAATTGCGAGAACCTCTCCCTCGATTAAATCAATAGAGACATTACGTATAGCTGTCAAAACACGGTCACGAACTTCAAATTCCACGACCACATCTTTTGCGGATAATATTACATTGTTTTTTTCTGCCATATTTTCTCCTTATCTATGTGTACGTGGGTCACTTGCATCAGACAAATTTTGTCCAACAATGAAGAGTGATAGCGAAACTAAGATTAACGCTGTTAAAGGAATCCAAAACAAGTATGGTTTGGTTGTCACATTTTGAGCATATTTAGAAAGCAGTCGACCTAAACTTGGTGTTGTCACAGGGAGCCCTATTCCAAAGTATGAAAGGAAGGCCTCCATTGAAATATAGCTTGGTAAACTTTGTGAGGCTTGTGTTACTATCACAGATACCAATTGTGGCAATAGGTTTTTTACTACTAATTTAAAAGTTGGAGTACCGAGCGTGCGACTAGCCAAATTATATTCCAAATCCCGATATCTCATAATCTGGATCCGGATTGAAAACGCTACACCAATCCATCCTGTTAAACAAAATGCTAATATCAAATTCCAGAAGCCAGCTCCAAGAGCATATGACATTACAATAAAAATCATTAGTGATGGAATATTTGATATGACATTGTAAATTTCCATCATTATTTTATCAAAAGTCTTTGATACACCCCAGATTCCCCCAAGGATGACACCAACAACAAGGTTAATAACAGTCGCAATAAGTGCAATCAAAATTGAATTTCTTGCTCCATACCAAACCCCATCAAATAGAGACTGTCCATTTGCATCAGTTCCGAACCAATACTCGGCATTTGGCCAATTATAACGAGCGCTGAAATCATTAATTTTACTTACATCATTGAAATCATAATTTGCAAAAATGGGATAAATAAAACTCATAAGGACGATGGCTACCAAAATAATTAACATTACAATGGTTGATTTTTTCTTTAGAAACTGTCGAAATACAGAATTCCAATATGAGTAGGCAGGTGTGTCAATTACCTCCGCGGCAAAATCATCACGTTTTACAAATTGAAATTTACTTTTATCAATTGTTGACATCATTTGCCCCCTTTCACATCAAGTTTTATTCGTGGATCAACTAAAGTCATTAATATATCACCCAATAATAGCGCAAAAATATTGATACCTGCAAATATAAATGATAATGCAACTACCATGCTATTATTGCTAACGTTAATTGAATCAATCAACATTTTACCCATCCCAGGAAATGCAAATACTGATTCAGTAAGTGTTGCCCCAACAATTACACCAACAATCGCTGCTGGTACACTATGAATAACTGGGACCATCGCATTTCTAAAAATATGTGTTCGTGAAATTTCAGATTCAGATAATCCTTTCGCTCTTGCAAAACGCACATAATCGCTATTTTGTAAATCAATAAAGTAACGACGTATCCAAATTGCTGTCCAAGGTGTACTTAATAATCCTAATAAAACAGCAGGAAATAGGTATGACCTCGGATCAGAAGCACCAAGGACTGGAAAAGTATCAGGTAGATTAAAAATCTGACCAAAAGCAAATCTGAATATATAAATGAATGCAAGACTAGGAAGTGCCATTAGGAAACTAAAAATCGCTGTTGTAACAACATCAAAACCTCTATTTTTAAATCTTGCCATAAGTATTCCCAATGGAATACCAAGTATATATGTTATAAATACACTAATTAGCCCAATTATTGAAGAGTTGACTATCATAGATGGATCTTTATATCGACTCTTTGTTGCAGTATATGGATCATCTCCAAAATTTGCTTTATCCTTGGCATCTGCAACACTCGGTGACTTATAGGTTCTGCTATAGATATTAATAGACGATTTCTTTACTTCACCAGTTGGGAAAGTCACATCTGTTGAGTTTGTTTTCCCCTGACCATTTGTTAAAACGTCAAGTACTTCAACATTTGCATATGTTGGATAGGATACACCAAGGTTTAGATTGACAAAATTTTGATGAATAAATGGAAATTGTGAGTTAAAGTAAAGCAGATACTTATGTTCAGTCCCAGAACCCACAAGTGACCAACCAATTGCAGGATCATTTTCAAAGCGAATGTAACGTTCTAAATCAGGATTTTCCGGGTCTTGAACCTTATTGATATGATCAAACTCGAACATATTTCCATAGAAATCAATTACTCGCTCATAAATCGGTATTTCTCGAGTCGCATAAAAAGACTGGCTTCCCTCAAATTGATGAAGTACCCAGTTTTTTCCTAGCTCGACGACATACTCTTCGTATATTTTTTTATTAGTATCTGTAGGTTCTACAGTCACACTACTATCAACCTCAACAGTTGCTTCTTGTAACTCTTTAGGATTTAGATATTCAATATAACCCATTTTCTCATAGACAGTATTGACATAGTCAGTCTTACTGTCCGGATCCTTAGCCATTTTAGTGTATGTCGCATCCTTTTCAAAAATTTTCTTTCTAGGAACCATTGTATAAATGATCGAATAGATCAAAGTGGTAACCATAAAAAGAGAGAATAACGAACGTAGGACACGTTTGAAAACATACTTTTTCATTTAGTTTTTTCCTCTCCAAATTTCAAAAGAACCTTCTCCAAACACAGTAGAGAAAGTCCTCTTGAAAAAGTTCTTTATTATTCTACATGGTTAGCAAGTTTTTCTTGCGCTTTAGCATTTGACTCAGCTTTTTCTTTTAACCATTTTTCACGCTTAGCATAAACATCTTCTGCCTTGTTTACTTCAGTGCCCACTTCCATATATTTGTAGAATGAGCCACCGCCTTTGATACCAATATCAGACACAGATGCTGTGTAAGGAATAACCTTAGATACACTAGGAGAACCGCCTAATGACATATACGGGATTACAATCGCGCTATCAGTTAACCAAGCTTGAGCTTCGGCATATTTTTCATATCGTTTTACAACATCAAGTTTTTCATCAGAAGCTTCTTTAAGAAGCGCGTCGTATTTGTCTAGCCCAACTGTTTTAATCACATCAGTCGTACTTGAATCAACACCCAACTTGCTAGTCATCGCACCAGATGTTGTTTCTAATATATCAAGGTAGGTAGACGGATCTTGGTAGTCAGGACCCCATCCACTGTATGTAATGTCATAATCATTTTGATCCGGTGTTTCAGTGTAGAAAGCTGCGTTTGTAAACGTATCTGTATCCATCATCTGAAGATCAATTACAATATTTTCAGTGCCCAATGCTGCTTCAACAGACTGTTTCAAAGAAGCAGCTTGTTGTGTACTAACCTCACTACTTTGGTTAACCGGCATATCTAAGTGAATAGGGAATTCAACACCTTCAGCAGAAAGAGTTTGTTTTGCTTTTTCAAATTCAACTTTTGCCTTATCAACATTGTAAAGACCATTTTGAGCGTCAGAAAAATCTACATCTGCCCACTCATCTCCATATGAAATTACTTTTTCACTTACTAAATCACCAAATGATTTTTCGCCTGCACTTACAAAAGTAGGAGGAACCATCAAGTTGCGTAATGGCTTATCTGCAGCGTCCTCACCAACTGATTGTGCTAAGTAATCTTGGCGGTTAAATGCGAAAGTTAAGGCTTGACGAAAATCTTTATTTAATAATGCTTTTCTAGCTGATTCTTTCTGAACATCTGTTGTTTTTGCAGTATGACCATAGTTTGAACGATTTAAGTTCAAAGTAGTGAAATATACTACTGCATCTTGAAGGCTATAAGTGATGTTATCAGCATATTGCTCTTTAACAGATGAATAGCTAGAAGAATTTGGATATACTCGAGCATTAGAATAGATTCCATCCGTGAAGCCCCTTACCAAAGATTCTGGATCTTGCCCATCATAATATGTTAACTTAACATTCTCAATTTTAACATTGTCAGCATCCCAGTAGTTTTCATTCTTTGTATATTCAAGTGAAGATTTAGATGTCATTGCACTAATAAAGTATGCACCATTGTAAAGAATTCCATCTGGCTCTACTTTACCAAAGTCCTCACCTTTTGATTCTAAGAATTCCGCATTTACAGGCAACATGATTGACATGGTTAACTTTGAGTTCCAATATGGTTCTGGATGGCTCAAAGTATACTCAACAGTACGGTCATCTAAAGCCTTAACACCAACAGTTTCAAAGTCACTTGTTTTACCGTTAACATAGTCATCTAAACCTGCAATTGAATCTTGGATAATATATAAACCTTCAGACTGTGTATCCACAGCATGTTTAATAGCTGTTACAAAGTCATTTGCTGTCACGTCAGCATATTCTTCACCTTCAGCTGTATACCATTTTACGCCCTCACGAAGAGTATAAGTATATGTTAAACCATCTTTTGAAACCTTCCAATCTTCAGCAAGAGAGGGGATTATGTTACCGAACTTGTCATTCTCTAACAAACCATCCACCATATTAGTAACAATATCAGAAACTTGCTGACGGTTAAAAGCAATGTAATCTAAAGAAGTTGGATCTTCAGTATAAACATAAGAATAAGTTGTACTAGTTTCAGAATTTGAGTTAGAATTTGAACCACATGCAACCAAGAACGAGGCTGACAGCAGAGTGATTCCTGCTAATGCAAACAATTTATTTCGTTTCATATACACACTCCATTTTGTATTATTTAATAAGCTTACGCCTATTATTATACAGAATATAATACCATTTTTTTCACTAAAAAGAAAGTCTTTTTTTTTTGAAAATTTTACAAAAAAAAGAGTTTTCAGTATTTTCTAATCTTTTTCTATATATTTTCAGATTTTTTCTCACAATTCTTGTGATATAATGGTAAAGAAATGAGGTTAAAGGATTCATAATGCGTAAATTATTTTTAACACTGCTAACTATGTTCACTCTTTTTCTTGGCATCACCCCTGTACTTGCTGAGGATTTTTCAGTAGCTGCCAAACATGCTATTGCAGTAGAAGTTTCAACAGGCAAGGTTTTATATGAACAAGATTCCCAAACACCTGCTAGTATTGCTTCCATCAGTAAGTTGCTGAGTGTTTACTTGGTTTATGAGGCTTTAGAAAAAGGGGAGATTCAATTAGATACTATGGTGGATATATCAGACTATCCATATAGCTTAACTGCCAATACAGAATTGAGTAATGTAAACCTTGATGCCCGCTCTTATTCTGTCAGCGATTTGCTGAATGCATCTCTGATTACTTCTTCTAATAGTGCGATTATTGCTTTAGCTGAGAAAATTGCTGGTAGCGAAGCTGCGTTTGTTGATAAAATGAAAGCCAAAGTTGCCGAATGGGGAATCACTGATGCAACGATAGTCAATACTTCTGGTCTTGACAATTCTGACTTAGGGGAGAATATCTACCCTGGTTCAAAACCTGATGACTCCAATCAATTTTCAGCTTTAGACGTAGCAATTATTGCAAGACGTCTAATTCTGGACTATCCCCAAGTCTTAAATATCACTTCATTGAATGCCTACGATTTTGGTGGATATACCTACTATAGTACAAATCAAATGCTTAGCGAGGGGACTCACGCTCGTGGTGGTGTTGATGGTTTGAAAACTGGTACTTCTAATTCAGCTGGATCAAGTTTTGTAGCCACGACAACTCAAGCCAATATGAGAATTATTACAGTGGTACTAAATGCTACTGATGGGTTGACAAATTCAGATAATCGCTTTGTAGAAACAAATAACCTGATGAATTATGTCTATAATAATTACTCAGCTATTACTCTCGTAAAAAAAGGGGAAGCTTTTGAGAATAGCTCTGTTAAACTATTCAATGGTACTAAAGCATCCAGTCCTGCCGTTGCAACCGCCGACTTACTTGCTATTCAAAAGAATACCTCTGAACAACCTGTTACTGCCACTTTCACCTCTAATCAGACTGAATTTGATGCACCTATCACGTCTGGAACTGTTGTGGGGCAACTAAAAATTGTTGATAACGATTTAATAGGTGTAGGCTATCTTGACAACATAGCCCAAATTGATATGGCAATACCAACTACAATCAAGACAGCTCCTTGGCCAGTCTCTTGGTGGAATCAATTTGTGAGATATGTCAATGAAAAATTATAATCATTTTAAAATGGGGATGCTCATTTTTCAACATACTTTGAAACAATTCGTATAAAAAAACGCATAAACCATCGTTCTTTCATAGAACAGGTGATTTTATGCGTTTTTTTATTATGAGCGACTCCCGTCGCTCCATATTTCCTACTTCCTTGGCGGGAGTTCCTGCGGAACTCATTATTACATATCGCTTCCTTACAGGAAGCGACGTCAGTAGGATAACATAGTCTCCCAGACTATGTTATTTATAGAGAAGAGCGATTTCCATCGCTCCCTATCTCCCACCTCGGTTGGAGAGAGTTTCTACGAAACTCCTAGCTACATATCGTTTTCTTACAGAAAACGACGAGCGTGGAAGGTAACAATTCCATTCGTCAATTTATAAAGAAGAGCGACTGCCGTCGCTCCCTATTTCCTACTTCAGTGGGGAGTTTGACGGGCTTGAACAGCTTTAAAGCTGTTTGAGTCACAAGGTTATCTGAATTACAAAGAAGAGCGACTTCCGTCGCTCCTTATCTCCAACCTCGGTTGGAGATTTTTTGGCTTTTAGCAAACTCATGTTTGCTAAATTGCCAAAAATCTAACCAACCGACCCCTCCATTTCATAGGCAATCAGTCTGTTGAGTTCAACTGCGTATTCCATTGGGAGTTCTTTGGTGAATGGTTCGACAAAGCCCATGACAATCATCTCTGTGGCTTCGGATTCGGATAGACCTCGGCTCATGAGGTAGTAAAGCTGTTCTTCTGAGATTTTTGATACTTTGGCTTCGTGTTCGAGGGCCACCTGCGAGTTGTGAATTTCATTGAATGGGATTGTATCTGATTTAGAAATTCCATCCATAATAATGGTATCACATTCAATGTGGCTAATCGACTTGGCTGAATTTTTAGCAAAAGTTACTTGACCACGATAATTTACTTCGCCACCGCCACGGGCAATAGATTTAGATACGATAGAAGATGAAGTCCGTGGTGCGTTGTGAATCATCTTAGCACCTGTATCTTGGACTTGTCCTTTATTGGCAAAAGCTATTGACAGCATAGTTCCACGGGCACCTTCGCCTTCCAAGTATACCGCAGGGTATTTCATGGTCGTCTTGGCACCAAGGTTACCGTCAATCCACTCAACTGTGGCATTTTTTTCGGCACGGGCACGCTTGGTTACCAAATTATAAACGTTGTCAGACCAGTTTTGAATGGTCGTGTACCGCATATAGGCACCTTCATGGGCAATGATTTCCACAATGGCAGCGTGGAGGCTGGCCGTTGAGTAAGTCGGAGCGGTACAGCCTTCTACGTAGTGAACGCTTGCACCTTCATCTACGATGATGAGGGTACGTTCAAACTGACCTGTTCCTTCATTGTTAATACGGAAGTAGGTTTGGAGTGGAATATCTAACTTAACGCCTTTTGGTACATAGATGAAGGTCCCGCCTGACCAAACCGCTGAGTTGAGGGCGGCTAGTTTATTGTCTGACGGTGGAACGAGTTTTCCAAAGTATTTTTTGAAGAGTTCAGGGTGTTCCTTAAGCGCTGTATCTGTATCTGTAAAGATAATGCCGTGCTTGTCGTACTCTTCCTTCATGTTGTGGTAGACTACTTCTGATTCGTACTGGGCAGAAGCACCTGCCAGGTAAGTGCGCTCAGCTTCTGGAATACCAATGCGTTCAAAGGTTTCCTTGATTTTGTCTGGCACATCATCCCAGCTACGTGCTGGCTTATCCGACGGTTTTTGATAGTAAACAATATCATCAAAATCTAGTTCGGATAGATCGGCTCCCCAAGTCTGCATAGGCATTTTCTTGAAGGTTTCATAGGATTTCAAACGGAATTCCAACATCCATTCAGGCTCGTCTTTGATACGGGACATTTCACGAATGACTTCTTCGTTCAAACCCTTACCAGTCGAAGCCACCAGTTCCACGTTTTCATCATGGAATCCAAATTTGTATTCCCCAAGATCAATCGGGGTTGGTTCAATTCTTTCTTCTGACATAATTTAAGATACTAAGCCCGTTAAGAAAGCAAATGAAATATAGAGAATCGATTTCGTGTGCAAACACACGAGGAGATTTATCTTTTTTCATGAGCTCTTAGGGCGAGTTCAATTTCATTTCCAATCAGAAACTGAACAATCCTTTCTGTATGATTTTCGTTTTTGTTATTTTATTGTTTTTCAGTCAGCACTCTCACTACGTTCCAGTGCTTTCTTCAAGACACTAAACTTGGTTGGGACTTGCTATTTGAATCCATGTTTCGCAAAGAGAATGTTAGGTTTTATCAATGACACGAACTACGTTCGCTTCATTTCCAACTTCCAAAGGTTCTCCGAACCTTTGGAGCTAATTCGCTGATTTTGGTATTATCGACCAAAATCGCTCATGTCGCAGTCCCCCTTCAGTCAGCACTCTCACTACGTTCCAGTGCTTTCTCCAGGGCATTCCATGGTAAAGTAGCACATTTGATGCGTTGAGGGAATTTTGCGACACCAGCTAATAATGAGGCATCTTGCAGTTCCTTTTGGCGTTCATCTTTTTGACCTTGGACCATTTGTGAAAAGACTTCTGCTAATTCTTGCACGTGTATCTTTTCTTTTCCAATAACGGCATCCGTCATCATTGAAGCCGATGCAGTTGAAATAGTGCACCCTTCTCCATCAAACGCAATGTCTGTTATAACACCATCTTCAACTTTGACAGACAATTCGATCACATCTCCACAGGTTGGATTGTGAAGTTCTAGCTTTTCCACTCCGTCCAAACTTCCATGATGATGAGGCGACTTAGAGTGTTCTGAAACAACTGCCATATAAAGAGAATCTAATCTAGATAAGGCCATTGAAATACTCCTTCGTCTTTATCAAAGCCTCGACCAACTTGTCGCAATCAGCCTTTGTATTGTATATGTAGAAACTTGCTCGAACTGTAGCAGGTACCTGCAAATACTTGAGGAGAGGCTGAGCACAATGGTGTCCTGCTCTTACGGCAACTCCTTCATAATCCAGAGCCGTAGCCACATCGTGAGGATGTAGATGATCTAAGTTAAAGGCAACAAGTCCAGTTCTTTTGGCTACATCCTGACTTCCATATATTGTTAAACCAGGAATGGCCTTTAGTTTCGGCCAAAGATAGGTAATGAGTTCTTCTTCATGCTCACGAACTCTATCCATACCAATTTGATTCAAATAATCAATCGCTGCTGCAAGACCAATCGCACCTGCTATATTCGGAGTTCCTGCCTCAAACTTCCATGGTAATTCTTTCCACGTAGCTGATTGCTCATAGACAAAGTCAATCATCTCACCACCAAATTTAACAGGAGACATCTGGTTCAAAATCTCTTCCTTACCATAAAGTACCCCTATTCCAGTTGGCCCTAACATCTTGTGGCCTGAAAAAGCAAAGAAATCAACATCTAAATCATGAACATCAATAGCTATGTGTGGAGCTGATTGTGCTCCATCCACTACCACATAAGCTCCTACTTCGTGTACCAAAGTTGCGATTTGCTTAATGGGTGCAATTACCCCCAAAACATTGGAAATATGGGCAATGGAGACAAACTTAGTTTTAGAAGACAAAAGTGATTTCAAGTGTTCTACATCAATTTCACCATCTCGTAGATAAACATATCGGAGATGTGCACCGGTTTGTTGACAGGCTTGTTGCCAAGGAATGATATTTGAATGATGCTCCTGGACGGAAATGATTACTTCATCGTCTGGCTGTAGAATTTCTCTAGCAAACTGAGCAACCCAGTTTAAACTCGTTGTTGTTCCGCGAGTAAAGAGAATTTCCTTGCTTGATTTTGCATGAATAAAATCTGCAACCGTTTGACGAGCAGCTTCATACCGAGCTGTTGCCCGCTCTGAAAGGGTATGCACCCCTCGGTGAACATTGGCATTATCCTGTTGATAGTAGTCAGCAAGTACATCTAGAACCTGCTGAGGTTTTTGGGTGGTCGCAGCATTATCCAAATAAACCAAGGGCTCATCATTGACAAACTGGTCTAAAATTGGAAAATCCTTGCTAATACTATTCAATTCGTTCATAAACTTATCTCTTTGTTAATATTTCATCAATTACTGCGACTAGTTCATCACGAACTTCCTTCACCGGAATTTCTGTAATAACAGACCCAAGGAAACCACGAACAACTAAACGCTCCGCTGTTGCACGATCCAAACCGCGACTCATGAGATAATACATGTCCTCTGGATCAACCTGACCAATGGAGGCCGCGTGACCCGCAGTTACTTCATTCTCATCAATAAGGAGTATTGGATTAGCATCTGATCGCGCCTTATCCGACAACATCAACACACGGCTTTCTTGTTGAGCATCAGCACCTTTGGCACCACGAATAATGTGGCCAATCCCATTAAAGGTTAACGTTCCACTCTCTAAAATAACACCATGTTGAAGAATATGTCCCACCGAATTATGGCCAAAGTTGGTTACCCGTGTATCCACACCTTGCACTTGACGACCAGATGATAAAGCTACCACTTTGAGGTTCGCATGACTTCCATTTCCTTTTAAGTCACTATCAAAATCGGCGACGACATTTCCTTGGTTCATTAAGCCGATTGCCCAATCAATACTTGCATCATTACCAAGTAAACCGCGACGTGCGATATAGGTATCTAAATGCTTTCCTAAGCGATCAATCGCAGCAAATTTAATTTGACTCCCCGCTTGTGCAATGATTTCAACAACAATGTTGGCGGAACTAGCCACATTTCCATCGCCCAAACTTTCAAAACGTTCTAAATAATTGAGCTTGGTATTTTTCCCAGCAATGATTAAAACCCGCTTGTTAAAGGCAACCGGACTGGTGCTGTCTTGGTAGAATAAAGCTTCAACAGGTTGCTCAATTTCAACATGGTCTGGAACATAGAGTATTGCAGTTGCATTAAAATAGGCTGTATTGTAAGCTGAAAGTTTGTGTTCATCATAGGCAGCAGCTGCACCTAAGTATTTCTCAATGACATCTGGAATCACATCCATGGCAGATGCAAAATCTGTAAAGACGACGCCCTGTTCCACCAAATCCATCGGTAACTGCTCTAAAACAGTTTGACTACCAACTTGCACCAATTTTGGATTATCACCAAGCTCTGTAAAATCTGGAACTGAACCAATTGCATCATTGGTTTCCAAACGTCCATCTCCTAAATTCCAACGGTGAAATTTAACGCGCTCAACAACTGGCAAGTCTAGTTCGGATACTTTTTCAAAGGCCTTGAGACGGAGATCTGTCAACCAAACTGGCTCTGCCTGTTCTAATGAAAATTCTTGAATTCTATCTTTGGTCATATATCCCTCCAAAGACCTAAATGTCATCTTCTTTGTAGTCAATGCCAAGTTCGGCAGCTACTTGTACGTAACCTTCATTTTCCAAACGTTGTGCCAATTCTGGTCCGCCTGAAAGAACAACACGTCCTTCCATCATGACATGAACAACGTCAGGTGTAATGTAGTTCAACAATCGTTGGTAGTGGGTAATGATCATTGCACCAAAGCCTTCGCCACGCATAGCATTGATTCCTTTTGAAACCACTTTAAGCGCATCAATATCCAACCCTGAGTCAATCTCATCAAGAAGTGCAAAAGTCGGTTCCAACATAAGCAATTGCAAAATTTCGTTACGTTTCTTTTCACCACCTGAGAAACCTTCATTGAGGTAACGCTCTGCCATTTCTTCTTTCATGTTTAAAAGTTCCATTTTTTCATCCAGCTTAGTGATGAAATCACGAACTGAAATCTTGTCCTCATCTTCCTTACCAGCATTCATAGCTGCTCGGAGGAACTCTGCATTAGTGATGCCTGGAATTTCTGATGGGTATTGCATAGCCAAGAAGAGTCCCATACGGGCACGTTCATCAACTTCTAATTCCAAAATGTTTACACCATCAAAAAGAATCTCACCTTGGGTAACTTCATAGCTTGGATTACCCATAATCGCTGCTGAAAGGGTGGATTTTCCTGTTCCGTTAGGTCCCATGATAGCTGCAATTTCACCTGTTTTCAAGGTCAAATTCACACCTTTTAGGATCTCTTTGCCTTCAATTTCCACATGAAGGTCTTTGATTTCTAATACTGACATACTACACTCCTTATATTGTTTATCCTCGTTAAAAACTATACGTATTTTTACATTGTGTTTTTATCGGGCATGGATTTATTTTTATAGTCTTTTCTGACAATTTTAATAAATCATATCTTTTACATTATATCAAAAAAAGAGCCAAAGGGCTCTTTCTTTGTCTTCAGAAGATTAATTCTTTTCCTTAGTATCCTGCGAATCTGAACGTTTTGTTTTTCTCTTTGCAATCATTTCTTGCCGATATGAACTGTTTCCAATAAAACGCAATAGATTTAGGACAGGTGTCCTATTTTCACCAAAAATTCCAATCAATTCACACAAAATTTCCACGCCCAAGGCAAGTGAAACCACCAACAAGACTCCCCCTGCTTGACTGGAAATATTCAAAAGCAAGGACGTTAAGGAAAAAATAAATGAAATCGCATAAATGACTAACACAGTTCCACGATGCGTCAGCCCTAGTGAGAGTAATCGGTGATGCAAATGCATCCGGTCAGCTTCATAAATCTTTTGTCCAGACAATTTTCGACGAATAATTGCCACCACAGTATCAGTGATTGGAACTCCAAGTATAATAATTGGTGTTACAACCGCAACCGCTGTTGAGTTTTTTAATCCCTGCAAGGAGAAGACGCCAATCATAAATCCAATAAAAAGCGCACCTGTGTCTCCCAGATAAATAATAGCCGGATGGTAATTATAGGGGAGAAAGCCTGCAATCGCCGCAACCAAAACAAAAATCGTCAAACTTAAAAAAATATTACTATCATACAAAAAGAAATAGGATACTATCCCCATCGTTAAGAGGGAAATAATGGATACCCCTGCAACCAAACCATCCAGCCCATCTATCAGATTAATTGCATTTGTAATCGCAACAATCCATAAAACAGTTAAACAAAATGCTAGCCAAGTTGGGAACACGAGTAACGGTCCCCCAAATGGAATTTTAAAACTATCAAAATGAAAATCTGTGAAAAACCAAATGATAAGAGCAGCAAATAAGATACCTAAAAGTTTAGGTAGCGGCGCTAGTTCTCTGACATCATCAATTAATCCCGTCAGGATAATCACAGCACCCGCAACCACGATAGGAAATACATATTCAAAATAGGTTCCGAAAAAGTGAACGCGTGTAACAATAAGGGGCAAGAACACCAAACTGGATATTGCAAAAGAAATAAATATTGCTAGACCACCAGCAGATGGCATTGGAACTTTGTTGATTCGTCTTGCATTCGGGTTATCGACAGCTCCAATTCGTAATGCAAAGAAACGAACCAAGGGAGTAAGCACAACAGCCATGAAGATTGTCGCTATTAAGACCATAACATACTTAAGCGCAAATGGAATCATACCGTTTGCACCTTTTTCAACTCATCAATGGCCCCATTTCCCAACATCAAGATTCCGTGCTCTTGAAGAAATGGTCGTGTCAATTTGGTATCGTTTGTAAATTCAAGCATGCGAGATAGAATATACTCTGGATACTGCTTTGAACGCTCTGCAACATTAATCAATACTGTCATATAATAGGTTTGCTCCACTTTGTAGAGCTCAGATTCTTCAACTGGATAATCCACTGTTTGAACAAAATTTACCGCATCAATCAAAGCAGGAAATTCTAAGATATAGTAAATATACGGTTCTTGGTATTCATCACTATCTTCTTTTTCAGCATCTTCTAATTGACGAACTGCTTTTGAGTCATGCGTGCTTCGTTCACGAACTGTACGTTCCAAACTTTTCAGCAATTCATCTGGAGTCATTCTTGATACATCGCCTAATTCCGATAAATCTGTAAATTCATCAAAATTTAAACTTTGATCCATTTCAGATTTTGTGACAAAAATATCCACTTTATCCGGTTTTGGAGTAACTCTAAAACTAAGCATTCCACTTTCTCGGAAAGTCATTGGCAAATCCAATTCATCCAATACTGTATAAAAAAACTCTTCCGTCTTTTCTTGAGGGATAAGGAAATCCGCAATTTCCATCCCGCGCTCCTCTAAATCCTCTAATTGGATAGTGATTTTTAGAGTCGAATCACTTATTTGTTTTACTTTCATAACTACCTCATTCATCTAGTACGATACTTCTAGCCTAGATAATATTAATTCTCATACAAATCTCTTCCCATTATACTAAAATGCCTCTCGAAAAACAAAAAAAAAGCAAGTTTCTAAACTTTCTGCCTCAACTATAGAAAAACGGCACAAGAAAAGCCTAGAACTACAATCTAGACTTTTTTGCCGATTTAACAACTAAATTATCTTATAAAATGAATGTGAAAAATGAATAAATCAGTAAGATAGCCCCCAAAACAATCCGGTAGTAACCAAAGACTGTAAAATCATGTTTTTTCACGAAATCTGTCAACATTCGAATGACAACTAATGAAACTATGTAAGCAGTCACACTAGCTACCAATAATATCACAACTTGTTCAAGTGACAAACTATTACCATCTAAAAAGTATTTTACAGCTTTTAATCCACTGTAGCCAAACATCGTTGGAATTCCCAAAAAGAAAGTAAAGTCCGCGGCAACAGAACGACTTGTCCCAAGAATAATTGCGCCCAGAATAGTTGCACCAGACCTACTTGTACCCGGTACAATACTTAAGACTTGAAAACATCCAATCAGTAAAGCTGTTTTATAGGACATTTTTGCCAAATTCGTCACTTGTGGCTCAACATCTTTGTTACGTTTCTCAATCCAAATAAAGGCAATACCATAAACAATCAGAGCAATCGCAATCGGCACCATAAAATTGAAATGCGCTTCAAACCAATTATCTAAGGGAACTGCAATGATAATGGACGGAATACAAGCAAGTACTACCTTTGCCCACAATTGCCAAGTTAAACGAATTTCTTTCTGCGTTTTTCCAGGTTGAAATGGATTAAGTCTTTGGAAGTAAATTGTAATAACCGCTAGTATTGCTCCCAATTGGATCACAATATTAAACATCTCAATAAAACCAGCACTTTGTTTTAATTGAATAAATTCTTGCACTAATATCAAATGGCCAGTAGATGAAACTGGCAACCACTCAGTTATCCCCTCAATAATACCCAAAAAGATGGCTTTCAAAATCTCTATTATCATGATAACTCCTTAAGATAAATTCTACTTATTATACCACAAATTATACCATATAAATAAATATCCCCAATTAAAAATTATCATGCACTTAGTAAAAAATTTGTAAAAAACTATCTCTCACAGCCAGCTGAGTCAGTATCAGATAAGTATTCAAATTTGCTAATTTCAAACATTTTCATACGAATTTTTCATACATTTTGAGTGAATAAAAAAAACAAGCATATTGAAATTTTTCAGAATTTTTTATACAATAGTATAATACATTTTACTAAGGAGATTTTATGAAACATAAAATTAGTATACTCCTGCTAAGCTTATTAGCTGTTTTTTCGATAACAACTGGAGTAAAAGCAGATGAATACCTTCGTGTCGGAATGGAAGCTGCATATGCTCCTTTTAACTGGACACAGGAAGATGATAGCAACGGTGCAGTTCCAATCGAAGGAACCAATCAATTTGCCAACGGATACGATGTCCAAGTAGCGAAAAAGATTGCTGAATCGATGAATAAAGAATTGCTTGTTGTCAAAACCAAATGGGAAGGCTTGGTTCCTGCCTTAACATCTGGAAAAATTGACATGATTATCGCTGGTATGAGTCCAACTGAAGAGCGAAAAAAAGAAATTGCCTTCTCAGATAGCTATTATACTTCTATACCAACCCTTGTTGTCCGTTCAGATAGTCAATATGCAGATGCAACTAGCTTATCAGATTTTGCTGGTGCCAAAATTACAGCTCAGCAGGGTGTCTATCTTTATGATTTGATTGATCAAATTGAAGGGGCTGATAAACAAACTGCGATGGGCGATTTCTCCCAAATTCGCCAAGCACTTGAAGCTGGTGTGATTGATGCCTATGTTTCTGAGCGACCAGAAGGACGTACCGCTGAGGCTGCTAACAAAGCTTTCAAAATGGTTGAATTGACAGATGGCTTTGAAACAAATGCCGAAGACGTTACGATTGCAGTTGGTATGAGAAAAGATGATACTCGTATCACACAAGTAAATGAAGTGTTAGCAGCTTTTTCTGAAGCAAATCAAATCGCACTCATGGATAACATGATTGAAAACCAACCTGTTGAAGAAGCGTCAGCTGAAAATCCAAATTTCTTTTCTCAAGTTTGGAAAATTATTGTTAACAACTGGCAACAGTTATTACGCGGAACAGGAATGACCCTACTAATCTCAATACTTGGTACAATTATAGGTACAATTATTGGTCTTCTCATCGGTGTATTCCGTACCGCACCAAAAGTAGCTAATAAAGTTTTAGCAATCGGACAGAAACTCTTAGGTTGGATTATCAATGTATATATTGAAGTGTTCCGCGGCACCCCAATGATTGTACAATCAATGGTTATCTACTATGGTACTGCCCAGGCTTTTGGTCTCAACCTTGACCGTACCTTAGCGGCTATCTTTATCGTTTCTATCAATACCGGTGCTTACATGAGTGAAATTGTACGTGGTGGTATCTTTGCTGTTGATAAGGGGCAATTTGAAGCGGCAACAGCTCTTGGATTTACCCATAATCAAACCATGCGTAAAATCGTACTCCCTCAAGTTGTTCGTAACATTTTACCGGCTACTGGTAATGAGTTCGTTATCAATATCAAAGATACTTCTGTTTTAAATGTAATCTCTGTGGTAGAATTATACTTCTCTGGAAACACGGTTGCAACCCAAACCTATCAATATTTCCAAACATTTACTGTTATTGCTATTATCTACTTTATTCTAACCTTTACTGTAACACGTATTCTACGCATATTTGAAAAAAGCTTTGACATGGATAAGTATACAACAGGCGCAAATCAAATGCATACGGGGGTCCTCAATGACTAATAATACTATCTTGGAAATTAAAAATCTTAAAAAGTCATACGGACAAAATCAAGTACTTAAAGATATTTCTATTACAGTTGAAAAGGGCGAAGTTATCTCTATCATCGGCTCTTCTGGTTCTGGAAAGTCTACTTTCTTACGTTCTATCAATCTCTTAGAAACACCAACTGATGGACAAATCCTTTACCACGGACAAGATGTTTTGGCAAAGGGTTATAACCTACCTTATTACCGAGAAAAACTTGGTATGGTGTTTCAATCCTTTAACCTCTTCAACAATTTGAATGTCTTAGAAAATGCGATTGTAGCTCAAACAACCGTCCTAAAACGTGAACGGTCAGAAGCTGAACGCCTTGCTAAGGAAAACCTTAACAAGGTAGGGATGACTGAGCAGTACTGGACAGCTAAGCCAAGTCAATTGTCTGGCGGTCAAAAACAGCGTGTTGCTATTGCTCGTGCTCTTTCTATTGATCCCGAATTGATTCTATTTGACGAACCAACCTCTGCTCTCGATCCTGAAATGGTTGGTGAAGTTCTCAAAACGATGAAAGACCTAGCAAAATCTGGTCTAACCATGATTATCGTAACTCATGAAATGGAATTTGCGCGTGAGGTTTCCGATCGTGTCATTTTCATGGATAAAGGGATTATTGCTGAAGAAGGTAGTCCAAAACAAATTTTTGAGAATCCACAAGAAGAGCGTACCAAAGAATTCCTCAAACGTTTCTTAGGATAATTGAGATTTTTGAATAGGAACACATTCACGATACCAGGTCACTCTGGTATCTTTTTTATGGAAAAAAAGAGGCTCCTCATCGGAACCTCTTTTTTAAAACTACATAGATTAGTTTTCAAATTTTTTGTGGTTTTTATCGTAAAAGTCAATCAAACCCAATGCAGTTGCAAATGAGATGTTATCAATCTTAGCACGGCCTTGTGCAAGAGCGATGACTGACATTTCACGAGCATTAGTTTCTTTACTAATACGGTAGCCAGTGATTTTCTTTTCACGTACCCAGTTAACAACTGCAGCAACTTTTTCGTAACTTGTCATGAGAAACCCCTTTCCATTTTATTCGTGCAACTTAGTATAATACAGCCTTGCACATTTTGTCAAGCAAAATATTCGGCTTTTGCCAAAAATTACTTCACTTTCAGAGCGGATAGTATCTGAGTCCGAATGTCCTCAACTCCTTCTGGATTCCCAGGAAGGAAAATTGTATTATTACCCCCTTGTGCAAAATTATTTAAAGTGTCCAAATATTGGTTAGTCAACAGAATCGACATGATTTGTTCTTCCGTCAAACTGACATTGGATTCCTTCAATTCACGAATCGAATCTGCTAATCCATCCACTATGGCTTTACGTTGATGAGCAATCCCCACACCATGTAGGCGATCTTTTTCAGCTTCTGCCTCTGCAGCAGTAACAATTTTAATTTTATCTGCTTCCGCCAATTCCTGAGCTGCAACCCGTTTGCGCTGAGCTGCGTTGATTTCATTCATTGATTGTTTCACTTCTGCATCCGGTTCAACCTTTGTAATCAAGGTTTTTACAATAACATAACCATAGGTTGACATCTCTTCAGCTACTTGCCTTTGAACTTCTAGGGCAATTTCATCTTTCTTTTCAAACAATTCATCCAAAGTCAATTTAGGAACTGATGAGCGTAAGGCATCTTCAATATACGATTTAATTTGTGCCTCTGGATGCATGAGTTTATAGTAAGCATCCGTCACATTATTCTCATTAACTCGGTACTGAGTTGCTACATTCATTGTCACAAAAACATTGTCCTGTGTTTTTGTTTCAACAATAATTTCACTTTGTAGCATCCGTAACTGAATTCGGGCCGCAATCACATCTACACCAAATGGAATTTTAAAGTTAATCCCAGATGTTGATGTTTTTTGATACTTACCGAATCGTTCAATGATAGCGACAGTCTGTTGCTTAACCACATACAAACCTGAAAAGATCAAAATCAAAGCGATAAATAATACAAACAGCACCACAACAATAAAAATAATTAAACCAGTAGACATAGTAGCCTCCTAAACTAGCATTTTATAAAGCGAATCATTCTCATGCAAATTGATATATTGAGGATCAAATTGTTCTAGTCGTGCAATAAACTCAGCGTAATCCCTCTTATCACCCAATGCAATCCCAATTAAAACCGGACCCGTTCCTTTATTCGCACGTTTTATGTATTCAAACCGTGTAATATCATCATTCGGACCTAAAATGTGGTTAACAAATTCACGAAGAGCTCCCGGTCTTTGAGGAAAATTGACCACAAAATAATGTTTAATCCCCTCATAAATTAGAGCACGCTCTTCCATTTCTGGCATACGGTTAATATCATTATTTCCTCCAGAAATGATACAGCAAATCGTTTGACCCTTTATTTGATCCTTGATAACTTCAAGTGCCGCAATGGTTGCTGCGCCAGCAGGTTCCGCAACAATTCCCAATTTTGAATATAGATCCAAAATGGTTTCCGAAATCCGACCCTCGTCAACGGCAATCAGTTGATCAACATTTTTGCGAGCCACCTCATAAGTTGTTTTTCCAACTTTTTGAACTGCAATACCATCTGCGAATTTATCAATATGCTCCAACTTAACAGGGCGACCTTTATCAAAAGCAGCCTTCATTGACCTTGCACCACTCGCCTCTACACCAACAATTTTAATCTCAGGTGCTTGGTCTTTCAGATAGGCAGAGACCCCAGCAATTAGACCTCCTCCACCAACTGGGACAAGTAGCTGATCAAAACTCACAGACTGATCTTCAGCTTCCTCAAGAATTTCATAAGCAACAGTACCTTGGCCTGCTTGTACATTTGGATCATCAAAGGGGTCAATAAATGTTTTTCCCGTTTCCTTAGTATACTTCATCGCCGCTGTAGCCGACTCATCAAAGGTATCCCCAACCAAACGAATCTCGACAAACTCTCCACCAAAAAACTTAACTTGTCCAATTTTTTGTTGAGGTGTCGTTATTGGCATAAAAATTGTTGCTGGAATCTGCATTTCTTTACAGGTATACGCTACCCCTTGGGCATGGTTACCAGCAGATGCGCAAACAACTCCATTCGCTTTGTCTGCATCTGTCAATTGTGAAATGGCATAATAAGCACCGCGAATTTTAAACGAGCGAACCCGCTGTTCATTTTCTCTCTTGATATAGATGCTTGCTCCATATCTTTCAGATAAATAGCGGTTAAAATCCAATGGAGTCCGGACGACAACGTCTTTCAGAACTGAATACGCTTGCTTAATATCTCTTGCTGAAATCATAATGCACTTTTTTCTTTCTATTTATATCTATTGTACCAATAATACAAAAATAAATATAGTATTTATACTTAAATATTCTATTTTTATTATACCAGTTTTTTATTCACTTCAAAAATAAATTTCCAAATCAATGAACCGCCATAGAGAGGATGACATTGCATCCAATAAATGACCTAGTTACTTGAATTAGCTTTGATACACCGTCACTTTCGGCTTGCCCTAATCTAGTATTGCCTGCACCTCAGTTCCTTGTCTGGAAACTAATTCATTCAACTATACAAACTACTTTTCATTTATTTATTTTCATTACAATGTTGAGTTAAGTCTCGGAAATATACTGAAAACATTCTTTTAATTTTCTAAACAACTTTCCAACAATGACTAAAAGAGCCAGGCAAGCCAGCTCTTGTAGTTCTATCAATTAAACAGAGGATTGGAATCTGACAGTTTGAGAAACTGTCAGAGGGGAGATATAGGGCTAGACGATAGGCAAGTCTCTCTTTTGCATAGCCATAGGTTTCCTCGCTCTTTCATTTTCAGGCGAGGGTTGAAATAATATCCTTCCCTTGCCTCGCTTTTCAATTTCTGGGTGAGGGCTAAAACAGTCCACTGGACTTCCTCGCTTTTCAGTTTCTGGGCGAGGGCTAAAACAGTCCACTGGACTTCCTCGCTCTCTCGTTTTCAGGCGAGGGCTAGAATAGCCTATCCGTAGGCTATTCCTCGCTTTTCAGTTTCTGGGCGAGGGCTAGAATAGCCTATCCGTAGGCTATTCTAGTTATAAATCTTGAAGGCGTCGTCGTCGTTGCGTCCGACAAATGGCATTGCTTTGCGGAGTTCTGCACCAACTTTTTCAATTTCAAGATTTTCTGCTTCTTTACGATATGCTTCCATACGTGGGCGACCTGCTTTATAGTCGTTTACAAAGTCATTTGCGAATTTACCTGACTGGATATCCGCAAGAACAGCTTTCATGTTTTCTTTCACTTGATCAGTAATCACTCGCGGACCTGATACATAGTCACCAAACTCAGCAGTGTTTGAAATAGATTGACGCATTTTCTTGAAACCACCTTCATAAACAAGGTCAACAATCAGTTTCATTTCATGCAATACTTCAAAGTAAGCTAATTCTGGTGCATAGCCAGCTTCTGTCAATACTTCAAACCCTGCTTCCATCAAAGCAGTTAAACCACCGCAGAGAACAGCTTGTTCACCAAACAAGTCTTCTTCGGTTTCTTCCTTGAAAGTCGTTTCCAAAAGACCTACACGTGCTGAACCAACTCCTTTTGCCCAGTCCATCGCAATATGTTTCGCGTTTCCAGTAGCATCTTGATACACTGCATAAAGCGCTGGCACACCAAAGCCTTCCTCAAATGTACGACGAACTAAGTGACCTGGACCTTTCGGTGCACACATAAAGACGTCGACATCAGCAGGTACTTTGATAAATTCAAAATGAATATTAAAACCATGAGCAAAACCTAGCGCATTTCCAGCTTCCAAGTTTGGAGCAACTTCGTTCGCATACAAATCTGCTTGAATTTCGTCTGGAGCCAAAATCATAATGACATCAGCTTGTTTTGTTGCTTCTGCAACTTCAAATGTTTCAAAACCATCTTCTTTTGCTTTGTCAAATGACTTACCTGCACGAACACCGATGATGACATCATGGCCTGTATCACGCAAGTTTTGTGCATGTGCATGACCTTGCGAACCATAACCGATAACCGCGATACGTTTGCCATCAAGTGCTGCTACTGTTACATCTTTTTCATATTGCATTTCTACTGTCATAATTCTTACTCTTTTCTATATTTTATTTGAAGTTTTGGATGCTCAAAGAAAATAAACGCTAGATTAGGCGACGAAGGAGAAGATAGAACGAATGTTCATCAAGCCAAGTCAACGAAGTATAGTGTTTATTATCGGTGAGCATCAGTCTCTGCTGAAACCAGTTGCCCCGGTCCGTGCAATATTCTTGATTCCATAGGGTTGAATCACCCGTAAGAGTGCTTCTATCTTATCTCCATCACCAGTCATTTGGATGGTAATAGAATGCGGTGCTACATCTACAACATTTGCTCTAAAAGGCTGAATAATTGCTAAAATTTCTGCTCGTTTTGTAGGTGGAGCTGAAATCTTAACAAGTATCACTTCGCGCTCTAGGTGAGGTATTTCGGTCAAGTCGCGGACACGGACTACATCAATTAAACGATTCAATTGCTTAATAATTTGTTCGACTTCGTCAAGATTTTCAACATCCACTATCACCGTCACTCGGGAGACATCTTTTACCTCTGTCGGTCCAACAGATATGGACTCAATATTGATTTGACGGCGAGAGAGAACACCTGTAAAGCGGTTAAGAACACCAGATGAATTTCGCAATTTAGCTGTTAACATTCTACGCATTGAACTTCACCCCCAACATTTCCGCATTACCCTTACCAGCTGGCACCATCGGTTGAACATGCTCCTGATTGGAAATATGTATTTCAATCAACATTGGCTTATCTTCTAGAATAACTTTCATATCTTCGCTCAGTGTCGCTGGATTGTCAAAACTATAATGACTGATGCCATAAGCTTCTGCCAACAATTGGAAATTTGGTTCATCATCAAAGACTGATTGACTGCGGCGTTTTTCATAGAATGATTCCTGCCATTGCCGAACCATTCCAAGAGAATGGTTATTGATCAATACAACCTTTATCGTTACGCCATAGCCATTCAAAATAGCCAATTCTTGGTTGGTCATTTGGAATCCTCCATCACCAACAAAGACAATTACTTCTTTATCTGGATTAGCTAATTTGGCACCGATAGCTGCCGGAATACCAAATCCCATGGTACCCATACCACCTGATGTTATCAGCTGTCGAGCATGTTTGTAAGGATAAAATTGGGCAGCCCACATTTGATGCTGACCAACGTCTGTCACGACAATGGCATCCCCTTGCGTCAACTGACCAATTAATTCAATTGCCGCCTGTGGCTTAATAACCTTTTCATCTTCATCATACCAAAATGGCGCCCGACGTTTGTTTTCCAATACTTGTGCCGTCCAATCAGCATAGCCTGTTTCAACTGTTTCTAAAGCAAGCAGAGCTTTCAAGGTTGCCTTAGCATCGCCCACTACTGGAATAGCGGTTTTGACAACTTTACCAATTTCAGCGGGATCAATATCAATATGTGCTACCGTCGCATTTGGCGCATAGGTTGTTGGATTGCCTGTTAGGCGGTCATCGAATCGCGCTCCAATATTGATAATGTAATCAGCCTGATCCATAGCCATATTGGCAGCGTAAGAACCGTGCATACCACCCATGGCTAAAGACAGTTCGTGCTCAATTGGCATCGCCCCCAACCCTAGAAGGGTTGAAACAACTGGAATACGGTAACGTTCTGCAAAGGCAACTAATTCTTTATTGGCATCTGCATAGTTGACACCACCACCAGCCAATATAACTGGTTTCTGAGCTTGGCTAAGCTGTTTCAAAATTTTCTTAACCTGCAAACCATTTGGTTCAACTGTCGGTTGGTAACTTGGTAAATGCAGAGCAGGATCATGGTAAGATTCTACGATCTTCTCTTGAATATCTTTCGGAACATCAATCACAACTGGTCCAGGACGACCTGTAGTCGCAATATGTAGCGCTTCTGTAATCACTCGAGGAATATCTGCCGTGTCACGGATCTGATAATTATACTTGGTAATCGGCATGGTCATACCTAATACATCCGCTTCCTGAAAGGCATCTTTACCAATCCCTCTTGTTGCTACTTGTCCACTAAATACCAACAGTGGCACACTATCGCCCATGGCATCAGCAATCCCTGTAATGGCGTTTGTAGCCCCCGGTCCTGAAGTGACAATCGCTACGCCCACCTTTCCTGATGATTTAGCGTAGCCTTCTGCTTCGTGAACGGCACCTTGCTCATGACGAGCCAAAATATGCTGAATGCCATCATACTGATGTATAGCATCATACAGTGGCAATACTGCTCCACCTGGATAACCAAAAACAAGGTCCACTCCAAGTTGATGCAAGGTATCTAAGATTAGAAATGATCCCGAACACGGTTGATTCAATTGAATTTCTTGCACAAATATTCCTCCTCCCTACAAACGTGGTATCTAATATAATAACACACAGTGTTAGAATGTCAAGGAATATTCTGAAAATTCCTACATTTGTTCTACCTTTTTGCCTGAATTCTTAACGATTCCCTAATATTTTCTTAAGGAAAACTTAAGCAAAACCCAGTACTAGCTTGCTTTCAGCTTGGTTTTAGAAAACTCCCGTATAGTATAACCATCAAGAAAATAAATGAGGTTTATGGATATGTATTACGTTACGATACCGGCTTATCAGCCAGATGAAAAATTAATCCAATTACTAAAAGGGATAAAAAACAGGCTAAATTGTCAAGTGATCGTTGTCGATGATGGGAGTAGCGGTGAATCTGTAGAAATCCTAGAAGCAGCTAGACAATACGCAACAGTCCTCCATCATGAGGTCAATAAAGGAAAAGGCCAGGCATTGCGTACTGCCTTCCAATACATTTATGAATTAAACAAACCAGGAGTGGTTGTCACTGCGGACGCTGATGGGCAGCATGCCATTAATGATATTGATCGAGTTGAACGCGCTGCAATGAATCTCCCAAGCCGATTAATACTAGGTGTTCGCCAATTTACAAATGATATTCCCTTGCGCAGTCGCTTTGGAAACAAGCTGACCCGGGTCTTATTCAAACTCCAAACCGGTGTTACCGTTAGCGATACACAAACTGGTTTACGTGGTTTTCATTCCGACCTAATTCCTTTTATGTTAGAAATAGAAGGTGATCGATATGAATATGAAATGAACATGCTTACGCAAGCGAGTCAGCGTTATCAGATTACAGAAGTTCCTATCCAAACAATTTACATTGATGATAATGCTAGCTCACACTTTCGACCAATCAAAGATGGTTTATTAATTTATAAAAACTTATTTAAATTCGCCCTCGCATCCTTTGGGGGATTTCTAGTTGACTATGGTGTATATGCCTTAGCCTTACTGGTTTTTACAACTTTTCCGACCGCCCTACGGTTACTTTTAGCTAATACCATCGCTCGAATTTGTAGCGCCATTTGTAACTTTACTTTGAATAAAAAATTGGTTTTTCATAATAAGGACAGTGTTACAAGAACGGGAGTAGGCTATTTCACACTCGCATTCATTCTCTTCTTATGCGATACTACTCTCCTTTACTTATTCAATCAACTGTTAGGTCTAAATTTTTATCTGGTTAAATTAGCAGTTGGACTCCTTCTATTTCTAGTATCTTGGTTTATTCAAAAGAATATTATTTTTAAAGAAAGGAAATCATTATCACATGAAATTGCTTAAAAAGCCCTTTGCCTACGCCACAATCTTCGGAATGCTCTTAACAGGAGGATTTACTTATTCCATGTTAAAAACCTTTGTGATTTCCGAAGCCATCTCAACTGCCTCAGCAAGCAATACTACTACGAGTAGTCAAAATACTACCACCGTATCATCATCTACTGCTGCAACAATTGCAACCAATGTATCTACAACCGATACGAGCTACTCAGATGACAATATCCAGATTAATCTAGAGACAATCACTACAAATAACACAACCGTTTACGTCGCAGATATTCAAGTTAGTTCTGCTGAATATTTGAAAACAGCTCTTGCTCAAAATACATATGGAACCAACATAACGGCTAAAACCTCTGAAACAGCCGCAGCAAACAATGCCATTTTGGCGATTAACGGGGATTATTACGGGGCAAATTCAACAGGTTACGTTATCAAAAATGGTATCCTTTACCGCGATGCAGTCCGCGACAATGCCTCTTATGGAGACCTTGCAATCTATGCAGACGGCTCATTTGAAATCGTCTACGAGGACGAGGTTACTGCACAAGAATTGATTGACAAGGGTGTTGTCAACCTACTAGCTTTTGGCCCTTCGTTGGTTGAAGATGGTGAAATAGTTGTAGATACATCAACTGAGGTCGGACGAGCAATGGCCTCCAACCCGCGTACTGCTATTGGAATCATTGACGAAAATCACTATATCATCGTTGTTGCAGATGGACGAACTACCGAAAGCGAAGGATTGTCACTTTATCAAATGGCTGAAATTATGAAAGAGTATGGCGCAACTACTGCCTATAACCTTGATGGTGGCGGCTCATCAACTCTTTACTTCAATGGTCAAGTTATTAACAATCCAACTACAAACGGAAACACTAATTCAGAAAGGGCGGTGAGCGATATTGTCTACATCGGTTACTAATTCAACAACGAAATTCTCAAGAACATTTATCTCCTACTTAGCTATGACAGCCTTCCTATTCATCTTCAGTCGTATTTACGAAAGCCTAAGTTATGGAGAAGTTTCAGTCTTTATGCACTATATGTTCTGCGCAACTTTAGTGGGAGGCATTCTGCTATTGGGCCTTCTGCAAGTCAAGCCCAACTTATCACGAATAACTTATAACTTGTGGAACTCAGGCATTGCTACCATTACAGCCGGATGTCTCCTCCGAGGTATCATAAATCTATCCGGTCGCTCAACCACCTTAGATCAACCTTACTGGTATGTTGGTGCTGGTTTCCTGGCACTTTCACTCATCACACTATTCATCAGTGACACAAGAAGAACTCGTCAAAAATCGACAGCTTAACTGACACACCGACTTTTAAGACATTTGGTATAAACCATCTGTCTTTTTTGTATTTCATCGAGGGTTATTTTTACAGAATATTCAGAAATTTACATTTCTTTATCCATTCTCTTATCGATTCCGCTATTTCTGTGATATAATGGGTAAAATAAGATAGGGAGAAGAGAAATGACCGAAAAAGACACACTAAAAAATCTCCGTCACCGTAGTTCTGTCTACGATTCGATGGTCAAATCACCTAACCGAGCTATGCTTCGTGCAACTGGAATGACTGATGATAGTTTTGAAAAACCTATCATAGGGGTTATTTCTAGTTGGGCTGAAAATACACCCTGTAATATCCATCTACATGACTTTGGAAAATTAGCTAAAAAAGGTGTAAAAGATGCTGGCGCTTGGCCTGTCCAATATGGAACCATTACCGTTGCTGACGGGATTGCTATGGGAACACCCGGCATGCGCTACTCACTCACGTCACGTGATATCATTGCTGACTCTATTGAAGCTGCAATGGGTGGACATAACGTAGATGCCTTTGTAGCAATCGGTGGATGCGATAAGAATATGCCTGGCTCTATGATTGCAATTGCCAATATGGATATTCCTGCAATATTCGCCTATGGTGGAACCATTGCTCCAGGAAAATTAAATGGCAAAGATATTGATCTCGTTTCAGTTTTTGAGGGAATTGGTAAGTGGAACCACGGAGATCTAACCGCGGAGGAAGTCCGCGAAATTGAATGCAATGCATGTCCTGGACCTGGTGGTTGTGGCGGTATGTACACTGCTAATACAATGGCAACAGCCATCGAAGTTTTAGGTATGTCTATCCCGGGTTCCTCATCTCATCCAGCGGAATCTCCTGAGAAAAAGGCTGACATCGAAGAAGCTGGTCGTGCAGTTGTTCGTATGTTAGAACTCGGACTCAAACCATCTGACATTCTGACACGTGAAGCTTTTGAAGATGCGATAACTGTTACGATGGCTCTAGGGGGCTCAACTAACGCCACCCTCCATCTCCTTGCTATTGCTCATGCCGCAAATGTCGATCTAACTCTTGAAGATTTCAACGATTTCCAAGAACGAGTACCTCATTTGGCAGACTTAAAACCATCTGGAAAATATGTCTTCCAAGATTTATATAACGTTGGTGGTGTACCTGCCGTTATGAAATACTTGTTGAAGAACGGTTTCCTTCATGGTGACCGCATCACATGTACTGGTAAAACAGTGGCTGAAAACTTGGAAAATTTTACCGATTTGATACCCGGTCAAGATGTCATCATGCCGCTTGAAAATCCAAAACGTGCTGATGGACCACTGATTATCCTCAAAGGAAACCTAGCTCCTGAAGGTGCTGTCGCTAAAGTTTCTGGTGTAAAAGTACGTAATCATACTGGACCTGCGAAAGTCTTTAATTCCGAAGAAGAAGCAATTGAGGCTGTATTGACCGATGAAATTGTCGACGGAGATGTGGTCGTTGTCCGTTTTGTTGGTCCAAAAGGTGGACCTGGTATGCCTGAAATGCTGTCCCTTTCTTCTATGATTGTCGGAAAAGGCCAAGGTGACAAGGTAGCCCTACTAACAGACGGTCGTTTCTCTGGCGGCACCTATGGACTGGTTGTTGGTCATATCGCTCCTGAAGCTCAGGATGGTGGCCCAATCGCCTTCCTCCGCACTGGCGATTTGGTAACAGTTGATCAGGATACCAAAGAAATCACCATGCATGTATCTGATCAAGAAATTGAAGAACGCAAGCAAACAACAGTGATTCCACCACTCTACTCTCGTGGCGTGCTCGGGAAATATGCCCATACAGTGTCATCAGCCTCTAAAGGAGCTGTTACAGACTTCTGGAGACCTGAACGTACTGGTAAACAATAAATCATATCACAAAGCCTTGTCTAACCGACTGGGCTTTTATAAGGTGAAAACGAAGTTGAAATTAAATGTTGAATTATCTCGTTTTCGTGTAAAAGAGGGTAAGACTGCAAAAGTAGACGAATGGATGGCCTTTCTCAACAATCACATGAAAGACACATTATTGAGACTCGAAAATGAAAAAATGTATGTCGAAACAATTTTCCGTGAAATACTAGATGGATGTGAATACCTCTACTGGTATTCTTTTCAAGCCGAAGGAGGGATCGAAGTCACAGATTCGGAATCATACATCGACAAAAGACATTTAGAATACTGAGAAGAATGCATTGATCCAAGCTATGGCATGGTCGATCTGGATCCTCAAGTCCTTATGATTCCCAAGCCCATTTATGAAACGATGGAAGAATTAGACAGACAATACGATGACACATTTAAAAAAGAGCTGCAGTAAAATAAAACTGCAACTCTTTTATTTTGGACTTATCCCCAGAGTAATTCGACCTAAGCGACTAATTCTTGTCATTTTCCAAGCGGGAGACCAAACAATCTCGACTTGAGCATCTTCTATTCCATCAATAGTCTTTAAAGCTGCTACTAACTCTCCAGGCATCGTATCTGCACATGAGCAACCTGCATCAGTAAAGGTCATCACTACTTTACAAAACCCGGTTTCATCTAGATGAATTTCATAGACAAGTCCTAAATTGTATATATCTAACTCAATCTCGGGATCGTAAATGGATTCCAACACCTCCACCAATTGATCTGACAAAACAAGGGCTCGCTCATTGACTTGAATATCTTCTCTCATTTATCCAAACACTCCTAAAACATTTATAAAAAGTATTGTATCATAATTATTTGAAATATACTTGTCTTATCAAATGTTTTCATCTAGTTTTCAAAGTGCACGAACCTCTGAATGCTCACCTTGACCAATAGAAAAGATATACTTATGACCTTGAGTCAAGCTATGATAGAAGCCATGACCAGCATAAATCTGAAATACTTGCATTGTATCACTAGACTCATCTTTATAGATATGTTGATAATAAGGATTATCCGCAAAAACTGTCTTTAGATAGTCGTTCTCCACAGGTCTGGCAGTCCCTTCTACACGCACTACCTGGATAAGGTACCCTTCCTCAGAAATAGCCGTCATCGCAACTCTTTGATCCCCCATCAATTGATCATAGAAATGCGTTTCTGGGCTTGTCATAAAGAAAATCCCTTCTTCGTTTGCTGCAGTGATATGAGCATGACGAGCATGTGGATTTCCATACTCATCCATAGTAGCAAAAACCCCAACCTTCATATCTTCCAAAATATGCATAATATCTTTTAGTTCCATGGTATCACCCCTTGAAAACACCTGTTTTCTAAAGTATATCAAAAACAAGCGAAAATGTTAAGTGGAATATTGATAGAAATGGTGAAAGTGTTGCATGAACAACTCCTTACTGACAGAACCATTTAAGAAGGTAGCTTTCCATGAGTATGAAGATAAAAAGGGAGGGCTAAATGAGCCTTTGTGTCAATAAAGTATAAACTTGCTTATACCTAGCACTTCGAATAATACATTGGGTAACTAGATAAAAAACGTCTGTAATTAATATTTGTAAAATAGCCAGATTTCACAAACTGAGATGGATAGATATCTTTCTAAAAAGTTAGTCAAAAAAGTTAGTCACTTGTATTATTTGTCCTTATCAGAAAAACTATATTTAACAAAATGGGAGGCGTATCCAATGAATTCTCCACTAAATATCAGTATTACAGAAGTTAGTAAAGAAGGATTGAGTATAGAAACTAGCATTCTCAAAGATGGGGCAACAATTAACTTTGACAAAGAATTGGAAAAAGCCAAGAATAAATACGAAGAATTATTGAAAGAATTGATAGATAATTGAAATCCCTATCTAAACAAATTTGACATATTCACAACTAATTCTTGAAATAAAGTCTATAATAAAAACAAAGTGGTTATCGACCTGATTGTTAATAGACACTTTTCTATATTCTACTGTATTCTTATTACTAATAAGTATCCTGACTGCAATCATTTATCAACTAAAAGATAATATTGATTGCGGTCGTTTTTACTTGAACCAAACCAAGTAATGATTTCTAAATCACGAAGTTTATGTAACATTTTAACAACAAATGATCGACTCCTGCCTGTAAGCTCAATGGCTTTTGCCGTTGTCATTCTCTCGCCAGAATTATACATATAGTGGACAATTAATTGCTCATCTCCTGTTAATTCATCAAAATCATGGAACTGTTTTTCCAAGCTGACTCTTGTACGGAGATGTCAGCTGACAATGTTGTTCTCAAGCGTCAGGACAACCTTATTCCCAGGTTCTGAGAATTTAGGTTCATGGAGAAAGGCAGATTCCATCTCCGAGTAGATACGTTTAACACCTTCATTCATCTCACGTACCCAACCCAACTCTGTCAAGGTTCGGGCAATGCGAGGGTTTCGTGAAAAGCAGTCAAAGCATTTTCATTGACCATTTGCCAAAAATTTAAAATCAATCTCTTTGATGATGAGCTTAGAAGCCATTTCAGAAGCTCTGACACATAGTGACCAATCCATCACTAAGATCTATATCAATACCAAAAACACACTTAAACAAACTGCTAGAGAAACAGCATTTCGAATTGTCAAAAAACGTTGAGGGAAATTTTGGTGGAAACTTTTGATTTTTGAACAAAAAAAGACACCCAAGAGATAACTCTTGAATGCCTTGAAACGTTGATATATAGCGGTATATTAACGTTTACTGAATTGTGAAGCTTTACGTGCTTTCTTAAGACCTGGTTGGAAAGATATTTCTTTGAATAAATTTCAAAAGCTTGTAATATCAATGTTTCCACAAGTTTTCAAAACTCACAATTCATCCAATTCCAACTAATTTCATCTGAATGGTGTGAACTTTATCCTAAAAATACACGAATTGAGCTGATAAATACTAAAAGTTCACACCATTAGTTAAATTATTTTTTGTTACATACATTTTTTTAGATGATAGACCTCCTAATTTATTTCTTATAGCATTTGAGCAAACCTCCGTTATCAGAAAACAACCAGAAAGAAAAACTGCAAAATTTATATTTTCTTTCTTGTTGTTATTTTATAAATTGAATTTGCAGTAAAATACTTTAATGTACTTTCTTTCATCTAAAGAAAAATCTCGTATTCATCAATTTTATTTTGTTATAGGTAAGAAAGAAGAACAAACAAGAAAAACACGGCATAAAAACCTATTCAGTTCATCGTCCTCAATCCTTGTCTGCTTCAATTTCTTTTACGAGATCGTTTTGTGAATTTTTTTCAGAGAGTTTTTGATCGATATACTTGTCAATGTTTTCGTAAAATTCCTTGGTCGTCTCACTATCTAATTTTGTCGAATTATGGATTTGATTGACTTTCAATTGAACAGATTGAATACCGTAAGAGGCTTGTTTTTGGCGAATTGTTTCTAATTCTTCTTTTGAAATTGGATCTCCAACAACCGTCAAGACCAATTCATTATTCCTTGACTTGTAGACTTGATTAATGACCGTATAATTGGCGAACTCTTTTCCTACAAACTGTTTGATCCCTTCTTTTCGCGCTTGATCCATCGTCAGAGTGACTGCTGAATAGCTTGCTGGAAGGACCAATAATACAATCAAGAATATCAACCCAATTCTCATTTTAATGTTTAGCTCTTTAAATGAACTTAAGGGAGATTTTCTCATCAAAATTCTTGTTCCAATAATATTGGTTAGCATGATAAAGACACAGTTGATCAAGAAAAGATAGAGAGCCCCAAATAAATATCGTACATTTCCATTAGCTAAACCATACCCCGCAGTACAGATAGGTGGCATTAGAGCTGTTGCGATGGCTACTCCTGGCACGATATTGTTTGCTTCTTTTTTCCTTGAACCAATGACACCTGCTATCCCACCAGCAATAGCAATGACAACATCCCAAATGGTTGGAGAGGTTCGTGCAATCAACTCGCTACTTGCGTAAGATAAGGGAGAAATCCAGAAATACAGAGTCGATACAAGCAAACTGACCAATACTTCAGTAAATAAAACCTCTAGAGATTGTTTGATTAAACGTGTATCAAAAATTGCTAAACCGAATCCCAGTCCAACAATCGGTGTCATAAGAGGGGAAATCAGCATGGCTCCAACAATGACAGCTGTTGAATTCATATTTAGACCTATAGAGGCAATAAAAATCGCACACATCAAAATCACTGTATCACTTAATCGAACATGAAGGTCATCATATAATTTCTCTCGGTATTCACGTGTTGAATAGTTTCCGGTCATTGGTTATTCCTTTTATTTCATATAATTTGTTTCCACATGGATGATCGTAGAAAGACTTCTGTCCAATCTTACATATTTTTAATTTTCACCTGTAATTCTTTTGAACATTATCTTTTAAATATCTATCAGACCATCCTTGACATTATATCAAAAATTTTACAGTCTTTCTCTGAAGAAATCAATTAATTTAAATGATAGAGAATTGTGATGCTTTACGTGCTTTCTTAAGACCTGGTTTAAAAAGTCTATATTTTATACTATAAAAATAGTAATAATATCAGATTGTAGATTGATTTTTGCAGTTCTCTTCTATGAACTGGAGATGGCAAAACACGTAAAAGCAAAAGTTGCAACTGGTGCAAATTTGAATATTATGATACAATTCAATGTGAATGAGGGGGCTTTATGATTTTAAAAAATAATAATATGTTAACTTCGACTTCTGAGATTGATGGACTCTATATTATCCATCCAAAGACAGTGACAGACGAGAGAGGAACAGTACGCGAACTGTTTCGTTTTAGTGCTTATTCTGATATTTTATCCTCTACAACTTGGTCTCAGATTAATCTGACTCAAACGAAAAAAGGTGCTGTAAGAGGGTTACATGCTGAGTCAATGTCTAAATTAGTAACTGTAGCCAAAGGAGCAGCTTTCGGTGTCTATGTTGATATCAGAAATGACAGTACCAGTTTTGGTAAAATTGTAACAGTAGATTTATATCCTGGAGTTCAAGTTTTTGTTCCTAACGGCGTTTGTAACGGTTTTCAAGCTTTAGAAAACAATACAGAATACCTTTACTTTTTTGATAGTGAATGGATTCCTGGTATGTCAGGGCAAGCACTTTCTCCTTTAGCATCTGACCTGAAAATTGAGTGGCCAATACCAATTAATCCAAATAACCTTGAACAAATTTCTGAGAAGGACTTAAAGGCTCCTACCTTACAGGATATTATTGACCAAAATAATTAATCTACCTTAAATTATTTACTGTATTTTATTTGACTTACTATACTATATTTCCTTTTGAGGATAATGATCTTGCGTCCCAAATCTGTTATAATGTCGTTCACTACAAACACATTGTATCGGATTTGAGATTTTTTTCGGCTCTTTGTCAACTGTAGTGGGTAGATGAAAAGCTAACACCTAGAGAGGACGAACTTCGTCCTCTCTTTCTTTATGTTCAATGCAATCAAAATCCGTTTTTTAAAGTTTTCAAAGTTCCTGAAACCAAAGGCATTTCTCTTAATGACTTTGATGAGATTATTGGTAGCTTCCAGTTTGGCGTTGGAATAAGGCAATTCCATGGCGTTTACAACCTTATCTTTATCCTTTAGAAATGTCTTCAATACCGTCTGGAAAACAGGATTAACGGTGGCCATTTCCTGTTCGATGAGGTCAAAATTTGAATACGGACACGGTTCATAGCACAACTAAGGTGTTGCACGATATGAAAGCGATCGAGTACAATTTTTGCATTCGGAAAAAGCTGTTTAGCAAGTTGATAATAGGGACTAAACATATCCATGGTAATCACTTTGACCCGATTTCTAACCTTTCTAGGATAGCGAAGAAAGTGGTTTCGGATGGTTGCTTGAGTTCTTCCGTCGAGAATGGCGATGACATTTAGGGAGTCGAAATCTTGAGCGATGAAGCTCATTTTCCCCTTCTTGAAGGCATACTCGTCCCAACTCATCACCTCAGGTAGGATATTCCAATCCGTTTCAAACTTGAACTCACTGAGCTTTCTCATAACTGACGATGTTGAGATAGATAGCCTGTGTGCAATATGTTGCATTGCTTGATTTTCAATGAGTAATTGTGCGATTTTCTGGTTAACAGCGACAGAGATTTGGTGGTTTTTCTTGACAAGAGGAGTTTCAGCGACCGCCATTTCCCCACATTCTTTACACTTGAACCGACGCTTTCTAAGGCGGATAAGTAAGGGATAGCCAGCTGTTTCTAGGTAGGGGATCTTAGAGGCTTTCTGGAAATCATATTTAGCCATTAGTCCCTTACAAGAAGGACATTTAGGGGCTGTGTAATCCAAGTGACCGTGGAGTTCTAAGTGAGTTCCCATATCATATTCATCAGTGATAGTGATATTTTTGTCTTTAATTCTGAGAAAATTTGTGATAAGATTTAGTTGTTCCATATGAACCCTTTCTAATGTGAGTTTCGTCGCTTTTCATTATAGGTCATATGGGACTTTTTTTCTACACTAAAAAAGGCTCCATAATCTCTACAGTGGATTTACCCAATACAGAAATTATAGAGCCAAAAAACGCTGATTTTAAGCGTTTTTTCTTTTTATCAAATGCAGTATATAGCACTATATTTCAATTCAAACTCTACCTTTTTCCCTACCTTTTTTCGTAAGACCTGGTTTGGAAAGTTTGGGTTTCAGTTGGATTAAAAATAGCGTAGTATCAAGGCTTTTCAGAACGGGATCTACTGATTAATTTCATAAAATTTGAATCAGTATTTTTTAAACAGGGGAATAGTTTAGGTCTGTAAGAATTAACTTATACATTTACAAGGTTCATTCTGATCGACTTTATAACTGTCTAAGAAAAAAGTAAAGATTCATACAGTATCTAGATTTTCCAAAAATTCTTTATCATCAAATATTATTCAAAACTATCCAAACCAAATATGTTGCATTGCTTCAAAGAATTCTTTAGTTGTTTGACTAGCGAGGTCTTTAATTAAAAATTATTTCAAATAATTGCCACTTTGGCACATAAATTCTTGCTTTCCAAATTTAAGTGTGATATATTTATAACATAAAATTTAATTGTTATATATTTATAACATAAAGAAGGAGTCTATCATGGAAAAAAGTCAAAAAATGGGTTTCCTCATTGCAATGGTTGCCTTAGCTCTCTTTATTGATTTTACTGTTTTATTTGGTTCTAATCTTAGTTTGGGACCCAAGTTAGTTATTGTTGGTATTTCAGTGTTAGGACAGATTGCAGCTATTTGGGGCTGGCTACATATGAAATCATGGCCTCATAAGAGTCAGAAAGGTAAAGGAAAGATTATTTTTGACTTGTCTGCTAAGCTTTACACGATACTTTTGTTTGCAGCAAGCATTTTTTATACAGTAGGGATTTGGGTTGCGACCCCAAGCGAAAGTTCTGGTATTAAAGAATGGATTTTGGGGATTGGCATAGTTATTGAAGTGATTGTATTTGGTTTTTTCTGTTTGAAAAATGTCAAGGAAACTCCGGACGAACGCTTTTATGCTAATTTAGCAAAGGCAGCTAGCTTGATGTTTGTTTTTATACTAGGCGCACTGATGATCCTAGCAGTTATCATTGGGTATATGGGGTCTCTCACTCTTTACATGGGCCAGATCTTTATTAGCATAGCTGCCTTGATTTTCATCTTTTCGGTTGTCTATCTTATCTTGGAACGGAGAGGATAAGCATGGCCAAAGAAAGCAAGATTATTACTAATCTAAAATCTGTTCGTGAGTCCACAGGCATGACCCAGCAGGAGTTAGCCGACATCATCGGCATGCGACGCGAGACAATTCTGCACTTGGAAAATAACCGTTACAATCCTTCGCTGGAAATGGCTCTTAAAATTGCTCAAGTTTTTAATCTGAAAATAGAAGACCTCTTTGAACTCAGACAGAAAGAGGAAGCATAATTCTTTTCGAGACCTAGTATTAAGTTCATTGATTAATTAGGAATTGAAGCCAAAGGAAAAATCCTTTGAAAATGTACTCTTTTAAAATATAGTAATTCTTTCGAAGTAGCGTTTACTAATTGTGATGCTTTACGAGCTTTTTTCAAGCCTGGTTTTGGGTAACAAAAATCAAATATCTGTAAAAGCCTATTAAATTAAGCATTCAAACTTCATTTTTACTGAAGTGAAGTAAGCATTCAATACGAATCAATACATAAGAAAAACGCTGATTTCAAGCGTTTTTTCTTTTTGCAAAATGCAGTATATTGCATTATATTTCAATTCAAACTCTACCTTTTTCTCTACCTTTTTTCGTAAGACCTGGTTGGAGCATCGTTTATTTCAACTAATTTCAAAATCCTTTAGAATCAATGTTTTTACGGATTTTCAAAACTAGAAATTTCATCCAATTTCAACTAATTTCATCAAAATAAGGTAAATTTTCAATCAAAATAAGCAAAATCGGACCAGAAAATATAAAAGTTTACCTTATTCTTGATTCTAGAAAATGTGTCAAATAGAAGTATTCGCTTTTAATTTTCACACATACCATGTATAATATAGTTACAAAATTGGGAGGCATATCCAATGAATTTTACACTGAATATCAGTACCAACCAAGTTTTTAAAGGGGAACTTAATGAAGAAACTAGCATTCTCAAAACTGAGCCAACTTTTGACTTTGACAAAGAATTAGAAACTGCTATGAACCAATATGATGAACTATTGAAAGAATTGGTGGATAAATAATATTTCCACCTAAGCACATTTGACAGATTCACAGCCGAGCCTTGAAATAAAGCCTAAAATGAAAAAAGTGGTTATCGACTTGATTGTTGATAGCCACTTTTCTGTATTCTACTGCGTTCTCAGTATAAAGTAAAATCTATTTTGAAGCAAGAGTGTAGTATTGATTTTTGTCATTTTTACTATTGCCATACCATTTCAAGAGTCCTTGATCCGTCAATTTTTGCAACACTTTTCCTATATGACGTCTGCTTCTACCAGTCAATTCAACAGCTTTTGCCGTTGTCATTCTCTCGCCTGAATTATATATATAGTGGACAATTAATTGCTCGTCTGCTGTTAACTCACCAAAATCAGAGAACTGTTTTTCCAAGCTGTCTCGTGTGCGCAAATGACGGCTGACAATATTATTCTCAAGCGTCAGGACAACCTTATTCCCAGGTTCTGAATACTTAGGTTCATGGAGAAAAGCAGATTCCATTTCCGAGTAGATCCGTTTAACACCTTCATTCATCTCGCGTACCCAGCCAAACTCTGTCAGAGTTCTGGCAATGCGGGGGGGTTCTTGAAAAACGTTCATATTTGATGTTTTCAACTGTTACAATATTAGGTAATTTCCCTGGACTGTGAATTTCTAAACGATCATCAAACATCAATACACGAATATGATCTCCATAGACAGAATAATCACGGTGAGTTACGGCATTGACAACACCTTCAAACCAAGCAAATTCAGGATATTCAGGCAAAATCTGAAATTGACCATCATTATCAAGATATTGAAACTCGCGAAGCTGAGTACGAATAAAATCTCGAACCTTGATAATCAAGGTAGGCAAAGCATCATCAAAGGTCACTTCCTTGATAACATTAAAACTACTTCCAGTCCCCATATCGGTACCATCAAATCGCTGAAAACGAACACGGGATTGAGGAAAGAATGCTGACGGATATTTACCAAAAAGTAAAATGGCTGCCTTGGTTAATTTTCCATTGACCAAAAAACGCCGAGCTTTGAGAATTTCTTCTGTAGAACGATCTGAAATATCAAAACGATTTTTAAAATCCTGAACCAGGTGGTCATCAATATCTTCCAAGGTCGCATCAGGTGCAACTTCATCCTCAAAGAAACGTTGTCCCTTGTCATAACTGAGCTGAGTGCGTTGCTCGTAGCTCAACTTGACTGTTTCATCACCCTGACGAAGATAAACCTCATCATTTGGTGCTGCAATCACACGATTTGACTACAATTCCACAGAGATAACTAAAATGAGATCTTCTTCACCCTTATGATTAACCACAGGGATTTCTTCAAAAGATAAATCTAAAGGTGTTTCACGCATCTCACGGTCAATCTTTTTGAAATCGTCTATGGGATAAGCTCTGCCGTCCTTGAAACCAGTGATAATGTTATCCTGCTTCTCATCTTCAATACCAATAACCAGCTGACCGCCATCTGCATTAGCAAAAGCAATCAGGTGTTTGAGAAGTTCCGACGGTTTCTTTCTGGCTGATTTTCTGTCTAGATATTGACTTTCTGGAAAAAATTGGTAGTGAGATAGTTTACAAAATAATTCATCTTTATCTTTCAATATAAAAGCACCTCCTTACCTATGTTTCCGACTATAAATTCTATAGCTATCTCCTTCTTGATGATAGGATGCAATTTTTTTGTTTGTCTTAAGGTATTCAAGAATCAATTCATTATAGCCGGTTATTTCTACTTTCGGTTTTTTATTATCAGTTAAAGAGGTAATAATTTCCGTTAGTCTGACACTATTCAATAAAGTTAAAAGTTCAGGATAACTAAAATCATCAATATAGTTCGCCAATACAAGTCGACGGTGTTCAATATCTATGGCTGTATCCTCGATGACTTCATAGAGCAAACTTTTATCAACTGAATCGATTTCCTCTAAAAACTCAGAAATATAATCAGCAAATATTTTTCTAAATATTGATTTCGTACTCATCGATAAAATTTTATAATTAGAGATAAAAAATTGCAAATCTTCTTCATCAAATTTATTTTGCAAGATATAGTCAATCACCGCTGTAGAATAGTTCTTATCCGATAGGGATATGCTACTAGGAAATTTATCAATAACTTTAAATTTATCTTCATCAGTTAGCACTTCATCAAGAAGACTCATCATTTCACGTTCGTGATAAATCTCCGTATCCCCCCCGCTTTCTAAAAGGTATCCATCGATATATTCTATCAAATATTCAATAACATGATTTTGATAATTATCTCTGAGGAAATTCAATGTGTCTACTGAAAATTTTTCCGATATACATCTTGTCCCAATTAGAATAGACATTTTTTCATCTGCAATATTTTCCAATTCAAATTCAGTGTAATGCCATCCTAATTTAGAAATAATTTCTCTGTATTTATCATTATCCAGCTGATTGCATTTAACTGTTTCTTCAAAAAATTCTTCTTGAAGTTTATCTGAAAATCCCTTGAACTCTGACTGTGAAAATTCTAAACACTCGCCATGATTTACAAATTCAATCAATCGATCATTCCAACTATGATATTCACAGAAGTAATCTAGAATATTTTTCGTACTAAATCTTGCTTTATTGAATGCAATAGCTGCGTCCTTGATTATAACATCATCCAATTGTTCAAAATCCAAAATATTATTTTGGACTCTCTTTAAATACTCTATTCTATTATCACTGGTTACTTCGTTATGATTAAGTAAATAATACATATCTAGCCACTTATCACATAAATTATCGCTCATATAGAGTATAAACTCTGTTACAAATCGGTCAATATTTTTTTCAATATAACTAAAGAGCTTATCAAACTTTCTAACAGTCGTAATTGGTTGTTTTATCAAACTGTCTTCTTTAAAATTACCATCCAAATAAAAAGATAAACTTCGAACGTTTTTAACATTAACGTCATAAAGATTATTGTCATAAACAAAATCACTTATTTCTTTATGTTTATCTTCGAAATTAAAATCTTTTATTTTAACCTCCATAAACTTCAAATTATCTTGAATCTGAGTCATGTTGATAGGGTCATTAAAATTATCAATTATTTCTTGGATAGCTGTCCAGTTATCATTCATCAAATCGAGAAGGTTCTCCTGAAGTTCTTCTTGCCAATTAGAACTAGCAAAATTGACAAATGATATCAATAAAACAAGCGTCTGCATTTTTTCTTTTTTGAGAATATCATCAGCAGTCAAAAGCAATCTCAATGTTCTCTGATTTAAATCGATTAAATATAAAAGTACAGTAATCTTTGCAGCAAGATGTCGTGAACTTTGTTGTAAAAACCGATTAACAAATTCGACATTCCTTTCTGATAGGTAACTTTCCAATCTCTTTTTATCGTTCTCAAATAAAAGATATTCAAATAAATCAAAATTTAAAGCGTAACTTCTTGTAAAATCAGAATCGTTAAGTCTATCATTAACTTCTGCAATTTCTACTAATTGGTAATCCCAACCAAGTTCAATCTCTCCTTGAGCCGCATTTAAAAACTCTTTATCTTGCTTCTTCAGGCTGTTAGGATAAAAATAAGTAATATAGTCTGGATAACTCTCATCTATATAACCATTTCTCAATAAATACATGATTAGAGAGTTTTTATCTCTCTTTAGGTAAGGATATTCTGCCATTACAGTATCGAAAAAATTACGATTAATGAGGACAGACAGCCTTTCTGATTTAACACTTTCATACTCTTCACGTAATTTTTCTAATCTAGAATTTAACTCTTTAAGACGGTCTCTATTTTCTATAGCATTCATCCGTTCCTGAAAATTAATATCATCTATAGCAAAAATACTATTAATCGTTTCTTCTCTGCTACTCTCTCGGTTATAATAATCTGGTACGATGGAAGTAATTTTCGCATCTTCCGATAGAATCTCACGTATAAAATCCAATCTATGAGGAAATTGACTCTCGGTTTTACCATTTACTCGAATAGCCACTCTTCCCTCAGGAACCTTTAAATACGTTGAATAGAGTTCAAGTTTATTCCTAGAAAATTCTTGCTCAGAAGAAATTATCTTTTCTTCTATTTTCTCAATTTCTGCTGATTTTTTATCTAGACTGCTCCGTTTTAAATCATCAATTCTACTAAATAGTTGATGAACGAATCCTGAATCTTTTTGGAGTAATGAAAAATCTTTAGGAAAAGTATTCTTATACACAATGATTGCAAAAATCTTATCTGATGAAAGATTTAGCTTATTATTATCATTTTCCTTTTGGCTAAATAAATTATGCTTATATAGAACAAATTCATTACAGATATTATACGTCAATCTCATATCATCAATGTAAATTGCCACTTGTTTTAACAATGATTTACTAACACTGCTTGCTTCACCTAAATTTGATAATATTTCTCCTAGTTTTTCACCTGAGTTAGATGACGTAATGACTGGAATAATCGGAATAATGAAATCAAAAAATTTAGTTCTATCTTGCGAAATGAACATGTCATCTTTAACCAGATAGATAAATAGAAGTTTTTGCCCAGCATCTCTCTTATTGTTAACAAGCGTATTTATTTCTTTTAACTTTTCAAAGATAAGATTTGTTTCAAATCGGTCAATATCCTCAAAAATAATAACATCACTTTGACAATTATCAAAAAGATACAAAACATCATCTAAGTATTTATCAAAATATGAATCATCTTCATTTTGGAACACTTCAACATCTCCAGAGATATTTGCCCCACGAAAAGAAATAGTTTTTATTAATCGTCTTTTTAACTGTAATGCAGATAGTCTGTACACCGAAAAAACAAGATTACTCATCAAAATTAGATAAGCTACAATACGAACAGACTTTCCAATATGAGGAAAATCTGGGAACAATCCTCTAACCAAAATCGCTAATTGAGCATAATTCCACAGAAACATAATCGGCAATAAGAATAGCAGAAATGCAGTAGATAATTTAAGAATTTCAGATAATTCTGGGTTTTTCTTGGACTTAAAAATGGTCATTGGAATATATTTCGAATCAATCTGATGCAACAATTGATTGATTATTTTTCCTTCAATGATATTAATTTGTTCATTTGCATCCCTCTCTTCAGTTTGGCCTTGAGTCATATCTGAGAAAACGTTTTTTTCATTTTCAAAATTATTATGAGAAAAAAAGTGAGCCAGCGAGATATGTAATGGTTTAAAGTTGCTATTTTGACTCTTATAAGTTTCTATAAAACTACTTTTACCTGAACCATAATTCCCAGATATTGCTACATTTTTAATACCTTTATCTTCTAACGCATATTTCATCGCTGCATCATGCGATGGGTCGATTTTAACGTCGTTTAATGGCGTTAATTTATTGAATTTAAATTCTGTCATCTACACCTCTACACACCAATGTCATTCCACCATCTCCTTCACTTTACTTTCAATAAAGGCGATTTCGTCCTCAGAAAGCCCATATTTTCGATAGAGTTGTGCGTCTAACTCAGCGATGGATTGTGACCAATCAATATCCGAGTGGGATGTAAAATTTTGGAGAGGGACAAACCTATATGTTTTTCGAGTTCCATTTTGATTTGCCTTTGCTAAACTAATGAGAAACCTTACAAATTTTGTTTTTAAATAGTTTGACAGATTAATAGCACTCTTCTCATTAAGTTGCAAATCCGCCCCAACTACTAAATACGTCTCCGTACAAATACTTCCTGGAGAAGCAATTATTGTGTTTAAATTGTCATCTGCTAAATCCGTTCCAATATTATTAGCAAACGCAGTTAATACCTTGTAACAATCAATAATAGTTGAATTTCTCTTTATATCACCTGGCAAACAATATCCAAGCTTTCCCTTACTTGCATAAATCTTAATTGCTCCTTTAAATTCATTAGTATTCAATTTTGTTGTAGTTGAAAAACCAAATGGATTACGCTCTGAAACATGATTATACAACATACGTTGATTATTTTCGTATTCAACATCGACAAATCCTTTGTTAATTAATTTTTCAAGTAATCTATATGATGTTGTTTCTGAAATAAAAATATTAATATTTTTTAGTCTGTATGGTCGATAGCCAGTATCAATTAACTGATTATCCTTATAAGTATTCACTAATATATCATTTTTTCTATTATCAAAATTGTCATCCCACAAGAAGAAGTTTACGCCCCCTCTAAGACTCACATTTACAAAGACATCATTTGGAGTTACGTAATTATGAAATTCTTTAAAATGTGAATCTTCTAAAGCACGCTTTCTAAAATCATCCAATCCTTTTCCGCCGAGAAACCATACACTAGGAGTTATTAATGTAATATAGGTTGGTTTCAAATCTACTGCCAAATTAATAAACTTATCATAGATTGGTCGAGCACTTCCATTTCCTGATTGATTATCTGACTCCTGATACGGAGGATTTCCTATCACTACATCAAATTTCACCTTGTTAAATGCCTCCTCAACTAGTTTTTTACCTTGTTCACTATCTGTTTTTAGGGTATCTGTCAGGCTTTCTATATAAGTCACATTGGTTTTGTACTTCCGATAGCCTGTCAGTGTACGTTCAGTAATGGTTTTTGCCATTGGTGTTTTGGCAATAGCGTAGATATTATTCGCTAAAATCTCTTGATAGACTTGGTCAGCTTCAAAATGGTTGTCATCATTTTCTGCCACTCTTTGATAATACAAGCTAATAGCACTATGAAGAGGGTAGAGACCTGTCTTTGAGTTAATGTCTAAGATTTTCGTATCTCGTTGATAGATTGATGAAGTCACTTCATTAGACACCCAGTGAAGATTTGACGTCGCACCATCTGTCACCGACTCAAAGTTATCATCATAGAAGTTCAAACCGCCGACAGACTTAGATACTTGGATATTGACAACGCGCCAAGGTGTCAATATCGTTTCCTTGTCAGGGTTTTTAAAGGTACTAAACAACTCTGCAATATTCTCTGCTCGTTCGATAAAGTCCAAACCATCAAAAGATTTGGCACGTTGACGGATGATGCGTCCAGCTTCAATAAAGACCTCAGCATCATAATACTTGGTAATCTCACTAAACATTCCCTTGGTGAAACCTTTTGGCATGAACTCTTTCCACGATTCATCATCCACCTGCTTGATAAAGTCTTGAATGGTGATATCTTTTGATAAATCGACCGCCATGCCGTAAATCATCATCGGAATACGGATAGAAACCCCGCGTAAAATAGAAATCATATTTTTCCGCTGTTTCTTCGCTTCTTTTTGCTTTTCGATAACCTCTAGATCTTCTGCTGTTCGTTTAGCTTTTGGTTTCTTTTTAGCTTTTTCAGCTTGCTCATGTTCTTCATCTGTCAAACCATTTTCGTTAATCACAACTTTCTTAGGTGTTTTTTGACTCTGCGTCTTACCAACGATAGCATTGAGTTTGGTAAACATACTTGCATCATCAGCGGTTAAAGTTAGAAGATTATCATTATAGAGACTGTCGTCTTCGAAACCTGACCGCACTGCCTTTTCAGCATAAACTTTCTTGAGCTGTGTCAACATTCTATCGACATCATAAGTCTTCATCCCATGCTCAGAAGCCCCTAAAATTGGCATAAAGTTTAACAGACGAGCCATAGCTTGCTTTTGCGCTTGCGTATTTTTCTTCCCTACACCTGAGTTAATCTGAGCACTCTCCGCCATGACAGTCAAGGCTCTATCAGGAGCAAAATCAAAGACATAACAATTTGTCTTCATTCCCAATTTCTCATGAGAAAAAGGCGTCTGAGCACGAAAGGCAGCTTGTAGGTAGTTCATGGCACTATTGGTATTTGACAAAAATAGGACTGCTGTCCACTCTGGGATATTTACACCTGTAGTTAGTTTACGAACCGTCAGGGTAATAGTTTTTGTCTGCGAAGGGTCTTTACCAATAGCAGAACGAACTTTCTCTATGTCCGCATCATTAGCAATTCCATCATCGCTACTTGCTCCTCGAACAACATTAACAATTTTATATTCTTTCCCGAAAATAGGGTGTTCTTTAAGCAAGTCCTCAAAAGCATTAGCTTCCTTAACACCTGGCATAAGCCAAAGCGTATGACGCAACTCTTCACGATAAGACTTCGTTGAAAAAGGGTAGTTCGTACGACTATCTGGATGTGTGATATTATCTAAGAATTGGCGAACCTCTTGCTTATAAACAAGTTGACCATCCTCAGCCACACGGAAAAATTCCCTAAAGTTGAACGATTTACTCTCATCAGAAAAACGTTCCTTATGCTTCATTTCAAAAGTGTACATCGATACTTTTGGCAAAGTTTCATAAGGATTTGGCTCACTTGGTCGTTCTAATTCCCACTTCTTCTTAGCCTGTTGTTCCATGACATAGTCCCAAGTATAGACTTGCTCCTCGTCAAATTGATCCAAAAGATTGAAAGGTGTCCCAGATAGTTCAAGTATCTTTGTATGCTCTTTGACCAATTCTTTCATAACGGTGTCACTGAGCTCGGTTTGCGTTCCCTCGTGCGCCTCATCAATGATAATCAAATCCCAATCCACATCTGCAAAATCTTTCAGATTGGTTTGTCCGCCATTGTACCGAAGCAATTGGATTGAAGCAAAATACACAAAAGGTTTTTCTCCTCGCTTCAGGTTTTCAAGCGTTTCTCCTTGATAGACTGAGCCATAATCATACCCATCGGCGCTCATCTTCATTTTCTTGAAATCATCAAACCAAGAATCCGCCACAACAGGACGATGAGTCATGATGAGCACTCTTTGAAAGGCTTCATTCTTGACCAATTGCAAGGACGTCAAGGTTTTACCAAAACGCATTTTAGCATTCCAGAGCATTCGGTCTTTTTTCTTAAAGACTTTTTGCGTCTGCTCGACCGCTGTCTCTTGTTCTGGACGAAGGGTGATAACTGGTTCTTCAATAAATGATTCTTTGGCAGTAATATTTAGATAATTTCTACCTTCTTTAACAGCTTTAATAGCAGCCTTAGCTGTCTCTAAATCCGTCTTGAACCACTCTGTTCCTTCCAGTTGTTCAGCCTGTTTAATCCCTGAACGCTTCAAGACATTATGCACATCATAATCATGGAACCAGGACTTGGTCGCCTTTTTGTAAGCAAGCTCTACCCAACCAAGCGTGTAAGGCAGACCAGATGTTTTCATGTATTGATTAATACGTTTTGGGGCAACAGTACGTAAAAAGTCACTATTTGGTGACCAATCTGTCTCAATATCATCCGAAGAAACGCTACCCTCACCAATTTTTTGAGTTCCTTCGAAGGCATTAAATAGTCCACTTTCATTGTTAACTGTTTGAATATAGATAAACTTCCGCTCAGCCGTAGTGTACATTTCTTGTGCTCTCGGTTCTAAAAACTGACCGATTGCACTGGCTTTAATATCCGGTTCAATATAGGTCAGCATGACCCAAGCTAGTATGTCAAAGACTTGTTTTAGTGATTTTAAGGCATTTTCTTTTGTCGCATCTTCTGGATTAAGGACATGGGCAGAATTATTCCCCTTCCCCTTGATATCATAAAAGTGATCGACGATTGTTTTATTAGGAATAAAGTCTCTTATCTCTCTTAGTACGTCATTAAGGGTGGCGCGCTCACTAATATCTAAATATTCTCTATCGGCAACCAACCTCGCTGTATTCTCAGCAACTTTTCTCACCTTAGTCAGCGTGCCTTCATAGTCCCCATGTGTATAATTTTCTTCAGCCATATTTATGGTTCTAAAAAGCTCGGCTGTATCTAAATCAATTGCCAAAAATTCAAAATTTGAAATCATAGCCTAATCTCCTAGTAAATACACTTTTTGAATAGTTATCTCTTTTATCGTATCTGCTTTTTTAACAGATTCATTCTCAATAATAAATTCATCATCTATATCAAAAAAACTCAGTTGTCCTTCCACGACTGTCCGATCGTCTTCTACTTCCATACCCAAAAGTTCTGAAAGTGCAAAAGGAATTTTTCTTACCAAACTTGGATGACCTTTGACCAGTTGCCACTCATTGAACCTAATAGGCTCCCCTGTAACTGGATGCTGCTGAGTCAAGGTATTTCCTCTCACAATATTTTTATGAATAAGATAGTGTGCTGATTGATAGATATCATTTTTGCTATTTAGTCTAGTTCCAAAAGCTTGCTCGTACCAGTCTAAATAACAAAGAAACATCCGTGAACGTGCCACTTCCAAATTATCTTCTAAAAACTCTATGCCATAGATGGACGAGAGAGCGAATAAAGACTTTGTTTTCCAATTTCGTTTGTCATACTGTCTGACCACAGCCTCTAGCTTTCTCTCTAAAATTGCTTGCAAAAAATTTCCATCGCCTGCAGATGGCTCTAAAAAGGTCTTATATACACTTTCACAAGCTTCTTTCACTCCAGGAGTATCCAGCATTTTCTGAACCATCCAAGCAGGTGTAAAGACTTCTCCATGTTTTTGAACACGTTGTTTTGATTTAATTAAGCTCTCTTCCAAAACCTACTCCTTGAAAACGTTTATATCTCCACCTATTATACCATTTTCTATGCCTAACTTTAACTATTTCTGAGAGTGTTTGAAGTTCCCTGAAATAATGTAAGTTAGCTCTCAAAAAAAGGCAAAACATGAACAGAACTTAAATTTCATTTACAATACATGGTGTCTGATACTGACAGATAATCAGAATACAAGAAAACCGCAGATAATTTACTGCGGTTCTGTTTACATATTTTGTATTTACTAAACTTCTTTTTGACATTCACCCAAAGTCTCACAATCCTTCATAAATCTAAATACCATCTGATCTAGTTCTATAAAAATCTGTCAAAATACTCAGTACCACTAGTTTTTTACTAAACCTCTCTTGCGACAAACAAGATTACATATATAGATACCAAAGGAAACATAAATAAACCTCTGCATGCAGATTATCTTAACAATAAGATGAGAACATTTAAAAATCGTCACCCATATTTTACACACGCCACACCACATAAACTAAGGCATACAGGTGCTACACTTGCTAAACAGGCTGGAACGTCTATTGAAGCTATTTCTGAAGCTCTAACCCATAGTGACACGATTACAACAAAGACTTATGTCAATGCTTCGAATGTTATTCCAATGGCTGTTGGAGAGATTGCCTATCGTAATCTTAAAAAGTAATGATGTGAATTTGGTGTGAAAAATGGTGTGAATTTTGTTAAAAAACGTCAAAAAAACACCCCATGGTGTGAACCATGAAGTGTTGTAAATGCTGTATTGTAGCTGGTTCTTAACGTTTTGAGAACTGGCTAGCTTTACGAGCTTTCTTAAGACCTGGTTTTTTATCTCATTTATCATTCTTTGATAAATGTCAGTAATTCCAAGCACCTATTAGATACTTTATTCGTTTCTTATCACTTCTAACCTATTATTTCAGACAAAGGGTTATCAAGAGGTTATCAAAAATGAGTTTTCGGAGCTTTTGTAATTTAGAAACTCGAATAGCAATGTTAATCATGAAAATCAATTCGATAGATTAGATTTTTTGTCTCTTAATAATTTTTCAATTTTATCAACATGATATTTCCAATACAGTAAACCAATGATTGTAATAGGTATTCCTAGCAAAACAAAATGAATCGCTATAGTAAAACTCAAACCAGTAACCAGCATATATGCTATTTCAACTATACTAGATATTAAAAATATAGTAAGTATTTGGATATAGATGCTTTTCTGAAATTTAATGGAGTATTTAAATAACAACTCTAAAGCAAGTACTTCAACATATCCAAATACTATGAATATAATAATATTGATCCAAGACGTTAAACCTGAATTTATAAGAGTAAAATATAGATTATAGATTGCACCAATGCAAAGCAAGAGTAGAAGTTTTTTTAAGTATTTCACCACTAATCCTCCAAGTACTCTAAAAATTGTTTTTTATATTTTCGAGAAACCGTTAAGTTTTGACCATCTGTTAATTCAATGATAAATTTTCCATTCAGAGAAGGATAAATTTTTTCTACAACTAATATATTAACAATAAAAGATTTACTAATTCTCACATATAATTTGCTGAACTCTTCTATCTCATACAACTTATTTTTTAGACGCAAAGTGAGATTGTCAGCATAAGCATATACCTTATCACCAATACCTTCAAAATACAGCACATCCTGATAGTCGCATTTTCCTAATATATCTCCATAAGTGTCATCTTGTCTATAACCTACAACGGCATGTTCAGTCTGTTGAATATTATCTTTAAAAAAACTAACAATCTCTTCCTCACTAAAATTTTCAAAAAGAAATGTTATATTTTTCGCTTCTGCTGAGCGTACGTTTAAAGAGACTGGTAAATCAATCCACTCGGACAACATTTTCTCTAATTTAGATATATTTCCAAAGTACTCGTTTATTTTCAAAAAAGCCTCCTAATTAGCCTGCTCCTTTCTCTGTAAAAAGATATAGATTCCCAAGAAGCATATAATATAAATAAAGAGAATAGTTACAGATCTAACATCAATACCTTTATTTTCTAACAATCGCCACCCCAGGCGAGCGTAGTTATACGATGGCAAGAAAGTTGCAATCTGAGAAAGAAATTTTGGCATAGCTGCCACTGGCATCCATAAACCACCCAAAAAAGAAAGCACTAAATATGTTATTGTTCCGATTGGTTGAGACAAACTATCTAATCTACCGATTAGCAAGGCCATAATTAAAAATACAACACTTCCAATATTTAGTGTAATTCCTATATTAATCGTTTCAAGTACTCCTAAATTGATTCCTTTATAAAGGTAGGCAACTACAAACATAAGGAATGTAAAAGCAACTGAGATCAACAAATATGAAAATACATGACTAATCACATAATAAATAGAATTAACTGGAGATACTCTCAAATAAGTATACCATTTTTTTTTTCGTTCATCTGCAATTTTAGTACCAAGGAGATTGATTGCATTCCCCATAATTCCAAAAGCAATCATAGAAATTAAACAATACTCTGACCACGGTACACCGTTAACATTAGCATTTTTAGGAAAAATCGCTGTATATATAATATAAAAAATGACAGGCAAAGCAATGATAAATAATACATATTTGGTATCTCTAAAAACCCTTTTTATATCCAACCATATTAAGAAGAAAAGTCTACTCGCTTGAAACATTTTCTAATACCTCCATAAAATATTGACGTAGATTACTTTGATTCTTTTTTATAATCGAAATAGGAATTTTTCCTATAGATACTACTTCATCTATCATTTGATACTTAAATTCTATTTCAGAATCAGTCTCTTCAAAACTAAATTTTTTAATTACTTCTAATTGTTTTTGAGTTATTTGACTCTTATCTACTGAATACGATGAACGTTTTTCGATTTTATCCTGAACATTAGTCATTTTACTATCTGAAACTAATAGCCCCTTTGACAAAATAAGTACTCTATTACAGAACTCAGAAACTTCCTCCATATCATGACTAATCAAGATTATTGTCAAATCTTTACTGAACGAAAATGTGTTTAACGTCTCCCAAAATGCTTTTTTTGATACTACATCCATCCCGACTGTTGGTTCATCCAATATAAGTACTTTAGGATTATTAATTATCGCAGTAGCAAATTGAACTCGCCTTTGTTGCCCACCTGATAAAGAGTCACAATATTTATTCTTCACTGTTCTTAAGTTAACACTATCTAAAATACTTTCGACTGATTTGGAATTGGTTGAAAAGCGCTTCACCATATCTAACCATTCGTAGACCTTCATCTTCTCAGGCATAGAAATTTCCTGCAACATAACCCCAACATCAGATTTAATATCGAAATTCCTCTTAACCTCCCCAGAATCTTGAGAAAGTATACCTAAAATTATTTTTATTAAAGTGGACTTTCCTTCACCATTCAAACCCAAAAGTCCAATGATATCACCCTTGTTCACAACCAAGTCAACACCTTTTAATATTTGTTTATTTTTGAATGATTTGGTAATATTTGATATTTCAAAAACATTATTCACTTTAATCACCACCCAACATCAAAATTATTTTATTAACAAAATCTCTTTGAACAGAAGTAAATTCGGGAATATTACTCTCAATAAATGAATCTGTCAAATATATTGCGCACAAATTATTATCAATATCTTCATGATTCCTGTTTTGTAAACTTTTCCAACACAATTCAAACTCTTTCTGTGGGAAATCTTTCAATTCATAAATATTTGTTCCATCCTTGATATAGATTTTTTCCTCCGATGACATATAATAAGTAATATTTGTTCTCATACTCAAAACTCCCTAATTTATGGATAAAAAAGCACTATAGAATCCAATTGAAAAGCAATGAATCACTATAGTGCTTTATTGACAACTAATAATTGGGTTAAAAAATTAACCACAACAACAGCAACATGGACAGCAGCATAATGTTACACTCCAGTTCATTTGGTCACTAGATAAGAAATCATCTGTATCTAGTTTTTTGACTTCAAAACCTTGTGTTTGAAATTCTGAAATTTCTAGTTGTTCCATAACTTTTTATCCTTTCCAAAACAAGAAAACAAGCCCATAAATTAAACCAGATAGCAATCCGTAAATTGCAAATGTTTGTTTGCAGGGTTTCATATAGGTTTCCTCCTTATTGATAATTTGTCACCTTTGACATTGTTAGTATAACTCCATCAATAAAATTTATGTTCTTTTGGTCTATAAGTTGCAAAAATCAACATATAAGATGCACAGGGGTTTGGGGATTCTCCCCAAAATAAAATTGAACTATCAGTTAAAAGGGTCAATCTGACCTTTACTGATGTTTCTATTTTAATGATAGTGTGTATACACTGTCTGAGCTCGCAAAGTCCTTTTGATATTTTAAGGACATTTCCGTACTTGATACGGTGCCGTACATTGTCCGTACAGGGAGTTTTCACGACGACATGATAAAAAACGTTGATCAGCATCAGCGTTTTTGCTATCATATTTTAAAATGAGGTCATCAAAATGACTGGAAGACTATCACTTCTTAGCTATTCGTTGCTTGTCTTCCTTCAATTGTTTCTCCACAAATTCTACAAGTTCCTCCATCAACTGACCTAATTCCATCAAATCTTGTTGGGAAATTTTTCCAAACTGGGTTGCGCTTTTAGCGAGGCTATTAATTACTCTACCAACAAATAATAATCTACCTGTCAGCGACAAATATTCTGGAAAGCTCACTGTCCAGACTTCAAAATCAGGTTTTAATAACTGCTTTCTAGCAAAACGAGAAAAGTTTGAAAAACCATCTTGCTTCATTCGCTCTAACAGTTTTTGATTTTCTTCTTCAGACAAAAAGACTTGTTTAATAACATTCCTAATTCTCTTTTTAACCATTAAGTTCCCTTAGATAATAATTTTCGTCTCTTTTTCTTGTGGTAACGTGTTAACTGCTTTTCATAATTTGAAACTAGCCTTCTGCTATAGTCCATAGCTCTGTAGGCATGACTATCTTGAGACTGCTCTGCAATTTTAGATAACTGCCTTAAATTATTTTCAATGCGTCTCAGAGAATAAATCATTTCATCAAACTGAGTATCATCAAATTGAATAAAGAGCGACGTTTCCTTAAAGAGCATCCGACGAGCATAATTAGAGAATGTCACTAATCCTGAATCATCCACTAACTGATTAAGGACTTCATTCTGCAACTCCGTCACATAAAACTTCTTTAAAATAGTTCTGACACGTTCAGACATGACGGACCATCCTTAAATAGCTATCTGCCTGATTAGTATCATATCGTTTCAACTCTTCTACCAGTTCTAAATAATCGGTCAGTAATGCTTCTGATAAGTTCGGAAAATCATTCTCTGAGGCCTGACAAATGATTTCAAGCTGATTTGTGATTTCTCTAATCGAAAAGCTATAGTCCTCTGTCTCACTTTCATAGTCCTTCTTGAGGGCCAGGTAGCGGTCGTACTCCTCTTGTGACTTAAAACCAGCCACTAACATATTCTCTAATTGATAATATACTGTCATCTCTAGTTATCCTCCTAATCTTTCCATAAATCCATAGCTGCTAAGAAATCTTCAGATACTTCCACATTTGAAATTTCCAATGGATGGTAGTCTTTTTCAGATGCTATCACTTGGTCAGCAGTGATAAGTCCTCTAGCTTCCCAATTCGTTAGTATCCCTTTGACGTAACTCATGTTTTGTTTCCTTGATTCAAGCTCAGCTGTTTTCTGAATAGCTAACTGCAATAAGGAATGTTCAACTGTTATTTCCTCTAGTAATACTTTCTCATGTTGGGTTAATTCTCGATGCCATAGCGTTTCCATTAACCAGATATCATCAGTCAGTCGTGATGAGATTGGATCATTATCTAATCCTATCTTATCTTGACTTAACTTATCTTTACCTATCCTATCTTTACTTATCTTATCTTTAATTATATTGAGGTTCCCATCTGGATCCAGACTGGTTCCAACTTGGAGCCGAGTAGTTTGAAGGTAATTGATTAAGCGTGGACCTAGATTTATCTTCTCTAACAATTGATTATCCTTCAGATAATCGATAAGGAGTTGACGATGATTACTAGGTGTGTAACGGTCTGCTTTGATGGTATTCTGCTCAAAGAAATCCTTGATAAAGTAAACCATCTCATTGTTTAACAAGAGTAAATACTGCTTAAGGGTTAATAAATTTAGGCTATCTTCATTGGCGTTAATCATTCGCATAATCGGAAATGCCTCAACAATCCCATCGTCATCCGCATTAACTACTAAGTGACAATAAAGGGCCTGTGCTTCAAGTGGTAGGCGTAGAAAGCGTTGCGTCTGCACCACTGTCTTACTCAACATTCGTCTATTAGCCATGCCCTACCTCATCTTTCATATTGCTTCAACCAACGTGTAACTGCTCGTTTATCGTAAAGAGTCACGCCATCAATGACCATTGTAGGCATTCCTTCTCGTGTCCATTTTTGAATCGTAGTCGTTGAAACATCTAACCAGCGGGATAAGGCAGACATCCGAACCATTGGCTTATAGAGTTCCTTATCCTCTAAAGCACGTGCGATGGCACTACTAACCATCTCGTCATAGTAAGCTCTCAACTGTCTTTCCAATGATTTCGGTAGTTGTACAACTAAAGTGGTTTCATCAGCCATAAGATTACCTCATTTATATTTCTCAATTAAATAAACTCCGAAAATTTATTTATTATTCATTTTGAATTATATATTCTTTTGGAATTTATGTCAACTATTTTTATTCAAAAAGAATTAAATGTGTTATAATACTCTCAAGGAGGTATTTATGACCAATCATATTGCAAAACTGATAGAAGAGAGTGGCAAAAAACTAACTGAGATTAGTTCTGCTACAGATATTGCTTATCCTACCTTATCGGGATACAATCAAGGCATTCGTCAACCCAAAAAAGGAAATGCTCAAAAATTAGCTGATTATTTTGGAGTATCTGTTGCTTACATCTTAGGACTTGACGATAATAGACAAGCGCCGTCAACTATGGACATTATCACAGACAGCTTTAAAGTTTCCGAGATTAGTTCTGTAACACCTTTTAAAAGCGATATGGAGAAGCTGAAGAAAGGAATTGAATTAGGGGAGATTCATTTGTCTATGCCCTTAAATGAGGGCTTCTCAGACGATTTTAGACGCATTTTAGCTCGTTACTTGGTTAATCATGAGGAAGAATTCATGAAAACCTTCACTAAACACATGAATAGTTTAAAACGTGAGTCAGAAATTTGGCAAACTTGGATTCAGACTGAAGAATACCGAATTAGGCAAGAAGATCGACACAAAAAATAAACGAACAGTTTCTCAATTACATAAGCTCCGAAAACTTAGAAATGGAGAACTGTTATGTCTATACATAAATACGAAACAAAAAAAGGATTTTTTTATTATGTTAGCTTTTATATCGGTTTAGATGAATACGGAAAAAAGAAGAGACATCTAAAACGAGGCTTTAAAACTAAAAAAGAGGCTAGGCTATATGAAGCTAGGCTAGAAACTGGTCAACTTTCAGATGTTCTAAAAGCATCCAAGCAAAATACCAAGATCAGCTATCAGGAACTATATCAAGAATGGTTCCAAGCTTATCAAAATACTGTTGAAGCTACCACTGCTGCAAAGACTAAGGATATATACCGCATTCATATCCTTCCAATTTTTGGTTATAAGACAATTAGTCGTATCAGTCCATTGGAATGTCAAAATTTTATTACAGAAAAATCAAAGACCTTCAAAAATATGAAGCATATCAAGTCTTACACATCTAAAATATTTGATTTTGCCATCAACATGAACTATATTGACAAAAATCCGATGGCTAATGTTATCATGCCAAAAATAAAAAAAGAGAAATCAGAAAACTTCTGGTCTCTTGAAGAATTGCATCGCTTTTTAAAAATCGTAAAAGAGATAGAACCCTATAAACACTTTGCCTTGTTTCGTTTACTAGCTTATAGCGGCTTACGGAAGGGAGAACTTTACGCTCTAAGATGGGGAGACTTAGATTTTGATAATAATCTACTAACTATCAATAAGAGTATCGGTAGGATTGATGGTCATGCTATCGAAAAAGGTACTAAAAATAGTTTTTCAGTTCGCTCAATATATTTAGATAGTGAAACCATTGACATCTTAAAGCATTGGCAAGAACTTTATAGGCAGGAACAAAATCAGTTAGCGATTTCAAAAATTGACCTTTCTAATGAGTACATGTTTACCTACTTGACAAACTCGGACCAGTTTGAACCTTTACATGCGGACTATCTCAATAATATCCTCAAACGGATTATCAGAAAATACAAGTTAAAACCTATCAGTCCACACGGATTTCGACATACTCATGCTACACTTATGACAGAAATCGGAATTGACCCAACTAATACCTCTAAACGTTTAGGGCATGCAAGTAGTCAAATGACACTTGATATTTATACCCATACAACAAAAACTGGAGAGCAAAACTCCATCAAAAAATTTGCGGACTATCTCAATCAAGCAAAATAATATCTCTTGATTGAGATTTTTTCTAGAATAAAGTTTCTAAAGGGTTATCAAAAAGGTTATCACAAGTTCAAAAACATCAAAAAAAGCACCTTGCGAAAACTTCGCAAAGTGCTCTGAAACGTTGATATAACTGGGTATTAACGTTTTGAGAATTGTGATGCCTTGCGGGCTTTTTTGAGACCTGGTTTCTTACGTTCAACCATACGAGCGTCACGTGTAAGAAGGCCTGCGCGTTTCAATGAATCGCGGAAGTCTGGGTCTACTTGAAGCAATGCACGCGCGATACCGTGACGGATCGCACCTGATTGACCACCGTAACCACCACCGTTCACGTTAACGAAAACGTCGTATGAACCTTGTGTTGAAGTTACTGCGAATGGTTGGTTAATAACCAAACGAAGGTCAGCGTATGGGATGTACTCTTCTACATCTTTTTTGTTTACTGTGATTTTACCAGTACCTGGGACCAAACGTACGCGTGCAACCGCGTTTTTACGACGACCAGTACCTGTGTATTGTGCTTGTGCCATTTAGATTACGTCCTTTCCCTTAGATAAGACCTGAAATATCAAGTACTTCTGGTTGTTGTGCAGCGTGAGTGTGCTCGCTACCCACAAACACTTTCAATTTCATGCCTTGGGCACGACCAAGTGTGTTATGTGGAAGCATACCTTTAACTGATTTTTCAATCAAACGAACAGCGTTTTTAGAACGCAATTCACCAGCTGTGATTGATTTCAAACCACCTGGGTGCAATGAGTGAGTGTAGTACACTTTATCAGTTGCTTTTTTACCAGTCAATTTCACTTTCTCAGCGTTGATGACGATAACAAAGTCACCAGTATCAGTGTGAGGTGTGAAAGTTGGTTTGTTTTTACCACGAAGAACGCTAGCAACTACTGCTGAAAGACGTCCAAGAGGTACATCAGTAGCGTCTACTACATACCATTTACGTTCAACTTGGCCTGGTTTAGCCATAAATGTTGTTTTGTTCATGATTTCTCCTATACGAATCGTTTTTGTTTACTAAGCGGATGTTCCGTTCCGCAGGTATTTGGAAGGTTCCGGGGCCTTTCAAATGGGGTAAACAATACCGTCTACCATTCTATCAAATATGGTGGTTCTCGTCAAGCTATTTTACTTTACTTTTTTTATTTTTTTACCAATAGCAGAGCTTTGAATCATGTGAGCGATTGCAAATGAATTTTCCAAAGCAAACAGTCGTTCTACTCCCCTAGTTGACCTGGAAGTACCAATTTTTCCTTAGCTGAAAAAGTTTGATCAAATACTTGCAATTCAGCTTCGTTCACCTCATAACCTGGAGGGTCTGTAAACCACCGGTCTCGATCGTCCAAGGCTTCTGGCCGAAATAACTTAACCAAGAAATGATCGGCTTCTGGGTCCGACTGATAGCGAACACCAACCTCCTTACCCTTACAAAATCAAATCGACTGTAGTAATCAGGAAAGCCTGTAATGGCCACCAAGACTGCTCCGCTATTTTCCGCCAAAGCCAGTGAATGTTCTAACAGAGCCTGGCCGCAACCGCGGCCCCGATGCTCTGGCGAGATGCTTAAGGGACCAAAGGTCATACTGGGCAGGCAAATTCCGTCTGCCGTGATCTCCGACGCCACGACGCCACATAGAGGATATGCCCCACCAACTGACCGTCGGCTTCCGCGACAAGATTGAGGTCTTTTATGACGTGTTTTTTGTTCCGTAATTAATGCACAATGAGGTGCTCAGTAGCGCGCCTGGGTGATAAACGTTCCAAAAGGCCTCACGCGTCAGTTGTTCAACCGCCCGATGATCCTTTTCTTCTTTTCTTCTGATGATTAGTGACATCTTAATTCCTTTTGATTATCCTATTCTGCAATATGTCACTGCCACACAAAAAGGAATACATCTTTGCAAGAAATTTCCCTTAGAATCTATGCTCTCATTTCTGTCCCAATTGATAAAATCGCTAAGACTCCTGTACCTGTATGAGTGGCAATAACTGGTCCTAATTCTGTCAATAGAACATCAGAAACACGGTCGTCTTCCAATAAAGTAGATTTGACGCCCTCTGCCGCCTCAATATCACCCGTATAAGCAACCATGATTGTAGAATGATCCAAGTTATCCAAGGTCAGGTTCAACATTTGCTTGATTCCTTTTTTACGACCACGGATTTTAGCTATTGATTCTAGTTTTCCATCAGCATTGAGCGAAATGAGGGGCTTGATATTCACTAATCCACCGATCAAACCTGCAGCTTTGGACAGACGGCCACCACGCACTAAGTGTTGTAAATCATCAACTAAGAGATAGGTCCGCAAGCGTGGCACCAAATCTTCTACGATTGCCATGGTCTCCACCAATGTTTTACCCGCAGCACGCGCCTCAACGGCTTTCATAACAAGATAGCCTTCACCTATGGTCGCCGCCTTCGTATCAATAATGGAAATGGCTGCTTCCGGGTATTGATCCAAGACCATGTCGCGTGCAATGACCGCACTCTGATAGGTCCCTGAAAGAGCTGCTGAGAAAGCGAGATAAAGCACCTCTTGACCTTCCTTGGCTGCCACTTCAAAAACTTCTTCAAACTGACCGACATTTACTTGACTGGTCATCGGCTGGCTACCACTTTCCATCTTCTCTAGCAATGTAGCACTAGTAAGGCGATTGTCCCCTACAGTCTCATAGGTTTGACCATCTAAATTGATGGTCAAGCCTAGTACATCAACCCCATGTTCTTCCACCCATCCTTTTGACAAATCCGAGGTAGAATCCGTTACTATTTTAAAACTCACTCAGTCATATCCTCCATCACTTCTTTTAAGGCTTTAAACTGCTGATCTGACCAGGGATTCAGACGCGGGGTGTACAATTCAACTTGATCCACAAATTTATCCAAATCCTTTTTGATTACATTTGTCCGTTCTTCTAGCTCACGCGCAGATACTCGTAAGGCTCCCTGTGAAAAAACAACCCATTGCTCATTTAAATCACTCGTTGCTACCGTAACCTGTTTGCGAGGATCACTATTTAACTCTGCACTCAAGCGTTCAATATAGCTATCTGCCGTTTCTTCCTCTTCAGTAAACACAACTTGAACATTAAATTCATCATAATGCTGACGACTTCCGGGAACATGATGAGCATCAAAAACGCAAATGATGTCTATATTCTCAAATGAAGCATAGTGGGAAAGAATGCGAAGCAAGGTAGTCCTTGCGGCATCTAAATGACCTTTTTTGAAATCTTGTTTAGTTGATCTCCAAAAAGCAATCATATTATAACCATCAACAAGCAGAATCTTTTCTTTCATCTAAAGTTTCTTCCGAAATACTTCGTACATCAGCACAGCAGCTGCTACGCTGGCGTTGAGGGATTGGACATGGCCCTTCATAGGAATGGTAACCATCTCATCCACCTGCTTTTTGATATTACTGGAAATCCCTTTACCTTCGTTGCCAATAATAAGTACTAGCTTGCCAGCTGTATTCCACTTGTGGCTTGGGGTTCCGTTCATATCAGTACCAAATACCCAGAAACCAGCCTCCTTAAGCTTATCAAGGGTTTGGCTAAGATTAGTCACTCGGGCGATTGGGACATGGGCCACCGCTCCTGTTGAGGTCTTTGCCACAACGGGCGTCACGCCAACTGCTCGGTGCTTGGGAATGATGATGCCCGCTACCTGAGTCGCATCTGCGGTCCGCAAAATCGAGCCCAAGTTGTGAGGATCTGTCAGACCATCCAAGATGAGAATGAGAGGATTGTCTTCTGCTTCCGCTTTTTCCAAAATCACCGATAGGTCCGCATAGGCAAACTCAGAGACTCGTAGGACAAAACCTTGGTGAACGGCACCTTCTGTCATGTCAGACAGGGTCTTCTTCGGCGTCCAAGAAATCGACACCTTCTTCTCTGCCGCCAGTGCCTTGATTTTTTCTACATTTTTTCCGCGCAAATCATCCTGAATGTATAGCTTGTTACCAGTGTTGGCCTCCAAACTCTCCACTACAGCATGTACGCCATATACGATATCATTTTCTTCCATAAGAGTATTATAGCATAGGTTTTCTAAAAAAGGGATTTCTCTTTGTAATAGCCGATAACCCTTGACTCATTCTTAAAACCATGTTATTCGTCCGTACAATCGGAAGAAAAGGAGATATTGTCAATTGAAACAAGAGCAGGACAGAAGTGCCTCAAGAAAAGTATCGCAATTTAGCAATACTTTTCTGAGGTGTTTTTTGATTTGAGCCCATGTTCTCAATAGGATTATACTCAGGTGAGTAAGGTGGAAGTGGTAAAAGTCTATGACCCTGCTCCTTGCATAACTCTTTTAGCTTATTCATCCTATGAAACCTTGCATTATCCATAATGATAACAGATGGTTTATCTAAAGTGGGTAGTAAAAATATTTTAAACTAAGCTTCGAAAAAGTCACTAGTCATGGTTTCTTTGTAGGTCATCGGGGCTATAATCTCACCGTTTATTAGACCTGCAACTAAAGATATCCGCTGGAATCTTCTTCCAGAGATTTGACCTGTGATTAACTGACCTTTCAAAGATCGACTATATTCTCGATGAAAATATGTCTCAGACCCTGTTTCGTCAATATAAACATGTGTCAGGTGACTTAAGTTATTAAATTCTTTAAGAAACTGATTTACTTTCTCAGGGTCTTGTTTATAGTAGGTGCAGCTCCTTTTTTTCGAGTATATCCCATAGCTTTGAGAGCGTAATGAATAGCTGTTGGATGACAGCCAAATTCAGAAGCTATTTCAGTCAAAAAAGCATCTGGATGAGCATCAAGATAGTTCTTTAATTTTTCTCTATCAACTTTTCTCGGTTTGGTTCCCTTAACTTGGTGATGAAGCTCGCCTGTAGTCTCCTTTAATTTTAGCCATTGATAGATGGTGTTGCGTGAAATATCGAAAACAACAGATGCTTCAGTAATACTGCTAGTTTTCTCATAGTATGCGAGAACTTTTTTACGAAAATCTAATGAATATGCCATAAGTACATTATACTACAGATGTACTGTTTTTGTTTCATTTTACTATATTATGACACTTATTTTGGGAATTGTGGCAGGCCTGATTACTTTTGCCATTGGCGGCTTATGGTACGGCTTGATTTTCCGCGATGCCTGGATTGAAGCCTCTGGCATTGATATGGCAAAGGTTGAAGCTGACCGTCAAGCTGGTAAAAACGGTCAAAAAGAAATGATGATTTCTTTAGCAATTGAAGTTGTTACAGCCGTTGTTGCAATTTTCTTTATCAAAACTCTTGATGTTTCACCACTACATGCGGCTGGTGGCATGGGGGTAACTGCTGTACTTGCTTCATTAAAAAACTATGTTTTTGAGCAACGTCCAATCAAGCTTATCCTTATCAATGAAAGCTACAAATTGGTCTGCTACTTGGTAGAAGGAATTATTGCTTTAATTGCATAAATTAAAAAGTTCTCTGGAAATTTCAGAGAACTTTTTGCTTTCTTTCATCAATCGGCAACGGTCGAACACCTGACAAAATAATGGGAATCCGCTCTACAGTTACTTCTGAGAATTGTAAACCAAACCAGCGGGTAGGAGAAGCTGTATAACGTTTAATGAATGCTCTCATCCCCAGAATAAATCGATCAAATGTATTCAATTCAGGTGAATTGGCCATGGTCTCTTCTATGATAACAAAACGAAAATCTCCAATTTCTTTCTCATCTTGTAAACTATATACCTGTTTCTGTTTGAGTATTCTTCCCTGTTTCATTAAGTCACCCACAATGGTTCTTAAGTATCGAGAGACGTCCTGTCTCATTCTAAACCCTAAATAAAGATCTACCTTAATCAAGAAGTTTGTATCCAGGGTGTCAACTGAGTACTCTTTTGTGTAGGGTTGGTCTGTTACATGAACACGCACAAACCAGTATTGATTAGCCCGCTTTGATTTTTTCTCCAAAATTGAGTAGAGAATCGAGTGATCGATGAAATGTCCCTGTAGATGTCTACTGAGATAAACCAAATTACTTGCATAAAGGGGGACACTTTTGTCTTGAGATAAGGCTTGTAATTGCCCCATATACTTAGACAATGGGAGCAATTTTGTATAATGAGATAATATTTGATTGCTTTTATGCCAAACAAACATGACAAATAAAATGAATAGAGAGATAATAACAACCACATAACCACCATGAACAAATTTAATGACCGATGATAAGAAGAACATTCCCTCTATCGACAAAAAGAATGCCAGACCCAGATAGGCTTGCCAGGGTTTGATGCCCGATTGTCTCACAAACTCAGTCAATAGAATAGAAGTCATTAACATGGTCACAGTAATCGCCAAACCATAAGCTGCTTCCATTTTTTCTGCACTCCTAAAATAGAGAACAATTGTAGAGGTCGTCATCCAAAGAAGCCAATTTAACCTTGGAATATATAACTGACCTAAACTAGCACCAGGATAAGTAATTCGTAATCTAGGGAACAATTTTAAGCGCATTGCTTCTGAAACGAGTGTAAAAGAGCCTGAAATGAGCGCTTGTGATGCAATGATTGCAGCAAGAGTTGCTAAAATCACAGCAATCATGCTTAATCCTTGGGGAACACTCGCGAAAAATGGGTTTAAAGTAATTGACTCTGTTTGATGTGACAAAATCCATGCACCTTGTCCGAAGTAAGATAGCAAAATGGATACTTTTACAAATGGCCAACTAACATAAATATTTCCCCTACCAACATGCCCCAAATCTGAATAAAGCGCCTCCGCACCGGTAGTAGCAAGAAATACTGAACCCAGTATGAAAATACCTTCCTTATTTTCAGGACTCATTAATAAGGAAATCGCATAAAGAGGATTGAATGCCTTAAAAACTTCTGGATAAGTGATAGTATTTGTTAAACCGACAAGTCCTAAAAATAAGAACCAGATAAACATGACTGGACCAAATACCTTACCAACAAAGCCTGTTCCAAATCGTTGAATACTAAACAATACTGTCAAAATCGCTAAACTCGTTGCAATAACGATTGATTCATCTTGATAAAAGGTTTCCAACAACGGAACACTTCGTAAACCTTCTATAGCAGAAGTGACTGTTACAGCTGGCGTCAACGCCCCATCTGCTAGCAAAGTTGAGCCACCAATCATAGCAGGAATGATGAGCCATTTGGCTCTTTTTCTCACAAGGGTATATAAGGAAAAAATCCCCCCCTCATGATCATTATCCGCCTTCAACGCAATCAATACATACTTAATTGTCGTAATTATAGTTAAAGTCCAAATAATTAAAGAGATAGAACCCAGAATAAATTCCTTATTCACAGCCCCAATTCCTCCTTGGCCTCTAACAAGAGCTTGCATGGTATAAAGTGGACTTGTACCAATATCTCCATAAACCACCCCGAGAGCAATAAGAAAACCAGCCTTACTACCACGTTCAAAGCTTAAACTATCTTTCTCAGTCATTTTTCACTTCTCCTTACATCACCACAGTATAGCACCGAAAGAACAGAATTGCAACACCTCATTTTAAAATGAAAACTTTTTAATAACTCCAATTTTTTCACTATCGTTTTACTTTGTGTTACAATATTTTTATCAATTAGAAAGAAGTGGAATATGCCTCTCTTACACAGAACAATAAAACTTATTTTAGCAACTGTTCTATCAATTTATCTGGCAGATTGGCTGGGATTATCATACGCAACTTCTGCCGGAATTATTGCAATTTTAAGTATTTTGGATACTCGAAAATCCAGTTATAAAATGGCTCTTAATCGCTTCTATTCCACTCTACTTGCCTTATCTATCGCAACGATAACTTTTTACTTGCTAGGTTTCGGGATTTGGACTTTAGGTGTCTACTTAGTCTTCTATGTTCCTCTTGCTTACCATTTTCGGTGGGAGGCAGGAATCGCACCCGCTACAGTCCTGGTCACTCACTTAATGCTTGAGGAAAGCCTATCCATTTCCCTCTTGACCAATGAGATGGGCTTGTTTCTGATTGGAGCCTTGACAGCCTTAATTTCGAATCTCTATATGCCTTCTCAAGAACGCATGATTGAGGAATATCACGAAAGAGTTGAAGACAAGTTGAAACAGATTCTCCTACGCTTTGAACAGTTTTTAATCAAAGGGGACGGTAGGAATGATGCAACCCTCATCAACGAACTCGATCACATGCTGGACGATGCACTAAAGATTGTCTATTTAGAACGCCACAACCAAGTTTTTCAACAAACAAATTATCAAGTCCATTATTTTGAAATGCGGGCTGCACAAAGCAAAATATTACGGACCATGGCAACCAATATCAATAAGTGTTTACTGGAAGCCCGAGAGAACATCATCCTAGCCAGCCTCTTTGAGCGAACAGCCCAACAACTCAGCAGAGAGAATTCAGCAAAAGAATTGTTATTGGATATTGAATTATTCAATGCAACCTTCAGAGAGCGACCTCTACCTCAAACTCGAGAAGAGTTTGAAACCAGAGCTACCCTTTTCCAACTCCTGCACGATATGGAGCATTTTATCCAACTCAAAGTCGATTTTTACCAAGCTTATTCAGAAAATAAATGACCTAATCATTGAAAGATCTACTATGTTTTACTTTTACTTATCAAAATTAATGTGCCTCTGTGTTTAGAACCTAGATTGACCATTTAACACCTCAATCTAAGACTTATTTTCACCTACTCATATTTTTACAAAATACAGTCAGTAATTTCTCAATAAGTTGCCTTTATTGCGATTGAATAGCTATTGCATAAAAGCACTTTACGTGTGAATACAGATTTTAAGGTAAATTCAGCCAACAATTTTAAATCGGAGGAACCATGATATTATTTATATCTGCAATTATTCTTAGTATTTCAACAAGTATTGACTACTTGCTTCTTTTAATACTCCTCTTTTCAAAAACTAAAAATAGAAGTGATAAACAACACATCTATCTGGGACAATTACTTGCATCTTTTATCTTGATAGTATCTAGCTTTATCATCAGTCAATTCGCCAATTTACTACCTTCTGAGTGGATGATTGGCTTACTTGGAATCTTCCCGATTTTTTTGGGAGTTCGCATTCTATTTGAATCTGAAGAAGACGTTCAGATCTCAGACAAAACAATAGGAGTCCTATCAGTTTTACTCCTTTCATTAGCATCTGGCGCTGATAATTTAGGGATTTTCTCGCCCTATTTCACAACCTTAACAATGCCAGAATTTATCGTAACAGCTGTCATCATTTTGTTGGGGACAACCGTTATTTGCTTCATCGCAGATGCTTTTGGCAGTCTCTCTCCTATCTCTGAATTTCTTGAAAAATACGAGCGTATCATTCTACCATTAGTGTTTGTTCTCTTAGGAGTCTATATTTTGATCGAATTCGGCACGCTAAATTATTTACTCGCATTTTTTCATTAAGTGTTCTTATTCAAAAAATACCCCGTCAGTGACGGGGTATTTTGATGCCATCAATCATGCTTAAACGATTGATTGCTCTGTTTCATCATTAAAGAAATGCGCTTTATTGAGGTTGAAAGTAAGACGAACTTTTTCACCTGGATTGTGGTAATCACGCGCATCTACACGAGATACAAATTCTGTATTTCCAACTTTAGAATACAACATTGTTTCTGCACCAAGAAGTTCAGATACTACAACTTCAGCTTCTACGATAGATGATGGATAAGTATCTAATTCCAATTGAGAAGCTTTAATGTCTTCTGGACGGATACCCAATGTAAATGACTTACCATTGTAGCCTTTTTCTTCCAAGTGTTTGCGACGACCTTCAGGTAGATCTACTTTGAAACCATCTCCGATAAGGACACCATCTTGAAGAGTAACTGTAAAGAAGTTCATAGCAGGACTACCGATGAAGCTAGCAACAAACTTGTTAACTGGATGGTTGTAAAGTTCTTCAGGTCTACCGATTTGTTCAATACGACCGATTGTACCTGTACCTGCTTCGTTCTTCGTAGCAGACATGATTACGATACGGTCTGCCAATGTCATCGCTTCTGTTTGGTCGTGCGTTACGTAGATAGTTGTTGCACCAATACGACGGTGAATTTTAGCAATCTCAGTACGCATGGATACACGAAGTTTCGCATCCAAGTTTGACAATGGTTCGTCCATCAAGAATACTTTAGCATCACGGACGATAGCACGACCCATGGCAACACGTTGACGTTGACCACCAGAAAGGTCTGCAGGTTTACGTTGCAAGAGTTCAGTCAAACCAAGGATTTGCGCTGCTTCTTCAACACGTTTTTTGATTTCATCCTTGCTGTATTTACGCAATTTAAGACCAAAAGCCATGTTGTCAAATACAGTCATATGTGGATAAAGCGCATAGTTTTGGAATACCATAGCGATGTCACGGTCTTTTGGAGCAACGTCGTTCATCAATACGCCGTCGATGTATGCTTCACCTTTTGTGATATCTTCCAAACCAGCAATCATACGAAGAGTAGTTGATTTGCCACAGCCTGAAGGACCTACAAAAACGATGAACTCTTTATCTTTTATATCTAAGTTAAAGTTTTCAACTGAGTAGTGTTCGCTATTTGGATATTTTTTATAAATGTTTTTTAAATTAAGATGAACCATGTTCAAGCCTCACTTTCTTTGATAGCTTTATTGTAAATGAAAGCGTTTTTAAAATCTAGGTCAAGTTGCACAAAAAGAAAAAAATCTTTTGTACAACTTGCACAAAAGATTAAATACTCATTCCCAAGATAGCCTGATGGCAAATAGCTAAATCATTTAAATCTTTCAATTGAAGACCTGTCATCTCCTGCCATTTATCAAGCCGATATTGCAAAGTGTTTCGGTGTAGATAGAGTTTCTGAGCTGCTTTTGTTAACACTGCCCCTTCTTCCCAAAGAGCCTCAATGATCGCTTCCATCTGTTGGTTTGAAATCAACTGCCTCAATCCTGATTGTAGCTGAAGGTAAGACTGTCCGCTCCACAAATACAGATAGCTAAATGTCAAGAGGAAGGATTGTTGATGACCAGCACACCACTTTCTAAACAAATCTTGCTCAGCTTGAATTAACAGTGGCCACTGTGACTCTAACCATTCAGGCCACAACTGACCAAGAAAAATAGTCATACGAAGTCCAAAATCAAACTCCATAGTGGCGAGCGTGTCCCCTAAAATTTCTCGAACATCCAACAAGATCGATTGGTCTAAAATAAAAATATGATGGTTGGACTCCGGAGAATAGCTTGCTTGAAGATTTGGTAATAGTTGCTTCATCATATCCAACCAAGCCGTTTGCCCCTCCTGATCAATTGATGACCAAATATGTACATGAAGAACTTGCAATAGGCTAAAGGTTGTTGGTCGAATGCCATCATTCTCAAAATAGGATTGCCAAGGAGAACGAGCGTATGTTTCTGCTTGATTCTGCAATAGCTCAATCAACAGTTTCTCCCTTTCAGTCAATGTCATCCTATCAAAAGAAAAATAGCCCATTCCTGGCACATCAATGGTAATATCATCTCCATTTGCGTTTCTTTCGTTCCATCTCCCCTGTGGGAAAAAGGCTAATACACTGTCTCTATCCATTGCACTTCCTCTCTATTATTTTGGATAAGGATTGCTACCCATACTTTCCATCACCATTCCAACTCTTTAAAAATCAAAATGCACCATTGCCAAGCGTCTTTGATGAATGGAATCGGCAAAGAACCCTACCATTAACCATTAAAAAAACGATTGGCAACAAGCCATTATTTCTACTTTCGATTTTCATTGAATATAACTCTATTATCCTTCAAAAGCAACACAACGTCAAGATTCAACCTATATCTCCTTATGTCAAAACATGATAAACGAAATAAAAAAAGCCTTACGGCTCTTTAACATTATACACGTTCAACTTTACCTGATTTAAGTGCACGAGCTGATGCCCAAACTTTTTTAGGTTTACCATCAATCAAAACAGTAACTTTTTGAAGATTTGGTTTAACTGCGCGTTTAGTTTGGTTCATTGCGTGTGAACGGTTGTTACCAGATACAGTCTTACGACCAGTAAAATAACATACTTTAGCCATTGTATATTCCTCCTCATTTGATCAAATATTACGGATGTGCTAGCACCACATACCATACTAGTCTACCAAAAAATAGAGTGGTTGGCAAGGATTTTTTTTAATATTTTACCATGGCTACTGGCAACATTGACTTTTCATCAGCTAGTACTTTATTGAAAATCAATAAGACTTCTAGATTTAAAGACAACTCTAAAACAACAGATTATTGAAATATAGCTTCAACTCGGTAAATGACCTTACCTTTATTTGAGAATTTTTCCTCATACTCAGTCATAATATTGCCTTCTAGGCCGTCCGCATGTAAGTCTAACCAAACCTGCTTCAATACCATACCGTACTGTGAAAAGCTAGCTAAGCTATACTCAAACAGTCCACGGTTATCCGTTTTAAAATGAATTTCCCCGCGTTCCGGTAGGATTTCTTTATAGGTGTCCAAAAATGTCTTATAGGTCAAGCGACGTTTCTCGTGACGTTTTTTCGGCCATGGATCAGAGAAATTTAAGTACAATCTATCAATCTCTGCTGGCGCAAAATAATTTGTCAAACTTGAACCGTCTACTTGCAATAACTTTATATTCGGTAAATCTGCTTCCAGAACTCGATCCAAGGCATAGCTTAGAACGGTCATCTGAATATCAATCCCAATATAGTTCACATTTGGATTTTGTGCAGCCATTCCTGTCACAAAACGACCTTTTCCAGACCCGACTTCAATATAAATAGGGTTATGATTCCCAAAAATTTCTGCCCACTTCCCCTTACATTCTTCCGGATTGGAAATAACAAACTGAGGATTGGTTGCTAAGAGCTCACTAGCTCCCTTTCGATTTCTAACTCTCATATATCTTTCTTGAAACTCTGACGAAATTGACGCAGAGCATATATTTCTTTATTAGCCGCCAGCACGTTGTAGCTTTCAACATGCTTCACAATTTGGTTTAAATACCCAAGCTGACCATACCAATATATCTTACTGAGTACGGTTTGATTATATTTGTACCCATATGCTTGAAGCCATTCTTTCCACTCATGACGCGGAATATAATGTGTTAACAGATAAGCCACATCTAACATACGGTCCGTCAAACAAGCTGTTTCCCAGTCAGTCAAGTATACTAATCCACTCGTTGTTTCTACCCAGTTTGTATGATGTAAGTCACCATGGACAAAAGTAGCTACTTCTTGACGGAAATTAGGCAAATGATTTAACAAATCTTGACAAATCGATTGCAAATATGTGTTTTGTGCCAATCGAGCTGGCGCTTCTTTTTGCCAACGATGTACCAAATCCTGTGGCTCCATATAAGTATAATTCATCTGAAGAGCCTGATTCAACAAAATACGAGAATAGTGCATGCGCACCAGAATCTGACGCACCTGTTTACTTCCCATATCTTGACGTTCTAACGTCCTACCATTCAGCCACTCCTGCTCAACCCTATGCCCCATACCTGCCTCACGATTTGCTGATAAAATCGGTGGGGTAATTTGTTCCCGTGCCAAAACTGAAACAATAGGAGGCATTTCATACTTCACAAATACTGGCGTTCCGTCTGACCGTTGGCCTTTGAACGCCTTGCCACTATTCCCTGCAATAGACTGTAATTGTAGCCCACTGGTATCAAACTGCATGCCATTCCTCCTTGAAAAATTCCTTACTATTTTACTAGTTTTCAGCTATTTAGTCAATCAATTTTTTTAATTTGGCTGGTAAATATCCCTCGTGCAAAAAAATCCCAACCAGCAGTAATAGCACCACCATTATACTCTCTTTAGAAAATAGCAGAGCTAAACTCACTTCGATTCCTAAAAGTCCGTAAAGTACAATACGCAGAACCTTTTGGAAACCAAGCCTTTTTTCATCTTTTCCCAACGGATATAACTGAGTCAAATATTGATAATCATAATGCCTGAAGAGCCCTAGCAACTGAAACAAGAGTAAATAATGAAAAATGAGGACCAAGCCAATTGACAACCATGATTCATCAATCGCAACCAATGATAAGATGGCTAACAAAAACAAGCGCAATGCTAAGGCTAAGTAATCCCCTGCCCTCATAAAAGCACGTAGGTACAGATAAAACCACGTTTGTTGATCATGCACAAGGCGCAATATCCCATTTAGATAGGTTCTCGGTTTAACAGGTACACTAATTCCTTTCACCGTGGTAAACAGGGCAAAGAAACGCAAAATTGACTGTTTTCTCTTCTGCTCATCCCGAATGGCTTTGGACCAATCCAACACTCCCTGTGACTGATATTGTGCCATTTGGTGCTTGACTAGAATGTATTTTAGCACCAACAGCAAAAGGATATAGCAAACAATCATCCAAACAGCTAAACCCAGTATTAAGTAAATAGGAACCAATAACATTTGTACCAGCACCTGAATTCCAGACCAGAGGATATAAGTCCGTCTAGCTGCTACATGGATAATTTGTAGAACTTCTTTTTCCTTTGGTAAAAGGAAAATCTCATCTGCCTCTTCCAAATAAGTGGCGATTTTCCCAGAAAATAACACCAACAAACTGACCACTAAAAGCAGCAAGTAGATTGGCAGGGAGTTTTCAGGAAAACTCAGTAGTAATTGCCGATATTGCAAGCTTAAAAAGCCGATAAATACCATCAGCACTAACACAAAATGGTCATTCAATACATAGCGCAAATACTTGGAACATTTAGTTAGGAAGTCCCTTCTGCGTTGTTGAAACATTGCCTTCATCTGGCCACTCCTTCTTGTGTCAACGCCAGATAAATTTCGTTGAGACTTGCACCTTTCATGTTAAAGGCATGTTGCAATTCCTCTAAATTCCCTGTTGCACGAACCTGACCTTGATGTAAGATAACAAAAGAATCACACATTTTCTCGGCCGAATCAAGAACATGAGTAGACATCAGAATTGAAGTTCCTTTAGCTTTCTCCTCTTCTAATAGGTTTACTAAGTCCGAAATCGCTACAGGATCCAGCCCTAAAAACGGCTCATCAACAATCAACAAACTCGGTTCCACCATGAAAGCACAGATAATCATAACTTTCTGTTTCATTCCCTTAGAAAAATGAACAGGGAACCAGTCCAATTTTTCATCCAACCGAAAAACCGTTAACAACCCCTGAACTCGACTCCAGGCTTGATCCCAAGTCAAATCATAGGCTAAAGCTACTACCTCTAAATGTTCCTTAAGCGTCAATTCCTCATACAAGCTAGGTGTTTCAGGGATAAATCCAATTTTCTTCCGATAATTCTCTGCATCCTGTACAAGACTTTTCCCATCAATTAAAATTTCTCCTTGATAAGGAGTCAAAAGGCCAATAATTTCCTTTATCGTCGTTGATTTCCCTGCACCATTCAATCCAATTAAGCCAACTAACTGACCGCTCTCAACAGTGAAAGATACATCTTTCACTACGGGAATATTGATGTAGCCTCCTGTTATATTTTTTACTTCTAACATACATTTCTTCCTATAATTTGATATAATTATTATATCAAAAAATCTAGAAAGAGGTTGTCATTATGTCAGATTGTATTTTTTGTAAAATTATTGCTGGAGAAATCCCAGCTTCTAAAGTCTATGAAGATGATCATATCCTTGCCTTTTTAGATATCACCCAAGTCACCAAAGGACACACTTTAGTTGTTCCTAAGAAACATTACCGCAATATGCTTGATATGGACGCAGAAGTAGCAGCTACACTCTTTTCAGTGATTCCTACTATCTCCAGTCATTTGAAGGAGACACTCGGTGCTAAAGGCCTAAATATTGTCAATAATAACGAAGAAGTGGCTGGTCAGACTGTCTTTCATACCCATATCCATCTCTTACCACGATACGATAAAGAAGATGGACTGGAAATCCATTTCAAGACCAACGAACCTGATTTCCCAGCATTAGCCCAGCTAGCGCAAAGCCTATATTTAGGAGAATAAGATGAAACTTAGCAATATTATAGTGGCTGTAGGTGCTGCCAGTGCAACCTTTCTTGCTATTACCAACCGAGAAAAAATTTCAAAAGAAGTCAAGGAAACACAACAACTCCTGACTGATATTCAGACCAGCAAATCGAATATCCAACATCAACTAGCCATTATCCAAAGTTTTCAAAAACCTTTGCAAGAATTAACAGCTGATCTCCAGTATAAAACACGCATCTACCAACAAAGTATAGCAGGCAACTTACAAGAGATCCAAACCATCCAAGAAAAATACGCTTCAAAACACCCCCAAAAATTATAGAAAGCTGGGTAAAAAGTTTTATACCCAAAAATAGCTTTGAATCAACGTTTTTGATAACGTAATTCAAAGCTATTTTCGTTATGCAAATTTAAATCATAGTGAGTTTTGCCCGATTTCTTTAACGATATTATCTGAGCTTATTCCCCTTCTGAACTATAGGTATCTGTAGCAGTGGTTTCTGAATTCATCTCTGCTGTCGTATCATATGTGGTCGAATCTTCAGTTGACGTTTGGGCCCAGGGACTTGCTTCAAGCACCAATTCATTTGTATATGCATTATATACATTAACTGGACTTGGAAGGTATATCATACTTTCATTCACTTGAACATTTGTCACTAAATCAGTAGCAGTTGGTTGCCCGGTCGATGCTTTCAAAACATTTTGCATTTCCAACAGATGCTCACTAGTAGGCAATTGATAGCTGAGTTCGTTAATCATCTGTTCCTCACCCTGCAATTGATACGGTTCCAAATTAGATAAAGCATCTTTATACCCCAATAGAGAAGGGATAGTTGAGGTGTTAATTTCAATATTTGTCCGCATATTATTTGAAATAGCTGTCAGAATTTTTTTGTATTGTGTTAATCCATCTAAATTTAACAACTTATTCACGATAGCGGTAATCACTTCTCGTTGCCGTCTTTGCCGACCTATATCACCTTCAGGGTCATCATAACGCATTCGGGAATAAACCAATGCTTGATTACCATTTACTAATGATTTTCCTTCCGGAACAACTGCAGTGTAAGCTGGTTCATGTTCCGAAATTGAGATTGGGAATCCCAAAGTATTATTTACCTCAATCCCCCCAAGTGCGTCAACCAATTCAACTAGCCCATCCATATTAATCTCAACATAGCGATCAATGGTAATATCCATCATTTTTTCAATCGTCGCAATTGCCATCGGAGCTTGTCCATAGCTATAGGAATGATTTAGTTTTTCAATTGTCCCACTGGATGTCCCATCTGGCTCTGCAATTTCAACCATGATATCTCTCGTCAGACTCATCATAGTAGTTGTTTTCGTCGTGGGATTTAAGGTAACAAGTATCATCGAGTCACTTCGACCACCGTCCCACTGACCCCCGCGAGAAGCCTGGTCCATATCAACCCCCATCAACAAGATGGTTAATGGTTCTGTCGCATCAATTGGTTGAATCGAATCATCATTATCATCCAAAGATTTAAATGTTTTTGAGATTTCCCCGAGCGAAAAGCCCAATAAACTATTGCCGTAAACTCCAGCGGCTACCACTGTCAATAAGAAAATCGACAAGGACATCAAGACTATTTTTTTCCAAATTTTCATAGATCACCAATCAACATACCCATATAATAGAGATCTAGCCATTCACCTTGATCAGTTCTAGCTCCTCTATATTGAGTTCCTTCTATTTGAAATCCTAATTTTTTATAAAGATGTACTGCAGCTTGATTGCGAACTTGGACTGTCAACTCTAATCGGCTCAGCAAACCAATTTCCCGTACCCAATGCAAAACTTCTTCTAAGAGTATAGTGCCAATTCCATAACCCCAATATTCTTTCTTAACTGCAATAAAGATATTTCCAATATGGCTAATTCGAAATTGTTTAGAAGACTTAACAGTTATTGCACCGACAACCTCATTCTCTAGTTTTGCCAGCAAATGGATTTCCCTAGGATTTTCAATCCCAGCCGCAAAAATCGTTTTCATCTGCTCTTGATGATATGCAAAACCAGTTTCGTCCATGACCAAGAAATCTGTTTCTGAGGCTACTTGCTGCATAAAATGGATAAACGCCTGCGCATCACTGGGATCTGCTTCACAAAATTCAATCTCTTTTCTACGCATTTGGAATCTCCGCAAGTAAACTTTGGCTTTGTCCTCCAAAGGCTTCAAAAGAAAGAGAGCGACCTTCTTCAACCTTTTCAATGTAGATTCTTAGATAATCATCGAACAAAGATAAATCCAATAACTCTCCCCATTCGATGACAGTAATTCCGTCACCAAAAAGAAAATCATCCAAATCAATAGAGTCAGGATCATCTCCAATTCGATAAACATCTAAATGAAATAATGGTAGACGTCCTTCATATTCGCGTACAATCGTATAGGTTGGACTTTTAATCATTTGCTCAATGCCAAGACCCTTCGCAATACCTTTTACCAATGTTGTTTTTCCAGCACCAAGATTTCCAGATAACAGTATCACTTGCCCCGCTTGACAAACACTGCCGAGGTTTTCACCAATTGAAATCAATTCATTTTCATTTCGACTTAACATACATTCCATTATACCATAGGCCAATTTGATTGTCATAAGCAGACCAGAAAATCCCAAACGAAAGTGAAAAAATCGTGAGTATGATCACATACTCACGACACATTTTTATTCAACACTGAACAGATATGGGTAGACTGGCTGATCTCCTTGGTGGATTTCAACTTCAACGTCTTCAAATTGTTCTTCTAATTTTTCAGCTACGGCTTGAGCTAATTCTTTGTCACCTTCTTCTCCAAGATAGATAATAACAATTTCACTATCTTCATCAAGCATTCTTTCAAATGTTGATTCAAGGGTCTCCATCATATCTGGATTAGATACAACAATTTTTCCATCAACCATACCAAGATTATCATTTTTATGAATTTCAAGGCCATCAATTGTTGTATCACGAACAGCTGTCGTAATGCTACCACTTTTCACATCAGCTAGTGAGGCTGTCATGGCTTGTGCGTTACTGTCCAAATCACGACTAGGATCAAATGCCAACAAACTTGTAAAACCTTGTGGAAGGGTCTTAGTTTCTACTACTTTTACAACAACTTCCGCCGCTTCAGCCGCAGACTGAGCTGCCATTAAAATATTTTTGTTGTTCGGTAGTAAAATTACATTACGCGCATTGACCAAATCAATAGCTTTCAAAAAGTCTTCTGTGGATGGGTTCATGGTTTGACCTCCAGAAATGACATAGTCAACACCTTGTGATTTGAAAATCTCAGTTAACCCTTCCCCAGCTGCTACAGCAATAATAGCATATTCTTTTTGCTCAGCTGGTTTTTGGAAAGAACCCTCTTTCTCAACTTGCGCTTCATGTTGCTCACGCATATTATCCACTTTAACTTTAACCAAGCTACCATATTGAAGACCAGCCTGCATTACCAAACCAGGATCTTCCGTGTGAACGTGTACTTTTACAATCTCATCATCGTTGACAACTAGGAGAGAATCCCCCAGATCATTGAGATAATTACGGAATTCTTCATAGTCAAATTCTTTAACATAAGTAGGGCCTTGGCGCAGAGCTACCATGATTTCTGTACAATAACCATAAGCAATATCTTCCGTTGCAACGTGACCAGCTACAGACTTGTGGTGTTCTGCATTTATCATCTCTGACATAACTGCTGGAGTCGCCTCAAATTCTTCAGAAGCAATGTACTCACCTGTAAGAGCTGACAAGAAACCTTCATAAATATATACAAGTCCTTGACCGCCTGAATCGACAACTCCAACCTCTTTCAAGACTGGAAGCATATCAGGTGTTTTCTTTAGGGCGCGATTAGCACCATCCAGTGTTGCACGCATAACTTCGATTGCATCATCTGTTTCTTCAGCTTTTTTGAGCGCTGCAGTTGCGGCACCACGAGATACAGTAAGAATAGTACCCTCAACAGGTTTCATAACGGCTTTATAAGCTACCTCTACACCATGTTGAAAAGCCTGTGCTAAATCCTTACCATCCAATTCAACCTTACCCTTAACAGATTGACCGAAACCACGGAATAACTGAGATGTAATAACACCAGAGTTCCCGCGCGCTCCCATTAGCAATCCTTTGGACAAAATTTGTGCAGCTTCACCTACTGTAGAAGCAGGCTTATCCGCAACTTCCTTAGCACCATTTGTAATGGTCATCCCCATATTGGTACCTGTATCCCCGTCTGGTACAGGGAATACGTTTAGTGAGTTGACATATTCAGCTTGTTTATTCAGACGAGTTGATGCAGCCTGCACCATTCCTTGAAATAAACTAGTAGTAATTTTAGACACAATTATTCTCCTACGACTTTAATATTTTGGATAAAAACATTAACGGCATCAACAGAGATACCCAATTGACTCTCCAAGTTAAACTTCACGCGTTCTTGGATATTGCGAGATACTTCACTTATTTTTACACCATAACTCATCACAGTATAAACATCGACTGCAATACGACCATCTTCTAAAGTCTTGATAACTACACCTTTGGAATAGTTTTCTTTTCTCAAAAGAGCCTGAAAATTGTCCTTAATCGCAGATTTACTAGCCATCCCAACAACACCAAAAATTTCAGTCGTAGCACCGCCGACAACTGTGGCAATAACGTCATCAGTCAATTCTATTTGGCCGTCTTTTGTATTGATCTTTACAGTCATATTCCTTACCTCAAATAGTTTTATCACTCCATTTTACCATATTTTCAGTATTCTGTAAAAAACAAGCTTGTGACATCTGATATCTTCTTGTGTTCTGAAGTATAAATCTTCTATATCTGAAAGAATGAGTAGCAACCCCCATGCTTTCTAACAGTCTATCTCTTTCATCTGCACTTTTGATGTATATTTCTCTCAGCTTTTACAAAATTGAGTTCTTTTTCAAAAAAATTGAGTTCTTTTTCAAAAAAAAATTGAGGTAGCTAAGAATCAACTTAGCAACCTCAATCCTATCAGCCAGTTTTAGTTGGCAAATCTAATTATCTCCGAGAAGGTACTTTCAAAAATTGTTGCACGAATAAGGAAAGATATTATTTAATCCGACCCGGACGTTCTTTGTAACCGTAGTAAGCGTCATTCATGATTTCTTCCATGTCTGCTACCATTGGCAAGCGTGGGTTAGCAGGTGAACATTGGTCTTCATATGCTAGAAGAGCCAATTCATGAGTGTATTTCTTCCATTCTTGTTCGTCAATACCTTGATCTTTAAAGTTCATCTTGATACCAACTTTTTCACCCAATTCGTAAACTGCTTTAGCATAAGCTGCAACAGCTTCTTCTGGAGTAGAATGTGGCAAACCTAACATACGAGCGATGTCTTGGAATTTTTCATCCGCTTTCCAGTAGTTGTACTTAGGCCATGTAGTTGTCTTAGACGGACGAGTACCATTGTAACGGATAACGTATGGCAACAAGATTGCGTTTGTACGTCCATGAACTGTGTGGAAGCGACCACCAATCTTATGGGCCATAGAGTGGCTCATACCCAAGAAGGCATTTGCAAAAGCCATACCAGCCATTGTAGAAGCGTTGTGGATTTTTTCACGTGCTTCTGGATCACCAGTCAAGACAGATTTTTCAAGGTATTGGAATACCAACTTAATAGTTTGAAGGGCAATACCATCAGTGTAGTCGTTCGCAAAGTTAGAAGTGTATGCTTCTGTCGCATGAGTCAATACGTCCATACCAGTATCAGCTGCGATGAAGGCTGGAACTGACTCTACCAATGCTGGGTCTATGATTGCAATTGTTGGTGTCAATGAGTAGTCAGTAAGTGGGTATTTGCGGTTATTTTTCTTATCAGAAATAACGGCAAACGGTGTTACTTCTGAACCTGTACCAGATGTAGTTGGGATACCGATGTATTTAGCTTTTTGACCCAATGATGGGAATTTGAAGGCACGTTTACGGATATCCATGAATTTTTGAACAAGGTCACGGAAGTCGATTTCTGGTTGTTCATAGAAGAGCCACATTACTTTAGCAGCATCCATTGGTGAACCACCACCGAGCGCAATAATTGTATCCGGTTGGAATGCACGCATTAATTCAGCACCGCGTTCAACTGTTGTAATATCTGGATCTGGTTCAACATCTGAGAAGACTTGAATAGTCACTTGATTTGAACGAGCATTCAATTGATCGATGACACGTTGAACAAAACCAAGACGTTCGATTGATTTGTCTGTTACGATCATAACACGTTCAAGGCCTTCTGCTGTTTGAAGGTATTGAATAGAGTTACGTTCGAAGTAAATTTTTGAAGGAACTTTAAACCATTGCATATTATTTCTACGTTTCCCTACTTTCTTGATGTTAAGAAGGTTGATAGCAGATACGTTATCACCAACTGAGTTACGTCCATATGAACCACATCCGAGTGTTAATGATGGAATAAATGCATTATAAACGTCACCGATACCACCGAAAGTAGAAGGTGAGTTCCAGATAATACGCATTGCTTTCATTTCAGTACCGAAACGTTTTGCAAGTTCTTCATCTTTAGTATGGATTGCAGCAGAGTGTCCAAGACCGTTGAACTCTACCATTTGACGAGCTTTTTTAAGACCATCTTCTACATCTTCAGCTTTCAATACAGCAATTACTGGAGAAAGTTTTTCACGTGTAAGAGGCTCATTTGGTCCAACTTCAGCACATTCAGCAGCCAAGATGTTTGTTCCTTCTGGAACTTTGAAGCCTGCTTGTTCCGCAATCCATGCAGCAGGTTTACCAACGATATCAGCATTCAATTTACCTTCTGCACAGTTTTTGCTATTTGCTTTTACACCGAAGCAGTACTCTTCAAGGAGTGCTTTTTCTTTTTTGTTAACAAAGTAAGTTTTGTATGACTTAAATTCTTCAACGAATTGATCATAAATTTCTTTGTCGATGATGACTGCTTGCTCAGAAGCACATACCATACCGTTGTCAAATGATTTAGACATAACGATATCGTGAGCTGCTTGACGAATATCTGCAGATTTTTCGATATATGCTGGAACGTTACCTGCACCAACACCAAGAGCTGGTTTACCACATGAATACGCTGCACGTACCATTGCGTTACCACCTGTTGCCAAGATAGTTGAGATACCATCGTGATTCATGAGGGCATTTGTAGCAGCAATAGATGGCTCAGTAATCCATTGGATACAGTTTTCAGGGGCACCTGCTTTTACAGCAGCTTCATAAACGATACGTGCTGCATGTGCAGAAGATTCTTGTGCAGATGGGTGGAAACCAAATACGATTGGGTTACGAGTTTTAAGTGCGATAAGTGATTTGAAAATAGCTGTTGAAGTTGGGTTAGTTGTTGGAGTAACACCACAGATAACACCAACAGGTTCTGCAATTTTTGTCAAACCAGTAATAGGATCATCTTCGATAACACCAGCTGTTTTTACACCGCGCATGTTATTTACAACGTGCTCACACGCAAACAAGTTTTTTGTAGCTTTGTCTTCAAAGACACCGCGACCTGTTTCTTCTACAGCGTGTGCTGCTAAGATACCATGAGCATCAAGCGCTGCTACAGATGCTTTCGCAACGATGTAGTCAACTTGTTCTTGGTTCAATTTGCGAAACTCATCCAAGGCTACCAAGCCTTTTTGAACAAGTTCGTCAACATGTTTTTGAGCTGCCACCAATTTTTCTTCAGGTGATACTACTTTTTGTTCAGCCATTTTAGTCCTCCATTTACAAAACAGATGTTTGTTACTTTTTTCACATGTTTATAATACAACAACTTTTTGATTTTGTAAAGTGTTTTTGTTAATTTTTTCACAATTCTTTCGAAAAATCCGAATAAAGCGCTTTCATTTTTCGTTTTTGATAAACCATCTTCTTACAAAGGTGGCTCATCAATACACTATCATAGGATACAACACTAATTTTCACTTAGTTTTTCTAAAATACTAGCAAATTCTGTTTTAACTATTTCAAGATTTGTTTCAACCTCTTTTCGAGTCTGGTTGTTTTTCACCACGACTTGACCTGATTCGATTTCACTACCACCTAAGGTAATGATTGTCTTGGCTCCAAATACATCTGCTGACTTAAACTGGGCTTTGAGCTTGCGGTCAAGGTAGTCTCGCTCTGCTCGGAACCCTTGCTTGCGGATGGCTTGAACCAACTCAAGCGCCCCGCCATTGGCCTCCTGACCCAAAACAGCTATGTAAACATCTATTTGGGTATCAATCGGAAGCTCAATACTTTGCTTTTCAAGTACGAGAATCAGACGTTCAATCCCCATGCCAAAGCCGAAGGCTGGTGTTTCTGGACCACCAAAATAGCTAACCAATCCATCATAGCGACCGCCAGCACAGATGGTCAAGTCACTGCCACCTACTTCGGTCATGAATTCAAAAATAGTATGGTTATAGTAGTCTAGACCACGTACCATATTCGTGTCGATTTCATATGAAATGCCCAGTTTATCTAGCATAGACTTGACTGCTTCAAAATGAGCTGTACTTTTCTGATCCAGATAGTCCAAGATGGATGGTGCATTTTCTACAGCAACCTTGTCTTCTTTTTCTTTTGAGTCTAGCACGCGGAGAGGATTTTCTTCCAAACGGCGCTGGCTATCTTTAGACAGTTGATCCTTGAGCGGTGTCAGATAGTCAATCAAGGCTTGGCGATAGGCTGCGCGACTTTCTGGATTCCCCAAACTATTGAGATGCAAACGAACATCTTTAATCCCCAACTCTTCAAAGAAATGATAAGCCATGGCAATAATTTCTACATCTGTTGCCGGATTATTTGAGCCGAAGCACTCTACACCAATCTGATGGAACTGACGCAAACGACCTGCCTGCGGACGCTCATATCGGAACATGGGCCCCATATAGTAAAATTTTGCCGGTTTTTGCACTTCTGGGGCAAAGAGTTTATTTTCTACGTATGAACGAACAACTGGCGCTGTGCCTTCTGGACGAAGAGTAATATGACGTTCTCCCTTATCGTAAAAATCGTACATTTCCTTGGTCACAATATCTGTGGTATCGCCAACAGAGCGACTGATTACTTCGTAATGTTCAAAGATAGGTGTGCGAATTTCTGAAAAATTATACTGTTTAAAGATAGAACGCGCGAAATTTTCTACATATTGCCATTTGGCAGAGTCCTGTGGAAGTAAATCTTGCGTCCCTTTTGGTTTTTGTAGTTTCATGGGCTTTCTCATTTCTCTAAATATTGCCCCTTATTTTATCATATTTTGGGCTTTTTTGGAAATGGCAGAGCAAACAAAAAGCCGTGCCTACTGACACGACCTTGTTTAAAACCTATTTCTTGTCTACAATCTGGAAATTCAAGTCGACCACTTCGATTTCAACCTCAAGTTTTTCTTCTGAATTGAGATTGAGGAGGTTTTCTAAGGCTGTTTCAGCAAAGGCCGCTACTTTTTCTTGGCGTTCCGCGTCATTCAATACTTTCTCACTTGTCTTGTAAATGGCTTCTTGGGATTTTTCATTTAGAAATTCCTGGGCCTTTAGTCCAGAAGTGAAGACATCGACCGCCTTGTCCAGCAGACCATTGCTATTGTTGCTGATTTTAATTTCTCCATGTTGCTGAGAATCAACTTCGACAAGAACAGGTTTCTTGAAGGTTAAATTATTGTTTTGAATCTGGAAATCTGACTGACTAATCCCTTCCAAGACCAACTTGAACTCCGTCTGCACAGGTATTTCAACAGACATTTCACGTCCTACAAAGAGCTTGGTAATCGGTTCTGTCCAGTCTGGCCATTCTTGCAGATTATTATTATTAAAAGTATGGTTGGCAGTTGTATCCACCTCGGCACCTGCCACAACCAGCTTGCTTTCCGCTTCAAACTTCTTAATGACAAACTCATATTGAACCTTGTGGGTGCCTTGGAACCATGCTAGAATACTATTTCTAAACCAGAAGATCCCTATACCTAAAAGTAGCAACAAGACCAAGAGGCTAGCCAACTTTTTCGCAAAAAACTTCCCAACTGTTTTCATACAGTTCTCCTTCATATTGAGTAATTGGAACTCGTCCTATAACTATTATATACATGCCGTCAAGTGAATTTTGTTTCTTTTTGAATATTATAGCTAACTTTCTTTAGTGAAGGTTCTATAATGAGTTAGCCACCTCGCCTTGCTCAAAAATATTTGTTTCGCTATCTTTGAGTAAGCTGTAATTTCATTTGATAACAGGCTTGAAGCTGTTAGGCTAAGTAGCCAAGGCTAATAGTAGCCTTGATTTAGCTGACAAAACAGGTTCAAGGGTTCCTGTTGTCAAATGAAATCCAATTTAAGGCAAAAGAAAACACCTCTGTGCTATACTTGTTGTTCACCACAAACACAAGGAAGGGCACAGAGATGCAAAAACATTATACACCAAAAGGCAAACATTTGACAATGGATAACCGTCGCCGAGTGAATTTCTTATGGGTGGCTAATTTCAACTTGAAATTTGGAAAACTTTCTTTAGGTGGGAATTTAGGTGAATAAAATTTTTAAAAATATCTGTCAAGTAACTTTACTTTACAAAGAAGTTTTGATATACTGTTAAAGTTGACGCAAGTCATACTATAACTTTTAGATTTGAAGAGGGCTTTGCTCTCGTATTTTAATGGAGGAAAATAGAAATGGCAGTACCTGCACGTCGCACTTCAAAAGCGAAGAAAAACAAACGTCGTACTCACTATAAAGTAGCAGCTCCAACTGTGAAATTTGATGAAACTACTGGAGATTATTCACGTTCACACCGTGTATCTTTGAAAGGATACTACAAAGGACGTAAAATCGCTAAGGCTGCTTCAGCTGAATAATAGAAGGGAGATACCATGCGCGTAAATATTACACTTGAACACAAAGAATCTGGTGAACGCTTGTACCTTACTTCAAAAAACAAACGTAACACTCCAGACCGTCTTCAATTGAAAAAATACTCACCAAAATTGCGTAAACACGTGATTTTTACTGAAGTGAAATAAGACAACATACAGAAAGCCTATGAAATCAACGTTTCTAGGCTTTTTCTGTTGCTTAAAATGCGATTTTGTCTGATTTTTTCGGCTCTTTGTCAACTGTAGTGGGTAGATGAAAAGCTAACACCTAGAGAGGATGAACTTCGTCCTCTCTTTCTTTATGTTCAATGCAATCAAAATCCGTTTTTTAAAGTTTTCAAAGTTCCTGAACCCAAAGGCATTTCTCTTAATGACTTTGATGAGATTATTGGTAGCTTCCAGTTTGGCGTTTGAATAAGGCAATTCTAGAGCATTCAAAACCTTGTCTTTATCCTTTAGAAATGTCTTCAATACCGTCTGGAAAATAGGATTAACGGTGGCTATTTCCTGTTCGATGAGGTCAAAGAAATGGTCTGAGTTCTTCTCTTGGAAATGAAATAAGAGAAGCTGATAGAGTTCATAGTGTTGTCGTAGTTCCTCGGAGAAAGACAGGAGTTTTTCTAGGATTTCCTTGTTAGTCAAATGCATGCGAAACATAGGGCGATAAAATCGTTTATCGCTGAGTTTACGGCTATCTTGTTGTATCAATTTCCAGTAACGTTTCAAGGCTCGGTATTCCTGCGATTTTCTGTTGAACTGATTCATAATTTGAATACGGACACGGTTCATAGCACGACTAAGGTGTTGCACGATATGAAAGCGGTCGAGTACAATTTTTGCATTCGGAAAAAGCTGTTTAGCAAGTTGATAATAGGGACTAAACATATCCATGGTAATCACTTTGACCCGATTTCTAACCTTTCTAGGATAGCGTAGAAAGTGGTTTCGGATGGTTGCTTGAGTTCTTCCGTCCAGAATGGTTATGACATTTAGGGAGTCGAAATCTTGAGCGATGAAGCTCATTTTCCCCTTCTTGAAGGCATACTCGTCCCAGCTCATCACCTCAGGTAAGGTATTCCAATCCGTTTCAAACTTGAACTCATTTAGCTTTCTTATAACTGATGATGTTGAGATAGATAGCCTGTGTGCAATATGTTGCATTGCTTGATTTTCGATGAGTAATTGAGCGATCTTCTGGTTAACAGCGACAGAGATTTGGTGGTTCTTCTTGACAAGAGGAGTTTCAGCGACCGCCATTTTTCCGCAATCTTTACACTTGAAACGACGCTTTCGAAGACGGATAAGTAAAGGGTAGCCAGCAGTTTCTAGGTAGGGGATTTTAGAAGTTTTCTGGTAGTCGTACTTAGCCATTTGTCCCTTGCATTTTGGGCATTTAGGGGCTGTGTAATCCAAGTGACCGTGGAGTTCTAAGTGAGTCCCCATATCATATTCATCAGTGATAGTGATATTTTTGTCTTTAATTCTGAGAAAATTTGTGATAAGATTTAGTTGTTCCATATGAACCCTTTCTAATGTGAGTTTCGTCGCTTTTCATTATAGGTCATATGGGACTTTTTTTCTACACTAAAAAAAGCTCTATAATCTCTACAGTGGATTTACCCACTACAGAAATTATAGAGCCATTTTTTCTGATTAACTTTATCTCCATAGTTGACAAACATAAAAAATTGTTTTAAAGTATGAATGAACAGAAAATAATATTCATTCACAGGCGAGAGGAGACCTTATGGCTAGCGAAAAAAAATTAACATTAAAAGAGTCTGCTAGAGAAATATTTGCTGACAAGGGGTACAAGGCGACAAGTATCTCAGAAATTGCAAAGCAGGCTAGAATGGCTGTGGGAAGCTTCTATAAATACTACGAATCAAAAGAGGATATTTTTCTCGATGTGTATATTGATGAGAATAACATTATCCGTCAGACTATGATAGATAATATTGACTGGGACGGAGATATGGTTGAACTTATCAGTCAAATTTTCGGATGGTCACGTAGTCTCATTTCATCTAATAAAATTCTATTGGAATGGTACAACTCTGATATTTCTGAGAAACTACATAACTATTATTCATCAGAAAAAGGTATCGACTCAAATCCATTTCATCTGTTTTTGGTAGATAAATTTACAAATAGGATGCTCACCGAAGGCTATTCTCAAGAGAAGATTCAGGAAGTATTGCAAGTCTATCAGCTTTTCTACTATATGGATACACATATCACCGAGGCAGACTTACCGAATGCAAGTAAAACGATTGAATACTTAGCAACTTATTTTGTCAAAGGACTTTTTAAATAAAGAATTTCCTTCTTTATTTTTTAAAACAAAAAATGAATGAATATAGTTTTACATTCATTCATATGTGGGGGTAAATATCATGAACAAATTAACTATTACTGGAATTTCTTTTACAGTTATTGGCATCTTGGTTATTATCTGGGGAATCACTCTACAGCCAATCAATTTAGCGAGTCCAGACTTTATGTCTTTTGCGACTGGTGGTATGATTTTGCTAGCTACTGGGCTATGTATGATTAGTAACCTGCCTTCTATTTTGTCTGTTGCCGGAATCTGGATGGCAGCACTAACGACTATAGTTTATATTTACAGTTTGCCTGACACAGACTTAATTATTAAGGTAATTGGATTCGTACCAATAATTGCTTTAGCTGTGTGGTTATCTATAACATTTTGGAAATGAGGAAAACAATGAAAAGAGGTAAAAAAATGATAACGATTATTCTTATTGCTGTAGCTATACTTGCTCTCACTGTATGGGGAGGTATCGCCTTTCTTGGAAGAAGTCAGTCTTTATCAGTTAAGTCTATCGAAAATCCCAGTGAACACCTATATCTTATTCATTTGACGAAACCCAATAACCTAACCTGGAAATCTGGTTCATTCGCCAAGTTTACATTACCAGATATGAAGGAAAATGAACAAAATAATCGGTGGTTAACTATTGCTTCCAGTACTAGCGATGACGAGATCCTTATTTTAACACACAACAGTGGTAGTTTCTATAAGCAAACTTTGACTAGTTTACCAATCAATAGCAAAGTTGAGATAAGTTGGATACAGTCACATCTGTCAATCGAAGATAATGAAGAACCTATTGTTTGTTTCGCATCTGATGTTGGAATTTCAGCAATACGTCCCATTATCAGAGAATGGTCTGGTAGTCGCCCCGTTACCTTAAGTCATCTAGATAAGGGAGTGACGGTTTTTGATAAGGAAATGACCGAACTATCCACTCAAAAAGAGAACTTTAATTATGAAACCAGTACTAGCCTTTCCGAAAGTCAAGAGCAGCTTGCAGAAAGCATCAAACAATATGGTAACAATGCTACATATTTATTATGCGGTCGACCTGACGACCTTGATAAAATGAAAAAATACCTTGAAGAAAAGGGGATTAATAGCCCGCAAATTAAAATGGATAGATTTGAGGGTTTAAAATAGGCATTATCACTTCGAATATACAGAACCTATGAGAAACATATATCTAGGCTTTGTCTCCTGCTTAGAATATGATTTTGTCTGAACAGAGTCTGTTTAACTTATAAGACATACCATACTTCCTACAGTTAGTTGGAAAACCAGAAATGCGATTAATACTTTTAAAAATCATCTTACCTATCATACCCACATCTTACACTCGTGGAAATTAAGTAAATCTATACAAAGAAAGCCTAGGAAATCAATATTTCTAGGCTTTTTCTGATTAGAATTTAACGTTTGTTACTTAATCAACTTTTCTAGTTTTTCAATCGCTCCCCTCATGGTATCTTTTTGTTTCTTAATCACATGGAGATAGACACGTTCAATCTCCTTGGAATCCTCTGAATGTCCGACAAATTCTCGAATAGTGGGAAGGTCAATGCCTTCACTTGCCATAATAGAGATAAAGCTGTGGCGAAACATATGAGGGATGACATGAATCGGTCTGCCAAAGTCTAGGAAAGTATCAATGTCCTTATAAGGCTTGCCTGCTTTCTTGTTTTGTTTTGCTGACTGATTAGAACTGCCTCTCAGGAATTGTGAGAGTTCGTTGTGATAAAGGGGAGAGCCTTGACGATTTCCTGCCCTGATATAGGTTCTAGTAAAAAGATAACCTAAATCTTGGTAAGTCGGATTGAATTGAGCTTGTAACTTATTTCTGTCAATATAGTGACGTAGAACCTTCTTAACCTCAGGACTCATTGGAATCGTTCGGACTGAATAGGTTACACTAAACTAGACAGAAGAATAAAGTGTTCTACACTAAAGAAAAGAGGAGAACAGATATGTCTAGAAAAATTCGCCGTTACTTCACAGATGACTTCAAACAACAAATCGTTGACTTGCACAATGCAGGTAGAAAACGCAGTAAACTGATCAAAGAATATGATTTAACACCCTCAACCTTCGATAAGTGGGTGAAACAAGCAAGAACAACTGGTTCCTTTAAAACTGTCGATAATCTGACAGATAAACAACGTGAGTTGATAGAACTCAGAAAACGAAATAAGAGCTCGAAATGCAATTAGACATTCTAAAGCAAGCGGCAGTGATTATGGCACGAAAAGGGAAATAATCACTGCTAACAAGGATAAATACAGCATTTCAGCCATGTGTCGTTGGTTGAAGATTCCTCGCTCTAGCTATTACTACAAAGCTGTAGTGCCAGTATCTGAGGCACAACTTGAAGAAATGGTGAAGCGCATTTTTCTTGACAGTAAGTCCAGATACGGCGCTAGGAAGATTAAGAAATGTCTGGAAGCACAAGGGATCACCTTGTCTCGCCGTCGGATTCATCGCATCATGAAGAGATTGAATTTGGTTTCTGTTTACCAGAAGCCTACCTTCAAACCGCATTCTAAAGGGAAGAATAAAGCACCAGTTCCGAATTTCTTAGAGAGACAGTTTAACCAACAAAAACCATTGGAAACCCTTGTGACGGACTTAACCGATGTTCGTGTTGCCAATCGTTGGGCTTACGTTTGCTTGATCATTGACCTCTTCAACCGTGAAATTATTGGCCTATCTCTTGGTTGGCACAAGACTGCTGACTTGGTCAAAGAAGCCATTCAAAGCATTCCCTACGCCCTGACCAAGGTCAAACTCTTCCATTCTGATCGTGGTAAGGAGTTTGATAATGCCTTGATTGATGAGATGTTAAAAGCCTTTGGCATCACACGTTCGCTGAGTCAAGCGGATTGTCCTTATGACAATGCGGTAGCTGAGAGTACCTATCGCTCCTTCAAACTGGAGTTTATCAACCAAGAAAACTTCCGCTCTTTGGAAGAATTAACCCTTAAAACTAAGGATTATGTCCACTGGTGGAATCACCATCGCATCCACAGCACACTAAATTACCAAACACCCATGACTAAAAGAGCAATCGTTTAACAAAAACACTTTATAAATTTTGTACAGAAAAGTGTTGCCTTTTCATTTTATTTTACAATCCGAAGCACAATATTTATATCTACATATTGCATGCAATTTATTGACTTTTTTGTAGTAAAGGAATATACTTATGACAAGTTAGCTTGTCATTAAAAAGGAGGAGTAAAATAATGGATAAAGATAAGATTTTGGAATTAAGTAGAAATGAAAATAAAGATTTATTTGAAAATGAAATTATAAATTTAGGATGGAGTGTGGCTGCTACAGCAGGTTTAATTTGTTGCTGTATTTTATCAACTATACAAATTGTTGTTACTTCTTCAGTGAGATTTGAATTATGGGTAGTCTATTTCGTAATGTTAACAAGCAAGGAAATAGTTAAGTATAAAAGAAATAAAGAAATAGGTTCTATGTTTCTAATTATTTTTTATTTTGTACTTTCAGTCTTTTTTATAATTTGTTATGTAGCAACTTTTTGATTATCGAAAATTAATGAAGGCTGAGTTATAGCATGAAAAAAGAAGAATTGATATTAAAAAATAATTTAAACTTATACAGAAGGAAAAAGAATCTATCACAAGAACAACTTGCTCAGTTAGTCGGTGTATCAAGAAATACTATTTCCTCAATTGAAAACGGAGTTTACTCACCTAAAGCAAAATTAGCACTTATCATATGTATTGCATTGGATGAGAAATTTGAAAATATTTTTTATTTTTGATAAATAGGAGGGATACAAAATGGATATTACATTTTCAAAAGAGTAGAAAAAGATGAGTGACGGAACTCATCTTTTTTTGCTTTCTGAAATTTAACTGATAAGAGTTTTAGATTGATTTGTGCATAAGGGTGTTTAGATAAGGTAGAATTTAAGGTCATTAAGAGATATACCTTTGTTAGTAAAGAAGATTGATTCAAGGGGCATACAATACATTAGTACATTAGTAATGCTAACGATCACTACTTCTCCTTTACACAACAAATTTCTAATCACTTATCAATATCACTTAAAACCTTTGACTTTGAAAGTTCAAATAATTTTTCTTCTATTAGTGCCATAACACTTAAGAATTCACTGTCAGCTTTTCCAGTCGGATCATCTAAACCCCAATCTTCTCTATGATGACAAGGTAGATATGGACAGTCCACGTTACACCCCATTGTTATAACAATATCAATGGGTGGTAGTTCATCAAGTAACTTAGAATATTGTGTCCTTTCCATATCGATATGATGCTTTTCTTTTACTAGTCGGACTGCATCTTGATTGATTTGTGGTTTTGTTTCCGTTCCTGCCGAATAAGCTTCAAAATAGTCCGAATAATATTTTTTGGCCAAGGCTTCGGCCATTTGACTTCTACAAGAATTATGAACACAAATAAAGGCTACTTTAGGCTTAGGCATCAACAATCTCCTCCTGAATAATCTCTTTAACTTCATTCACAGAGAGGACTTTTCCTGAAGCAACAACTTTTTCATTTAATACCAAAGCAGGAGTAGACATAACACCATATGCAGCAATCTTAGAAAAATCCCTTTCATGTTCGATTGTAACATCTATCCCTTCATCAATACAGGCCTGTTGAACATGTTCCTCTAATAAATTACATTTCTTGCACCCAGAACCTAGAACCTTAAACACAATCTGGTTTGATAAAACTTGTGACATCTATATTTCCTCCTAAAGAATAATTGTTTGCAATAAATTAAATAAATAACCTGCTAGGATAATTCCAAAAGTGCAGATCGCAATGAATACTGCTAAAAGTTGTGGCTTTATAGCTCTCTTTAACATGATTAGGGAAGGTAGGCTGAGAGTTGTAACCGCCATCATAAAGGCTAATACCGTTCCCAATTGTGCTCCCTTTTCCAACAAGGCTTCTGCTACAGGAATTGACCCAAAAATATCTGCATACATAGGTATTCCAATAAAGGTTGCTATGATAACCCCGAATGGATTCCTATTTCCCAGAGTGCTAGTCACCCAATTCTCCGGTATCCAGTTATGAATAAAAGCCCCTATTCCTACCCCTATTAGAATATAAGGAAAAACTTTTTTAAATGTTTCAGAAACTTGTTCCTTAGCAAAATTAAATCTATCTCGAAATGTTAAATTCTCCTCTTCTAAAAAAGGCACATGGGCATTTTTCACAAAATCTTCAACATATTTTTCCATGCCGAGTTTTTCAATAAAAGTACCACCCAAAACTGCAATTACTAAGCCAAACAGCACGTAAATAAATGCAATCTTTGTTCCAAAGATGCTCATCAGAAGAATCAAACTACCTAGGTCAACCATCGGAGAGGAAATTAAAAACGAGAAAGTCACACCAATGGGTAGTCCCGCACTGGTAAAACCCATAAACAAAGGAATGGAAGAACAAGAACAAAATGGAGTAACTGTCCCCAATAGAGCTGATACAATATTGGCAGAAATACCATCAAACCGACTTAGAATCTTACGACTTCTTTCAGGTGGGAAATAACTTTGAATATAGGATATAGAAAAAATTAAGACACATAGTAAAATGGTAATTTTGATAACATCGTAAAAGAAAAACTGAAAAGCTCCTCCAAGTCGAGTCGTCATATCAATCCCAATCAGCGACAATAACTTTCCAACACCTTCATTTAACCATTTCATTCCAAGAATTTGTTCTTGAATAAACCTCCACATGATCATACTCCTTTTTATATCAAAAATCATTGATATGTTTTGTTAAATCAAAAGCCATTCTATGATGACTTCCGATTACAATGACATTGTCCTATAGTTTCAACCTCAAAATTCGTTAGTTGACCAAGACGACTCAGGGCATAATTACGACCTTGATAACTCACGCTATAGTGTCTCCATTTCCCTTCTTGACGACTAACAACAATCCCTGACTGACATAAAATTTTCATATGATAAGACAAGGCCGACTGAGCAATCCCCAATTTCTCAATAAGTACACAAGCACAGGTTTCACCTTTTTTTAAATAATCTAGGATTAGCAAGCGTTTCTCATCTGCCAGAGCTTTAAACAATTGAGCATCCGTTGAAAAATCTTTAATATTACTCACCTCATATCAAAATATTTTGATTTATCTCTTCAGTAAGTATAAAACAACTTCAAATTATTGTCAATTAATTATAGCACTTTTATTAAGCCATATAAAAATGCATATAGTTAATTTCAAACTATGTGCATTTTTAAAAATAAAATTTATTAAGGAACGGGTACTGTTTAGATGTTTTCCAAGCATATTAATTGAGATAGGATTTTCATCAAACAACAGCTTTTCTTAAAATAAGACGATTGCGCCATTTGTCATTCCTCGATGTTACCCTCAAGTAAAAATAAATGAATTTAATCCAACCATTCTTTTACCTTATCAGGATTTAATTCTATCCAATCTCTTGCAGATTGACGAGGAGTCTTGCCTTCTGAAATTGCCAACATGACAGCCTGCATATCTTCTGGTTCCCAATTGAACTGATCAATAATGTTGTAAGCATCTGACTGATCCTCTTTCAGACCTTGTCTGACAATGGTATGGATTTCTTCCGCATCACCAAATACTCCCATAGGATCTTCTAATAATGTCAAATCGTACTTAGCAAACATCCAGTGAGGCATCCAAGCCGTAACCACGATATCATCTTCATTTTTCAATGCTTGTTCCAAAGAGGTAACCATAGCACCTGTTGAAGAGGCGGTCAATGACCACGTGGATAAGTTCGCATATTCATTGACTGCGGAGTCAGCAGCTGCCATAATTCCAGCCCCAGGTTCAATTCCGATAATCGTTTGGTTGGCCTGTGAGGTCAATTCCTCAATTGTCGAGATGTCCATATAGCTTGGCACAGCTAGGCCAAGACTGGTACCAAACAAATTTGCGCCCAAATCTACCAGTTGATCTTTATACTGTTCATATTGTGCTTGGTGGGTTGCCGGCAACCATGCAGAGACAGAAGCATCCGCATTTCCTTCTGCTATTGATTTCCAAGCTACTGCATTATCCAATGAGATGAGGTTGACATCATATCCTTGAGATGTTAATACCTCTGCTAAAACATTTGTAGAAGCCACCTCGGAGTCCCACTCCACATAGGCAAGGGTGATTTCTTTTTTATCAGATGTGGTGGCCTTTAGGAAGGATTGAGTAATACCAGTCACCAAAAATGAGATTAGCAAGATTGGAGCAAGGAACTTTGCAAATGTTGATTGCTTAGCAGCTTTCCGTTTCGGATGGTTTAAAAACTGAGTAAAGCGATCAATAATGATAGCTAATACAACCAGTGCTAGACCTGAAACAAAACCTGCACCAATCTCTGCATGTTGTAGAGCAGATAAAACTCCATTTCCTAAACCCGGAGCACCAATCATCGAAGCAGTAACGACCATAGAAAGAGCGAGCATGATTGTTTGGTTCACTCCCGCAAAAATAGTATTTTTTGCTAAGGGTAGCTCTACTTTAAACAAGCGTTGTCGATCGGTTGATCCAAATGATTCTGATGCTTCTATCAATTCTTCTGGAATCTCACGAATTCCCAAATTTGTAAATCGAACAGTTGGCGGCAAGGCAAAAATGACGGAAGCAAAGACCCCTGGAACCATTCCAATCCCAAAGAATGCAACGGCAGGGATTAGATAAACGAATGCTGGCATGGTCTGCATAAAGTCCAACAACGGGCTAATGATTGATTTGGCACGATTGCTCTTAGCCATCCAAACACCCAAGGGGATACCTAATAGAACAGAGATTAGACTTGCAACAAGCACCAAAGTGAATGTATATAGCATTTCTTCCCATAATCCCTGATTATAGATGAACAGCAACCCCAACATCGTCAAAGCGGTGAAACCTTTTTTTCTAGAAACATAGTAAGCAAGGGCAGGAATCACAATCAGTAAAAGTAAGGGAGGAATTACATTCAAAGTATCTGAAACGAAGTTCATCATCGCGTCACCACTTACTTGAATGACTTTAAAAAGTCCTGCTAAATGCTCGGTCAGCCAGTCAATTCCTTTGTCTACCAAATCTTTAATCGGTAAGCTATTTTGTAATATATTATCCACACTGATCTCCTATTCTTCTATTTCAATTCCTTGTTTAGTGAGAGCTTCGATGACACGACCTTTAATTAACACCCCTATCAAACGACCGTTTTCAACAACTGCAATAGGTGCTGCCGAATCATAAATTAGAGGTAAAATATCCTCTAGCAAGGTATCTTTTGAGACTGTACGAATATCCGTATCAATATAGTCAATCAAACTATGCTGTTTTGCATTTGCCTTAAATGCCGCATCTGCCGAAATGACTCCTAGTAATTTTCTTTGGCGATTGACAGCAAGAAGCATACTCACTTCTTCTGTGTCCATCCGTCTCAAGGCAACTTTTGGGCCATCAATATCTATATTTGTCGTAATCGGCTTAATCATAATATTTTGAGCTGTTAACACTTTTGAACGATCGACATCTTCGATAAACTCACTGACAAATTCATTAACAGGATTGGTTAAAATTTCTTCACCCGTCCCTATTTGCATAATCTTACCATCCTTCATGAGAGCAATTCTGTCCCCAATACGTAAGGCTTCGTTTAAATCATGTGTGATGAAGATGATGGTCTTCTGAACTTTTTCCTGTAGGTCTAATAATTCATCCTGCATTTCTTTCCGAATGAGTGGATCCAAGGCCGAAAATGCCTCATCCATCAATAATATATCGGGGTTATTGGCCAAAGCTCTTGCAAGACCTACTCGTTGCTGCATCCCACCAGATAATTGATCAGGGTATTGATCTTTGAAAGGTAAGAGTGAGGAATTATCTAGTGCTTGTTCGGCCAATTTCTGTCGATCAGCCTTATCCACACCCCTAATTTCTAACCCATACTCCGTATTTTCAAGAATAGTTTTATGCGGGAAAAGTCCAAATTTTTGAAAAACCATATTAACGGAATGACGACGAACTTGCCTTAATTCATCTTGATTCATTTTTGCAATATCATGTCCTTCAATGTAAATACTACCATATGTTGGTTCAATCAAACGGTTAATCAGGCGAATGAGGGTCGATTTTCCGCTACCAGATAAACCCATAATAACGAATATTTCACCTTGTTTCACCTCGAAACTTGCATCATAAACACCTACTGTACAACCGGTTTTCTCCAAAATATCTGTTTTGGCTCTTCCTTGTTTAACCATTTCCAATGCCTGTTTCTGTTTTTTTCCAAAAATTTTCGTAACATTCTTTATTTCTAATATTGATTCCATTTTTTCTCCCTTCAAAGTGAACATATATAATTTTAACATATATTGTCACTTTTAATGTTAAAAACTGGTATCATTATTACAAATGTTTTTCAGAAAAGTTACAAACAATAATGAATTTTGTATCACTGGCAATTTTATATACAGTTCTATCTATTTTTTAACTAACTCTATCCACCTCTAAACTTTTCAAATTGGGGTCTTACTCAATTGGGTTCTTACTCATAGTATACATTCAGGATTGTTTAATACACGTACAATAAAAAATCGAATGTTTCCATCCGATTTTTTTCTAAATAAATAATTGCATATTTGCCTGTTCACTGTCCCCGATAAAGGTTGCTACACCGCCATACTCAACAAAATCAAATAATTCTTCTTTTTCTATCCCCATTAAATCCATACTCATCGTACAAGCCACAAATTTAACACCCAATTGATGTGCCTGCTCAATCATATCAGGAAGAGAATCAACATTTTTTTGCTTCATAATGTATTTGATCATCGATGCTCCCATTCCTCCCATATTCATCTGAGAAAGTGGTAAGTTATTCGCTTTGGAAGGTAACATGATATCAAATAACTTGGCCAAGCCTGACTTTTTCACCTTTTGTTTCTTAAGAATAGATAGGCCCCAGAAGGTGAAGAAAATCGTTACCTTTTTCCCGTATGCAGCTGCACCAGAAGCAATAATCATTGAGGCTAAAGCTTTATCCAAGTCACCACTGAAAACAACCATCGTTGCACCATCTTTTGTCTCCTTTAAAACTCCCTCTTGCCCTAACGACGGTAGATTTTTCATCTCGCTCTCAGAAATAGAAGACTTCCCTTTCACAATTGTGGCAAGAACCTTTCCATTTTCAATCTTGTTTGATAGTAGAGTATTTCCAGTATTTTGACACCAAGCTGCAAGGTCTGCACCAAAGCCAAAATCACTTGCTTCAATCTCCATTTTTTGACCAATAGACATCTTATCTATTTTTTCTTTCACTTTTAAAATTGGTCCCGGACATTGTAAGCCACAGGCATCTAGATGTATGATTTCTGAAGGCTCTTTAAGGTCTTCACTTTTATGTCTTGTCTGATTGAAAGATAGATAATCTAGTGGTTTTATGCGATAATGAGCAGTTTTATAAGTTTTATAGCCACCATCAAGATTTTTTACATCAAATCCTGCTTGACTTAATATGCGTGCAGCATTGTAGCCACGATGTCCTACTTGACAGTAAACATATATCGGTTGATTTTTGGGAAGTTCTCCCAACCGTTGGCGCAATTGATTTAGAGGTATGTGGTGACTAGACTCTATTGTACCAGTTGCTAGTTCAAATTCTTCTCGAACGTCCAATAAAAAGGCATTATTACTTATCAATTCATCAACTTGTGACCATTGGAAAGTAGCTACTTTCCCTGAGAGGATGTTATCAGCAGTATACCCCAGCATGTTGACTGGATCTTTGGCTGATGAATAGGGTGGAGCATAAGATAATTCAATACTAGCTAGTTGGTCTGCACGTGCTCCAAAACGCATGGCAGTCGCAATCACATCTATCCGTTTTTCTACACCCTCTGTCCCAATTGCTTGGGCTCCTAATATTTTCCCATCTATTCCAAACAAGAGTTTTAGGGCAATTGGAGATGCTCCCGGATAATAACCTGCATGTGAATTTGGATGAATATGGATCGTTTCATATTCAATACCCGCTTGTTTTAATAATCTCTCACTATTTCCTGTGCTAGCTACAGTTAATTCAAACACTTTAGCAACAGCTGTTCCCTGTGTACCGAAATATCCTGCATCACTACCGTTGATGATATCAGCAACCAATCTTCCTTGACGATTGGCTGGCCATGCAAGTGGGATATGGGTCGGCTGACCACTAACCAAATCAATGACTTCAATTGCATCACCAATGGCATAGATATCAGGTTGACTCGTCTGCAATTGTTGATTAACCTTGATGCCCCCTTTATAGCCCAATTCAAGCCCAGCAACCTTAGCCAACGTATTTTCAGGTAGGACTCCGATTGATAAAATAGTCATATCTGTTTGAAGGGTTTTGCCACTGGTTAGAAGTAACTCTCTTCCATTTTGTCGAAACTCCTTTAGGCCATCATTTAAAATCAAATTAACACCATGGATGTTCATCTGCGAATGAATGAGTTGTGCCATTTCTATATCAATTGTCGGCATAACTTGGGGGGCCATCTCAATCAACTGAACCTGAATTCCTAATTCCACTAAATTTTCCATCATTTCAAGTCCGATAAACCCACCACCAACAACGGTTGCTGTTGCAATCTGGTTTTCTGCGATATATGCCTTTATTTGGTCCATGTCAGGAATATTTCGTAAACGAAAGACATTATCAGCCTCTTCTATACCAACTATCGGTGGCACAATCGCTTTTGCACCAGTGGAAATAATGAGCTGATCATATGACTCGATATAGCGTTCACCTGTTTGATGATTTAGCACTGTTACACTTTTACTCTGCGGATTGATTTCTAGCACTTCTGAAAAGTTCCTAACATCCAATCCATATTGTTGATTCATTCCATCAACTGTCTGAAGCAATAAATTTTCGCGTTCCTTAATAACTCCGCCAACATGATAGGGAAGTCCACAGTTCGCGAAAGAAATATATTCTCCCTTTTCAAATAGAACAATCTTGTCCTCTTCATTTAAACGACGCAACCTCGTTGCAGCTGTTGCACCACCCGCAACTCCACCAATAATAACAATTTTTTTAGACATGAGGTACTCCTAAATATTCTTTTTTATCATTATATACCCTATGGGGTATATTGTCAATGTTCTATTATATCTTTTTCACCAGTTTAACTCCCCTGCACTTAGGAACCTGCTATCTATCCGTACAGAAAAATAAAAACTCCGCCAACTTTACGGCGAAGTTTGTTGATTAATAATTTCAGTGAATCTGTGGGTAAATTGAGCTGTCATTCCCCATATATTTTCAGGAAGTTGTTCATAGAATGGAATAGAGCGCTTTTGATAACTAAATGGGTAACTAATTCCTCCTCTTAATCGTTCAAAAGGAAAATCACATTCTGGAACGACTTTAGAATCCAATTGATAATAAACAGGTTGGATTGTCAGCAGGGTGGATAATGGCACCGTAAATATCCGAGCAACCTCTTCGTTAGGGACGATAGTCATCCAATCCAGATTTAACCGTCCTACAAAGCAATGAATGGTCGAGCGCTCAAAGACCAAATAATCGATTTCTCCAAGTATATCAATTTGTTCTGGTTGAATATTTAGTTCCTCCACAGCCTCCCGAACAGCTGCTTGCTGTGGTGTTTCTCCTTCCTCAACTCCTCCACCAGGAAATGAGACTTCTCCAGGCTGAGAGATTGATTCACTGCGAACTTGATATAGAACCTGCCATTGATTCTCTGACCAAACCAATGGTAGGAGGACTGAAAAACATCGTTTTTCGCCTAAAGGTTGAGGAATATAATTTGCCAATAGTTCTTCCAATTGATTCGGCATCGCTTACTCCTTTTTGTACTAACTAGTGATTTATTTCTATCATAACGAATTTACAGTTAGAATGCAAGAAGTTTGTCTCTAAGTATGAAGTAAAAAAAGAAGGAGATGACTCTCACTTCCCTTTTAACATACCCATAATACCACGTGTCACCACGCGCCCAACTTCCCGACCAACCTGACTCATCAAGTTTTTGGTAAAGCGATCCATTACAGAATCGGTTTTTCGGCTGGTTGGTTGATTGGCTCTTTGAGCAGCTTTAGCCGCTTCTTTCTGTGCTTTTTCTTCCAATTTTGCCTTTTCCTGAGCTTCTTTTTCCGCCTGTTTTTCCTCCTCGGCCTGCTCTGCTTTTTTGATGAGTTCAGCTTCTTTAGCCTCTGTCATGGCTAAAATCTGCTCATGGGCAGATTCACGGTTGACCGCGTCAGCATATTTTTCCATCAAAGGAGAATTATTAATGACTGACAAAAGGGCGCTTGGCTCCACCGTTCCAAGCATACTCTTTGGAGGGTAAATCAATACTCGATCCGCAAAGCTTGGTGTCCCGTCAGCTTGCAGAGTAGACACAACCGCTTCACCTACCTGCAATTCCTGAATGACCTTAGCCAAATCCTTCCCACCTTCTTGACGGAAGGTTTCGGCAACAGTCGCGACTGTCTTGAGCTCTTTTGGTGTAAAGGCGCGAAGACCATGTTGGATGCGGTTGCCCAACTGAGCTGCCACGCTATCAGGAATATCCGTCGGATTCTGCGTTACAAAGAAGACACCAACACCTTTTGAACGAATCAAACGAACAATCAATTCAATCTTTTCAAGAAGAACTTTTGGAGCGTCCTTGAAGAGAACATGAGCCTCGTCAAAGAAGAAGACCATCTTAGGCTTGTCTAAATCGCCCACCTCAGGTAGCACTTCATAGAGTTCTGATAAAAGGCTGAGAAGGACTGTCGAATAAAGAGTTGGTTGATTGAATAACTCAGTAGCTTGAAGGACGTTGATAACTCCAAGGCCATCTTCTGCTGTACGCATCAAATCAGCAATGTCAAGACTGGGCTCACCGAAGAAAATCTTACCACCTTGTTGCTCCAAAACAACCAAGCTACGCAAGATGGCACCAACCGAACGAGCTGGAATATTTCCATAATATTGGCTCAGCTCTGCTGCATTTTCAGCTACAAAATTGAGCATAGCACGCAGGTCCATTAAGTCAATCAAGAGAAGGCCACGCTCGTCTGCCACTCTAAAAACGATGTTCAAGATGGACTCCTGAGTATCATTCAAGCCCAGCAAGCGCGTCAATAAGACAGGCCCCAGCTCTGAAATAGTCATGCGGACAGGAGTCCCATTTTCCCCCAAGACATCCCACAACTCAACTGGATAAGCAACTGGACTATAATCTGAATAGTGGGTCTTCTCCAGACGACTAGGATCAATCTCCTTGGCATTGGCCGCAATCAAACTATTCAAGTCGCCCTTGATATCTGATAGGAAGACTGGAATGCCCGCATCACTCAACTGCTCTGCCAAGACCTTTAAGGTTACGGTCTTCCCTGTACCTGTCGCACCTGCGATGATCCCATGACGATTGAGTCGCTTGAGCTGCATCTCCGCTCGACTGCTTCCATAACCAAAAGCAATAACATCTGACATATTCTAGCCTCTTTTCCGGTTTTTTCTAGCTTTATTGTAGCATAGTTTCTAGGAAAATAGCAGAGCAGACAACCGAATCACCTCAATATCCATAAAACAAAAAAGAAAAACCCGACGAATCGGGTTCACTATTAAAGATACAATAATTTGAAAAGTGCAATAGCGACAATTGCAGCAAGAATTGGAGCACATACACCAACCCAAGCATACCACCATTTTGAATCAGCCTTGTTTTCACCAAGAACAGATTTTGGAAGTAGGGCATGGACGATACGTGGACCAAGGTCACGCGCTGGGTTAAGACCAGGACCTGTTGGTCCACCAACAGCAGCCACAAGAGCCATAACTAGGAAACCAATTCCAATGTGAGCAACAGCAAGTGAACCTGATGTATATGGCGCAACCATTGTTTCAGCAACTGTTTTGTCGTAACCTTGTTCAATGACTTTACCAACAAGCTCTGCACCAAAGAAATTCTTAGTCAAAGCAAGAGCACCAAAGAACAATACAAATGAACCAACAAACTCATTCAAGAAACCATTGATCGTTGCCGCTTTACGACTTTCTTTTGTACCATTGTCAAGCGCGTCGATCGTTGAGAATGAACCCAAAATATGGTTTGGATTTTCCGTTTTCATAAAGTATGGTTTATAAACCGTTACAATAACCAATTGACCAAACATTGCACCTAACAATTGAGCAACGATATACTGTGCAACATGTTCCCATGGGAAGAGGCCTGATACTGCCAATCCGAGGGTGAAGGCTGGGTTGATGTGGTTTCCAGAAACATTACCAAACATCAATGCTGGCATCATAACTGCCAAACCATAACCAATCGCAATGAGAATCCAACCAGAGTTGTTTCCCTTAGTGCCTTTAAGGTCAGCGTTTGCAACTGTACCGTTACCAATGATGATGAGGAGTGCAGTCGCAATAAATTCAGTGATATATTTCACTGTCCATGTAACATCCATATTTTTCTAAATTTCCTTTCAAAAGTTGAATTATTTTGGACAACAACCATTTTATCAAGTATAATAAACAAAGTAAAGCTATTCGATAAAATGAAAACGTTTACTCGAAAAAAGTAGTAGATAAAGTGAGGAGATTAGGATGGGAGCTACCCAAGATACACTACTATATACAATTGAAAAAAGCATTAAGAAAAAAGCAGATTTGTTTGAACACAGCTTTTCTGCCTACGCTGTTCGATCGATGTTAGCCAGCCTCTATCTAGGTTTGGGGATTGTCATTTCTCTTTATACGGCAGATAAACTAAACCACGTCGCAGAAGGGCTCGGAAAATTTAGCTACGGTTTGATGTTTGGTTGGGGATTACTCATGATTTTATATATGAATGCCGAACTTGGAACATCCAACATGATGTATATGACTGTTGCCATTCACCGAAAAACAATTCCTACTAAAACAGCCCTCAAGATGTTGGCAACCTGTATCCTTTTCAATTTCATCGGCGCTGTCCTTGTTTGTTACATGGTCTCACTGACTCTGCCTTATCAGCACGTTGATGCTCATAGCTACCTATTTGAAGCGACAGTGACAAAACTAGAAAAAACACCTCTTACCCAGTTTATTGAAGGAATCTTTGCTAATATTGTTGTGAATATCGGCGTATTTACCTTCTTACGCATCAAAGATGATGCCGGACGTCTCATTTCCGTTATTTTCATCATCTTTATCTTTGCTTTCTTGGGATATGAGCACGTCATCGCAAACTTCTCTCTCTTCTCTTTAGCCTTCTTCTCAAATGGTGGACCAGTTGAGGGAATGAACCTATTAAGTGTATTAAGCAATTTCCTCTTTTCTGGACTAGGAAACTACGTTGGTGGCGGTCTCTTTATTGGACTTCTTTATAGTTGGTTGAATAATCAATCCAAACTTTATGTAGACTAAAAAAACTACGGTTGGAATTCCAATCGTAGTTTTTTTATTGTAAGATAATCTGCGCAACTATAGGACTAATCACCACATACATGATGCCTGTAATCCCAATAGCTAAACCAGCCATCGCCCCTTGCGTATGCCCATATTTTATCGCTGTACCCGTTCCAATGGCATGTCCTGTTCCTCCCAAAGCAAGACCAACAGCTACCGGGTCTTCAATTTTTAGTAGCTTTAAAAAGACCGGACCAAGAACACTTGTCAGAATCCCTGTTGCAACAACGACTACAAGAGTAACAGTTGCTATTCCTTGCATTTTATCAGTAATACCAACAGCCATAGCAGTGGTGACAGATTTTGGAAAAAGAGAGATTGCTAGAAAAAAATCCATCCCAAACCATTTGGCAATCAGGGCAGTAAAGACAGTATTGACAATACAAGCAACAAAAATTCCCAATAAAATACTTCGAATGTGATGTTTCATCAGATGGAAAGAACGATATAAAGGAATTCCCAGAGCTACCGTTGAAGGCACAATAAGCATATTTAGATAGGAACCTCCTGCATAATATTCCTTATAGGAAATACCTGTCATTTTTAAAAAGACAATAATCAATCCTGTAGCTACCAACAGTGGGGTAGTGATTGGATGAGGAAATCTCCGATAGATCAGCATTCCAATTAAATATGCTGCAATTGATAACATAATACCAAAAATAGGATTGGAAAAAAGGTCAGTCATGCATTCCCTCCGCATCAATGTAGTCACCTTCAAACTTCTGCTTCACAAATTGAACAACAAAACCAATGACTAAGATATTTAAAAAAATGGCGCCTAAGATGACGATGATAATAGGAAGTAAATAATCTTTAATTGCATCAAATCTCTCCATAATCCCCACCGCTGCAGGCAAAAAAAGAATGGTCATGTTAGCCAGCAAAAAATTTCCAACCGTATTAATGTGGCGAAGACGAATTAATTTGAACTCTAGGGCTAAGAATAGGAGGATTAAACCAATGATACTTCCCGGAATAGGAAGATGAAAAATAGTCGAAATAGCTTCCCCTAAAAATGAAAATACCAAAATAATCATAAACTGAACATATAATTTCATTCCACTCCTCCATTCAACTCCTGTGGCCGTTTGTACTACACGAATCATGTCCCTTACATTAACAATTCCTTCATTTCAGATAACCCTCACAGTATGAAATCATAAAAATTGCTATTCCATACATTAAGTTTACTACTCTGAAATTATTTTTCAAGGTGATAAAACGTTTACACCTGAAATCCCTTGAAAATAGTTTGCAGATATTTTTTACATATAAACGCTTGACAAGATTGGTTTACGGGTGTATATTTTATATATAGTGAAATTTGATATATAAAAGATAAAAGCATATATCAAAATAATACCCAAGATTGCCAAAATAAGTGAGAGGAGTGACCGCCATGCATTTTCCCGTTCCTGCTGTGCTGACAGAATTTCTCATCATGGCCATTTTAGAGTCAAATGATTCTTATGGTTATGAAATTTGTCAGACCATTAAGCTGATTGCCAACATCAAGGAGTCCGCCCTCTATCCCATCCTAAAGCGATTGGAGCAAAATGACTTTTTAACGACCTACTCCCGTGAATACCAGGGAAGAATGAGGAAATATTATAGTTTGACCCAATTGGGGCACGAAGAATTGGTCCGATTAAAAGATGACTGGGATACATATACTAACACGATAAACGGTATTATAGAAGGGAGCGTCCGTCATGACAAGAACTGAATACATGGCTCAATTGGAAAAATATTTGAAAAAATTGCCTCATAAAGAATTCCAAGAAGCCATTACTTTTTTCAATGAATATTTTGACGAAGCTGGTCCAGAAAAAGAAACCGCAATCATGGAGGAATTGGGTTCCCCGAAAGAAGCAGCCAGTGAGTTGATTACCAACATATTAAACCGCCATATTCAAGTTGAAGATGTTCAAGAAGTGGATGATGAATCAATCAACTATAAACCACTATACATAGTAGCCGGTCTTGTCCTTGCCCTCTTACTATCTGTATTTTTCCTCATTATCGAACCCCTCTTTGGCATCGCTGGGATTTTTATCACTTCGATTGCAGGAGCCTTTTACTTAGGAAAAAACTTTCAAGAAGTTAGAAAAGCAAAAAAAGTTATCTGGTTAGCCATGCTGGCCATCGTTACACTTCCAATTGCCATACCCGTTCTCCTTATCTTACTTGGTGCCTTAGTAGCTCTCGTCTTGCTAATAATTGGTTTCATCATGGGAGGATTCGTTCTCGGTGTCGGACTATTTGTCAGTGGAGGCTATCTTATCTGGGAAGGATTTAGTCTACTTTCACATGGCATCAGTGTATTCTTACTAGGATTCGGTAGTGGCTTAACCATGTTAGGCGGAGCGGTATTAGTCTGTCTAGTTACTCTTATTTTTGCCTATTGGTCTTGGAGGCTCTGCTTACTGCAGAACTATCCATCGATAAACGAAAACTTTTCTATTATGGAGAAAGCAACCTGACGGATGAAGAAATTGGGAATCTCATAAAAGAAGATGCCAATTTACAGGAACAATTAAAAGAGATTGGAATCTTCCCTGAGGGCGTTTATAAGGACCAAAGAGTTACCGTTGGAGACACCAAACAAACTTTTACAAGTGGGAAAAAAGATAGCAAGAATAAATTGACTATTACTTCCACAAATGGAGTCATTCAGCTTGGTAAAGAATGGTCGCCCTAAACACTGGCAGATATCGTCTAGATACATTACTGAATAATATCTGCTTTTTTTACCAAAAAGACTCAATCACACACTAAGGAGGACTCATTTATGTCTACTAAACCTCTTCAGATTTACTCCTATGATCTCTTGAAAGAACGAGGTGTTCAACTTGAGGATATTGCTGACCTAGTCATGCATCTACAAAATAAGTATATCCCACATTTGACACAATCAGAATGCCTAGAAAACGTTGAGGCAGTATTAACGAAGCGAGAGGTACAAAACGCAATTATTACTGGAATCGAATTGGATAAATTGGCTGAACAAGGAGCACTTTCTCAACCCCTTCAGTCTATTCTGATGACAGATGAGGGGTTGTATGGAATTGATGAAATTATGGGATTGTCAATTGTAAATCTTTACGGTACGATTGGCTTTACCAACTATGGATATTTAGACAAATCAAAACCAGGAATCATCGCCAAACTAAATAGCAAGGATGGGGTGCATTGCCATACTTTTCTAGACGATATCGTTTGCGCAATTGCAGCCGCTGCTGCTAGTCGAATCGCACATAACGACCCCGATAAAAGTGCAATTACCAACCAAAATTAACTGAAAAACCAACTGTCCACATTGTGAGCAGTTGGTTTTCTAATTATTCATTATTCTGATTATAAATCAAAAGACCTAATCCCATGAAGCCTGCTAAGAAGAGGCTCAGCATCCAAACTTGATGACTACTATTTCCAACCATAGAAATGGTTTGACGAAGACCTGAAACAGAATACGTCATTGGAAGATAAGGCTGAATCACTTTGAAAAACTGAGGGCTAAGCTCGATTGGATAAGTACCAGCACTGGAACCTAATTGTAGTAGTAACAGAATCAAACTTGCGAATGAACCAAAACGATTATTCCAGCCCACCAAGGCAGTAACGAGTGCCATAAAGGTCCATGAGGCCAAAAGGATTAATCCCAAGGTTGCCATTGGATGAGCCGGATCAACCCCAATTAACAGAAGAACTCCATATAAAATCAGTGCTGCCAGACTGGCAATTGCACCATTCAATAAGAGTTTCCCTTTAGCCCAATCCCAACGATTTTTGTAGGAACGATTATCAATGTGTTTGACAAAAATAACATTCGTAGATAAGGCTGCAACCATTAGTGCGACAGATACCATATAAGGAGCCATTCCGACACCGTTGGTCTTCACATCATCTTGGTCACTGTGTTCCAAGGTGACTGGTTGAGAAACTGCTTGTGCATTTTTGTCTTCTACAGAGATGACTGATAGTTGTTGACTGGCTGAACTGAGTGAATTTGTTAAGGTTTCACTGCCGACAAGTAGGGTCGAAATACCACTTGTCAAGGTTTGCCCACCACTAGCTAATTGATCCGCACCAGCAATTAATTGCTGACTACCAGAAGCCAGTTGCCCTGAACCGCTGACAAGTTGACTAGAGTTAGCAGCTAAGGTTGCCAATCCTGATGTTAACTGGCTACCTCCAGATTGGATACTACTGTTGTTAGCAACCAACTGAGCTCCACCCTCTGCTAGTTGGGCAACACCTGCTGTATATGCTGTCACCCCTGACATGAGTTGACTAGCTCCACTTGACAGTTGCGTTTGAAGTTGACTCACACCACTCGTCAAGGCTTGAGTTCCTGGTAGAACTTGCTGGTTCAAAGCTGTGTTGACCTGACTCAAGCCACTTGATAGGTTTTTAATGGCTGTTGTAGCACCTGGCAATGCCTGATTGGCAGCCGTGTTGATCTGACCGACAGCTGATTGCAATTGACCTAACTGCGTTCCAAGACCAGAAAGACTTTGTAGACTAGATAAGGCTTGACTCAGTTGAGATAATTGGCCCAAAATCGTTTGGGCTGCTGCCACTGTTGTAGAAGGCGAATTTTGGAGGGCTCCAACCAATTCAGCTTGCTGATCAGCTGTCAAGCTTTGATAGGTAGCCGTTGCTTGTAAGGCTGCAATGCTGGCTGTTTTATCGGCTTGTGCTGCAGTTAACAATCCTTGAGCTTGAGCACCCATCTCCGTCAAGAGACTAGATAGAGAAGTGGTATTCACTGCAACTCCTCCGATACTTGATAGGCTATCATTTAAATGGTTGATGGCCACTTGCAACTGAGGAAGCCCTGTCAATAAGGCCTGTATCTGACTAGACTGTTCGGCAGACAAACTAGTTGAACTAGCGAGTTGCTCCAAGCCTGCCTGCAATTGATTGGCTCCTGTTACCAGTTGTTCAACCTGGCCTGCTCCTGATTGTAATTGTCCCACCCCAGCGATGAGCTGAGAGGAATTGGCATTTAATTGCTCTGCACCTGAAGCAAGACTAGCTACCCCATTTGTGTAGGTTGTTAAGCCGCTGGACAGTGTTTGACTTCCTGAAGCAGCCTGATTGACTCCATCTGTGTAAGACACAACTCCAGTGGCCAATTGGTTTGCTCCTGTCACAAGTGATTGACCTGATGAAGATAAGGTAGATAGGCCTGATGATAGAGTCTGACTTCCGGTTTCTAATTGACTAGCTCCATCTGTCAATTGTTGACTTCCATCTGCCGCCTCAACCATACCAGATTGAATCTCTCCCATGCTGTCAAAAACAGCCGAGGTGTATGTTTCGGTAATCGTCTCTGAAACAGATGCTTTCAATTTTTCCATGGCTGATTCGCCCATCTTAGAAGCGACAAAGCTGTGACCTTTAGAGGTTTGATAGGAAATTGTTAGATGCTCTGGCTGGTCCGTTAAGAGACTAGAAGCTTTTTCTGACAAATCTTCTGGTAGGGTAATGACCATATAATAGTCCCCTTCTTCCAAACCACTTTCTGCATCTTTTTCTGATACAAAGTGGAAATCCAGACTCTTGCTTTCTTTCATATTATCCACCATATCATCACCAATGGTTAAGGTTTTATCTTGAAAGGTTGCAGACTGATCTTGGTTTACAACTGCTACAGGTAGCTGATCCAATCGTCCATAAGGATCCCACATAGAGGTTAGGAAACTAACATTGTATAAGGCCGGGACACAAGCTATACCAATAATGGTAATCAAGGTCATTGGTCTAGTGAAAAAATTCTTTACTTTTTCTGACATAATAACTCCTTTAGACATCCTGTCCAAAAACTGATAAAATACATTATACAAGTATCATTTTCAAAATCAAGTAGGAAGAATCGTTTTTAGACAATGTGTCTAAAAATGTTCAAAAGGAGAAAATATGGGAACAGATAATCGAAAAGAACGAACTCGTCAAGCCATTTTAGAAGCAATGGTGACTTGCTTAGAAACTCAAGGATTTAATGAGATTACAACCACCCATCTCGCTCAGACAGCAGGAATTAGTCGCTCTAGTTTTTATACCCACTATAAGGATAAATATGAATTGATTGACTCCTACCAACAAGGCTTATTTCACAAGTTAGAGACCATATTTGATCGCTATGATGGAAATCGACAGTCCTCTTTCTTAGAAATTTTTGAACTACTCTACCGTGAAAAATTATTGTCATCCTTACTGACCCATAACGGAACTCAAGAAATCCAAAATTTCCTCATCAATAAAGTTAGATTATTGATCGCAAACGATTTAGCTGAACGTTTGGGAAAAGAAGATTTATCACCACTTGAAAACGAGTACCGAAGCATTTATTTTTCACATGCCTTCTTTGGAATCATTCAAGTATGGATAAAAAATGGGAAGCAAGAATCTCCTCAATATATGACCGATTTCCTTATTAAAATGTTGCCGTAATGCTTCATTTTTCGTTCCAAATCTCCTTAATTGTGTTATACTAAATGTTGCGCAAACGTTTTCAGTGAGGAGATTCAGATATGATTCAAGCAGAGCATCTATCAAAAACTTATTCAGTTATAGATAAAGAAGTCGGTTTAAAAGGATCAATTAAAGCCTTTTTCAAACCAAAGAAAAAATTAATTCCAGCGGTTCAAGACATTTCCTTGCAAGTTGAGAAAGGAGAAATTATTGGATATATTGGCTCAAATGGTTCTGGTAAGTCAACCACAATCAAAATGTTAACTGGAGTCTTATTTCCTGACCAAGGACAAGTCCGCATCAACGGGTTGAACCCACAAGAGCAGCGTAAGGAAGTGAATAAGCAAATTGGCGTCCTCTTTGGGCAAAAATCGCATCTTGATTGGAATTTACCCGTACAGGAATCTTTTATTCTACACGCCAAAATTTATGATGTTCCAGATCAGCTATTTAAAGAGAGATTAACTGTCTTGATTGACTTATTGGATTTGTCAGACATCATGAAGCAACCTATCCGTAATCTATCTTTAGGACAACGAGTTCGCTGTGAATTTGCAGCTATCTTTATTCACCAACCTGCCGTTGTCTTTTTGGACGAACCGACCATCGGCTTGGATGCCAGCGTAAAGGAGACTATTCGCTCCTTTATTCGCTACATGAATCAGCAATATCAAACCACCTTTTTGATTACTTCCCACGATATGAAGGACATTGAGAGTCTCTGTGAGCGGATTTTCATCATTGATAAAGGCAAAAAAGTTTACGATGGTTCTCTGACCATTCTAAAAGAACGGTTTTCCACTATCAAAACCATCCTTTTTTCCACAGAAAAACCAATTGAACAGGACTTACAATTGGAAGGCTTGGAATTTGTTTGTAAAGATGATTTTCACTTTGAAATTCACTACCAAAGTAAATTTTGGACCAGTGCTCAGGTGATTGAGCAAGTCTTCAATCACTTTACTGTGGAAGATGTTACCATGAAAGAATTGGAAATTGAAACCATGGTCCGCCAAATTTATGAGGAGGGTATTCATGCGTAAATATTTCTATATGACCCGCCTGACTATGATGACTGCCATGCAATACAAGGCTTTCTTTCTAGCAACCTTCGTTTCACTGGCAGTGAAGATCTTGGTGGCTCTCTATGTCTGGAAAACTATTTTCTTTACTCAATCTGAAGTCAACGGTTTTACCTTGCAGACTTTTACCACTTATATTATTTTCGCGAATTTACTAGCCAGTTTGAATTCTTTCTCACTGGGTGAAGATTTATCTTATAGTATTTTGAAAGGGAGCATTGCTGGAGAATTTCTCAGACCCTACTCCTTTATCCTAGCCCTCTTTTTCAAAGATTTAGGAAATAAACTGTTGGAACTCTTTAAATTTGGACTAGTATTTATCGGAATCTTGCTTGTTCATCAAGATTTCTATTTGCCTGATGGTAAAACATTACTCCTTTTTCTCGTCAGCTCCATCCTCGGCATGTTTATCGTCCAGCTACTTGATATGGCTTTTGGATTTTTGGCTTTTTTTACAGTCAACGCTTGGGGCGTTATGCTCTTGAGAACCGGTCTCTTCAATCTAGCCTCTGGAGCACTCTTGCCACTCAGCTTTTATCCAAAGGCCGTGGAAAACTTTTTAAAGCTATTGCCCTATAATTATGCTGTTAATGTCCCTATCTCCATTTTACTTGGGCAAGAAAGCGATCTAAGGGCTTTGGGCTTGCAAGTTCTTTGGATACCTTTTCTCGCTATTTTTATTGTAGGCCTTTGGTCTCAAGCCAAACGACGCATTGTCATTTTTGGAGGTTAACATGAAAAAATATATCAGCCTCTACTTGTATAATATCAAAGTCTTCATGATGGCTCAGATGTCATTTCGCGTGGACTTCTTTATCGGGCTCTTCTCCTCTTTGATTGAACAAATTGTCTATCTCATTTTCCTCAACATTCTCTTTGGAAACATTAAGGAAATTGCCGGTTTCAATTACGGCCAAATGCTTTTCATCTATGGAATTGCAACAGTCGGTCGATCTATTCACTTAATTTTCTTTGATAATCTTTGGGTATTTGGTAGTCGCTATATCCGACAGGGAGAATTTGAACGACTCATATTGATGCCTGTCAATCCACTCTTTCAACTCATTTGTGAACGAATTCAGCCACAAGGAATTGGAACGACGCTTATCGGTTCCATTGCCCTCTTTCAAGCTTCCAAAGAACTTGGCCTGGAATGGAGTCTTGGCAAACTAATCTTACTCATTTTTATTACAATTTGTATTGGCCTACTCTATGCAGCAATACAGCTTGGACCTACTGCTCTAGCTTTTTGGATTGTAGAGTCTTTTCCATTAACTATGGGTATTTTTGCCCTCAATCAGATGGCTCAATATCCTCTAAATATCTATCCAAAAATCATTCAAATTCTTCTGATATTTGTCTTTCCTTACGCCTTTACAGCTTATTTCCCAGCACTCTATTTTTTAGATTTATCTATGTGGGGACTGGCCTTGCCACTTGTCCTTATCGTCATATTTAGCATCAATTACAAAATCTTCCGCTACGGCATGACCAAATTCACCAGTGTAGGTGGTTAAAGACAGCGGAGCTGGATGTCAGTAGTGACTGGGAAGTGGCTAAGGCATGTTGGAAATAAAGTCAGTGACCGTTGCTTTTTGAGTGTTTTAGTTTGGTTTTAGTCCTAGGCGACAAGCCACAGACAGTACGGCCTTCACCTCAGTTCCTTATCAGACTAGGCGACGCTGATGCAGATAAGAGCCCTGTTACTATTTTGTTTCAAGGTAACAGGCTGAAGGGAGTGGGAAAGAACTCGACTAGTTAAAAAAGAGTTCGTCTTCCCACCCCGCACAGCTCAAACTGTCTGGGAGACAGTTTGAGGTTGGAGATAAAGCGAACTTTGTTCGCAACAGTCGTAATGGTCAGATTTGGAGTGTGAAACACGAACAAATCTGCCAATCAACCACTGCGCTGAGATGTTGACACGAACTCTGAAGAGTGGTGCTAAGCTTTTTGCCCAGCCTCTTCACTCATCAAATCAAGTCAACAACATCTGCTTTTGATTTTTGAAGAGTATAATCTAAATGACGATATCATTCCCTACTAAAACAGCTTGACCGCCTTTAAGCAGTCAAGCTGTTTTAGTTTGAGGTCAGCAGTACTTGTTCAACCACTTCTAATACTCCTGATTGATTATTTGATGGAGCAACAAACTTTGCTGCTCTAATCACTTCCTCTGGACTTCCTTCCATCGCATAGGAATATGTAGCATATTCGAGCATTTCTAAATCGTTACCACTATCACCAAATACCATTATTTCACTTGGAGAAATCTCCCATCGACGGGCAAGAAAGTCTAAAGCGATCCCCTTATTCACTCCAGGAGGAATAATATCAATAAAACCAAATCCACTTGACACAGCACGTGCTTGTCCGTGACTAGCCTGATTCAGTTCCTCCAATAATGCTGAAACTGTCTCTTTAGGTAGATTAAGAGTAATCAGCGTAATCTCATCATCTGGTAACTGCAAGAGGCTTTCCACCTCCTCACAGACAAAATTATGACCTTGAATTAATTGTTTAAAATCATCCTTCAGATCTTTTGCATAATAAAGTGCTTTAAAACCACTAACGGAACAAGATTTAAGTAAATCTTGTTGATGTAATATTTCCAATACTCGCTCAACAACAGGCTTCTCAAAATGTGCATCAAAAATTCTAACACCATTTTCCACAATAACGGCACCCACTTCAGAAACAATGGTCATATGATTTGCCTCTTCCGTAAAAAAGGAACGAATCTGTTGGTATTGGTTTCCAGAAATGGCCGCTACTCTAATCCCCTGTTCTTGTAGTTGTTTAAATATTCTCTTGAATCTTGAACGATCATAATCGTTTTGTGAGTTTAGAAAAGTTCCATCCATATCAAAAGCAACTAAGCGAATCATATTATTCTTCCTTTCCAATATAATTTTCTATTACACGAAAAACACCAGCTTGACTATGGTGGGGAGCCAAGTATTTTGCAACAGCTTTAACCTTGTCAGTCGCATTTTCCATAGCATAGGAGTACCCTACGTAGGACAATAATTCGATATCATTGTCTGAATCACCAAATGCCATCACGTGTTCAGGGTCAATCCCTAAACTGTTCAAAACCTGCTCCAAGCCCCAAGCCTTATGAATACCATGTGGTAAAATATCAATTGAGCCATAACCGCTTGTTACTGCAACTAATCGACCTTGAAAAGCCTGATTAAACCTCTCAGTTAGTTGATCTACGCGATTTTCAGGCACCCATAGACCCACCTTATAAATCGGATCAGTGGTGGGATAAGTACTGAGATTTTCTAAGTATTTCACTCGATTTTGGAAAGCAGCCATTTGTGCAGGCTCGATTGGTAAATCAGTTCCTGCAAAAGGCATATTTGAACCATCCTGCATATAAATATTTTCTTCATTTGATAACATCAGACACACGTCAGCCCATTGTCCACTGAAAAAATCTAAAATAGCCTTCGTTTCCTCTTTCAGAATAGCACGACGGATAAGTGTTTTACCATTCTGATAAACATGAGCCCCATTATCTGCTACAAAGATTAGTCGGTCTTCAAATCCTTTACAAAGTTGCAGTAATCTACCCATTCCATTGCCGCTGGCGATCACAAAAGGAATATTTTTTTGATTTAACTGATTCAAAATGATAGAAAAACGTTCTTTATCAAAACTTCCCTGACCATCTAAAAATGTTCCATCCATATCTGTTGCGATTAATTTAATCATACAATCTAACCTTTTCCCTTTCAAGGGGGTGCAAAACCCGAGTAAAGTGTGTATCTCAAATCCTAAAATAACTTCTTCTATTATAACATAGAAAAACCAGTCATAACCACCCTTGAAAATGAGTCCCAAGTTATCACTTAATAAAGCATATAGAACAGCTAACCCCTTTCCTATCATTTGGATTTAGAAGTAAAAATCAATAACAAGATGCGCGAGTTTAACAATATCATTTATCCAGATATCAGTAAATCTCCTCAACTTAACCTCAAAGCTCACTACAGCTACTCCTTCCATACTCCAGATGATGACGGTACAGGAACGAAATTCAAAGGAATGATATTGTATGATTTAGCAATACTCTATCTAACTAATCTTCCAGCTATAGCAAATGATTCATTACTCTTGAGTAATGTTAGTTACCAAGCAACCGAAGCCCTTTTGAAGCTATATGATCAATCAAAATTATTGAATAAGCAAGTGTTCTTAGTCTTCGATAAAGCAAGCTCATATTCTCCAGAAGCGAATAAACTCTTGTCAGAAAATATTGTATTGAGACTCTCTAGTGACGGAAATGAACTCTACGGTATTTCATGGAACAAAGGAGAAAACTCAGATGAGGTTTAGCTACAATTAATTATGGAAACTTCTCATTGATAAAGATTGAACAAAAACAAAGCTTAGGCAAGAAACTGGGATTAGTTCTTCCACGATCGCAAAATTGGGAAAAGGGGAAAATATCACACCCGATGTACTTCTAAAAATTTGTATAGCACTTGATTGTGGGATTGAGGCCATTATAGAAATTGTAGATAAAAATGAATAGTTGTCAAAAAGCACTTCGTCGATAATCTGCTTGATACAAATTATCAATGAAGTGCTTTTAAATTCTTTCGAATCCATATACCTAATTTTACTTAGTTAGAACTGTCAACTTATATTATATCTCTTGAATAAAGTTCCAAAGACTAGTGATAACACAGTAATGGATCCTCCAATAATGAAGAGATTAAAGGTATTATTAGGATTTAAAACAACTGAGAAAAATCCAGTTCCAACCGGCATAAAAAGTATAGCTATCGTAAAAATGATGCCAAAGACTCTACCAAGAAACTCATTATCTACATCTCTTTGAACGATAGAGAAAAATTGGATATTAAAAATAGATAGAAATAGACTAAACAGTGCTGGAGACAAGGCTAGAACAATGACATTGTGGAATATAGAATAAAACGGAGTAGATAGCATTAACATAATACCCGAACACGCTAATAGGAGCATTAAACGTTTACTTGATAAAGATTTATTGACAAAACCACTTAATATCGCTCCAATAAATCCACCAATTGCTTCTGCTGTTAAAAATGTTCCATAAAGCCCGTCTGAAATTTCTCCAAACATTTGATTACTATAAGGTAATAACAAATTATAGGCAGCTAGGAAAAAATTAACTAAGGCAGAGAGAATAATAATAATAAAGATTGTCTTATGACTATAAACATACTTGAAACCCATCTTCAGGTCGTTAAAGACTCCACTTATTGTCATTTTCTCCTTTGCGACCACTTCTTCATTAATGGGTACAATAAAGAAAATCAGTGATGCAGCAATTAAAAACGACAATCCATCTAATAATAACACACCATGTATCCCTAGTATATTGTATAGGAAAATTGCTACCATTGGAATCGTTACTTTAATAATTGTACTAGAAGTTTCCAAATAGGAATTTAGTTTTGTTATATGATCTTTTTTTACAATTTCTTTCGTAAATGCCTTATATGACGGTCCAGAAAAGGCACTCATAAAAGCCAAAATAACATTGGTGATGACAATCGCATAAACCAACCATTGTTGTTGAGATATGAACGAAAGAACTATACAAGCAATACCGCATAAGATATTAGTTCCAATGATAATTTTTTTCCGCTTGAAGCTATCAGCAATAACCCCACCAAACAAATTAAATAGAACACCTATCACACTTTCTAAAGATTGATAGATTGCAACCAACGACAGTGAAGATGGATTTAGCCCAGCAAGAAAAGTATTATTAGCAAAATCAAACATAATATCTCCTATTTTAGATATACTTCTGCTAATAACTAATAATTCTGTATTATTTAGCACTTTACCATTTCTCATCTATTTTATCATCTCCTTTTAATCTCGGTTAAATATATCTCTTGAATATACCTTCTCTAGGTCAGTCTTTAGATACTCTAAAGATTTAGGTGTACACCTAAGCAAATTACCCACGAACAATAATGATAATATCCAGCACCAAAAATAAAATCGGCAAAAAATTTGAAATTTTCTTCATACTCAGACTTCTTTTCATTTTGTATTTATTGTACAATAAATAGAACTAAGTCAACTTTTTGTTGGGAAAATGGGAAAACTATGAAATCAAAACTTGGCATCACACTTAGAAAAGTTCGTAAAGGAAAACAAATTAGTCTATGCTCTGTAGCAGATGAACATCTTTCAAAATCACAAATCTCTCGTTTTGAGCGTGGAGAATCAGAGATATCTTGTATTAGGCTCATCAATATTTTAGACAAATTACATATTACATTAGATGAATTTCTTTTTTTACACAATGAGGACTTCACTAACACCGAATCATTTACCAACCTAATTCATTACATCCGTAAACAATATTCATCTCAAAGTATCGAAAATATAGCACGTTTACTTTCCAATGATTCGAAGTACACTCTGAATTCTTTTGAGAAAACAATGGTAAAATCCATTCTATATACAATGGATTCGAGCATCATTCCATCAGATGAAGAATTGCTTCAACTGACAGATTACCTCTTCAAAGTTGAAAAATGGGGTTACTATGAGATTATTTTATTAGGTAACTGTGTACGAACAATTAACTACAATTCCTATTTCCTACTGACAAAGGAAATGTTAAATAATTACATCTACACTTCTCTAAATAAAACAAATAAACGGATAGTAACTCAGCTAGCTATCAATTGTTTTATTCTTAGTATCGATAAGGAAGAATATTCTAACTGTTCCTATTTAATTGATAAGATAAAAGAATTGTTGGATAATGAATTGAACTTTTATGAACAGACAGTCTTTCTCTATGCGACTGGTTACTATGAATTTAAGTGCCAATCAGGTACTGGAATTAAAAAGATGAAACAAGCCATACAAGTTCTTGATATTTTAGGAGAGGATGAATTAAAACTACACTATACTAACCATTTTGATAAACTGGTAAATAAGGAATGAAATCATTTTCTACCTTTTACGTATTACAAATCAAGGGTGTCTCAAAATAAAAGCATCTACTCTAACAACATTTCCCTTGTACCTATAGATATTTAAAAAGCCTTGGAAACAGCCAATTCCAAGGCTTTCTTAGTATTTTATTGTATCAATTTCCTTATTCCGATTCCGGTTGCAATTAATCGAACAGTCATATTCTATCTCCTTACCAGTTTAAGTTAACAAAATCTTTCATTTCCTGATAGGCTGTATCCACTCGCGCCTGGGTCTCAGGGTCCAATTGTCCATAATACTGCCCACCAGCAATCCAATCTTCTAATATATAGGTTTGATAAGTGAATTGTTCATAGCCTTCTGTTGAATAAGTACCCTTTGAAACACGACTAACCCAGGTGGGATGAGCTTGAGCTGCTTGAATACTTGTCTGACCATCCTTTTTCTGAATGGTCACATCCATTAGAACACCTCTCTCAGTCCACTGGGCATTAGGGGTATCTCCCATGGTTTCTATACGCTGATTAGACAGAAAATTTCCCATAGAATAGATAATCAATTTTTTCTGGCCGTCTTTCTCAATAATTTCAGCTGGTTCAACCACATGAGGATGTCCTCCAAAAATAATGTCTGCTCCCCAGTCTACCATTTCCCGATATAGACTCGTCTGTTCTTCCGTTGGTTCCAACTGGTATTCCACACCCGTCTGGGGCATGACAATGGTAATATCCGCCTCTTTTTCAGCCTGTTCAATCTCTTTTTGCATCTTTTCTTGATTGAAATCTGATAAATATGCATCATATTCCTCTTGACTCAGCAAAGCCTCCATCCCATTGAAACCATATGCATAGGCTAATACTGCAATTCGAATACCATTTACCTCACGAATATAGACTGGAGCAGTTGACCGATTTCCGTCGGAAAAGACTCCAACCGTGTCCACCCCAGCTTGCTGGAAAGCATTAACTGTGGAAATCAGACCTGAAAGATGAGAATCTAGGATATGATTGTGAGCCAAGTCCACCAAGTCATAGCCTGCATCATGAATATTGGTGGCAACGATGCTAGGGGCATTAAAAAGTGGATACCCCGCCAAATCAAAATCTGGCGAAATAGTCCCTTCAAAATCTGCAATAGCAAAATCTGCCTGGTCTATCCAGGGCTTGACATAGGTAAAATTCTCCGAAAAATCATAACTCCCATCAAATTGCTCTGACCCTCGAAGAATTGGTAAATGATACAGTAAATCCCCATGGGCCATAATCCGAACAGTATCTACTGTTGAAGCATGACTTGATGGCGTGACCTTACTAGACTCAGTTTGTTGTTTTTCTGCCGGCTGACTTTTTCCTGATGTGAAATATTCATTTAAAAGTATGATAGACAACAATACTCCGGCTAATGCACAAATGAAGAAAAAGTGTCCTCTTGTCCGTGATACTGCTCGTCTATTTCTGCGACCATAGCTAGTTCTTCTTCCCATATCAATCCTCCTCATATTAAGTCCTTTACTTACTTATTATACGACTTTTTCAACAAAAAATCTAAAAAAATAATGTTCACAGACGATAAAAAAACAACCAATAAAAACATAGCACATCCTATCTATCTCTTGAAAAGGATATAAAAAGAGTAACATAAGTGTTTCAGTAAGTTCTGGACTGCATTCAGTTGTTGCTCCAATCAAATTGTTTCGAATTTTGTGAATAAGTATGATAGACTGAAAGAATAGGAACTGTTACAGGAGAATGATATGAAACAAGCTATTGAGACACGTGAGTTCATAAAAACAGTCGTTATCTGTACTCTTGCATCTTACGGGGGACCAGAAGCCCATTATGGCGTTTTCAGTAAAGAAATGGTTGAAAAAAAGAAGTACATTAGCCAGGAAGAATTGACTGAACTGATTGGTATATTTTCATTGCTCCCAGGACCTTCTAGTACTCAAACGATTACTGCGATAGGATACCGTGTAGGTGGTCCAATAATAGCTCTCACAACACTTGGCATATGGATAATGCCAGCCCTCTTTACGATGAGCCTTTTAGGAATAATTTTAGATTGGTTGACATATCATCAACAATGGCAGTCGTTACTGACCTTTCTTCCTGCAACTGCGATTGCCTTTATTACTTACGCTGCTATTCAATTAACCCGCAAGGTTATTCACTCCAAAAATGATGGGCTTGAGTATCTTCTCTTTTGTTGCTTGGCTTTTCTTTTTATTCCCTGGTCTGTCTGGATGGTACTTGCATTGTTGCTATTCGGTGGTTTCTTAAGAATCCTTCCAAATCTTTTCAAGGTCCGAGATGAAATGAAGCAAGTAACAACGCATAGCAAGCCCAAGTGGTTTTTAGTTGGAATCATCCTTTTACTAGCTGTTTCTTTTGAGTCTGCAACTTTTTTCTGGGGTGGAAATATCTCCTTATTTTCTTCCATATACCGTTATGGTTATTCCGTCATTGGTGGTGGTCAGGTCATGATTCCTCTAATGATCCAAGATTTAGTTAATGGACAACATTTCCTAAACCAAGTTGACTTCTTAGCAGGTTATACATTAGATCAAGCTGTTCCCGGACCCCTTTTTAGTTTTGCTGCATTTGTTACTTCACGCTCATTAACAGGCTCACCTTTTCTTATTCTATTGCTAGGTATGGTTGGAGGAGCACTGATCTTTCTGCCCGGGATATTATTGGTCTTTTTCGCAACTCCACTATGGCAAGAATACCGCAACTTGCACTATGTACGACATTTTCTAAAAGGTGTCTCAATTGTCGTTGCTGCGATCATTACATGGACTGCCTTCAAACAAATGCCACTACTCAATGATTCGCTTAGTATGTGGTTGGTCTTCCTCGCCTCACTGGCTTTTCTTCTTTATAAAAAAATACCTGCTCCACTCATTGTGATGGCAAGCCTATTATTAGGCCTCTTATGGGGATAATTGGTTTCCAACAATAGAAAACAAAAACTGGCAGTATGCTTACTAAGATCAGTTATTGAAACTGTCTACAAGAGTATACTTCCAGTTCTTTTCGTTCTCAATTATGTCATTATGTTAATCATCTAAATGCTGTAACTTCCCTCGGAAGTCTTCAATACTATGATAGCCTTTTTCAAGCATGATGGCTTGCAATTCAGCTGTGATTCGTTCAAAAGCAACAGGACCTTCTTTATGAAGAGTAGTCCCAATTTGAACCATACTAGCACCACATAAAATATGCTCAAAAGCATCACGTCCCGTCAGAACACCACCTGTTCCAACAATCTGAATTTCAGGTTTCAACCGTTGATAAAAGGCATGGACATTGGCAAGGGCAGTTGGTTTGATATATTCTCCTCCAATACCCCCAAAACCATTTTTGGGTTTGATAACAACTGATTCATCTTCAATGTAGAGACCGTTACCAATTGAATTGACACAATTGACAAAGGCTAGTGGAAACTGATTAAAGATTGTTGCTGCTTGATCAAAATGAACAATATCAAAGTAAGGTGGCAACTTTATACCAAGCGGTTTTGTAAAATACGTGAATACTTCGCGCAAAATGGCTTCCGTCGTTTCAAAATCATATGCAATTTGTGGTTTTCCGGGAACATTGGGACAAGAGAGGTTTAGTTCTGTTAATCCTTTAAAGTCACTAGCCTCTACTGTTTTTAAAATCTGATGAGTTTCATCTGGCGACATTCCAACTAAGGATAAAACAAATGTGCGTTCTGGTTCCGTTTCCTGCAATTCCAACAAATAATCCAAATAATAATCCAAGCCTTGATTCGGCAAGCCCATCGAATTAATAGAGCCAAGCGGCACATTCTGGTACCGTGGTTCTGGGTTTCCCGAACGATATTCTAAGGTTGCTGTTTTTGTAACAAACGTTCCTGCTGCAGACTGTTTCACTTCATTCAGCTCTTCCTTGGTCATACACCAAACACCAGCTGCATTCATCAAGCAATTATCAAACTGAAATCCACCTAAACTTGTTGCTGTTGAAACCATATTATCCTCCATATAGGTCATTCTCTCTTGATTATATCATAAGAAACAAATGGATTTTCTTCATTTACAACTAACGTTCGGATTTTAAACCAAAATTTATTAAATTTTTTTAAAATTCTTACATTTTTTCTTTACAATTAAAAATCATAATGCTATAATAATTTTCAGATAAATTAAATTGTCAGACAATTTAATAAATAATAAAGAAATTAGGTGATCCACATGACAAATGCAAAAGCATACATCCAATCGTCATTCGAAGCTGTTAAAGCTCGTAATCCACACGAGACAGAATTCCTTCAAGCTGTAGAAGAGCTCTTCTCTACCCTTGAGCCTGTCTTTGAAGCACATCCGGAATATATTGAAGAAAACATTCTTGCTCGTATCGTTGAGCCAGAACGTGTTATCAGCTTCCGTGTTCCATGGACTGATAAAGATGGAAATGTTCAAGTTAACCGTGGCTACCGTGCACAGTTTAACTCATCTGTAGGCCCATACAAAGGTGGTCTTCGTTTCCACCCAACTGTTACACAATCTATCTTGAAATTCCTTGGTTTTGAACAAATCTTTAAAAACGTTTTGACTGGTCTCCCAATCGGTGGTGGTAAAGGTGGTTCAGACTTTGATCCTAAAGGAAAAACTGACGCTGAAATCATGCGCTTCTGCCAAAGCTTCATGACTGAATTGCAAAAACACATCGGTCCTTCACTTGATGTACCTGCTGGTGATATCGGTGTTGGTGGACGTGAAATTGGTTACTTGTATGGTCAATACAAACGCCTACGTCAATTTGATGCCGGTGTCTTGACTGGTAAACCTCTTGGCTTTGGTGGTTCATTGATCCGTCCAGAAGCAACTGGTTATGGTTTAGTTTACTTCACTGATAATATGTTGGCAGCAAACGGCAAATCATTCAAAGATCAAACCGTTCTTATCTCAGGTTCTGGTAACGTTGCTCAATACGCAGTTCAAAAAGCTGCTGAACTTGGTGCAAAAGTCATCTCAGTTTCTGATTCAAATGGTTACATCATTGACGAAACTGGTATCGACTTCGACCTCTTGGTAGACATTAAAGAAAAACGCCGCGCTCGTTTGACTGAATATGCTGCTGAAAAACCAACTGCAAAATACTTTGAAGGTTCTGTATGGAACTACGATGGCAAAGCAGACATTGCTCTTCCATGTGCAACTCAAAATGAAATCAACGGCGAGCAAGCTGCTGCCCTTGTGAAAAATGGCGTTTACTGTGTAGCTGAAGGTGCTAACATGCCATCTGACCTAGGTGCAATCAAAGTTTACAAAGAAAACGGTGTTCTTTACGGGCTTGCTAAAGCTGCGAACGCTGGTGGTGTTGCCGTATCAGCACTTGAAATGAGCCAAAACAGCCTTCGCTTGTCATGGACTCGTGAAGAAGTTGATGGTCGTCTTAAAGACATCATGGCAAACATCTTCAACACAGCTAAAGAAACTGCAGAAAAATACGACCTTGGTAAAGACTACCTTGCTGGTGCTAACATTGCTGCGTTTGAACAAATTGCAGATGCAATGATTGCTCAAGGTTTGGTATAATCTCCAGCTTATTTGTGATAGCCTCCAACCAATTAAATAACTATAAGCGAAATCCCGAATTGCAAAAATCAATTCGGGATTTTTTCTATTAGATTCCTTCAGAAATCAAATCTGTCCACATGGCCTCTTCATAAACGAGACCAAAACTTGACACGTCATCTACACCATAAATGAGTTTTACATTTATTTTCTCACCTGGTTCTAACTTTTCAACCAAATTGACATCATATGTACTTAAGTCTAATGTATAAGGTATTTGAGTCGTTTGATCGATAAGGTTGAAATAATATTCGTCAAAATACACTCTTTCATCTGTTGCATTCTCAACCTCCATCTCAACAACGTATGCTGAACTATAATAATCATCCACTAAGCTTACGCTGTCATCTTTTCCCATCGATGTCACTGTTACATCCAGACCATCTGAAAAATTAACTTTATCACCTATCTGGTACTCTTCATATGTCAAAGTCTCGTCTAAATAATCTGGATAGGTTGTCCCTTGACTTTGTGATACATTGAGACCTAAAGTCAAAACAATACATGTAAACCCTAGTACAAATGTTAGTACCAACCCAACAATTGTTGTCCAAAAAAGTGGTTGCCGGTATAAAGGTTTCTTTCGATAGTACATTTGTCCATCTTCAATAACAAAGTCTTTCAATCTTCTCCTCCTCTTCAGCTTACGCTTGGTTCTCTTATGGCAATTCGATACCTGCTTGCCTTAGTGCATCTTGGTATAAACCAAAAAATTGATGATAGGCTACTGTTTGTTGACCATTTGTTACAAATAAGTTGACACGAAAAACAAATTGTCCTGTTACCGTCGTTTTCGGCCCTAAAATGCTGACATTGGTAATCTGTTCAAACTTGCTTAACTCACGATTATTGACTTCCTCTATAATACGGTAAACTTGTTCTAGATCTGTATTAAATTTCAATGGGATATCAATTTGTGCACGCATTTCCCCGCGCGACTGATTGCTGACAACTAAAATATTACGATTTGGAATAAAATGTAGGGTTCCATCTGCATCACGCACTTTCGTTGTCCGAATCCCCATGCTAACAATCGTACCAGAAATAGTAATTGGTCCATTTGTCAACTTGACAGCATCCCCTACATCAAACTGTCGTTCAATCAAGATAAAGAATCCATTGACTAAGTCTGACAAAAATCCTTGTGCTCCCAGTCCAACAGCAACCCCTGCAATCCCGGCACCCGCCAACAAGCTTGAGACAGGTAAGCCTAGAATACTGAGTACACAGTAAAGCAGAATAAAATAAAAAAGATAGTTTAAACTGCTTTCCGCTAATCGACTGATTGTCTTTTGGCGTCCTTGCTCATGGTTTGAAATCTTTAGAGACGGTACAAGCACTTTTTTAACTGAAGCTTTAGCGATTTTCTTCAGAATATAAAATGTAATGAACAGTAAAATAAGAGACAAAATCTTGTTCAGGCTAGCAGTCACAATCGCCTCAACATTAAACTGAGACAAATACTTTGTAATAAAATCATTCATGAGATAATTATAGCAGAAAACACCCTAAAAGAACAAAAAGACAGCCGAGTGGCTGACTTAATACGTTAAAAATATTAGAGAATAGGCCTAACAGAATCCATCAAACCTTGGTTGAAATCATTGTGATATCCGTCTCCACACCATGCGGTACTCTGTACGTTCTGCACCTAGATTAACTATCTTTTTGACACCATCAAATCAGAAGCCCACTTTTTCATAGAAGGAAATGGCACGCGCATTCCCCTCCTACCACGATTTCCAAAGATCTAATCATCGTTCTAACATACGTATATATGTTTTTGGATAATTAAAAAACCGAGACTTAGCTCGATTTTTTGATTAATTTAATAAATAACTCACTGAAAATAAATGACGGTTTTCGATGAGTAGCTTGGAAATACAAACGTGTCTCCTTGATAATAACTGGTGATAAGGCTAGTAAAGCTATTAAGTTTGGTAGGGCCATGAGACCATTCACTATATCTGCAATCGTCCAAATCAAGTCCAACTTCAGGAAACCACCGAGAGCTACCATTAGTATGAAGACCAACCGATAGGGTAAAATTGATTTTGTTCCGAAAAGAAATTCAATACAGCGCTCACCATAATATGACCAACCCAGAATCGTTGTAAATGCAAAGAGAACCAAGCTAATAGTCAAGGCAATTGTCCCTGGATTACCAAAAACAGTTGCAAATGCTGCCTGAGTCAGCGGAGCACCCTCAAGTCCTTCCACCGTCCACTGACCAGTCACCAAAATAGATAAACCTGTTAAACTACAAATAATAATGGTATCAATGAAAGTACCGGTCATAGAAATCAAACCTTGCTCAACGGCATTCTCTGATTTTGCTGCAGCAGCGGCAATGGGAGCAGAACCTAAACCAGATTCATTAGAAAATACACCACGAGCAATTCCTCTCTGGATTGCTTCTTTTACTGTTGCCCCAGCAAAACCACCAACAGCTGCAGAAGGAGTCAGTGCTGAACTAACTACTAATTTCAACGCAGGAATCAACTGATCTGCATGTGTTATTAAAATCACAATTGTTGCTAAAATGTAGAGGATGGCCATGAACGGAACAACCTTGGTTGATACTTTGGAAATTGTTTCGATACCACCAAAGATGATGACAGCCACTAGAACGGCCAAGAGGATACTAATCAACTGCGGCGATAAACCAAAGCTTACTTCTAATGAAGAAGTAATTGAATTGACCTGTGAAAATGTCCCAATCCCCAAAAGAGCCACCAGAACTCCAGAAATGGCAAAGAAGATTGCTAGGGGTTTCCATTTCTGTCCCATACCAATGGTGATATAATGCATTGGTCCACCTGCCGCATGACCATCTGCATCCCTAGTTCTGTACTTGATTGCTAGAAATCCTTCCGCATACTTCGTTGCCATACCAAAGAATGCAGCAACCCACATCCAGAAAAGGGCTCCAGGACCACCTGTAGTAATGGCAGTTGCCACCCCGACAATATTTCCTGTCCCGACAGTCGCTGCAAGAGCTGTACACAATGCCGCAAAACTCGACACATCCCCTTGACCAGACTGATCACTTGAGAAAATCAAACGAAAAGCTGTGGGTAGTTTACTTAGTTGAAACAATCCTAAACGAATGGTGAAATAAACACCTGTACCTACTAAAAGCAATAGCAGTGGCGGTCCCCAAACAAAGTTGTTGATGGCCTTAAATAGTTCTAACATAATTCCTCCGAAAAAATAGGTCTAGATAAAGCTTTTGGAAAAACTAAAAAGAGGCTGAACAATTCAACCTCTAGATGTAATGCGAAAAATATAGGAAAACCCTACATTAATACGCTCTGTCCTTTTACCTGAGAGTTTGAGTAGGATTACTTTTCCATTCAGCAACCCCACCTTGCCCCTTCGGTGCCATGATGGTCTCTCCAGAGTTCCGTCCTGTGAACAGTCAGCAATCCTTCCTATTCACTATCAACCGGTTATTCAGTTTTATCTTGCCTATATTTTAATCCTATTTCAAGAAAAAATCAAGAGAATTTTCAGAAAAATCAAGAAAGAATATCTAAAAACAGTCCATATCCTGCTTCTTCCATTTCCTCTCTCGGTATGAAACGAAGGGCTGCTGAGTTGATACAGTAACGGAGACCGCCTTTATCACGCGGTCCGTCATCAAAGACATGACCTAAATGAGCATGACCAGCCCGACTACGGACTTCAATACGGTTCATGCCATGGGACTTATCTTGGAAATAAGTCGCAACTTCTTTGCTGATTGGTTTGGTAAAGGAGGGCCAGCCGCAACCTGAATCGAATTTGTCCGTCGAGAGAAAGAGCGGCTCGCCAGTCGTAATATCGACGTAGATGCCAGCTTGTTCACTATTCCAAAACTCATTTTCGAAGGGTCTTTCCGTCGCAGCTTCTTGAGTGACTCGATACTGGAGGTCGGTCAAGCTGTCTTTTAAGACTTGCTGGTCTGGCTTTTGGTAGTCTGCAACATCAATCAGAGGGATTTTTGCCTGCCCAAGATCGATATGGCAGTACCCTTGGGGATTTTTCTTCAAATAATCCTGATGGTAATCTTCGGCGGGGATGTAATGCGCGAGTGGCTCCACTTCAACGGCTAGGGGGCGTCCACCAAAGAGCTGGGACTGCTCCGTCATGACTTGCTCGATGGTCGGCAAATCAACCTCATCTGTATAATAGATACCAGTCCGATACTGGCGCCCCTTGTCAGGTCCCTGCTGATTGACAGAGAAGGGATCAATGACACGGAAATAGTAGAGGAGAATTTCCCGCAAATTGATACGAGTCTCATCATAGGCTAGATAGAGCGTCTCTGCGTGGTCTGTTTGTTTGAGGAGTTGATAATTGGTCGTCTCCACCTGTCCATTGGCATAGCCAACGCTGGTGTCAAGAATACCATCGATCTGGGAAAAGTAGCCTTCCATTCCCCAGAAACAACCGCCTGCTAGATAAATTTCTTTCATGTGAACTCCTTCTTATCTGCAAGCGTGGTTTCGTTACTCTTACAGATTTTTTTCTTTCATTTCTGCCTCCATTTTGAGGCGTTGAACCTTCATAGTCGCAGTACGTGGAATGACGTCATAAGCCATCAAGATGGTTTCTTTCAATAGTGGTAGGTCTGCAACCATGGCCCACCAAGCTTCCCAGTTCATCTCAGCATCGTCTGCCAGAGCGATAATCGGCTGCGGTGCACCATTGATATCGCGGATAATCACGACTTCTGATAAAAAGTCCAATTTTTCCAACAATACATCTTCCAAGGCAAGGATGCTGCCGATATGCTCAATGAGGTCAACCTGACGGTCTTTTAGAAGAAGTGTACCCTCTGGATTCATGCAGCCGTAGTCACCACTATCCCGCCAAGCACCGTACACATTATCTTGGAAGCGGGCATCTTCTTTATAGTAGGTCACAGCACGTCCTTTTGACAGGAACTGAATGTGGCCGTTTTCTCCAGCTGGGAGAGGATTCCCTTGGGCATCTGTGATGCGTGCTTCTGTGTAACCTTCCAGACCAATCCCCATATCTCGTCCACTAACTGTTCCTAGATTTTCCAAGTGATGGTAACGTAAAATCATTGGACCACATTCACTTTGACCATAAACCTGCATAAAGACTGGAAGTTGCTCTTTAGAAGCCTCCAAGAAGGCGCGAAGCGTACCAATATTGATAGCATCAAAGGTCGAATGGTAATAACGAATGCTACTAAAGACCTCTGGTTTTTCCTTGGCCAATCTTGCCCATTGGACAAAGTTATTAGGATGGGTTTCCAGAGCACTTGGACGATGAAGAGCAAGCGCCCGTTCAAGATCATCTTTTCTTGCAGAAGAAAGCGGGTAGAGGGGGAATCCTAACCCAATCGCCGACGACACGCTGATATTATAGCGTGAATGAACAGGAGAGATATGGAAGGCCAGCAAGCCTCTCTCCGTCATCTTGTCAAAAATAGTTTGTTGCCAAGCTACTCGCCAACCCATGGTCTGTGCTGTGTGGCAGATTAATTTTGGAACACCTGTCGTTCCTGAAGTATGGGTCATGTATTGAATGACATCTTCTGGCAGGAGATTTTCTTCAAAAGCAACTGTTTCTTGCACTAGGACTTGGGGTAAAAATACCTTTGTTACCAGGTCAGTTCGAGTCACTCCTGCTACACGTTCTTCCGTTTCTTGGTCGTAGAGAATGAAAGACTTTTCCAATCGCTCCGCAAACACATCTAAATTCGAAGATGGCAAATGATAGGAAATCATAACAGGAACAGCACCCAATGCCGTTACCGCTACTGCTACCAAATAGGTGTCGAAAGCTGGGCTCTTATACAGAACCACCTTGTCTCCATAGCCAACAATACCTGCCTCTGCAAATTGGGCAGCTCTTTTTTGAATGGCCTCAAAAACGGTTTGATAGGTATTTTCCAATCCTAATTCAGAGAAGGATGCATAGGGTTGGTCAAAATAAATGGTAACATTTGGAAACTCTTGAGCTGCTGATTTAAACTGACGATAGAGATTTAATGGTTTGTAACTAATAGTTGACAAAGATAAGGTTATTATAATATCTTGTGTCAACCTTCACAATCCGTTTTTTTGAACATGCTTTCAGTTGTGAAAAAAACAAGCAGCGAATCTGAGCCCACTACTTGCTTTCATTTTCAATTAGCCAATTTCAGCTAAAATCGCTTTGATTTGCTCCTTCGTATGAACACCAGCAACTTGTTTTACAACTTGTCCATCTTTTTTGAACAGAAGTGTTGGGATAGACATGATACCAAACTGACGAGCTGTGTTTGGATTTTCATCTACATCCATTTTATAAATACGTAATTCGTCTTCGTCCACTTCACCATCTAATTGTTCCAAGATTGGTGCTTGCATACGACAAGGGCCACACCATGGTGCCCAAAAGTCAACAAGGACTACGCCTTCTTGTGTTTCAACTTCAAAGTTTGCATCTGTAACAACTTGAACCATACAATTCTCCGTTTCTTTTTTTGTACTATTATTCTACACCAAATGAAGAGAGAATGCGAATTTTTGCTACGGAGGATAATGTGAGTCATATTTTTAGAAAAATAAGTTGTTTAGCTTTATAGTCAACTTGAGCATGACCGCAGTTGCATAAAGAATTAGATGGAATCCACTATTTATCAGTTCCAGTTGAAGTACTGAAATATCCCAATTACTTGGGCAATACTATATCACCTGATATTATTCATCTATACCTTATTATTTTACTTAAACGTCACAATAGTACAGCCTGATCCACCTGCATTTTGTGGGGCATAGCCGAACTCCTTGACTTGCTTGTTTCGACGAAGGTACTTTGTCACCCCTTCTCGGATAACTCCAGTACCAATACCGTGAACAATATCGACTTGTGCCAGATTGTTGAGAAGGGCTTGGTCGATAAATTCATCCAGCTCCATCATAGCCTCTTCGTAGCGTTTGCCACGGAGATCTAAGCGGGCTTTTGGTCCTCGTACATTGGCACGTTTAACTGTATGAACCTGGCGTTTCTTAGGTTGCTCTGCCTTTTCCGCCTTGACTAACTCAAACTCATCTTTGGCCAAGGTCATCTTAATCAAGCCAACCTGAGCTTCCCAACGTCCATCTTTAAGCTGATTGGTCAGGGTCCCACGTTGTCCATAAGCTGTAACGGTAATGTCATCGCCCACCTTGGCCTCCCGCTGAATTTTAGCTTTCTTCAGAACCTTATTTTTAGATAGATCCACCACTTCAGGCACCAACTTTTTCAGCTCTGCCTTGGCTTCGATAATCTGGTGGGGCTTAAGACTGGCTGCAGCATGAAGATTTTTAAGAATCTCCTCGCTTTCTGCCAATGCCATATCTACAATTTCCTTGGCTTCCAAGCGTGCCTTGTTGAGCTCATTTTCCCGCTCACGATTGAGTTCGTCATAGAGCTTGCGAAGGGCTCGGTTCATCTTGTAGTTTTCTTGCTCCACATCACGAATCTTGTCTAGGCGACGACGGCTTTCAACCGTTTGGCTTTCCAATTTTTCAATAATTCGGTTCACATCACTATCTGTATCCGTCCAAGACTGAGCCGACTGGATAATGATGTCTGACAAGCCCAAACGACGGGCTATTTCAAAGGCATTGGACCGCCCAGGAACACCCTGCATAAACTTATAAGTTGGCCGTAGGCTATTGGTATCAAATTCCATGCTGGCATTTTCAATACCAGAGGTTTCTATCCCATAGGCCTTGAGCTCAGGATAGTGGGTGGTTGCCATGGTCTTGATCCCCCGCAAACGAAGGTCATCTAAGATTGCCATAGCCAAAGACGCACCCTCTTGCGGATCTGTCCCAGCTCCCAACTCGTCAAATAGAATGAGAGAATCTTGATCAGCTGCTCTTAAAATCTCCACCGTGTGGGTCATGTGACTGGAGAAGGTTGATAAGCTCTGCTCAATCGACTGTTCATCCCCAATATCCGCAAAAATTTCTTTGAAGATAGCTACCCGACTACCCTTATCAGCCAAAATAGGCAAACCAGACTGAGCCATCAAATGGGTCAATCCCAAGGTTTTGAGCATGATGGTCTTACCACCTGTGTTGGGACCTGTTATCACGATAGCCGTCAACTGACTACCGAAATACAGGTCATTTGGTACAGGATCAGCAATGAGCGGATGTCGAACATTCAGTAATGCTATGTCTTGTTTTTCTGACAAGATTGGTACAATCGCTTGATGATCACGCGCAAAGACATGTTTAGCACGGACAAAATCAAGATGACCGATGATCCAAGCATTATTTCGGAGAATACCACTATGAGGTCGAAGCATATCTGACATTTCCTGCAAAATTCGATTGATCTCATGGCGTTCTTCTGCATGCAGATGACTGATTTCTTCGTTCAGGGTCACCACTGCCCGCGGCTCAATATAAACGGTCGAACCCGAAGCAGAAATGTCATGGACAACCCCTGCAATTTTATTGCGATAGGTATTTTTGACAGGAAGTACATTGCGTCCATTACGGCTTGCCAAAATGCTATCGGACAGCATATCGCTCTTGTTTTTTAGAATATCCTGCATGACCTGACGTACTTGGTGTTCGGTTTCATGGATTTTTCTACGAATACGCCCCAGCTTTTCTGAAGCAAAATCCTCTACAAACCCCGCATCATTGATGGATTGGAGGGAGCCTTGTAAATGTGGAAAAAGCTCAATCTTTTCAAAGAGTTTATCCAGCTGGGTAAGACTGATATTTTCCAGGTTTTCATAAAAATCCAAGAGAGACTTAGAAACTTCCAATATTTTTTTCACTGCTAGTAACTCAGTGATATTAAGATCGGTATCTAGCTCCAAACGACGCATAGCTGGACCGATGTCACTAGTAGCAGCCAGACTGAAATAGGGATTTTCTACAAAAATCTGCGCTATGTCTGTCAACTCGTTAAAGGCCTGCTGGATACGGTGAACTTCCACCATGGGTTCCAACTGTCGCAATTCTTCAAAGCCCTGTTCCGTCAAGAGATAGGGCTCAATTTTTTGTCTTACCTTGTGAAATTCAAGGGTTTCAATAATCTTATTATTCATATGTTCCTACTTAGTCTTTTCCTTAGCTTTATCTCATTATCAAAACAATATAAGATAAAAATATAGTTTTTCCCAGTCTCTTACATTAAAGGTATAACAGTCAACTAATACTCAATAAAAATCAGACTAGCTCCAAAGGCTTGGGAAATATTTGGAGGTTGGAGATAGAGCGAACGAAGTTCGTTTCTCCATGCGCAGATATACTCCTGCCACTTTCTTATTTATGGTAGCGGGCTGTCAAGCTCCACTGGAGCTTGACACTCATCACATCAAGTCAACAACGTCTGCTTTTGATTTTCGAAGAGTATAAATGATGATAAAAAGGATAAGGTCTCCCTTACCCTGTAATATTACTCAACCAGAGAGATTTAAAAAAACTACTAGTGAATGGTGTGTATTGAATCATGAAATTGGCAAGAAAACTACTATGAAGCTTCTCTTGCACCACTGCAAGTGGAATACTAGACAATAGAACCATCACAATCTGCAGGGAAATAAAGGTTACCATAACCGCTACAATGCCACTGATGAGATTGCTCAACTGAGTATTTGGATTAAAACCTTCTAAAAGATGGATAAAAATTCCTATAAAACGAACCAAGGCATAAACAGCTACATAGAGTAGCAAAAATGATAACCCCGCATAAAAAACCTTATCTAAGTCAAAAAGATACTTCTCATCAAAGAAATAGTTATAACTTCCCTGAGTTGCATTTGCAAACGGAACCCAGAGGTATAAAAATTGTGCCAACTTCATGAAATGTGCAGATGCAACCATTAATGAAACAATAGTTCCTAAACCATAGAAAGTTTGTAACACTATACCTCTGCTATATCCGATATAAAAACTCCATACTAGAATGAAAATGATTGCTAGTGTAATCATACTTTTTCCTCAAGTTCATCCAAATCAACCAAGGTCACATTTTCTTTTGAAACTTTATCTTTGGCTTTCAGGCTTGCCAACTCAGCCTCGGTCTTTTCAAAAGCTATTTCGCGTGTCAACTGTACAGATAGTGCGTTAATTGCCAATAAAAGGGCTAGAGTTTCAGAATCCGCAGTAGGCATTTTTTCTTTTAATGCTTGATATTTTTCTTGAACAACTCGTTCAATTTCTTCCATAAAAAGATTATCATGCTCTGTCGTTAAAGTCAGTTGCTTTTCGCCAAAAGTAAATTTATATCGATTTAAATTTGCCATATTTCCCCTCATCTTCCATCTATTATAACGTAAAAACCTATTTTTGGCTAATTCTTACTATAGTGAATGCTTTCTACGAGCAAAATCCACAAAGCGGAATTTATCAATTTTATGCTTGCTTTCAGTATATTGAAATTGTTGTGTATCACTTAGAAAAACTCTTGATTTTATCAATACCAAGTAATCATCTTGAGTCTTCATCAATTCACGTTCTTCCCAACTGGTTGGTTCAACCGTAATTTCTTTTTGAGCATAGGATATATCCAATTTTAGTTCTTTTTCTAAATATTGATAGATTGAACCTTTTGCGATTTCTTTATCCATCTTCGGAACAATATCTGAAGAGAGGTAATCCGTATCAACTACTGAAATCTTTCCATCTATGGACCTTGTACGTACAATTTTCCATACTTTACTAAATGGTTCAAATCCTGTTAATTGAGATAAATTACTATTTACTGTAATGAGCTCCAAATCAACAACCGCTGTATCTGACTGCAACTGCAAAGCATCCGTCAATTCTTGATACGAAGTTAAGCCAGAAATAGGAAAATTCAATAGTTCCTGTTTTAAAACTAGAGAACCTCTTCCTTGAACTTTTTGAATCATTCCGCGTTCTGTCAGAATAGCCAGTGCTTTTCGAACAGTATCTCGGCTAACTTGATACATTTCTTGCAATTGTTGTTCAGTTGGTAAAGAAGTCTCAGCAGGATAGACATTTGTTCGTATTTTCTCTTTTAAATCATTATATATTTCTTGATATTTTTTCATTTTATTACTCCAACATTAGTCTGTTTTTTATCATACAACTAGAATATTATAACAAATTTTTTAAAAAAATGAGTAAAAACGCTTGCATTATTTTATGAAATCGTATACAATATTTTTGAAATATATTTGTCCGTACAAATATCGTAAGTTTATATAAATAATTTAACCAATTATTTATATATTGGAAAAATTTAGGTGGTGGCAGATTTTGCCACTGAGGAGGAAAAATAATGGGAAAATATCAACATGAAGCCCAGGAACTCTTGAAAGCCATAGGCGGAAAAGAAAATGTCACCGCGGTGACACACTGTGCAACTCGTATGCGTTTTGTTTTAGCTGACGAAAGCAAAGCAGATGTTAAAACAATTGAAAATATTCCTACCGTAAAAGGTACATTTACAAACGCAGGTCAATTCCAAGTTATCATTGGCAACGATGTGCCGGTTTTCTATAATGACTTCACCGCCGTATCTGGTATTGAAGGTGTATCTAAAGAAGCCGCAAAAACAGCTGCTAAGAGTAATCAAAATGCCATTCAACGTGTCATGACGATGTTAGCTGAAATTTTCACACCGATTATTCCAGCTATTATCGTAGGTGGTCTTATCCTTGGTTTCCGTAACGTTCTTGAAGCGGTTGGGATGCCATGGTTAGGACAACAAGTTGCTGATGGAGTTAAGGTATTTGATGCCGATGGAAACCCCGTCTGGAACACCATCACTATGGTATCTCCATTCTGGAACGGTGTTAACCATTTCTTATGGCTACCAGGTGAAGCAATCTTCCACTTTTTACCTGTAGGAATTACCTGGTCTGTTTCTCGTAAAATGGGAACAACTCAAATTCTCGGTATTGTACTGGGTATCTGTTTGGTTTCTCCACAATTGCTCAATGCTTACGCTGTTCCAGGTACTGATGCTACAACGATTGCTAGTGATTGGGTATGGAATTTTGGTAGTTTTACCATCAACCGTATCGGTTACCAAGCTCAAGTTATTCCAGCCTTGCTTGCGGGTCTATCACTCTCTTATCTAGAAATTTTCTGGCGTAAACGCATCCCAGAAGTTGTATCAATGATTTTTGTTCCATTTCTTTCATTGATACCTGCTATTATTCTAGCTCATACAATCCTTGGCCCTCTTGGTTGGACACTTGGTCAAGCCTTATCAACGGTTGTTTTGGCTGGTTTAACAGGTCCATTTAAAGCTGTATTTGGTGCAATCTTTGGTGCACTTTACGCCCCGTTTGTTATTACTGGACTCCACCATATGACAAATGCTATCGATACTCAGTTGATTGCTGATGCTGGGGGAACTGGCTTATGGCCAATGATTGCTCTTTCTAACATTGCACAAGGTTCTGCTGTATTGGCATACTATTTTATGAACCGACACAACGAAAAAGAAGCACAAATTTCACTTCCTGCGGCTATTTCTGCCTACCTCGGTGTAACTGAACCTGCTCTCTTTGGTGTAAACGTTAAATATGTATATCCATTCGTGGCTGGTTTGATTGGTTCTGGTTTAGCAGGTCTCATTTCAACTTCGTTGAATATCACTGCCAACGCAATTGGTGTCGGTGGACTTCCAGGTATTTTGGCTATTAAAGCACAATATTGGTTACCATTTACTTTTGCAATGGCTGTTGCGATTGCTATTCCATTTGTATTAACATTCTTCTTCCGTAAAGCAGGTATTTTAACTAAAGCAGAAGACGAAAAACTGCAAGCTGCACAAGAAGCTGCTTCTGTTCCTTCGACCGTTGTTGATACACCTATCCAGCTTATTAGTCCGCTAACTGGTGAAGCAAGAGACTTATCACAAGCTATTGATCCAGTATTTTCATCTGGTGTAATGGGAAAAGGAATTGTAATTGACCCGAGTGAAGGCAAGCTTTTCGCTCCTGTAGACGGGGAGGTCTCTGTACTCTTCCCAACTTTCCACGCGATTGGTATTACAACTTCAACTGGTATTGAACTGCTGATGCACATCGGTATGGATACTGTTGGTTTAGAAGGAAAAGGTTTTACAGCCCATGTCAAACAAGGTGACAAAGTGAAGGCTGGGGATCTTCTAATTAGTTTTGATATTGACGTAATTAAAGCTGCCGGATTGATCACTGAAACACCTATCATTGTGACAAATCAAACCGACTTTGACACTCAAGTTATCGGAAATCTTCCTCGTACAATCACACAAGGCGAGACCATTCTGACAATTACAAAGAATTAATGTTCTAGGAGGGCGCAAGATAGCTTGCACCTCCTATCATTGCTTATCAACCAAGAAAAACAAGAAAGAGAGAGCGAAATGACAATAGACAAGCGTAAAGTAGTTTATCAAATCTACCCAAAATCTTACAAGGACACAACTGGAAATGGTGTTGGGAATCTACGGGGGATTATCGAAAAACTTCCTTATCTAAAAGAGCTAGGCATTGATATGATTTGGCTCAACCCTTTCTATCCAAGTCCACAACGAGATAACGGCTATGATATATCAGACTATACCGCAGTAAACCCTGATTTTGGTACAATGGAGGACTTTGAAGAGATGGTAGCCGTTGGTCAGAAATTAGGAATTGAATTCATGCTAGACATGGTCCTTAACCACTGCTCGACAGACCACGAATGGTTCCAAAAAGCCTTGGCTGGAGACAAATACTACCAGGATTTCTTTATCTTGAGAGACCAACCCACTGACTGGGTTTCCAAGTTTGGTGGAAATGCATGGGCTCCTTTCGGAGCAACTGGGAAATACTATCTACACCTTTATGATGTAACGCAAGCTGATCTTAATTGGCGAAATCCATCTGTTCGTGAAGAGCTATTCAAGGTTGTCAACTTCTGGAAAAACAAAGGTGTTAAAGGATTCCGCTTTGATGTTATTAATGTCATCGGAAAGGACGAAGTCTTAGAAGACTGTCCTATTAATGATGGAAAACCAGCCTACACAGACCGCCCCATCACCCACGACTATCTCAAAATGATGAACAATGCAACCTTCGGTAGTGAAGAAGGGTTTATCACAGTCGGTGAAATGTCAGCGACTACCATTGACAACTGTATATTATATACAGCACCTGAGCGTAAAGAGTTGTCCATGGCCTTCAACTTCCACCACCTGAAAGTGGATTACAAAGATGGTCAAAAGTGGACCATTAAGGACTTTGACTTTGAGGAACTCAAACGCCTCTTCCACACTTGGGGCGAAGAGATGTCAGTCGGAAATGGCTGGAACGCACTTTTCTACAACAATCACGATCAACCCCGCGCCCTCAATCGCTTTGTGGATATAGAAAACTTCCGCAATGAAGGAGCGACGATGTTAGCTGCATCCATCCATCTTTCTCGGGGAACTCCTTACATCTATATGGGAGAAGAAATCGGCATGATTGACCCTGATTACAATAGTATGGATGATTATGTTGACGTGGAATCTATCAATGCCTACCAAATGCTTCTGGATCAAGGCAATAGTCCGGAACAAGCCTTTAAAATTATTCAAGCAAAATCCCGTGATAATTCTCGCACACCTATGCAATGGGATGCTAGCGAAAATGCCGGATTTTCAACAGCTACACCTTGGCTAAAAGCTGGTAAATCCTACCCAACGATAAACGTTGAAAATGAAAAAAATGGCCCAATCTTCACCTTCTACCAAGAGTTGATTCGACTCAGAAAAAAACTTCCTATCATTTCCGAAGGTGACTACCGAGCTGCCTATCATGAAAGTAACAAGGTTTATGCCTTCGAGCGCTTGTTAAATAGCGAACAATTGCTTGTCCTAAATAATTTCTTTCCGGAAGAGGTTGAAATAGAACTGCTAGACAACTACGCACAGGGACATATCCTGATTAGCAATTACCCTGATAGTAAGCTAGGCAAAACAATAACTCTCAAACCTTATCAAGCAACAGCAATTTGGGGGTGATAAAAGATTAAGGAGGGGCAATGCTCCTCTCTAGTTTTAGCATGATAAAAATGAAGAAGAGGAAGCCTCATGCTCCAATTTTTTTGAGCAATTTTAAGAACCCAATCTTAAAATTCAAATTAGAACCAATCTTTGAACAGATTCAGAAAGAATTTCCAAATCTAACAGTAGAATTGAAATGGAACCAGCCTATGTTTATCATGAATGGAACCTTTATTATCGGTTTCTCGGTTGCCAAGAACCACATTTCCATTGCTCCTGAAGCAGTCACTATGGCTATCTTCACAAACGATATCAAGGCAGCAAACTACGAAGCAACCAATAACCTCTTCAAAATAATGTAAAACAAACTTTTCTTGAAAGTATTAATCTAATTGCTTACATTCAAAAAGCCAAGCTCACTTTGAGTTTGGCTTTTGCTATTACAATTTTACTGATTAAAGGACACATGAACATGATCATAGTGGTTTTCCGTAATACTTCCACGATCTGGCATTAAGTTCCATGTATATGCTGGTCCATAAATACTAGCATAAGGTGAGTAGAATCGTTGTTTCCAAATGATATAACTAATATTTTTCGATGCTAAATTAGCCGCAGCATATGCAGCGACCTGATCACCCAAAGCCGAACTTTGAGGAACCATAAAGTCAATTGCCAATCCTTTACCATGATCCCCTGTGTCACCCGCACGGTAACCTGAAAATGACGTGATTCCAAAGGCATTAGTTACTTCAGCTCGAAATGCTGCAACCTGAGGTTGGAGTCCAACATCATATGAACTAGTAGTACTTGATGAAGTTGTTGAAACCGTAGCAACTGTTGTTGCAGTTGACGCGGCTGGTGTAGGAGTCACAGGGGCTGCCTCTACAGAGTTCACCTCTGCGACCGGTGCTTCCTCTACTGGAGTTTTTGCCGGACCTTCTGTGACTGGCGCTTCCTCCACTGGAGTTTCAACTGAGACTTCTGTAACTGGAACTTCTTCCAATGGGGTTTCTTCCAATGGAGTTTCTTCCAATGGGGTTTCTTCCAATGGGGTTTCTTCCAATGGGGTTTCTACAGGGACTTCTGTGACCGGTGCTTCCTCCACTGGAGTTTCAACTGAGACTTCTGTAACTGGAACTTCTTCTACTGGGGCTTCTTCCAATGGGGTTTCTACAGGGACTTCTGTGACCGGTGCTTCCTCTACTGGAGTTTCAACTGAAACTTCTGTAATTGAAGCTGATGAACTAGGCGCATCCGTTGACTCCAGTGGGATAACTGTATCATCTACTGTAATTTCATTAGCCGCAATATCGACTGTTGCTTGCACAGTATTTTCAGCAGCTTCTTCTTGTACAGGTGCTTGAATTTCAATTTGCGTTACTTGATGATTTTGATCAACCGTCGTAGTCAAAACTGTATCAGGGAAAATCAAATTCACATCTGCAATTTGGTTAATCTGAGCTATAATATCCAAATCAATATTCATAGCCTCGGCAATCGCACTTAAGGTATCACCATACTTTACGGTATAGGTTAATTTTCCGCCTTTATCTTCGATTTCTTGGCTAATCTCACTTACACTACGGGGAGTCCAATCCAATGCAAAAACATTTGGAGCTGTAATCCCAGTAGCAAATAATGAAAGGGCCAATGATGATGTGTAAAGCACCTTCTTATTGGCTTTCATAACAGGTGTTTTTCTCTTGCGGCGCATATATTGTGATTTTGATAACTTCTTACGTTTCATTTTTCATTCCTTTTCCAATTTAATGGTTCCATCTTATATAAATCAAAGCTAAAAAACAAGGTTAAAACCAGTCTTTTAACAAAATGTTTTCACTCTGTAATCTAGAAAAGGATTCTGTCATGAAATTGTCATACGAACCTAAGAAACGAAGAGATTTTGGAAAAAGGATAGAACTCAACCTGACCAGGAGTGTTTCCTCACTTCCTAGTATCTAGGTTCGGACTTTATCTGGTCACATGTAAATTTCAAAGTGATTAGCTGAAACAATTCTTCTAAAGCTGTTTAATTCTCCCAGACTAGTAAAGCTAATCAACCACTGCACAAAATGTTGATCCCAAGTCTGACTAGTAGCCTGTGCTTGAGCCTAAGCTAAAATTATTCATTTCCAGAAGCAGGAGGAATTAGGCCAACACCAACAGGTTTCTTGGTTTCTGTTTCCATCTGGTCTTTCGGACCTGCTACCTCTCCATTAAAGCCCATGGCTTCTCCCAAGCGAACTGCGACATCCGTATCATCAAATTCCCCGTCAAACATATAGGCCCCAGAACCCATAGCATAGACTGGTACTTTTTCACCCGCATGGGCCGTCGTTGTCCAAGCTAACCCTGCTTTTTTATCTAAAATATGGGTAGCTTTAATGGAAACTGGATCATAGCCACCATACTGGACATTTTGTTCTTCACTTGCCTTCTTACTTTCTTCAAAAGCAGTTTTGAGTTCCTGGTATTCCTCTTGCGAGCAAATCAAACGATTGCTCTCCTGTTGCTCCTTATAGGCTTCAACTGCTGCTTCTGTACCAGTTTCTGCTGGGGCATTAGGATCAAGAACTAGACCGAAGAATGCTGTAATCTGAGATGCAAATTCTTCAAATGAAAGATTTGGATTGGTCTCAAGAGCACTTTTTACCTTCTCTTGGAAAGCAACTTGTGAACCTTTTTGATTTGTTAGGAGGTCAAAATAGGTCTCATACCCAGTTGAACCATTTCCTATGGTGAAACCACCTGTAGAATGGTCTGCAGTTACCACAATCAAGGTATCGTCTGGATGTTCATCGTAAAAATCCACTGCAGACTGGATTGCTTCTTGAAACTGAATGACCTCTTCCATTGTGGTCACTCCGTCATTGGCATGCTCAGCCCAGTCTATTTTCCCTGATTCTGCCATCATAAAGAAACCTTCTGGATTATTTGACAGTACTTCAATACCTTTGTCCACGACATCTTTCAAGGTCTGGCTATCACTGTTTTGGTCAATAGCATATGTCATGGCACCATCATCCTGCAAGTCCTCAGCTACCATATACACTTTCTTTGAATCTGCTGTAATTTGCTCAGCTTCTTGTTTGGTATCTGCGATAGTATAGCCACGTTCTTCTAAAATGGTATATAGATCTTTTTGATCTTGTTCCTTCCCTGTTCGATGCTTGAGGGAACCACCACCAAAAAAATCAAAGTCTGTCTCTGCCATTTGCAAGCCAATATCATAATATGAATTACGTGATTCTACATTAGCATAAAATGCAGCAGGTGTTGCATGGTTTAAAGTCACGGAGGAAATGATACCAACAGCTTTACCTGCTCGTTTAGCTTTTTCTGCCACTGAATCTGCAGATTGACTAAAGTCTCCAGAAAGCCCCACCGTATCCGTTTGAGTTTTTATTCCTGTCCCAAATGCAGTCGCTGTAGAGGCTGAGTCTGGAATAAAAGAGTGGCAGTCGAATTGAGTCTTCATACCAACAACTGGCATCTCTGTAAAATTCATCCTGTCTGGGTAAATTTCTCCCTTATTGGTCTGGGTATAGCCTAGATAATTCTCTGCAGCTGTTACGGGAGTAACCCCCATCCCATCTCCGATGAAAAGAAAAACATACTTGGCCTGATTTTCATTTACCTTGGAATAATCCTCCGTTTTAGCCCTACTAGTATCATAAAAGGCTACTGTTTTTCCATTCGCTGTCTGCTCAGCTAAAGCTGCATCATTAACAGCTTCAGTATCTAATTTAACACTTGCTTGGTTACTGCAAGCTGCTAAAAGAAGCACTGAAGTAGTAAACAAGATCGTTGCGCATTGAAGATAGGTAGATTTCTTTTTCATTTAAAACTCCTTGGTATTATTCAGACTTAAGTCCAAAATTAGTCTAACCTATTTTCATCAAATTCCAATGAAAATTACGTAAAATATCTAAGTATAGATTGTAATTTCTTTGTAAATTCTTATCAATGGTCGTTTACAAATTATTCACCAAAGAAGTAAGAATTCTACAATTCACAAAAACGCATAAAATCATGTTGCCTGTAACATCGATTTTATGCGTTTGATAATATGATTACTACACAAGATTTCTGTGTATTTGTATATTTCTAGATTTCCCTCCCCATTTTCTGAAAAAGTAATACCAGCTAATGGCTTGTCAGAAACTATTTATGAGGCTCCCTGTTTACTGGCCCGACCCGAAATACACATTCGGATTCGTTACTACACCTCTTCAGGGTAAACCAAACCCCATTCTTTACGGAGTTGGGTCATAATGCCCATGACATCTTGGGTGTAGGCTAGGTGCATGGTATTTTCGATGCCTGCGACAGCTTTTTCCATATCCGCCACTTCATAAGAAAGAGCCTTGGCTGTCTCGCCCGCTTCGATTACCTCTTGACTACCGTCTTCAGTATAGGTAATGACTGCTTTCTGACCACGAGGATACTCGTAGAGTTCGATATAGCCTTTGTCGTAGGCAATCGTTCCACGTTTTGGCTGTTTGGCATGGAGGGTCAGGGCGATGGTCGCCATCTCTCCTGCATCATTGCTGAGCAAAATCCCTACCTGCTCGTCCACACCTGTCGGAGCCAATTTGACCTGTGATAGGACTTGATTTGGCTTTTCCGTCATAAACCAACGGACAAATGACAGTGCGTAGACACCAATATCCAAGAGGGCGCCTCCTGCCAAGCTTTTATTGAAAAAGCGATTGGTCATGTCGTATTCCTTGTAGCTGCCAAAGTTCATCTGAATCATCTTCAAATCTCCAAGCTTGCCACTGGCAACAACTTCGCTCAACTGACGATAGATTGGCATGTGGAAAATAGTCATGGCTTCTGCCAGGATAACCTGATTTTCTTCTGCCAGTTGAATGGCTTCTGCTAATTCTTCTGAATTAAGCGTAATAGACTTTTCACAGAGGACATGCTTCCCAGCCTTCAAGGCCTTTCTCAAATAATTGATATGGGTATTGTGAGGCGTAGAAATATAGATAATGTCTACTTCAGGATCCTCAAACACATCATCGATTTCCTGATAAACTTTCTCGATGCCATATTTTTGCGCGAATTCCACACCCTTGTCATAGGTACGGTTAGCCACCGAATAAAGATTTCCTCCCATAGCCTGCAAGGCCTGAACCAATTCGTTGGCAATAACACCTGTTCCCAGAGTCGCCCATTTATACTGCATTTTTTCAGTCATTACACATCCTCTCTTTCTTTTCCCATTATAGTAAATTCTACCTTTTTCTGCACACTCTAACTAGCATTTGTGTTACAATAAGAACATGAATACCGTTGTACTAAAGGCATCTGTCCAGCAAAAACAGGCCATGATGGCTCACTATGACCGCTATCGGCAGGACAGTAAAAATCCCTACATAGAAGCATTTTTCAAATTGACCGGTGCTAGCCTGTCCATCTACACTTCTGGAAAAGTCGTTTTTCAGGGGGAAATGGCAGAGCAGGAAGCAAGGCTCTGGGGCTATGAGCCAGAAAGCTCTGAACAGACAACCAATCCTGGTCAAAACCTGCCCATGATTGGTACAGATGAGGTTGGAAACGGGTCTTATTTTGGAGGTTTGGCAGTCGTTGCTAGTTTTGTCCGCCCAGAAGACCATGCTTTTCTCAAGTCGCTAGGTGTGGATGATTCTAAGAAAATGACAGACCAAAAAATCTGCCAAATCGCTCCTCTCTTAAAAGAGAAAATCCCCCACCAAGCTCTGCTATTGTTACCGAAAAAATACAACGAAGTCATTGAGCAAGGCTATAATGCAGTATCTGTCAAGGTTGCCCTGCACAATCAAGCAATTTTCCTACTCTTGCAAAAGGGAATGAAGCCTGAGAAGATTGTCATTGACGCTTTTACATCCAGTCAAAATTATCAAAAGTACTTGAAGAAGGAAGCCAATCAATTTCCCAACCCCATCACACTAAAAGAAAAGGCTGAGGGTAAGTATCTGGCTGTGGCAGTATCTTCTATCATTGCAAGAAGTATGTTTTTAGAAAATCTTGCCCAGCTTGGTCAACAAGTTGGAATGCAACTGCCGTCTGGAGCGGGCAGTAAATCCGACCAAGTCGCAGCAAGCATCTTAAAACAATATGGCATGGCTGGTCTCAATGAGACTGCCAAACTTCACTTTGCTAATACGCAAAAAGCACAAAAATTATTGAAATAAGGAAAATAAATTCATGGGAATTAAAAAAGGTACCAATCGTTCCCCATTCATGAAATTCATTGCCGAATGGGGATTCTTTATCTTATTTATCGTAGCTGTGTTCGCCAGTCGATACTATATCTGGAATCCAGTTTCAGTTCAGGGGCATTCCATGGACCCGACGCTTCAACACCAAGAAAAATTGATTATGCTGAAAACAACATCAATCGACCGTTTCGATATTGTTGTTGCTAGCGAGACAGACAGTAATGGTGACGAAAAATTAATTGTCAAACGTGTTATCGGCATGCCAGGTGACACCATCCGCTACGAAAACGATGTACTATATATCAATAACGAACAAATAGATGAGTCATATTTAGCAGAATATTTGACAGCTTTTAATGAAGATAAACTTCAAACTATCTATTCTTACAATAAACAATTCCAGGCCGTTGCTCAATCTGCCGAGGCCTTTACACAGGACGCCAATGGTTACGTAGATTTCACTATAACGGTCCCAGAAGGTCAGTACTTCTTGATGGGGGATGATCGTCTCGTTTCACTAGATAGCCGTAGTGTGGGAACATTCTCCCGTGAAAATATCAAAGGTGAAGTCGTCTTTCGGATGTGGCCATTCAACCGAATTGGGACTGTTGATTAATACAAACAAGTTTGGAGCAATCCGTTCCAAACTTCTTTTTCATTATTATTGGACTAAACTCTATGAACGAAGTGTATGTTACCGGTACTATTGACCGGATTATTTTTGAAAATCCTAGTAATTTTTATAAAATCCTTCTCCTTGAAATCGAGGAAACTGACGCAGGATATGACGACTACGAAATAATTGTGACCGGAACGATTGCCGATGTCATTGAAGGAGAAGACTATCGTTTCTATGGCAATCTGGTTACCCATCCCAAGTATGGTCAGCAGCTGCAAATTTCGCGTTACGAACGCAGCAAGCCCACTTCTGCCGGACTTGTCAAATATTTCTCCAGTGACCATTTCAAGGGAATTGGACGCAAAACGGCTGAAAAAATCGTTGAGCTCTATGGCGAAGATACCATTGATAAGATTTTAGCTGAACCTGAAAAACTGACCCAAATCACAGGCCTATCCAGCAAGAACAGGCAGGCATTTGTCGAAAAACTCCGCCTCAATTATGGAACCGAAATGATCTTGGCAAAACTAGCCGAGTATGGCATTCCCAATAAATTGGCCTTTCAAATCCAAGACCAATATAAGGAAAAAACACTCCAAATGATTGAAGAAAATCCCTATCAACTGGTTGAAGACGTCCAAGGGATCGGTTTCACCATTGCCGATAGGATTGCGGAAAAGCGGGGAATTGCCAGTGATTCTCCCCAACGCTTTCGGGCTGGTATGCTCTTTAGTCTCATTCATCGCTCCATGGAAACAGGCGATACCTATGTGGAGGCTAGAGACTTGCTGGAAGCAACCCTTGAACTGCTGGAAAAATCCCGCCATACAGAGCTGGACCCCGCTGCTGTTGCCAAAGAATTGACGGGACTGATTGCAGACGACAAGGTACAGCAAGAAGGCACAAAGATTTTTGACAACAGCCTCTACTTTGCCGAACATGGTATCCATAAAAACCTGACCCGTCTGATGGGAAAAAATGGTTTCAAACCCTTCCCACGCGCAGACGTTGAGGCTGCTATAGCAGAGCTAGAAACTATGTCTTCCCTTACCTACGATGACATTCAAAAAGAAGCCATCGTCCAAGCCATTACCAATCCGCTTTTCATTCTGACAGGCGGACCAGGGACTGGAAAAACAACGGTTATTAACGGTATTATCGCGGTCTACGCTATCTTGCATAAGATTGACCTAACTGGCAACCGAGAAGAATGCCCCGTCCTCCTAGCCGCTCCAACTGGACGAGCAGCCAGACGGATGAATGAATTGACAGGTCTGCCTTCCGCCACCATCCACCGCCACCTCGGTCTGGTAGAAGGACAAGAAGAATCCTACCGTGATGATTATTTGGATACCGACTTTATCATCGTGGATGAGTTTTCTATGGTAGATACTTGGTTGGCAAACCAGCTCTTCCAGAACATTTCCTCCCAAACCCAAGTTCTGATTGTCGGCGATGCGGAGCAATTACCTTCTGTCAGTCCCGGCCAAGTCCTAGCTGACCTCTTAAAAATTGACAAGCTACCCAGCATCACTCTGGAACGCATCTACCGCCAATCCGATGATTCAACTATTGTTACCCTAGCCAGCCAGATTCGCCAAGGGGCCCTGCCGAGCGATTTCCGTGAGAAAAAGGCTGACCGCTCCTATTTTGAAGCTCAAAACGAGCAAATTCCAGCTCTGATTGAACGCATTGTCGGCGCAGCCATCAAGTCAGGCATCCCTGCAAACGAAGTCCAAATCCTCGCTCCCATGTACCGTGGGGCCGCAGGTATTGACCAACTCAACACCATGACCCAGGCCCTGCTCAATCCTCTAAAAGACGGAGAACTTCAGTTCCTCCACAATGAGCAGGCCTTCCGCCAAGGCGACCGGGTCATCCATTTGGTCAACGATGCCGAGGCCAATGTCTTCAATGGTGATTTGGGCTACATTACCGACCTTCTACCTGCCAAGTACACAGACTCCAAGCAGGATGAGATTACCATCAACTTCGATGGTAGCGAGGTCACCTATCCCCGCAATGAGTGGTACAAGATTACCCTGGCCTATGCCATGTCCATCCACAAGTCCCAAGGTAGTGAGTTTCAGGTCGTTATCCTTCCCATCACCCGCACCAGCCACCGCATGCTCCAGCGCAACCTGGTCTACACCGCTATCACCCGCTCCAAGAGCAAGCTCATTCTTCTAGGTGAAATCTCCGCCTTTGACTACGCCGTCAAAAATGCTGGCACCCTTCGCAAAACCTATCTGGTCCCACGTTTCCAAGGGGAAATGGCAAAGCAGGACAGCAAGGAAAGCTTGACTGAAAACAACGAAAGCAAAACAGCCACAGCCAAGCAAAGCCAGCCACCTGCTCAATCGGATAAGTCAAAACAAACAGAGCCAGTAACAGAATTCAGCCAGCAACTGTCCCTTCTTGACCAAGACCAGCCAGAAAAAGCAAGTGCCCAACCTAGAGAATATATTCTAACGGTGGACAACCTACTAACCATTGACCCCATGATTGGCATAGATCAGTCAGATATTGAAGAGATTTTTAAAGTATAAAAACCAGCAAGTCAGTAGATTTGCTGGTTTTACTCTAATATGTTCTTTCAGTTTGCGGTTAGAACTCGCTCCAACTATCTGGGAGACCTTTTGAAGGGAGAGAAATTGATAACAAACTCTTCTGTAATTGAGTCCTTTCTCACTCCCACAGAACTCAAGCCTGAAAGTTTGTGACTGTCACTCCTAACAACCGGATACCTTTTTCAACTTGTCCAATCTCTTCAATCAACTGACGAACCTCTTTTTCAATGATATCTAACTGGTCGGTGTATTCATCAAGACTATGGCGTTTAGTCAGTGTAGAAAAATCACCATAACGCACCTTTAACACAATTGTTCGGCCCTTTTTTTCATTACGCTCCAAGCTACCAGCAACCCGTTGACAAAGACTGGTTAGCTCTTTTAGTACGTCCTCATCTCGATAAAGTAATTTCCGATAGGTTTTTTCCTTACCAATAGACTTGCGCACTCGATCCGCCTTAACAGGTGAATTGGAAATTCCTCTCGCCTTACGATAGAGGTCAAACCCGAAACGACCGAATGTATCAATCAAAACCATCTCTGGTACATCTAACAGATCCTGCCCTGTGTAGACCCCCATATCATGTAGTCGCTTTACAGTTTTCTTGCCAACACCATGAAATTTTTCAATCGGCAAGGATGCCAATATCCCCACAGCCTCTTCTGGTAAAATCAAGGTCAATCCATGTGGTTTTTCCATATCCGAAGCAATCTTTGCCAAAAATTTGTTATAGGAAACACCAGCTGAAGCTGTCAGATGCAACTCATTCCATATGTCGTATTGGATGAGTTTGGCGATTTTAATTGCCGAGCTAAGGCCTAACTTATTTTCCGTCACATCTAGATAGGCCTCATCAATTGACATCGGCTCCACCAAATCAGTATAGCGATGAAAGATTTCTCGAACCTGTCGCCCAACTTCTTGGTATTTTTCATAATGACCAGAGATAAAAATAGCCTGCGGACAACGTTCATAGGCTTCTTTCGAAGACATAGCCGAGTGAATCCCAAAGGCCCGCGCCTCATAATTACAAGTCGACACAACACCTCTACCGCCAGAAATCCTCGGATCAGCTCCAATAACAACAGGCTTTCCTTTCAACTCAGGATTGTCCCTTACCTCAATAGCAGCAAAAAAAGCATCCATGTCTACATGAATAATTTTTCTAGATAAATCATTGATTAAGGGAAATACTAACATGGTTACTCCTTTACAATTTAGATTATACCGCAATCAGCTGCTAATGAAAAGAAAGCTACTCTGAACAGATTATCCAAATGACTCCATTTAAACGTCTTGCACGTACCTATTTCTACATGAAAAAGATTGAAATAATTTTCACAAACTTTCACGATGCTGAACCTTGAAGTAAGTGCTTTCAAATGCTATAATAGTACCATACCGGTGTTAACCGAAATGTTCAAAAGGAGAACCCTCATGTCAACAAAAGTAAAAACAAAAAATGTTGCTGAAGACATTTTCGCCCAAGCCTGGGAAGGCTTCAAAGGTACAGATTGGCAAGATAAAGCAAGTGTAACTCGCTTCGTTCAAGCCAACTACACTCCATATGATGGAGATGAAAGCTTCCTTGCAGGCCCAACTGAGCGTACACTTCATATCAAGAAAATTATTGACGAAACAAAAGCTGGTTACGAAGATACTCGTTTCCCAATGGATATCGACCGTGCGACTTCTATCGCTGATATTCCAGCAGGTTTCATCGATAAAGAAAACGAACTCATCTTTGGTCTCCAAAATGATGAGCTCTTCAAACTTAATTTCATGCCACGTGGTGGTATTCGTATGGCTGAAACAACTTTGATCGAAAACGGCTATACTCCAGACCCACTCCTTCATGAAATCTATACAAAACACGCTACAACTGTAAACGATGGTATCTTCCGTGCTTACACAGCTGACATTCGCCGTGCTCGCCACTCACACCACGTTTCAGGTCTTCCAGATGCTTATTCACGTGGTCGTATCATCGGTATGTATGCTCGTTTGACACTTTACGGTGCAGACTACTTGATGGAAGAAAAAGTAGCTGACTGGAATGCGATTACTGAAATCGATGAAGAGTCAATCCGCCTTCGTGAAGAAATCAACCTTCAGTACCAAGCTTTGCAACAAGTTGTGCGTTTAGGTGACTCATACGGTGTTGATGTTCGCAAACCTGCAATGAACACGAAAGAAGCTATCCAATGGACAAACATTGCTTTCATGGCTGTATGTCGTGTTATCAATGGTGCTGCTACTTCACTTGGTCGTGTGCCAATCGTACTTGACATCTACGCTGAACGTGACTTGGCTCGAGGTACATTTACTGAGGCTGAAATCCAAGAATTTGTTGATGACTTCGTATTGAAACTTCGTACAGTGAAATTTGCTCGTACAAAAGCCTTCGACGAAATCTACTCTGGTGACCCAACATTCTTGACAACATCTATGGCAGGTATGGGTAACGATGGTCGTCACCGTGTTACTAAGATGGACTACCGTTTCTTGAACACTCTTGACAACATCGGTAACTCTCCAGAACCAAACTTGACAGTTCTTTGGTCAGACAAACTTCCATATTCATTCCGTCATTACTGTATGGCAATGAGCCACAAACACTCTTCTATCCAATATGAAGGTGTAACAACAATGGCGAAAGATGGTTATGGTGAAATGTCTTGTATCTCTTGCTGTGTATCTCCACTTGATCCAGAAAGCGAAGACCAACGCCACAACATCCAATACTTTGGTGCTCGCGTAAACGTCCTTAAAGCCCTTCTTTCAAGCTGGAACAACGGTTACGATGATGTTCACAAAGATTACAAAGTATTCGACGGTGTTGAACCAAATACATCTGAAGTATTTGACTACGACCAAGTGGTTAAGAACTTTGAAATCGCCCTTGACTGGTTGACTGATACATATGTTGATGCCATGAATATCATCCACTTCATGACAGATAAATACAACTACGAAGCAGTTCAAATGGCATTCTTGCCAACTCACCTTCGTGCGAACATGGGATTCGGTATCTGTGGTTTCGCAAACACTGTTGACTCATTGTCAGCAATCAAATATGCACAAGTTAAACCAATCCGTGATGAAGATGGATTTATCTACGACTACGAAGTAACTGGTGACTTCCCACGCTATGGTGAAGACGATGACCGTGTAGATGATATTGCGAAATGGCTTATGGAAGCATTCTTCACTCGTTTGAACAAACATAAATTGTACAAGAATGCTGAAGCTACTGTATCTATCTTGACAATCACTTCAAACGTTGCTTACTCTAAACAAACTGGTAACTCTCCAGTTCACCGTGGTGTATTCCTCAATGAAGATGGTTCTGTGAACACTACTAAGGTAGAATTCTTCCCACCAGGTGCTAACCCAACTTCTAAAGCTCGTGGTGGTTGGTTGCAAAACTTGAACACCCTTTCTAAACTCAACTTCAAACATGCCAACGACGGTATCTCATTGACTACTCAAGTTTCTCCAAAAGCGCTTGGTAAAACATTCGATGAGCAAGTAAACAACTTGGTAACAATCCTTGATGGTTACTTTGAACAAGGTGGTCAACACGTTAACTTGAACGTTATGGACTTGAACGACGTTTATGAAAAAATCATGGCTGGTGAAGATGTTATCGTTCGTATCTCTGGATACTGCGTAAACACTAAATACCTCACTAAAGAGCAAAAAACTGAATTGACTCAACGTGTCTTCCACGAAGTTCTTTCAATGGACGACCACGCTGCTAAAGTTTCAGGTCAAGCTTAAATCAAGCAAACACAAAAGGACTTGCACATGCAGGTCCTTTTACTATGTCGAAAACACTTCTGAGTGCTGTGGAAGGATAGTAAATCTTCGGAAGGATGCACCGCAGATTTTCGGAAGGATACAGAACCAGTTCATAAAAAAATCCCCTCTCAAAATGCAATTCGAGAGAGGGGACTGTTCTTCTAATAATTGTAAATATAAGTGATTTCGCCAACAGTATCCGTTGGATAGAACCATCCGCGGAAATTATCCACCCACTGTTGACCATGGTAGTTGGCCTCCAAGACTTGGATTTGTCCTAATTCATTAACAGCGGTGACGTAGGCAACGTGCCCAAGATTACCGTCATTCCAAGAGATAATGGCACCGACTTCCGGTGTCGTTCCAGTTCGGAAACCATCGCGCGCCGCGTTAGCTCCCCAAGAAGCCGCATCGCCCCACCAGTCACCTGCCCAAGGGGCAACTTTCTGTACTCCCCATGTACATTGACCAACAGGGTAGTTAATACCTGGCTCATACTCATAGCCTGGTAGATAATAGCTACTTCCGCTTGTATCAGCTGATTGAGTCCATAGAGTCTGTCTTAACGTCAAAATCTGTCCTGGATGGATTGTTTCTCCAATTGACAGTTGATTTTGAGCTAAAAATTCATTGAGATCCAACGAAAAAGTATCCACTATTCCATAGAAGGAATCACCTTCTTGAACAACATACTCTGAAGATTTGCTTGTACTCACTTGGCTTGTCGATGAAGTCATTTCTTGAAATATTCCTGGAACTTCTAAGGTTTGACCAGGCAAAATCAATCCATTAATATCCATAGTGTTTGCCTCTGCTAGCTGATATGGATCAACCCCATATTGCTCCGCAATAGAGAACATGGAATCCCCTTCCACTACTACATGACTAGCAGCCTCTACACTCGATACAACTGTTAGCGCAACAAGGACTCCTCCTAAAGACAAAATAGATTTGTAGCAAAACTTTTCCATATGACACCTCCTCGTCATTGCTTATATTTTACCAATAATTGCAAAGAGAAAGATGTCAAGAGCGTTACAAATCAGTGACTTTGAGTATTTTTTTTAGTATTCAAATAGTTTGATATTGCTGAAAATGTTTTTGAATTTCGTATGGTTACCTGCTTGTAAAAAGGTGACTTAGCCAACTGCTTGTGGTAGGCCGTTTGTAAATAGCTATCTTCGAAGTAGTTGCCCCAATAGATTGCATAAGCAGAAATAAACACAATTTCGTCGCCTAACATTAAGGATTGAATATAGTCAATCATAGCCTGCTTATCCAAACCTTCGGTGAAAAAGAGAACATCCTTTCTCGCCAATTCTTCTTGCCACCAAGCTGGAAGTTGATCGATTTCTGCTTGATAATCTTGGGCATCTAACAGAGCAAATCGCTCCACAAAGGGGTATCTTTCTGTGAAAAAATTTTGAAAATCGGCAACAATTTCCCCTCTACTCTTGGTTGAATCAAAGAAAAGATTGCCACTATTAATGTAGGTCTCAACATTGTCATAACCTAAATCAGCCACTGCTTGACGCAAATCTGCCATCACTATTTTATTATGTCCACCGACATTGATTCCCCTCAGTAGAAGAACATATCTCATTTCACTTCACCCTCTAAAACCTGCCGAATTAGAGCCATCACTTGGTTTCGATCCAACTTCCACTGGGCCCGCTCATCCTTTTCAAAGGTACGATTCGAGAGAAAAATAGCCGCTTGTTGCAAGGGTCGATTGTACATGATAAAGGTTCCCGTATAGCCTGTATGCGACAGCCAATCCCCCTTTTTATCCCAGGCCAGCGACCGCTTGCGCTTGACATCAAAACCATAGTCCTGGGTCAAATCTACCGCAAAATCCTCTGTCAGGTAATGTTCCAAAAAGATTTCCAAATCCTTAATCGTCGAAAAAAGACCTGCACTTCCCGCGTGGACACCCAATACACGCGCCTTCGGATCATGCACCATACCAGACGGCACACCACGCACTGTCGGCACTGCCTGACTCACTGGGCCAAAGGAGGTTTGGGACATGCCAAAGGGCTCTAGAACGTCTCGTCTGATGAGCTGGTCCAGACTGTCTCCACTTAATTCCTCCAACAAAAAGCCCAATAGAAGAAAATTGAGGTCTGTATAGAGAAAATCCTTATTATCTGTGACCCTGATGTTCAAAATCGCTTCTTTAAGTTGCTCTGCATTTAAATTATCCCGATTGGGAATAAAAGGATCAATACCACTGGTATGAGTGAGCAATTGACGGATAGTTACTTGGCTATTTTGAAAAGCTGGATAGTAAGACTGTAAGGTCCTATCCAACTCCAGAGCTCCGCTATTGACCAAAAAAATCACGAGCGTCCCTACACCCACTACTTTGGAAACGGAGGCTAAATCATAGGTCAAGCCCGGCTGAACTGGCACCTGACCGTCTTGTGTGCCCAGATAGTACTCCTGCCACTGTCCCTTAGAAAAAAGAGCCAGACTGACACCAGGATAGACCCCTTGTTCAATCTGCTCTGAAATCTTGTCTATGATAACTTGTCTCATTTTTCGAACCACAATTCAATGCCACTTGGGTCCACAGTTTGAATGAATGTCTCTTTTTTGTCCTTAAAGAACGGACCCTCTAACTGGCTTTCCAAGTTTGCCCAATCAAAATCTTTCTCAACCGGGAAACGTAAACTATCCAAATCCCATACTTGTTCTGCGGGGGCTAGTAACTCTTCGCCTTCTGCACCAATAAAGCGCAAAAAAGTTTGATTTGGCAAAATAGTTTCATAAAAATCTTGGCTGACGCTTGGCTGCGGAGTATTTATCCAAACTGACTCAACTGTAAAAGCCGTCAAGCCAGAAAAATCACCCTGTCCTTTAAATGGAACTGGTGGAAGAATCGTTTTTAACTCCTCAGCAGATGCTTCCGCATGCAACAGAAATGTATCACCCTCAGGCGAAACAGCTTCAAATCCAAATCCGTTTTTTCCTTGGTAAAGCTTGCTATACTGTGTGCCCGCTGCTAATAGGGCTTCAATTTCTTCAGCCTTGTCTACTTTTATGATGATTTTATTTAACTTTTTAGTCCCATTTACTGTACGGGTCCTCATGCTTGGCGACTCAACAAGCACAAGCTTTGTCTCCACACCAGCATGTCCGCTAAACTCTGCGAATGCCCCCTCCTCAAGGATGGTTTTCATCCCTAAGTCTCTCTCTAAAAATTCTTGATTTAATTTTCTATTATTGATCCGTACAACCGGAACAATTGCTGCTTTTGTATTTAACACTCTATCTCGTTTCTCCTCCTACTGTACCTTATTATTTTATAGAATTTTATCCATTTTTACAACTGATTTAATGTCGATTCTTACACTTTCTCAGTAAATTTATTTGCTTAAATTCACTTCCCCTTAGACAAAGCAAGGGGCATCAGATATAATGTCTATTATAGACTATTATCAAAAAAAAGAGGAGAATTTATGCGCTTTAACCAATATTCTTTTATTAAAAAAGAGGATTCCATCTACCTCCAAGAACTTGCCAGTCTCGGTTTCCACCTAAATCCAAATGCCAGTAACAAGGAAAATTTGGAAACATTTGTGAGAAAATGCCATTTCCTGTCAGCAAACACCGACTTTGCCCTGTCTAATATGATTGCGGACTGGGAAACGGATTTACTAACTTTTTTCCGCTCTGAGCGCGAGCTTACAGACCAAATTTTCTATCATGTAGTTCTCCAATTGCTTGGATTTGTTCCAAATTTTGATTACACAGATATTGACGACTTTGTAAAGAAAACCAATTTCCCAATTGTATACAGCGATATTATCGAAAATATCTACCATCTGCTCAATACTCGTACCAAGTCTGGTAATACCTTGATAGATCAACTTGTCAGCGATGATCTGATTCCTGAAGATAACCAGTACCACTTCTTCAATGGTAAATCCCTAGCAACTTTTTCAACCAAACAGCTCATCCGTGAGGTGGTTTATGTTGAAGCGCCTGTAGATACAGCTGACAGTGGGCAAACTGATTTGGTCAAGGTGTCCATTCTCCGTCCACACTTTAATGGACAAATTCCTGCGGTCATTACCAACAGTCCTTATCATCAAGGTGTCAACGAGATAGCTAGCAACAAAGCCCTGCATAAGATGGAGGGCGAGTTAACTGAGAAACCAGCTGGCACTATTTCGGTCGTATCAAGCACAATCAACAAACTGAAATTGGACAATCGGGATCTCCCAAGCAGCCCCGCAACTGAAAAATTAGGCCATATTGGCTCTTATTCCCTAAACGAATACTTCCTTAGTCGCGGATTTGCCAGCATTCATGTTTCCGGTGTCGGTACGCTAGGATCTACGGGCTATATGACCTCTGGAGACTACCAACAGGTAGAAGGGTATAAGGCAGTTATCGACTGGCTAAACGGCCGTAATAAGGCCTATACAGACCATACACGTTCACTTCAAGTCACAGCTGATTGGGCAAATGGCAAGGTAGCAACAACTGGTCTCTCTTACTTGGGTACAATGTCTAACGCCCTAGCAACAACTGGTGTAGGGGGGTTGGAAGTCGTCATCGCAGAAGCAGGAATTTCCTCTTGGTATGACTACTACCGGGAAAACGGGCTCGTTACCAGTCCAGGAGGCTATCCTGGAGAAGATTTAGATAGCTTAACTGCTTTAACCTATTCTAAGAGCCTACAAGCAGGTGACTTCCTTCGTAACAAAGAAGCCTACGAAAGAGGACTGGCAGCTGAGCGCGTCGGACTTGAGCGTTCAAATGGCGACTACAACCAATACTGGCACGATCGTAACTATCTTCTCCACGCGGACAAGGTTAACTGTGAAGTTGTCTTTACCCATGGATCACAAGATTGGAATGTGAAACCAATTCATGTGTGGAACATGTTCCATGCTCTACCTGGCCATATCAAGAAACATCTCTTCTTCCATAACGGCGCCCATGTCTATATGAATAATTGGCAGTCAATGGATTTCCGTGAATCCATGAATGCTCTACTTAGCCAAAAATTACTCGGATATGACAATGACTACCAGCTTCCTACTGTCATTTGGCAAGATAACAGCTCAGCTCAAACATGGACTGACTTAGAAACGTTTGGAGGACAGACAGAATCTCAATTCCCATTGGGACAAGATCAAGCGCAAATACAAAATCATTACGACGAAGAAACCTTTGAAAAGTATTGCAAATCTTATCCTACATTCCACCAAGATCTCATTGGAGACAAAGCCAACCAAGTAACCCTCGACTTCGAATTGGATCAAGATATCCATCTAAATGGGAGAGCCATCCTTCAACTACAGGTCAAATCAAGTGTCAGTAAAGGATTGCTTTCAGCCCAACTCTTGGATTTTGGCACTGCCAAACGTCTCAGCCCAATTCCAGGAATGGTGTCTCGAAACAGCTTGGATAACGGTCGGTATTACGCCCAAGAAAACCTAACTGAGCTTCCATTTACAGAAACGCCTCATCGCCTGATTACCAAAGGATTCATCAATCTTCAAAATCGTACTGATTTATTGACTGTAGAAGCCGTTATGCCAAATCAATGGATGACGCTTCGATGGGAACTGCAACCAACTATTTACAAACTTAAAAAAGGTGATAAACTCCGTTTAGTCCTTTATACAACTGATTTTGAGTGCACTATACGTGATAACTCCGAATGGCAAATCAGCCTTGATTTAAGCCAATCTCAATTAATCTTACCGCATTAATAAAATATTTCCATTCCGTTTTATTTAAAATGGAATACCCAAAACAAAACGCATAAAATCATGTTCATTATGATTCTATGCGTTTTTTCGGCTCTATAATTTCTGTAGTGGGTAAAACTACCATGGAAATTATGGAGCCTTTTTGAGTATATACAAAAAGTCCCATATGACCTATAATGAAAAGCGACTAAACTCACATTAGAAAGGGTTCATATGGAACAACTAAATCTTATCACAAATTTTCTCAGAATTAAAGACAAAAATATCACTATCACTGATGAATATGATATGGGAACTCACTTAGAACTCCACGGTCACTTGGATTACGCAGCCCCTAAATGCCCAAAATGCAAGGGACAAATGGCTAAGTACGACTATCAGAAAGCCTCTAAGATCCCCTACCTAGAAACTGCTGGCTATCCCTTACTTATCCGCCTTAGAAAACGTCGGTTCAAGTGTAAAAAATGTGGGAAAATGGCGGTCGCTGAAACTCCTCTTGTCAAGAAGAACCACCAAATCTCTGTCGCTGTTAACCAGAAGATTGCTCAATTACTCATCGAAAATCAAGCAATGCAACATATTGCACACAGACTATCTATCTCAACATCATCAGTTATGAGAAAGCTCAATGAGTTCAAGTTTGAAACGGATTGGAATAACTTACCCGAGGTGATGAGCTGGGACGAGTATGCCTTCAAGAAGGGAAAGATGAGCTTTATCGCTCAAGATTTCAATTTCCTAAATGTCATAACCATTCTGGACGGAAGAACTCAAGCAACCATCCGAAACCACTTTCTACGCTATCCTAGAAAGGTTAGAAATCGGGTCAAAGTCATTACCATGGATATGTTTAGTCCCTATTATCAACTTGCTAAACAGCTTTTTCCGAATGCAAAAATCGTACTCGACCGCTTTCATATTGTTCAACACCTTAGTCGTGCTATGAACCGTGTCCGTATTCAAATTATGAATCAGTTCAACAGAAAATCGCACGAATACCGAGCCTTGAAACGTTACTGGAAATTGATACAACAAGATAGCCGTAAACTCAGCGATAAACGATTTTATCGCCCTATGTTTCGAATGCATTTGACTAACAAGGAAATACTCGAAAAACTCCTGTCTTTCTCCGAGGAACAACGACAACACTATGAACTCTATCAGCTTCTCTTATTTCATTTCCAAGAGAAGAACTCAGACCATTTCTTTGACCTCATCGAACAGGAAATAGCCACTGTTAATCCTATTTTCCAGACGGTATTTAAGACATTTCTAAAGGATAAAGACAAGGTTGTAAACGCCATGGAATTGCCTTATTCCAACGCCAAACTGGAAGCTACCAATAATCTCATCAAAGTCATTAAGAGAAATGCCTTTGGTTTCAGGAACTTTGAAAACTTTAAAAAACGGATTTTGATTGCTTTGAACAGTGAAAAGGGCTGGGGAGAGCCCTTTTCAGCTTATCTCCTAAAAACAAGAAAGAGATAAAGAAAGAGAGAACGAAGTTCGTTCTCTCTAGATGTTAGCTTTTCAGGCTCTATAATTTCTGTAGTGGGTAAATCCACTGTAGAAATTATGGAGCCTTTTTGAGTATATACAAAAAGTCCCATATGACCTATAATGAAAAGCGACTAAACTCACATTAGAAAGGGTTCATATGGAACAACTAAATCTTATCACAAATTTTCTCAGAATTAAAGACAAAAATATCACTATCACTGATGAATATGATATGGGAACTCACTTAGAACTCCACGGTCACTTGGATTACGCAGCCCCTAAATGCCCAAAATGCAAGGGACAAATGGCTAAGTACGACTATCAGAAAGCCTCTAAGATCCCCTACCTAGAAACTGCTGGCTATCCCTTACTTATCCGTCTTCGAAAGCGTCGTTTCAAGTGTAAAGATTGCGGAAAAATGGCGGTCGCTGAAACTCCTCTTGTCAAGAAGAACCACCAAATCTCTGTCGCTGTTAACCAGAAGATTGCTCAATTACTCATCGAAAATCAAGCAATGCAACATATTGCACACAGACTATCTATCTCAACATCATCAGTTATGAGAAAGCTCAATGAGTTCAAGTTTGAAATGGATTGGAATAACTTACCCGAGGTGATGAGCTGGGACGAGTATGCCTTCAAGAAGGGAAAGATGAGCTTTATCGCTCAAGATTTCAATTTCCTAAATGTCATAACCATTCTGGACGGAAGAACTCAAGCAACCATCCGAAACCACTTTCTACGCTATCCTAGAAAGGTTAGAAATCGGGTCAAAGTCATTACCATGGATATGTTTAGTCCCTATTATCAACTTGCTAAACAGCTTTTTCCGAATGCAAAAATCGTACTCGACCGCTTTCATATTGTTCAACACCTTAGTCGTGCTATGAACCGTGTCCGTATTCAAATTATGAATCAGTTCAACAGAAAATCGCACGAATACCGAGCCTTGAAACGTTACTGGAAATTGATACAACAAGATAGCCGTAAACTCAGCGATAAACGATTTTATCGCCCTATGTTTCGAATGCATTTGACTAACAAGGAAATACTCGAAAAACTCCTGTCTTTCTCCGAGGAACTACGACAACACTATGAACTCTATCAGCTTCTCTTATTTCATTTCCAAGAGAAGAACTCAGACCATTTCTTTGACCTCATCGAACAGGAAATAGCCACTGTTAATCCTATTTTCCAGACGGTATTTAAGACATTTCTAAAGGATAAAGACAAGGTTTTGAATGCTCTAGAATTGCCTTATTCCAACGCCAAACTGGAAGCTACCAATAATCTCATCAAAGTCATTAAGAGAAATGCCTTTGGTTTCAGGAACTTTGAAAACTTTAAAAAACGGATTTTGATTGCTTTGAACATAAAGAAAGAGAGAACGAAGTTCGTTCTCTCTAGATGTTAGCTTTTCATCTACCCACTACAGTTGACAAAGAGCCGCTTTTCATCTACCCACTACAGTTGACAAAGAGCCGTTTTTTCAATGTAAATTGCTTCTACCAATTCAAATAGACGAGTCAAAACGAGTCGCACTACTATACAACTCGAATGAATGTTCTACTTTTCTTTTCAAAGCGTCGCGATTTGGGAACAGTCAATGGGACGATAGGTTGTGACATAAAAAATCCTCCAGTTTGTTTTTTATAACAGTATACTGGTGGAATGAGTGATTGGATAGATACCTTGTTATTGGGCGCTTACTTTTCCTACAAAATATACTGCGGTGCCAACTGCAGCTGCTCCAGCTCTTTTGTTTGTCCGCATCCTTAACTAAGTCGCTTTATCTTTGTTGGTAAACCATCGTATAACCAATAGTATAGAATGATATTCAGTACAAGGATACTCACAGCTTTTTCAACATCAATCGTTCCAAGTTCTTTGTTAAAATAAAAAAGAATATAGATGGAACTTGACAGAATATTCAGCGGAGCAGAGGACTCTATTCTTTTTTGAAATAGAAAAAAGTAACCAAAAATCTTTGATTTCATTCCAAGACTATTTCGAAACAGCAATAAGCCGAAAACTAAAATTAGAAATCCATAATAATATTTTATATTGAAGAGAAGCGTTAAAAAGATAATAGCTATTGTATACAGTAACCCTATCATCTAAACAACTCCAATACACCCAGAGCATAGCCAAATGCAAGTGTAATCAAAACAATGACTATTTTTTGAAAAATACTTAATTTTTTAAATTCTGTCCAATATTCTTCTATCATCCAATATTCTCCTATCTTTTTTATTTCATTTTACCAATCGGACATTCAAAAGTCAATATTTTTAAGGGCACCTCTAATAACACCAGTAGAACATCTAGAGCGTCAAATTTATCTTTCATCTACAGTTTATTTCTTGTAAATTTTTGTTTGTGAGTCTTACTCAAGGCTATTTCCCAATTTTTGGGCGCACTAAGCCCATGATTTTAACCCTAGTCGTTTAATCTGTTCAAATCGAAAGATGTTATAGAGGAGGTTGGTTAAGGTCACATTTGTCTTTGCCCTATCCATTCCAATCCCTCTAAAGGCACTTCCCTTCATGCTATTTTCAATAAAACCAAAAACATGCTCAACTCGACAACGGACTTTAGCAATATGACGGTTAATGTTCTTGTCAGTATCGGTCAATGGTTTATTTCGGAAAGCACAACGGACGGTATGGTGTTGGCAGTTGTCAGGAACACTTTTCCCCACATAGGCACTATCATCAAATACAGGTTCGTTGGCATCACAAAGAGAAGCTAGAACATTGGAGTCATGTATACTAGCTGTTGTGACGCCATAATCTTTGATTAGCTTTGATTTTCTATCAACACAGACGTGATTTTTATAGCCAAAGTAACGAACACCCCCTTTTTGAGTCCAGCTCCCATCGACATCTTTTTGGTATCGCTTGGCTTTGTTCCAACCTTCTACAGTTTCATGCGCTCTGATTTTCTCATTTTCCTCACGAGAATTGCGCTGCTTAGGACATTCCACAAATGAAGCATCAACTATTTGACCTGTGTGGGCAATCAAACCTTCGTCCGAGAGTTGAGTATAGAACAAGTCGAATAATTCCTTTTCGCGACCTGATTGAGTCAAGCGATCTCGATAAAGCCAGATAGTTTTTGAATCTGGGACATTATCTTCGTGGCAACCAACGAAACGACGAAAGGATAAGCGATCAAGCAATTGATATTCCATAGCATCGTCAGACAAGTTATGTAACCGTTGAAGTAAAAGGACTTTGAACATCATGAGGTAATCAAGGTGAGGACGACCTCCACGACCAATAACTTTATTCTTGCGAGAAAACAATTCTGATAACAAGGGGAGAAAGAGTTGCCAATCCATGACAGTGTCTAGACGTTCCAATGGATTACCTTTTTCAGTGAGTTTTGACAAGATTTTTTCATCATCAGTAAATAAATGCATCGTGTTTAACCTCGTTTATCGAGTTTTATACTTGTATTTCTATTATCTCATTTTATAGGTTTTTTGATGAGTTTTTAGAGGTGCCCATATGTTTGATTGATAAATCTGATTAACTCATTCTTCATTTTGAGTTATTATTTAATCATGATATAATATTAATCATACAAGAAATCTCCTCTACAATTGATTACTTCTGAAAAAGTGGTCAAAATAGGTTGAATTTTCAAAATAAAAGGGTCTAAACCCTTGATACGAAAGGAAGCTTAAAAATCTTATGATGAATATGCAAAATATGATGCGCCAAGCTCAAAAACTTCAAAAGCAAATGGAGAAGAGTCAAGCTGAACTAGCTGCTACTCAATTTACAGGTAGTTCTGTACAGGACTTAGTTACTGCAACCTTTACTGGGGATAAAAAATTAGTATCAATCGATTTTAAGTCTGAAGTTGTTGATGCTGACGATATTGAGACATTGCAAGAAATGACAGTCCAGGCTATCAATGATGCTCTGACAAAAGTTGATGAGGCAACTCAGAAAAAACTTGGTGCATTTGCAGGTAAATTACCATTTTAAAACATAAAAAGACGCGCGTGGCAATTGCCCTTTCGCGTCTTTTTGTTATTCAAAATTATAGAGTAAGCGCTGAAATTCAAGGAAAAATAGATCAGGATAGCGATGATTCTCTTCCAATTCACTCATCAAACTTTTTAGACCTGTTAAATTATCAGTAATAATACCATCTACTTGCAACAAGAGCATCTTGGTCATACTCTCTTCATCGTTTGGTGTCCAAGCATAAAGAGATTTCCCTCGGATCCAAGACTTAGTCATAAAATTCTGGTCAAGCGAAGTATATTCTATTGTATATCCATCAGCCACAGTGGTTGGATAAATGGAATTGAACGGAAGAATGAAGAAAGAAACCAGTTGTTCATTATATTGTTTGCTTTCAATAATCGTACGATAGTCTAACGAATGCATCTGATGACCTTTAGCAATTAGACGTTGACCATATTTTTTCAGAAAATTTCGTGTAAGATTTGGTGAATCTGCATCTGTTACTTTAATTTCTACTAATAATTTCTGACCAAGCTCATCAGCTTTTTCTAGATACTCATCAAAAGAAGGAACAGGACCTGTCATCCCGTTTTCTGATGCAGTCATCGCCGTCAACTCTGCTAGAGTATAGTCATGTGTCCCTCCGGTATTGCCCGTCAAAGCCATTAAATCTGCATCATGCATGACAATAAATTGGCCATCTTTGGTCTCCTGAACATCCATCTCAATATAGTCCGGCTTGAGTTGAGAGGTCTTTTCCAGAGCCTCAATCGAATTCTGAACAGCATTGCCATTGTCAACACCTCGATGGGAAATAGTAACTGGCAAGGTGTCAAATGGGTAATAAAGGAGCAATGCCCCTTGGACACCAAAAACAAGACTAGATACCAGCAAAATAGCCAATCGAAGACGATGACGGAGACGCTTGCGACGGTATATTGGTAACTTCTTTCCGGTTAATAGACTGATAAAACCTATCATAAAGAGAGCAATGACTCCGTAATAGGTTAACCTTAATACTATATAGCAAACAACAGCTAACCAATATGAAAGACTTGGAGCATAATCTTCTACTAACAGCTGTATAGAATAGAGCAACAATGCAACTCCCGTAAAAAAGATAACCGGAAAAGTGACCAAGCCAACTAAACGCACAAGGTAATTGACTTGTTTGATTCCCTTTGTATGCTTCCAAGAAAATGCAATAGATTCTTTCACACTCCTATGTTCAAAATAGATTTTCGGTAGTGCGAACATGAGTCGGGAGGCAAGCCAAAAGAAAAGGAGGAGGGAAACTAAAATCAAGACCCCTATCCAGACTGTGTTGGATAGGTAATCAAGGACAAACTGTGGCACAACGATTTTATTAAAATAATAAATATTTAATATTCGACGTAGAAAGGGTAAAAGGAGAACTGAATAAAAAAGGAGGAAGATAATTTTTGGTAAGCTACTATGACGGATAATTGCGACCATACTATCTCTAACATCTCTCAAGTAATCCGATAAGTGCTTGACTTTTTCATCTAACAATTGCCAAACCCCAGTAAAAAGAAGAGCTAACTCCAGATAGGCAATCCCAATATTGGCGAAAAATAAGAGAATAAACAAGCCAGAAACAAAAAGATTCTCAGAAAATACCGATAAAAGATTCGTCGGTGAAAGATAAGCATGACCTGTTAGGGCTAATAGCCTTTCTGAGACCCACGAATTAAGTGGTATCCACACAAACTCCATAAATGCGAACAGAGTAAAAAAGAGTAATAGAATCTTGTCTAAGTTGTAATAGATTTTTTGAAATTCACGATATATCTTTTTCATGGTACTAGTGTCCCATATTCTTTCAGGAATTGCAAGCCATCATTAAACATGAAAAAATAGAAAAATAAAGGAGAAATAGATGACTACCCAACCGACCATTGCAGTATTGGAAGAAGAGCATTTATATTCAATTTGGAAAAATGGATATAGCCAAATCCAACCTGAGTGGAAAAAATGGGATGGACCTGATTTTGAAGATTATCAGATGTATCCTGATTTTGAAGCATTTCGAATGAGTAAACTTTACAATTTCTTCTGTAATGATACTGTTTGGGGCATATTTGTAGATCGAGAACCGATAGGAATTGTTACCCGACATTGGGAAGATGAAAAAACTCGATGGCTCGAAATCGGGATTGTTATCTATCAGCAAAAGTATTGGAATGGGGGCTGCGGGACAAGAGCTCTCAAACTCTGGATGGATCATATTTTTCAAACTAATACTGAATTAGAACATATCGGACTAACTACTTGGTCTGACAACCACCGTATGATGCGAGCAGCTGAAAAAATCGGTATGATAAAAGAAGCGCAGATCCGCAAAGTGCGATACTGGAAGGGACATTATTACGACTCTGTCAAATATGGAATAATAAGAGAGGAATGGGAAGCAGATAAAATAGTTCCCATTCCAGATTCTTTACCCCTAACGAACGATTACAAAAATTAAGTCACATTGCGCTTACGATATAAGACAAAAAAAGATTGGTACCTACCAATCTTTTTAATGCAATCATTCACTCCCACATTCTCATACTCTTCGAGAATCAAAATTATCAGTTGTCAAGAGCCTGGATGAGTGAAGAGCTCCAGTGGACCTCGATTCGCTTCCTTTTTTTCAGGCTCATGATAAAAAGGTCCACTGGACCTTGATTCGCTTCCTTATTTTAAGGCTCATGATAAAAAGGTCCACTGGACCTTGATTCGCTTCCTTATTTTCAGGCTCATGATAAAAAGGTCCACTGGACCTTGATTCGCTTCCTTATTTTCAGGCTCATGATAAAAAGGTCCACTGGACCTTTTTATTTTCCAAACAAGCGTGCAAAGAAACCTTTGGTTTGCACTTCTTGTGACTGCGCTTTGACTTCATCTAACTCCAGCTTGAGGACTTCCTTATCAGCCATTGCTTTGAGAGTCAACTGTTGCTGTTGATCCAGTTGTTTGTCCTTCTCTGCAATCTGCACATCCTTAACTTTGAGTTGCTCATCTTTTTCTGCAAGTTGCTTATCTTTGGCTTTTAATTGACTATAAAGACGAATAATCTCCGCATTTTTTTCGTCAACCAAGATTTCCATCAATTCGCGCTGCTTCACTTCTTCGCTAATTGGTTCATCTTCAAAAATGGTTGTTTTGTAGATTTCTTCCAACTTAATCAAGCCAGCACGATTTACAACAGTCACACCCTTGTCATTTTTCTCTACGAATTCTTCTGGAAGTGATTTAACACGATTATTCATTGCCTGGCGGCTCACTCCCAAAATTTCAGCTAATTCACTGACTGTTTTTTCGATTCCCATAATTTCCTCGGTACTTACATTTCTCATAGTTTGTATCATTAAAATATTACCACATAAGCCTATCCCTGTCAAATTTAGGAGGAGCACCGTATGTGTCTGAAATTTTGAGAGGAGTCGAAACTGGAGCTATACTATACTACAAAAGTGGACAGAAAATTGTGTGTTATAATCTGTCTATTAAGACACAAAAATGAAAGGACTTTTATGTCAGGTTTTAAACGTTACGACGAGGATTTCAAACAATCGTTCGTTAATCTCTATCAAACTGGTAAAACACAGACTGAACTCTGTAAAGATTATGGGGTGAAAAGGCAACACTTTTCTGTACAAAATTTATAAAGTGTTTTTGTTAAACGATTGCTCTTTTAGTCATGGGTGTTTGGTAATGAAGTGTGCTGTGGATGCGATGGTGATTCCACCAGTGGACATAATCCTTAGTTTTAAGGGTTAATTCTTCCAGAGATCGGAAGTTTTCTTGGTTGATAAACTCCAGTTTGAAGGAGCGATAGGTACTCTCAGCTACCGCATTGTCATAAGGATAACCCGCTTGACTCAGCGAACGTGTGATGCCAAAGGCTTTTAACATCTTATCAATCAAGGCATTATCAAACTCCTTACCACGATCAGAATGGAAGAGTTTGACCTTGGTCAGAGCGTAGGGAATGCTTTGAATGGCTTCTTTGACCAAGTCAGCAGTCTTGTGCCAACCAAGAGATAGGCCAATAATTTCACGGTTGAAGAGGTCAATGATCAAGCAAACGTAAGCCCAACGATTGGCAACACGAACATAGGTTAAGTCCGTCACAAGGGTTTCCAATGGTTTTTGTTGGTTAAACTGTCTCTCTAAGAAATTCGGAACTGGTGCTTCATTCTTCCCTTTAGAATGCGGTTTGAAGGTAGCCTTCTGGTAAACAGAAACCAAATTCAATCTCTTCATGATGCAACGAATCCGACGGCGAGACAAGGTGATCCCTTGTGCTTCCAGACATTTCTTAATCTTCCTAGCGCCGTATCTGGACTTACTGTCAAGAAAAATGCGCTTCACCATTTCTTCAAGTTGTGCCTCAGATACTGGCACTACAGCTTTGTAGTAATAGCTAGAGCGAGGAATCTTCAACCAACGACACATGGCTGAAATGCTGTATTTATCCTTGTTAGCAGTGATTATTTCCCTTTTCGTGCCATAATCACTGCCGCTTGCTTTAGAATGTCTAATTGCATTTCGAGCTCTTTATTTCGTTTTCTGAGTTCTATCAACTCACGTTGTTCATCTGTCAGATTATCGACAGTTTTAAAGGAACCAGTTGTTAACCCACTTATCGAAGGTTGAGGGTGTTAAATCATATTCTTTGATCAGTTCACTGCGTTTTCTACCTGCATTGTGCAAGTCAACGATTTGTTGTTTGAAGTCATCTGTGAAGTAACGGCGAATTTTTCTAGACATATCTGTTCTCCTATTTTCTTTAGTGTAGAACACTTTATTCTTCTGTCTAGTTTAGTGTAACCTATTCAAAATATTATTTATTATTCTACTTTAATTTGTCCCATCATACCTGCTTCTTCATGTTCAAGAATGTGACAGTGGTACATATAAGTACCCTTCTTATTAAACTTAACTATAAGTCTTACTTTTTCGTTAGGCTCAATATATACAGTATCTTTCCATCCGCTCTCCTCTGGAGAAGGCGCATTACCGTTTCTTGATAGAATTTGAACCTGTGTGCCATGAATATGGAATGGGTGACCCATTTCATGCATCATTGATCCTGGGTTTGTAATTTCCCAAATCTCTGTATCTCCAAGCTTCACTGTTTCATCAATTCTATTCATATCAAACTTTTTACCGTTTATTGATACCATTTGACCCATACCTTGAAGCTCAAAGCTTCTTATCTTAGTAGCTTGTGCTTCTGACATTCTTTCTATATTCGTTAAAGTGCTAGGTACTTCAGTATCATCTTTCCCATCGCCTTTAACATTAAAGGTCATAATGGTTTCTTTATCACTCATAAGTGACAGCTTCGTTCCCTTTTCATACTTTGAAAAGTCCACTATTATCTCTGCTCTTTCCCCAGGTGATAACATAATATTTCTCTGGCTAACCGGTTTTTCTAAAAATCCACCGTCAGATACTATTTGATAGAATTCATCTCTATTATCTAACTTCAAATTAAAGTTACTTGCATTAGCACCATTAACTATTCTAAATCTCATCTTGACTCTATTAACCTCTAAATTAGGTTTAATAGCTCCGTTAACTATGATAGTATCCCCTGTTGCTCCATCCATCATATTTGTATTATAAATAAAACTGCCGTCCTTGCCAAAGCTTCTATCTTGAATTACTAAAGGTATATCATTTACTCCATATTCCTTAGGAATATTTAAGCTTTTTGATACTTCATCATCCACATAGAATAGTCCTGCTAAACCTTTATAAACTTGGGTAGCAGTATTTCCTCCAAAGTGCGGATGATACCACAATGTTGCAGCCTGTTGATTTACTGTAAAACTAGGCTCCCAAGTTGTTCCTGGTTCAATTCCTTGATGAGGGCCCCCATCCTTTTCTCCTTCTACCTCTAGTCCATGCCAGTGAACTGTAGTTGCTTCTTTTAGCTTGTTATTTACGTGCACATTTACTTGCTCACCTTTACTTACTCTGATGACAGGGCCTAAGAAGCTTCCGTTGTAACCCATAGTTCGTGTCTTGGTATTTGGTAAAAATGAAGTTTCTCCTTCTTGAGGTTCTAAAGTAAAATCCGCAATATTAGGATCTGGATTTTTATCCTCTAATAGTGGTGGTATAGGAAGTGTACTTTTTGTTTTACTTGTTTGAATATCTATATTAACTGCACTCTGGTTTATTTTAAAATAACTAATCATTGGTTCTAAAAGTGTAATATATCCAACTGCAGTTAATGCGACTGTAAGTCCAATACCTAATAACATATGTTTATTCTTACTCATTTTTATTCCTCCATAAATTATTAATACTAATTAATAATAATTATACTTTATCATTATGAAGGAAATATGAAGTGACCTGATATAATTAAGTTGTAACACCTGTGTATAGTTTGGTAAAATACATACATAATCCAAGGAGATGTTACAATGACAAACAATCGTTACGAGCCTGAGCTCAAACAAAAGGTTCTTCGCCTCTATCTGGAAGAGGGACGAACCAAGAAAAGCCTGACCGAAGAATATAATCTTGGACAAGGCACGCTGACATACTGGTTACAGCAATACCGCAAAGAATGCGATAACAGCCCAACAAAACGGGAAGAATCTGATTCATACGAAGTTGCAAAAAAGCTACGCAAAGAAATTGAAGAACTCAAAAAGGAAAATGATTTTTTAAAAAAAGCGGCAGCATTCTTTGCGAAGGAAATCGATTAGCTCAGTACCAGTTCATCCAGAAATATCAACAGACATTTGGGGTCAGATGGCTTCTTAGAAGAATGAACATCTGTCCAAATGCTTACTATAATTATCTTAAAAACAAAAAAACATGCTTATCGTCAGGAAAAGGCAGAGATTCAACGTAAAATTGTTGAAATCTACCACCGCGAAAATGGAGTTCCTGGATACCGAATGATGAACGATTATCTTAAGGGTATCGGAAGCATTCGTTCAGATCTGACAATACATCATTTTATGAATGAATTGGGCTTACGTTCCATCACACGTCGAAAGAAACCAAACTATGTAAAAGGAACTGCCAATAAAATCTTTCCAAACCTTCTGAATAGGGAATTTGATGTAAAAGAACCCAATAAAATATGGTGTACTGATTTTACATATTTAACTCGTCCAGATGGAACAATGCGTTACAATTGCACGATTATAGACCTTTGCGGTCGTGAAGTGGTTGCATCATTAAACAGCAGTCATATCGATACTGAATTGGCAAAGGAAACCTTGAAAATCGCACTAGAACGTCGAAAACCAGCAAAAGGAATTATCCTGCATTCTGAACAAGGGCGTCAATTTACCGCAAAAGAATTCAATAAATTTTGTGATAAAAACTATGTCCAACAAAGTATGAGCAAAGCAGGCTGTCCATATGACAATGCCGTTATGGAAAGATTCTACAATACGCTCAAACACGAATTCTATTATCTCTACAAGTTTGATTCAAATGACATTCTTGACCAAAAGCTCTATGAATTCGTTTATGGGAAATATAATCACGTAAGACCACATCGTGCAAACGGTGGACTTACACCTTATGCTGCACGATGTCGTGCAGCGTAAGAAATTTTATACACTAGTGTTACAAAAATGCTTGACTAGGTCAAAGAATACTATTGTTAATGGTAATAAAAAAGAGATATAATTTATAAAAATCATATCTCTAAATTAACTATGCTTTAATATCGATTTTTGAACCTAAGTTACTATCCTTTGCTGTATTCTTTGAATCTATAGAGCCTGTCTGATTGTGCATACCCTTCATATCGTAATTGAGGAAAGCCGTTAACTCGGTTTTGAGAAGCGTATTGACTGCTTTCTCCAAATGGACACGGAATAATTCATTCAAATCGCCTTTGTTCGCTAGAGTCTTTAGAATTTCTGTAGTAAAATCGTTCATAGGGAAGTCCTCTCTTCTGTGAATGTGTTGTGGTAACTCTATTCTACAGAAGGGACTTCCTTTTTTCTATTTACACAAAATATTTTACACTCTCCAGCACTGATAGAATATCAGTAAAAGCTTTCTTTTTTTGTAATCTCGTATTCAAAAGTTAATACTTTAGACAACATCCCAAAAGCAGAAGATTCTACTACGCCTGACAAAGTGATGACCTTTAGTGGCATGGGAAACATGGTCGCCATTGACGGCAAACAGTTCGACATGGACCGGATCGATTTACGCGCTAAGGTCGGGGAAAAGGAAGTTTGGGAGATTAAAAACACACGGGACATGATGGATGGCATGATCCATCCTTTCCACCTGCATGGCGTCCAGTTCAAGGTGATAATCCGGAATGGCAACGCCCCACCAGCCAATGAACAAGATTGGAAAGACACCATCGCACTTTATCCAGGCGATAGCGTTAGGATTGAAGTCACATTCCCAGAAAAGGGGATTTTTTATGTACCATTGCCATATCCTAGAGCACGAAGACAATGGCATAATGGGTCAAGTTTTAGTATAATGAAGATACCAACGAAATTGGAGGAGAAAGATTACGTGAAGATTTTAATTGTGGACGACGAAGCAAGCATTCTGAATATCGTGGAAGCCTATTTGAGTGCAAAAGGCTATCAAGTGTTTCGCGCTTTGAGCGGAAACGAGGCTTTAACAAAGGTTGATGTTGTCCAACCTGACTTGATTGTGTTGGATCTCATGCTGCCTGGTTTATCTGGCCTCGAAGTCTGTAAAAAAATAAGGGACTCCTCCACTGTACCGATTATTATGTTGACTGCGAAAACAGCCGAAAAAGATATCTTGGAAGGGTTAAGCCTGGGGGCTGATGACTACATCACAAAACCATTCAGCCCGAAAGAGCTGGTTGCTCGGGTCGAAACCGTTTTACGCCGTGTCCAACCAGAATACCGAGAAGAAAAGTGGTCTTTCGAAGAAGGTTTGCTGGTTATCTACCCGGATCGAAAACAAGTATTCAAACGAGGTGAAGAAATCATTTTGACCCCGACCGAGTATGCTTTATTAGCCCTTCTGGCCTCACATCCAATGCGCCTATTTTCACGGGAACAGCTGCTGGACGCTGTGAAAGGACTCGATTTTGATGGAACGGATCGGGTGATCGATACCCACATCAAAAATATCCGTCAAAAAATTGAGGACGACACGCGCAACCCCTACTTCATCTTAACCGCATATGGAATGGGGTATCGATTTGGTGGTCAAAAATGAAGCGAACCATTAAATGGCAACTCTTGCTCTCGTTTGTTTCTCTGTCCTTTATCTTAGTGGGGACCTTCAGCTGGATAACACTAAACTTAATGGAAAGCCACTTCGAAGACTATTTGCGCGAAAGGCAAGAATCAGAGTTAACAGCATACCAGACTGAGTTAGAAAACTTCTATCAGAAAACGGGTACTTGGGCAGATGCCACTCCAACAATCCAAAGTATTGGACGCGATGCTCTCCAGAAAGGCATCATCCTAAAAGTATATGACCATGCTGGCAACCAAGTATGGGGCCCCTCTCCCTCAGAGGAAGAAGAGTCAGAAAATAGGATTCAAACCCACCTCCAAAATATGGAGCAGATAATGGGCGATATAGAGAGTGGCTACGTGCACACAATCGTTCCCCTCGGTAGCGAAACAGACCCAATCGGTTCTCTCGAAGTGCAATCCGTTGGACCTTTCGCTTACACGGAACATGATGCGTTATTCCTTGCCGATATGAGGAACAACTTGATTTTTGTAGCGATTGGATCCCTAATTATCTCCTTATTTTTCGCGTTATTGATTGCCAAAAAATTGAGTTCACCAATCGTCAGAATACAGAATTTTACGACGGAAATTGCGAAGGGTCACTACAGTCAACTGGCGATTGAGGAAACAGGGATTCAGGAAATTGACATCCTCTTGGATTCCGTGGATGAATTGTCTGGGCAACTCCAACGCCAACAAGAGATTCGTAACCGCCTTTCCTCTGACATCGCACATGAAATCAGGACACCATTGACGACTTTGAAAGGCAATATTGAGGCCATGATTGACGGGGTCTGGGAAGTATCGGAAGAACGCCTCTACCACTGTTACGAGGAAGTTAACCGCATTGCCCGCCTGATTGGACAAATTGATCGGATCAATGAAATTGAAAGCCATGAAAGCCAGCTGCAGAAGTCATCCTTTGATTTGCTAGAACTTACACAACAAGTTGCCGGCACCTTTCAAGCTTTGTTGATTGAGAAGGGCATTGAATGTGCCATTAACGGAGAAGCGGTTTTAATTTCTGCTGATCGAGATAAGATTCATCAAGTGGTAACTAATCTCTTGTACAATGCAATTAAATTTACCCCTTCCGGTGGCCACATTGATCTTCAGGTTTCCCAAATTAGTGGAGCAGCTTCCTTTAAGATAACCGATACCGGTCAAGGAATCCCTCCAAATGAAATCAATCAAGTTTTTGAAAGGTTCTATATGGCTGAACCCTCTAGGAACAGGAAACTGGGTGGCCAAGGGATTGGTTTATCTATCGTAAAAAGTATCATAACGGCTCATCATGGCAACATAACAGTCAAAAGTGATTATGGAAAAGGTTCTACGTTTACCGTTATTCTTCCTGTCAAAAGATAGTAATCATCAAAAAAAGCGGTTCACTTTTATGTAAAGTGAACCGCTTTTTCAGCTTCATGCTAAAGTTTTTCATTTAATTTAGGCCTAATTAAGATTTTTAAATGTTAGAATAATTTATCTCTTTTCAGAAATCATTAAGTTGATTTTTTAGTTTAACTTAGCACTAATAATCATTTCAGAGTAATCCCATTTGGTGTTTCACCAACCTCAACCGTGGCAATAACTTCACTAGTCTCATTCTCAATAACACTGACCGTATCATCGAATGCATTCGTGACAAAGGTGTATTGATCATCTTCACTAATGACAACTCCATGTGCACCGCTACCCACTTCGATTGTTTCGACCACTTCATTACTATTTAAATCAACCTTTGAAACGGTATTGGAAGGATTCTCTTTGGTACCTTCATTTGCCACAAATACATATTGATCATCATGTTGAACAAACAACTGGATAGGACCATTTCCAACTGCTACTTTCTCAACTTTATTGGTTGTCAGATCAACGATTGCTAACGCATTTTCTCCATTTAATGTTACTAAGAGCGTTTGTCCATCTGAGGTGATACCAGTTGTAGCTCGAGTACTGCCAACAGTTATTCTATTAATTTCTTCCATACTTTCTAAATCAAGGACGCTTACAGTGTCTTCACCCATATTGGCAACGTAAGCCGTTTTTCCGTCTTCAGCGATTCTAAAACCGTGTGGACCTTCGCCTGTTGGGATTGTTTCAACCACTTCATAAGTAGATACATCAATGACTGAAACAGTGTTCTCTCCATTATTGGAAACTGCTGCATAGTTGCCATCGTTAGTGAAAACGATATGAGCAGGGTGACTCCCTACTTCAACTTCTGCAAGTTTTTCACCTGTTTCAGTATCATAAAAAGCTGCAATACCTTTTTCATCGTCACTTTCATTACTCATACTAGTATCACTATCTTCGTCGTGTTCCATCTCCATACTTTCATTGCTCATACTGGTATCACTATCTTCGTCGTGTTCCATCTCCATACGTTCATTACTATCTGAACTGTCTTCAGCATGCCCCTCGCTGGGAACAATTGTTACACCAATGACTTTTTCATCAGGTGAAATTTGTACATTATGTGCGGACCCATCGATGGCAATCGTATCCACAACTTCGTGCGTTTGAGCATCTACTTTGGTTACACTTCCGGTATCGGAAGTGTAATAGGCTTCTGTTTGTTCCTTCTTTTCTTCTTTAGAACTAGATTGACCCTCACTAGATCCTTGTGACGTTGATACGATTTCTTGTTGAGAAGAATTTTGACTACTTGTTGAATCTTCTTGACCACAAGCTGCAAGCAAGAGACTCACTGATGACACTATTGCTAAAATGATTCTTTTTTTCATTTTTATATCCCCTTTTTTACTACGTACTTTTTACTTTTCGTACTATTTTTATTGATCTACAAATGCCTGAATTATTCATAATTTTTCCGTAGGTTTCTGAGAAGATTACGGCACTGTCATTTCATCACGAAAAGGGCAAAAAGATTCTAGCAGGAACCCTTTTTTCCAAAAGCGGGAGTCAATAACGGATACGCTACCGCTATTTTTGAGCTATGAATAATTCAGGCTAATAACAGGTATTTACTTCATCAAATAATCTTTATTTATAACCATACTATTGTAGATGTTTCTTTCTTTCCAAATAGTCTTCCTCAGAAATATTTCCTTTCGCATATTCTTTCTGAAGAATTTCCAAAGGTGGTTCGCTATTAGAACTTTGATTCGGTTGATTGAAAAATAATTTTCCAATCAGAAACACTACCACAACCAACAATAGAATCCAAAAAATTCCCATAAACATCATAGTTCCCATTCCTCCTCTATTAAAAAAATTTAGACATTCAGACATGACTATTCCTCCTTCTCTTTATTAAATTTTTCATCTGATTCAAGGTTTTTACTAGTTCTTAGATCCGTCATTCCTTCTAGATAATAGGGTTTTGAAGGATAATCTTGCCTGCGGAGATACCATATAAGGATGGATCCTATGAATAGGACAAGAGACAAGGCCTGTGAAACACGCAGAAAATCACCAATCCATAGACTATCCGTTCTCATGCCTTCAATAAAGAATCTTCCCGTTGAGTACCAAAGCACGTAACTTAACGCTACTTCCCCTTGTCGTAACAACTGTTTACGATTCCGTAGAATGATAATGATCACAAATCCTAATAGACTCCATAATGACTCGTACAAAAATGTCGGATGGTAGTAGGTGCCATTAATTTGCATTTGATCAATAATAAACTTTGGCAGGTAAAGGTTCTCCAAAAAGGTGCGGGTCACTGCTTCCCCATGGGCCTCCTGGTTGATAAAGTTCCCCCATCGGCCAATGGACTGCGCCAACAGAACATAGGGCGCCAGTATATCGAGCATCAATGAAAAAGGGATCCCTTTTTTCTTCGTGAACCAGTACACGGCCAGCCCCCCTGCAATCAAACCGCCATAAATGGCGATGCCGCCTTGCCAAATGGCGATGATTTCAAGCGGTTTCTTGATATAATACTCCCATTGAAAAAGAACGTAATAAATTCTTGCTCCGATAAGTCCAAGGGGGATAGCCCACATTGCCATATCTGTAATGTCCTCTTCGCCCAAGCCTCTTTTCTTTCCTTCCTTAGAGGCAAGTGTGATGGCAAGCAACATAGCGCCGACAATAATTAAGCCATACCAATACAAGGTAAAAGGGCCAAAGGAAAACGCGACGCGGTCGATTGTTCCGACAATTGATTTCATAACTTACTCCTTACTGATTTTCATTCTGTATCCCGTTCGATAGTTATAAGCCCAAATAAGGCGCTGGATTGACCTGGATTCAGTTTTCGTATACTTCAAAGTGAAGATGGACGCCCGTAGAATCTCCGGTGGTTCCCATGATGCCCCGTTTTTGCCCCTGGGTCACTCGTTGCCCTGCCATTTGTAAGGCGAGCGCATCAATTTTTTCTTGAAGTGCGATGGTCCCTGTTCGCAACTGCTCCTTCCTTGCTTCTAAACCATCCAACTTTACTTGTTGGCTGATGCTTTCTCCATCTAATTCCTGCAGTTGCTTCTCAAGCTGCTCTTTCTCTTGTGTCAGGTCTTCAATACTTCGTGCATTTACATCCATAGGAAGGATGAGCAAACTCGATAAGAGTGGGATACTTATAAATTTGACAAGCTGCTTTCTGTCCATGTGTCCTCCTAGTTTCAGGCCAGGTGACGAATGTTAACGAATGTTGCCTGTTATTTCAATCATTATACCGTTACAACTATATGAGACAGGAACCTCCTTTCTTACTTTTATTGACTATACCAATGAATTATGTAGATTTTATGAAGTTGCCCCATCTTCATAAGAATCACATAATTTTTTGTTATTCTTATCAAGAAGATGAGAAATAATCTTTGTTCTCACTCATTTGGTTTGAATTTTGCTTGTTTCAGGGTTTGCCATTCGCAATCTGTTTCGTTTGTAGTATTGGCATAAAAATAAAAGAGGAGTGTTGAAGATGGAATTAATTATATTTGTGGTACTGATGGTGGTTGGACACATGCTCATGATGTTTCTCATGCCTGGTATGCATGGCGGTCATAACCATAAAGGACATGACCATACCGGCGACGCGGAGGATAAAAAGCGTCTGGAAGATGAAATCCAGCAATTAAGGAAAGAGCTGAGTGACATGAAAGCCCGATTAAACCAAAGCGAATGATAAGGGGGCTGCTGTTTTGAGGCAAAAAATATTCTCCATAACTGGATTCATCATGATTTCGCTTTTCATCCTTTCCCTTTCCATCGCCGTCACCATCAACTTTACGCCGCTCTATTCGTTTGACATCGATTATTTGGAAATAACGGAAACGCTTAAAATGCCAAAGGAACAGATTTCAACAAATTACCGTATCCTCCTGAATTACCTGAATATGCCTTGGATAGCAGAACTTAACATGCCGGATTTTCCCAGTTCAGCGCGTGGGCTATTCCACTTTGTTGAAGTAAAAAAACTCTTTGCCTTAAATTATCTAATCCTATTGTTTTCCGGCGTAGGCACGTTTGGATTTGTGCGGTATCTGAGTAGGAGACAACAATCTTGGCAGCTCCTGCTCTACTTCCGCCGGGGAACCCTTATTCCCCTTGCTATCCTTTTGGCTCTCCTGGTTAGCTTCGACACGTTGTTCGTGCTTTTCCATCAAGTTTTCTTTAACAATGACGCCTGGCTCTTCAATGCTACTACTGATCCTATTATCTTAGCTTTACCTGCCGACTTCTTTATGCACAGTTTCCTCTTGGCCTTTGGATTAATCGAAGTCTTCCTAATCCTGGGGTACTTCACTACTAAATATCGAATCTCTGCTCCAAGCCGTTGATTAAAACGGTTATGGGTCATAAGAAAAACAGGGCTCTCCATCGAAAGCATGGGAGCCCTGTTTTTATCGAAAATTTATGGCTCTATAATTTCTGTAGTGGGTAAATCCACCATGGAAATTATGGAGCCTTTTTGAGTATATACAAAAAGTCCCATATGACCTATAATGAAAAGCGACGAAACTCACATTAGAAAGGGTTCATATGGAACAACTAAATCTTATCACAAATTTTCTCAGAATTAAAGACAAAAATATCACTATCACTGATGAATATGATATGGGAACTCACTTAGAACTCCACGGTTACTTGGATTACATGGATTCTAAATGCCCAAAATGCAAGGGACTAATGGCTAAATATGATTTCCAGAAAGCCTCTAAGATCCCCTACCTAGAAACAGCTGGCTATCCACTCTTTATCCGCCTTAAAAAGCGTCGTTTCAAGTGTAAAGATTGTGGGAAATTGGCTGTTGCTGAAACTCCTCTTGTCAAGAAAAACCACCAAATCTCTGTCGCTGTTAACCAGAAGATCGCTCAATTACTCATCGAAAATCAAGCAATGACACATATCGCACATAGGCTATCTATCTCAACATCATCAGTTATGAGAAAGCTCAATGAGTTCAAGTTTGAAACCGATTGGAATACCCTACCTGAGGTGATGAGTTGGGACGAGTATGCCTTCAAGAAGGGGAAGATGAGCTTCATCGCTCAAGATTTCAATTCCCTAAATGTCATAACCATTCTGGACGGAAGAACTCAAGCAACCATCCGAAACCACTTTCTTCGCTATCCTAGAAAGGTTAGAAATCGGGTCAAAGTGATTACCACGGATATGTTTAGTCCCTATTATCAACTTGCTAACCCCTTCGCTCTTCTATTTCTGAGCTCAGGCTGAAACAGTCTATTCCCAGACTGTTTCACTCCCCAATGCAAAAATTGTACTCGACCACTTTCATATCGTGCAACACCTTAGTCGTGCTATGAACCGTGTCCGTATTCAAATTATGAATCAATTCGACAGAAAATCGCACGAATACCGAGCATTGAAACGTTACTGGAAATTGATACAACAAGATAGTCGTAAACTCAGCGATAAACGATTTTATCGCCCTATGTTTCGAATGCATTTGACTAACAAGGAAATACTCGAAAAACTCCTGTCTTTCTCCAAGGAACTACGACAACACTATGAACTCTATCAATTTCTCTTGTTCCATTTCCAAGAGAAAAACTCAGATCATTTCTTCAGTCTCATCGAACAGGAAATAGCCATCGTTAATCCTATTTTCCAGACGGTATTTAAGACATTTCTAAAGGATAAAGATAAGGTTTTGAATGCCCTAGAATTGCGCTATTCCAACGCCAAACTGGAATCTACCAATAATCTCATCAAAGTCATTAAGAGAAATGCCTTTGGTTTCAGGAACTTTGAAAACTTTAAAAAACGGGTTTTGATTGCCTTGAACAGTGAAAAGGGCTGGGGAGAGCCCTTTTCAGCTTATCTCCTAAAAACAAAAAAGAAATAAAGAAAGAGAGGACGAAGTTCGTCCTCTCCAGGTGTTAGCTTTTCATCTACCCCCTAGTTGACAAAGAGCCTAAAACGGATTTTGATTGCATTGAACAGTGAAAAGGGCTGGGGAGAGCCCTTTTCAGCTTATCCCCTAAAAACAAGAAAGAGATAAAGAAAGAGAGGACGAACTTCGTCCTCTCTAGGTCTTAGCTTTTCATCTACCCCCTACAGTTGACAAAGAGCCTAAAACGGATTTTGATTGCATTGAACAGTGAAAAGGGCTGGGGAGAGCCCTTTTCAGCTTATCCCCTAAAAACAAGAAAGAGATAAAGAAAGAGAGGACGAACTTCGTCCTCTCTAGGTCTTAGCTTTTCATCTACCCCCTACAGTTGACAAAGAGCCAATTTATCGATCTATGATTTTCCTTATACAGCATACTGGCTGGTCTGACCCGATTCTGGAAGGGGGTCAAACCAGCCAGTGCTTTTTTCGTTCCTGCTTCGTTTTATTTTGGATCTAATTTCAATGTCATAGCATTGATGGCAACGATAACAGTGGAGAGGGACATGAGGACGGCACCGACTGCTGGACTTAATGTTATGCCAATTGGTGCTAGTATTCCTGCAGCAATTGGAATCGCGATAAAATTGTAGCCTGCTCCCCATACCAAGTTTTGTTTCATTTTACGTGTCGTCTTGTTTGCTAACTCGATAAAGGATTCAATATCCCCTGGATCAGACTGAGTAAGGATAATATCCGCAGAATCCAAAGCTACTTGCGTTCCAGCTCCGATTGCAATACCTACGTCTGCCAAGGCAAGGGAAGGTGCGTCATTGACCCCGTCTCCCACCATGATAACCGTCTTGTTTTGGTTTTTCATGGACTCGACCAGCTTGTACTTATCTTCCGGAGATTGATTGGCTTGGTATTGAATACCTAGAACTTCTGCAACTCCTTGTGCAGCTTCCTCGTTATCACCAGTAGCCATGAGTGGTTCAATTCCGTATTTTTTCAGCACCTCGATCAAGTTTCTGCTGGTTTCTTTCAGTTCATCTCCCAATGCGACAGCGCCGATTGCTTCATTATTTTCTACAAGGATACTTAAAGTAGCGCCTTTCGGAATATCCATACGCAATGCTTTTCCGTATGCCTTTTGGCTGATTAATTGATAGTGGTGGCCGTTCGCCTCCCCTTCTATTCCTGCTCCCGAAACGATTTCAATGGAGTCAAAGGAAACTGACTTAATGCCTTTCGCTTCAGCGTGGTTCACAATCGATTGGGCAATCGGGTGACTGGAGCCCGCCTCTATACCCGCCAACAAGCCTGTAATTTCTTCTTCAGAATATTTATCACTCAAAACAGTGACGTCCAAGACTTTAAATTCACCAGTTGTTAAAGTACCTGTTTTATCCAATACCATAACATCCGCTTTAGTAGTTAATTCCAAAGCTTCTCTATTTTTAACCAGTAATCCTCGACTTGCACCCAAACTAGTACTACGTGATACTACCAAGGGAATAGCAAGACCCAAAGCATGTGGGCAGGCAATAACTAACGCAGTCACAGTAAAGATAACGGCTGTAGGTAAATCTGCAATGATCATCCAGGCTACTAGAGCGATTAAAGCTACTACAACGGCAATGTAGAACAACCAGCCAGCTACTTTGTGAGCCACATTCTCTGCTCGAGATGGTTGGCTTTGTGCTTGGCTGATTAATGTCTGAACCTGAGAAATGAAGGACTTATCGCCCGTCTGCTTTATTTCCACATAGAGGACTCCGCCACCATTGGTTGATCCACCGATGACCTCATCTCCGGGTTTTTTTTCAATTGGTTTCGATTCCCCAGTCACAAGCGCTTCGTTTAAACGGGATTCTCCGCGGATAATGATACCATCAGCTGGAACATTTTCTCCTGCTTGAACACGGATAACATCTCCAATCTGAAGTTCAGACACAGGGCGAGTCTCAATCGAATCGTCTTCTAAAACAACATGAGCATCTTTCGGCACCAACTCAGCCAATGCTTTTTGCGCGTCCCCTGCTTCACCCAATGCCTTCATTTCAATCCAGTGTCCTAACAACATGATTAAAATTAACGTTGTAAACTCAAAGAAGAAGTCCATGACATGTTCTCCGGTCACATATCGAGCGGCCACTGCGTAAACACTATAGGCATAAGAAACCGTTATTCCCAAAGTAATCAAGGACATCATGCCTGGAGCTTTTGAATTAAACTCATCCTTCGCACCCATGTAGAATGGTTTTCCGCCATAAATGTATAGAATTGTTGCCAATACAGCTGCTACAACGTCTGCATAAGGAAAGATAATTTGGAAAGGCAACTGAATATCCATCAAAGGCGTAATGAGTAAGATTGCAATTCCTAATGGGAGTGACTTCAAGAAAATCTCCTTAAAGCTACCGTGATGGTGGTGGGCATGCCCCCCCATTGCGCCATGATCCATTTCACTGTGATCCATCGCACTATGATTCATCTTGCTGTGATCCATCTGACTATGATTCATCTTGCTGTGATCCATCTGACTATGATTCATCTTGCTGTGATCCATCTTGCTGTGATCCATCGCACTATGATTCATCTTGCTGTGATCCATCTGACTATGTTCCATTTCATTATGGTCGTGTTTTGAGTGATCCATGTCACCGTGATTATGATGACTATGTGACGAATGTTTTTTGTTATTCCTCATTTTTAATTCCTCCTTATTATATTAGAGACTGATTTTAAAGTTTTAGAACCTTCTCATCTAACACTGCATATAATTCTCATGAAAAGGGTTCTATATTTTATCTCTATCTACTATCTATGAATAAATGGTATTCGTACTTTATACACTTAATACTGAATAGTTAGTTTCTGCTAAAGCAGCATTGAGCGTTTCGGTATCAATCTCTGTTTGACTTTCAAGTACTGCTTTTTTAGTCGCTAAATCAACCTCTACAGATTCAACCCCTTCAATAGCTGAAAATTTTTCTTGCACTGTATTGGCACAACCTGCACATTTTACGCCATCTAATAAGACTTCTTTTTTCATTATTCTATTCCCCTTTTTTTTATCTTCAGGTAATACTTCACTTAATACACTGTCTATACCCACTTGCTTAGCAATCGCTTTGGCTGTACGTTTGTTATCTCCAGTAATCATGATTACTTCAACACCGCGTCTTCTAAGTTCTTTAGCAGCCTTCATACTATTTTCCTTGAGTGTGTCAGCTACTGCGATAATTCCAGCTAGTTCTCCATCAACAGAGAGATACATCTAATGCTATAACAATCGGTACGAAATATCCAGTAATGATATCGGCCATTCGAGCAATGGGTGCTTTAGACCCTTGAGCATCTTCTACTAATTTTAATTTGGATATTCATCACCATTATTTCTCACTTCCCTTTTGCGTTTACAAAAGTAACCTACAACCGCAGTCTACACTCGTAAACTATGGCTGTCAAGGAATTTTTATTGCGTCTCATATAAAGCATTAAAAATACCTATCTACCTTTAGATGATACACGCACCTTCCATATAGATACCAGGAATCAGATGAATAAGGAGTTAAACCAACTTCGAAAAGTGTTCTACAAGACGGATCATATTGCTTACAAAGCCATATTCGTTATCGTACCAAGCAACTGTTTTAACCAATTGTCCCCCATTTGCATCTAATACTTCTGTTAACGTTGCATCAAAAACGGATCCATGTGTAGTCCCCACGACATCGGAGGAAACAATTTCATCCTCAGTGTACCCATATGAATCATTCGCGGCTGCCTTCATCACTTCGTTAATCTGATCAACGGTTACCTCTCTATCCAACACCGAGAACAGTTCTACAAAGCCCGCAGTAATGACAGGAACCCGTGTGGTGGTACCCGTAATGATCCCTTTAACCTCTGGAATGACTTTTCCTAATGCGTTGTCAGCGCCAGTCGTAACAGGAATAACATTTTGAGCACCTGCGCGACTTTTACGTCCCCCGGGAGCATCTTGCAAGTTTTGTGTCGCTGTATAGGCACGCGATCCTGTCATCAGGCCTCGTTGAATCCCAAACTCGTCCACTAATACTTTTGTCATTAAGGCTAAACCGTTTGTCGTACAGGAAGCGGCGGAAATAATTTTGTCACTTGGACTCAAAATTTCTTGGTTGACACCAAAGACAACGACTTTCGTTTCTTCATCTTTAGTTGGTGCTGAAATAATTACTTTTTTAGCTCCAGCGTCTATGTGTGCCTGTGCTTTTTCATTAGTTGTGTAGAAGCCTGTACATTCCAAAACGATATCAATGTCCAAATCGGACCATGGTAGTTTTTTGGCATCCTTTTCTTCGAATGTTTTAACTTCTTTGCCATCAACCAGAATTGAATCGCCTCTTACCTCGATATCATAAGGGAAAATCCCATATGCAGTATCGTATTTTAAAGAGTAGGCTAAATCCTCATTATTTGTTAAATCATTTACTGCAACAACCTGTAGTTCTGAGTCCCTCAACTCTTTAATACGGCGAAATGCTAAGCGTCCAATACGACCAAACCCATTAATAGCTATTTTTATTGTCATTTAATCTCATTCCTTCTTTTTTCATTTTGACTACAACTGTAATCTGCTTAATAATTATAGATTACAGTAATAAACTATAATTGTCAAGCTTTTTAATCCTTAGTTAAGAACAAAAAATTCGTTGTTCTTCAAAGACATTCTTTATCATAAATTTAGAATTTGTTTCATCGAAAGCCCAATTCGATAGGTCGAATCTAAATCTTACGTTAGTTTACGATTGTATTCCTTTGTATGCTCGCAACCTATTCAGGTAAACAAATCACGTCAATAGTTCTTTTTTAGATACATCCCTGTTTCTTACTCAGCAGAAAGCTCCGAGTCGGTTACCCATTTATGGTTCTTGACTTCCTCTCCACCCGTGGTTGGCTGGTAGTCAATCACGTATACTGTGGTGCTTTTAGCATCGTCAATCGTAGCCGTTGCGCCTTCCATGCCTTCCGTGTGGTTGGCTTCCAAGGTTACCTCGTCTCCTGGTTCGAAAGGTTCCTCTCCTGCATCCGCAATCTCCTGGTGAATTACCCATTTGTGATTCTCTTCGCGCGGGCCGCCATTCGTAGGATCATAGGATACCTCGTAGGCTACAGTGTCAAAAGCGCCCACAATCGTGGCTTCTGCCCCCTCCATGCCTTCCATGTGCCCGTCTGTGATTGTTGCCGTCTCCCCCACATTGTAGGTAGGATTTTCAGCTTCTTCCAAACCTGCTGGGATTTCACCAGATTCATCGTGCACCATGCCGCCGTGATCACCACTTTCTGAAGATGTTTCTTCGGTTGTCGTTTGATTTGTATCTGTTCCAGTAGATTCATTTATCTCGTCACTGCCACATGCTCCAAGTAATAAGGCAGATGACAGTAAAATAGTTCCTATCCATTTTTTATTCTGTTTCATTTTTTTCCTCCTGAATTTAAAAAAATAAATCTTTAAACTATCATGCTTTTTGTGTTGATAATAGCTTCCAGACTGCTTCTCAATTGGTTCTCCGATTGAGAATAAATAATCAACTATCGGAATATTATAGAAATTAATTTCTTTGTTATCAGACATTTCTTCCCACTCCTTGTGCTGTAAAGCATATGTTTTATCTGCTATTGCTTATTGGTCTAGATCTTTTAGTCTTTCTTCCATTTTTTTTTTGTTTCTTCGTTTCTTCGTTTCTAAAAGATGATATTCTATTCATTTGATAATATTCATTTTCGCTCCTTATTCTCCATGATGATGTAAATGGCAATCGCATTGCCCTTCTGTACACTGACAATCCACTTCTTCTACTGCGAAAGCTTTTTTCATTTCTAATATTTCTTCTAGTCGCTGGATATCATCAAAGCTTAAGACATGATTTTCAATGATACTCCCTACTGCATTCCCGACATTCTTTCGACAAATACGGTTGAAAATATCGTCTGTATACTTTCCTACGGCTTCTTTCTCTTCAATATTGGCAGTATAAATAAATTTTCTACCTTCTTTCTCTGTATTTAGTACGCCTTTTTCAACCAGTCGACCTAAGAGCGTTTTGATAGTGGCTTGTTTCCAGTCCATTTTTTCTTTCAATATGGAGATGACTTCTTTACTAGTCACTCGACCATTCGCCCAGACTACACGCATAACTTCCCATTCAGTATCTGTGATATGAGGGCTAACTACTATTGTACTCATTCTCTTTTCCTCCTTATTGTCTACATGTGTAAACGTAAATGCTTGAGATAAGTTTACTATTGTAAACCATTCTTGTCAAGTCTTTTTTAAATAAATGTAACCAGCTATTATTGTCTATGTTTTCCTATCTTTACCCAATACTAATTATAAGGTTACCATTGATTTACTTTTATTGATTTTAGAATTCCTTATTTTTAAAATTATATTTTCTAAATATGATGAACACTATTGAGCAATTTAATTGTTTATCGTATTTAGGAAATCAAGAATTGAGAAAAAGCGGAAAAATAGAAAAAAACCTATACACACGGAAGTTATCAAATCTTTTGTTCTGTTGTTCTAAATATTCAATTTTACCGACTATTAATTGTCTTAATTTCATGTCTTATTAATCTCCTCGAGTTCGAGTATCTAAATATAGAAAAGGTAAACTGCTACAATACCTAGTACCCATCTATTTGATTTCCTACTATTCGGAAAAAGCCATTTCAGCTTTTCTATGAGCAAGGATTTTAGCTTCAAGTCTTCTTTCTTCCTTGAGATTTTCTAAGGACTTAAGAAGGTACGCTAAAGGGGATTCACTGTCAGAGGTATTCGCTCAATAACGTTAATTATTTCTCGACTTGTTATATAGCCGTCAGAGAGGTATTGTCCTATCATCATTTTTTGTTTATGAGTTAGACTATAATTTTGAAACTCACCAGTGAATAAATCTTGTTGGCAAAATTCACCGTTATATTCATCAGCAATTACTTGTAGGAGAGAATAATATTGAGGGTCAATATATTTTTCGGATTTTTCAATAGATGAGATATTATCAGCTCTAATAGACGAAGAAAATTCTTTAGAATTTTTTGAGCTCTTTCTAGAACTAGTATATTCACTTAAATAAGTCTCATTGTCTTCAGTATCATTAGGGGCTGATTTTGACACTAGCCTCGTGTTATTTTGACATCCCCCTGGTATAAATTTGACACCACTCTAGATTCTACATGGGAATCTTCAACTTTTTTGTTATTTTGGGTAAGGAAGTTATCCTTCAATTGACCTAGATATATACGATTTGCCAAGCTCCCAGTCTTGGTCGTTGATTGTTGAACCTCATAAATTAAACCAAATTGTGTTAATTCTTTTTTCATTATTAACAGAGTAGACTTAGAACAATTTAAAATATCCATCAGTTTAGAATTGGAATAGACTAAAAACACATACCCATCTTCATCAATCCAATTATTTTTAAAAGACAAACTTAATCTATCTTTTAATACTGCATAGAAGACTTTGGCATCTAATCTCATTTCTTTGTAAAGATCACTCTCAAAAAGTATTTTAGGCAATGCATAGAATCTTTCTGAAGTTTGATATTCATCGGCACTTATTAAAATAATATTTTCCATATTATTCTGCCTCACCTACTTTTAACATCATCCCACCTGATTCGGGAAATTTAATTAAATTGAATTGCTCAAGCTCTTGAGAGACTCTTCGACTTTGGAACGTGACCAACCAGTATCTTTCATCAAAGAAACAATAACCATGTTTCTTGACTGTCTTTGTTTAGCACGTGTGTTTTTATAGCTTGATGTCATAAAATAATTTCCTTTCGGGTAGTAAAAAATAAACAAAAAGAGAACGATTTCTCGTTCTATTAAATTTATTTAGTATTTTTCTTATTTCTCAAAACTCTAGATACTTACAGGAGGACCGCTAAGAAGAGACATGCACTTTTCTACAAAGTGAAGACCGACACCAGAGCTCGCGTTTTGTGGTACAATAAAGGCATGAATACAGTAGATACCATTATTATCGGAGCAGGGCCAGCAGGCATGATGGCTGCGATTTCTTCCAGCTTCTACGGCAAGAAGACCCTACTCCTCGAAAAAAACAAGCGTTTGGGCAAGAAACTGTCTGGCACAGGTGGCGGACGTTGCAATGTGACAAATAACGGCACACTGGAAGACCTTCTGGCTGGTATTCCTGGAAATGGCCGATTTCTATACAGCGTCTTCTCCCAATTTAACAACCACGATATCATGAATTTCTTTCAGGAAAATGGGGTCAAGCTCAAAGTGGAGGACCACGGCCGTGTCTTTCCTACCACCGACCGCTCCCAGACCATTATCAAGTGCCTGGAGATGAAGATGCTGGAAAACGGCGTGGACATCCGCACAGGTACGGAGGCGGTTTCCGTCCGCAAGATTGACGACCTCTTCCATGTCAAGACCAGCGAGGAAACCTTTACCGCTCCTCAGCTGATTGTCACCACTGGCGGCAAGACTTATCCTTCCACCGGCTCGACTGGCTTTGGTCACGACATTTCCCGCCACTTCAAGCTAGAAGTCACAGAGATTGAGGCTGCAGAAAGTCCTGTTCTGACTGACTTCCCCCACAAGAAGCTCCAAGGCATTTCCCTGGACGACGTCACCCTGACCTACGGTAAGCACGTCATCACCCACGACCTGCTCTTCACCCACTTTGGTCTGTCGGGACCCGCTGCTCTTCGCTTGTCCAGTTTTGTCAAAGGCGGCGAAACCGCATTTCTCGATGCTCTGCCGACCCATTCTGAACAGGACTTGTTTGAACATTTAGAAATCAATAGGGAAAAATCCGTCAAGAATGCACTTGGTGAACTCATGCCAGACCGCCTAGCAGACTTTTTCGCTGAAAACTATGATAGCAAGGTCAAACAAGTTTCCCAAAAAGACCTGGCTGACCTGGTTACCCTCCTAAAAGCCTTACCTATCAAGATTACAGGCAAGATGTCCCTAGCCAAGTCTTTTGTGACCAAGGGTGGCGTTGACCTCAAGGAAATCAATCCAAAAACCTTAGAAAGCAAGAAAGTACCTGGCCTCCACTTTGCAGGCGAGGTCTTGGACATCAATGCCCACACAGGTGGCTTTAACATTACCTACTGTCTAGCAACTGGCTGGGTGGCAGGAAGTTCCTACTCTTCGTAAATCAAACTCAGACGTTGTTGACTTGAATTGAGGAGTGTAAAGCTCCAGTGGAGCTTTACAGCCTGCTACCCGAATATAAAAGGTAGCAGCGTTCTATCTACATCTAGTGTCACGGACTACGTTCGCCTTATCTCCAACCTCCAAAGGTTCCCCGAACCTTTTTGTAGCGAACTTTGTTCGCCTTATCTCCAACCTCCAAAGGTTCCCCGAACCTTTTTGTAGCGAACTTTGTTCGCCTTATCTCCAACCTCCAAAGGTTCCCCGAACCTTTGGAGCTAGTCTGAGTTCGATTTCCTTTGAGTATTGTACTATTAGAAATCACTCTTCAAGCTCAACCTAAAGGAGAAGTTTTGCCTATTAATTCATTTAATCAAGAAATCGGCGCACCACTACCTCACCATCAAGCTGGTAGCCTCCCTACTATTGATGTTCTCCAAGGAAAAACCGTTCGATTGGAAAAACTCAGACCAGATCACGCCGATGCAATTTATCAATTCTATGGTCCTACTGCCAAGCAAGCTGATTGGACCTATTTGTCTATTGATTCCTTTAAAGACTATACAAGTTTTCAATCATATTTCCAACACATGTTGGACTCAGTCGATCCTTATTATCTTGCTATCATTGACCAATCTACCAATCAAGCCATCGGAACATTTGCACTGATGCGCATAGATTCTAAAAATCGTGTCATTGAAGTGGGATGGGTCCTCTTTTCTCCAAAACTCCAAAAAACACGACAAGCAACGGAGGCTCACTACTTGCTTATGTCCTATATTTTTGAGAACCTAGGCTATCGCAGATATGAATGGAAGTGTGATCATTTAAATGGTCCATCACGCCGGGCAGCACTACGATTGGGCTTTACCTATGAAGGCACATTTCGACAAGCTTCGTTCTATAAGGAAAGGAATCGTGATACGGATTGGTTTTCTATATTAGACAAAGAATGGGACTCCCGTAAACAGCGACTAGAAAGCTGGTTAGAGGATGCCAATTTTGACAAGAATGGCCAACAAAAACAATCCCTATCAACTTTCTAAATTCAAGCAAAAATCTGCTTGAATTTTTTGCCTATCGTTGTATTATAGATCTACAACAATATGACAAAAGGAGATTGACTATGCAACTGAAACTATCTTCTGTTTCCAAGAAATTCGATCACAAGATTATTCTGGATCAGGCTTCTTTTACCTTTGAAAAAGGGAAGATTTATGGTTTGCTGGGGCGAAATGGTGCTGGTAAGACGACCTTGTTCAACTGTATTGCTCGCAATCTGACCTTGGACAGTGGCAATATTCAGTTTGTAGAGGGCGAGGAAGTCCTTGACTACGATAATACGGACATCGGCTTTACCCAGACCTATCCGCAGCTACCTGCATAAAGTTGAAATTTCACTTACAGGTGAAACTGACATCGGCTTTACCCAGACCTATCCGCAGCTACCTGCCTTTATGACCGCCTATGAGTTTGTGCGTTTCTATATGGATATCCACAAGGACAAACTCAAAGATGCACGCCGTCCTGAGGATTGGTTGCTTTTGGTGGGAATTGACTTTGAAGACCAGCACCGTCTGCTCAAGGACTTTTCCCACGGTATGCAGAACAAGGTCCAGTTGCTCCTGTCTTTGATTGTCCAGCCGCCTGTCCTGCTCTTAGATGAGCCACTGACTTCCTTTGACCCTGTGGCTGCCCACGAGTTCAAGCAACTGATTCGGGAGGCTAAGAAGGATTCTGTTATCATCTTTTCCACCCACATTCTACAGCTGGCTCAAGACCTCTGCGACGAAATTGTCCTCCTGCATCATCAGGAATTACAGGCTGTTCCGAGTGACAAACTACACGACCCTGATTTTGAACAGGAAGTGGTTGCCCTCTTGACAGCAGACTAGGAGGAGCTTATGAAAACCATTCTACGTTATTTTTGGTATCAGGAAAAGTACAACCTCCATCGGACCGTCAATGGATTTTTCTACTACCTGCGAAAACTGCCACTTATTGGCCAGAGCATTCCAGAGAGTATTTTCAAGTCTTACAGTTTTAAGTCTGCTCTCTTTCTGTTCCTCATCAGTCTAACAGCCCTCTTTTCCTTCCACGATCTCTTTATCTACTATATTCTCCAACCCTTTACCAAGGACATGGAAGTGATCAATCCTGTCTATAAATTTCTCAGCGGTGCACTTTACTGGGTGGCCTACCTCAATATCAAGCTGGATTTAGGCAGTCACTTGTACATCCTACTCATTTCGCTGGCCATGATTGCCTATGTCAGTATCGGTTACTGGATTTTATTGAAAAAAGCTCCGCAGACTTTCCGCTTGAAATTATAAAAAAGCAGCCTCTCGCAAGAGAAGGCTGTTTTGCTGTTACCAAATTCCCAAAATCGCCTGCCAAACCAGTGTCAACAGGGACACTCCCATCCAACAAGCAAGTCCCACCAGAAGAGCAACTCTGCCATTTTTTACCAAGGCCAACACATTAGTCCGCAAGCCAATGGCTGTCATGGCCATGCAAATGAGGAACTTGGACAGGCTTTTAAGTGGAGTAAAAACTGCTGTTCCCACTCCAAAATGACCTGCGATTGTTGTCACCAGACTGGCTAGGATAAAATACAAAATAAAAGTCGGAAAACCTGTCAGGAGGGACTTCTTGTCTGCCTTGAGACCCTTTCCTCGGCTTTGCCAAATTGCTAAAACCGTTGTAATAGGAATTATGGCTAAAGTTCGTGTTAATTTAACCGTCACTGCTATATCCAAGGTCTGACTACCCAATCCATAAAGGCTGTCCCAGGTGGCTGCTGTTGCGGTGACCGACGAGGTATCATTGACCGCCGTTCCTGCAAACATTCCAAAGGCCTGACCCGAATCGGTCGAAAAGCCAAGCCAGGTTGCCAAAGTCGGAAACACCAAGGCCGCAAAGACATTAAAAAGAAAGATGACGGAGATTGCTTGTGCTACATCCTCATCATTCGCCTTAATAATGGGAGCTGTCGCCGCAATGGCAGAGCCGCCACAAATAGAGGTCCCTACGCCAATCAAGGTCGCCAGATGAGATGAAATCGGTAGCCATTTCCACATCAAGAAGGCCAAAAACAAAGCGAAACTGATAGTTGAAAGAATAATTGGAAGAGATTGACGTCCAACAGCCAATACCGTTGATAAGTTTAATCCAAATCCCAAACAAATCACCGCATACTGTAAAATTTTCTTGGAAGTAAAGGTTAAGCCTGACTGAAATGCATTTTTACTTGAAAAATAGGGATACAGACTCATCCCGATTAGAAGGGAGAAGACTGGTCCACCCACAAGGAAAAACAATTGACCTAACCACTGACCCACCAAAGCCAAAAGGACACAAAGTCCGACACCTTTGGCATTTTCCTTTACCATAAAACCCTCCTAAAATATCAAACGTAATGCCGCGGTTGTAACAACGCCAACCAAAACTGCTAAAAGTATATTTTTTGTCTTCAAGACTACAAAAAATGTCGGAAGAATAGCTAGACTTTCTACCAGGAGAAAACTTGGCAAAGAGCCAACTTTCTCATCCATAATACTGGAAAGGGTCAATGCAAAAATGATAGTGATTGGCAAAAAGCTGAGGAATTTCACCAACTTTGGAGGAAGAGATTTATCTTGAGTCAGTACAAAAGGCAAAACACGTGGCAACCAAGTCACAAGGGCTGCCGCCAGAATAATCAACAATATATTAGTCTTTACCATCTAACCATACCCCCACAAAACAACCAATTAAGGTTGCTAATAAGACTGCTACATAGGACGATACAAGGCTGGCTAATAAGACATAGGTCAAAAAAACAGCCATAAGAATCAAACCAACTTTCCTCATAGAGATAGTCCGAGCCATCGCCACTAGTTGCCCTGAGAAAATCCCGACAAACATAGCGACCAAGGCAAAGTCCAACCCAAATTGCTCAGGATTTGGAATAAGACCACCAATCAGATTGCCTAGAGTCGTAAATGTAACCCAAGAAGCGTAGCCAGCAAAGTTGTTACCGTACATCCAGCTTGGTGCAATCTGCTTGTCTTCAATGTGTTTCCGCAAGAGAACCGCATAGGACTCATCTGTCACAAATGATCCTATCAAAATATTGGACTCTAGACGATTCCCTTGAAAGATGGTTGTCGCATGTAAACACATCAGAAAATTACGCAGATTAACGAAAAATACGGTCACTGCGATTGAAAGGAGTGGTGCTCCTGCTAAGATCATGGCACAGATAACAAACTGAGCACTTCCAGCATAAACAAAAAGACTCATTAAGCCCATTTCGACAGCTGAAATTCCTGAATTGACCGATACAACCCCGCAAGCTAAACCAATACTAGCATAGCCTAAAGCAGTAGGGATAGCATCACGCAAGCCCTCACGAAAAGCATGTTCCTTCATTCCATATCTCCTTCCCTCTGATGACAAATCGAGAATTTATTCTCCCATTTTCTCACATTGCAACTTGATTTTCAAGTTTTCTTTTATATCCGAGTATAAAACCTTACTCGAAACAGGGCTAATGATCTATTTCAATAGATACCAAAAAAACTACGAATAGAGCAATCGGAGTTTCATCATGCATTTCAAAATATAGTCGAATGAATTAGCTTTCAGACAAGGAATTGAGGTGCAGGCAGTACTAGAGTACGGCAAGCCGAAAGTGACGATGTATCAAAGCTAATTCAAATGACTATAATTATTGCGATCACGTATTTTAGCGCTACTGCTACTAAGCTCCAAGGTCCTTTCTATCTAATACAAGAACCGATAGAAGCAAAGAAAAAATGATAACCGCACAAGCTTTTACAAGAAAGAAGGTATCAAAGGTAGTATGGCTAAAAACATCTGCACCATTCGCGTAATAATAGGGCGTGATGAATTTCAAAAATTCTACTTTAGAAATAATCCGAACGATCATATCTATACTATATAAAATCAATACGAGCCCCATTGCTAAACCAATTTGCTTTTTAGAACTAATGGCTGAAAGGAGGAAAGAAATACTGGCCAGTTCCAGCTGCATTAATAAAACCAACAAATGGTAGATGAAAAAAGAATGAAAAGAAACATCTCCCCCCAGCTGCCAAATCCCCAGACCATTCCAACAAGAAATAATACTATTGAAAATCAAAAGTTGTAAAACAACGCTGAGGTATTTCCACAATAAAATAGTTGAACGCTTATATGGTAAGGTGTATAAAAACTCACTTGTATGCCCTTCTTCCTCCTTAGAAAGGCTCGTAACTCCAAGCATAGAAGCAAACATTCCTGCTCCGAGACCAAACATCAGGCCAATTTCCGTAGCATAATAGCCCTCTAGAGTGGCTATGCTAATCTTATCCATACCCAATGCTTTTGTAACATCTCCCATATTTGCATACAAATCAGCAACTCCTGTTAATTGATTCTCAACACTTTGATAGAGCAAGATAGAACCATAACAGATGAAACCAAGTACCAGGGTCCATATAAGGAGTGTCTTTCGATTTTGTCTTAACTCATGCAACAGAATAATCATTTCTCCACCTCCTCATAATAATGGAGAAACAGATCTTCAAGAGAAGGCTCTTCTACTAAAAAATCTGTCGGCGCCAGGTCTACCAAGTGATTCAATAAGTCTTCACTTGTCCCATCGTAACGGAACTGTTTTTCTTGACCATCTTTCCAAATGGTTACATTCTTCGTTTGGCTACGCGTCAGATGGTCAACTGTATCAACTACCAAAAGCTTTCCTTCTTTAATGATTGCAGCACGGTCACAATAATTTTTAACTTCCGATAAGTTATGAGACGATAGGAAACAAGTTGTCCCATTCAAGCAAGCTTCCTTGATCAGCGTAAAGAAACGCTCCTGCATCAACGGATCCAAACCAGAGGTCGGCTCGTCTAATAGCAACAATCTTGGTTTATGTTGGAGTGCACATACAATACTGACTTTTTTACGATTCCCAAGAGATAGATCTTTGATCTTTTTATCCAAGGGAACCTCTAAAAATTCACAAATACGATCCGCTTCTGTTTGGCAATCTATTTTTCTAGCTTTCGCAGCCAAACGGATAACATCTCTAACTTTCATGTCAGGATAAAAATGTGCCTCAGATGGAAGATAGCCAATATGGGCTAATGCTTCTGTTAAGCTTGAATAAGCACCTCCCAATAATACAATATCTCCGCTTGTTTTAGAAACTAAGCCAAGAATACAACGAATAACTGTTGACTTCCCAGCCCCATTTGCTCCTAAAAAACCAAAAATCTCTCCTTGGTGAACAGAAAGATTGAGATTACTAACTGCTTGATGGCTTCCATAGTATTTATTTAGATTAGTAATCGTAATGACGTCAGATTTCATAAGAACCTTCTTCATCCACTTATTTTTGCGGAAAAGCTAAGCTTGGCTTGGCATTCAAATTCCAACCAGCAATATTTTCTTTGTTATATTCACTAACGGCTGCCAAGGCAATCATACCTGCATTGTCACCGCAGAGGCGAAGCGGGGGAATGATAACCTCCACATCGGTAATTTCAGCAACCAACCGTTCTCGTAAGCCCTGATTAGCTGCCACACCGCCCGCCACGACCAAGGTCTTAACAGGGTATTTTTCCAAGGCCTTCTTGGTCTTAGCCATAAGAATATCTAAGACACAGGCTTGAAATGAGGCTGACAGGTCCACATTGGATATGGTTTCACCTTTCTGCCGGGCATTGTGGTAGAGGTTGATAAAGGCGGATTTGAGTCCAGAAAAAGAAAACTCCAGATTATCTTCTTTTATCATAGCACGAGGGAAATCATAAATGTCTTGCCCCTCATGAGCCAATTCATCAATAATCCGACCAGCTGGATAGGGCAGACCCATGACCCGCCCCACCTTATCATAGGCCTCTCCGACCGCATCATCTCGCGTTTCACCGACAATCTTGTAATCGCCCGCCTCTGACACATAGACCAACTCCGTGTGCCCACCGCTGACCAAAAGTGCCAAGAGGGGAAATTCTAATTCCTTGACCGCACGTGCTGCCATCAAATGCCCTGCCATGTGATTGACAGGAATGAGCGGCAAGCCATTAGCCCAAGCAAACGCCTTGGCTGCCGAAATCCCCACTAGCAAGGCACCGACCAAGCCAGGCCCATAGGTCACCGCCACAGCCGTCAAGTCCTCTGCCGTCACCTCCGCCTCCAACAAGGCTTCCTCGATACAGGCCGTAATCACTTCCACATGGTGACGGCTGGCCACCTCAGGCACCACCCCACCAAACCGCTGGTGGCTGGCAATCTGGCTGGCAATGACATTGGACAAAAGCTCCGCATCATTTCGCAAAACAGCCACCGAGGTCTCGTCACAGGAGGTCTCAATCGCCAAAATCAATCTATCTTTCATCACGTTCTCTCTTCATCATCACCGCGTCCTCGACAGGATGGCGGTAGTAGTCTTTTCGTTTTCCTATTTTGGTAAAATGCTGGCGTGTATAGAGGGCCTGAGCTGCTCTGTTAGATTCCCTCACTTCGAGGAAGATGTCCCCCTCCCAGTCCATCACAGCAGCCATCAGTTGACTGGCGATTCCCAACCTCTGAAAATCAGCCCTGACAGCAATCTGCAAGATTTCCATCTCATCCAGCACCGTCTGAACAGCCAAAAATCCGACCAACTCCTGACCCTCATAGGCTAGATAGTAGTCCTCATCCTGACTAGCCATACTGGAGCCAATCTGTTCCAGAGTCCATGGAGATTGCTCATAGACCGACTGCATAACTGCCAAAATAGACTCTGCCAGATTTTCCTGACCATCGTAGTGTTTAATCTCTATCATACACGTTTGATATAACTTTCTGAGCCCGCTTTGTTGTCCTTGAGCCAGTTCTCCTCTGCCTCTACTCGCTTGAGATAGTTGGGCTCAAAGCTGGTGACATCTACTGCTGGCAAGTCTTGACCAATCACCGCCAGTTGATAGGCAGACGGCAGACTGGCTCGATACTGAGCAGTTGGCAGAGCTTGCTCGATTTGCTCGATAAAGTTTTCTACTTCTCCGACAAAGGTAATATTTTCCTTGCCAGCCAGGCTAGAAAGCAAGTCTTCAAAAGACCAGTAGCAATCTGCCTCGACTGCTCTGCCATTTTCATAGACACCTGCATAGACACAGTTACGGCGGGCATCAATGAGAGGCACCACCAGACCCGTCAGGCTAGGAGGAACCAGAGACTGAAGACTGGATACCCCCACCAAGTCAATCTTGAGAGTGTAGGCCAAGGTCTTGGCAGTCGCCACCGCCACCCGCAGACCCGTGTAGGAGCCCGGGCCTTGAGCGACCACAATCCGATCCAAGTCTTTCGGTGTCCAGCCCACCTGTGCTACCAAAAAATCGACCACAGGCATGAGGCTGATGCTATGATTTTTCTTGACAGCCAGCAGAGTTTCCGCCTGCAAACAACCGTCCTCCACCAAGGCAACCGAAAGAGCCTGATTGGAGCTGTCTAAAGCTAGTATTTTCATAAATTTCTCTTTCCTTACGTCAATCGGTTTGCTTTTATTACTGCGACGATAGTACTACTACTAAAAGCAAACTGAAAGACTTTTCAATGCTACTCTCTATTGTAAGCTATATTGAAGTTTTTTTCAAATAATGGAAAAGACTGGGGTATGATTTCCCAGTCTGTTATGCCTTTGATTCTTTCTTTAATTCTACTACTTGGTCATATTGAATATCCTCATCGATATGGTGAGCAATTCATGAACTAATGTTGATTCCCTCAACTGCCACAATCAACTTGTCCGCTGCTAACATGGATTGACCCAACTCAAAAAGTGATAGCTGGGCTACTGTAAAATCTCCTCTGACGACATCCTTTTTGCTTGACCAAACGAGAAGATAAAATTGACCTAACCCTACCTCTGGTCTTTTCCCCATGGTCTAGCTCCTCTCAGTGAACCATCACAATATATTGTATATTGTTAGATTTGTCATAATAAACATTTATATTTTTGTCAACTTACAATGTTATATTCGTGATTCATGATAATTTCAGAATATACCACCCAGGTTCTCACCTGATTTTCATTTTTCTAACACTTCCATTTACCAAGTCCTAACTTTATGATATAATAAGGAGAATTATTTAGACTGTCGAAATCAACAACTCTAGAAAACTGAATACCAAGCAACAAATAGAAAACTATTTGGGTCTTTTTTCGTAGGTTGCAGTCAAAGCAGAAAGGAATATGTATAACATATGATTTATAAAGTTTTTTATCAAGAGTCAAAAGTGAGTCCTCGTCGCGAACAGACACGCTCACTTTACATGGAAGTTGAAGCAGAAAGCGAATTACAAGGTCGTATTATTGCGCGTGAGCTAGTAGAAAAAACATACCCACAATACAATATCGAATTCATCGAACTTCTATCCGAAAAGCACCTCCAATATGAGAAGGAGCATGCTGATTTTAGTATTACGGAGTTCTAATCCATGTCAGCAATAAATCTAAAACCCCAAGAAGTTGGCGTCTTTGCCATCGGTGGTTTGGGAGAAATCGGAAAAAATACCTATGGTATTGAATACCAAGATGAAATTTTGATTGTTGACGCAGGTATTAAATTTCCTGAAGACGATCTTTTAGGTATTGACTATGTCATCCCAGACTACTCCTATATCGTTGAAAATCTAGACCGTGTCAAAGGTCTAGTCATCACACACGGTCACGAAGATCATATTGGAGGAATTCCATTCTTACTCAAACAAGCGAACGTACCTATCTATGCTGGTCCGCTAGCACTATCTTTGATACGCGGTAAATTGGAAGAACATGGCCTGCTTCGTGATGCTACTCTCCATGAGATTAATCATAAGACAGAGCTTACCTTTAAACACTTAAAAGTTAGCTTTTTCCGGACAACTCACTCAATTCCAGAACCACTTGGAATCGTCGTAGACACACCCCAAGGTAAAATTGTCTGCACCGGTGACTTTAAATTTGACTTCACTCCCGTTGGAGAACCAGCTGACTTGCACCGTATGGCTGCGCTCGGTGAAGAGGGAGTCCTCTGTCTTTTATCCGATTCAACTAACGCAGAGGTTCCAACCTTCACTAACTCCGAAAAAGTTGTTGGTCAATCCATTATGAAATTGATTAAAGGCATTCACGGTCGTATTATCTTTGCATCATTTGCCTCCAACATTTTCCGCCTTCAACAAGCAGCCGATGCAGCAGTAAAAACAGGTCGAAAAATTGCAGTTTTTGGCCGTTCAATGGAGAAAGCAATTGTAAATGGTATTGAATTAGGCTATATAAAGGTCCCCAAAGGTACCTTTATCGAACCAAATGAAATAAAAGAATATCCAGCTAATGAAGTCTTAATTCTATGTACAGGTAGTCAAGGTGAGCCTATGGCTGCACTTTCTCGAATTGCTCATGGTACCCACAGACAAGTCCAACTTCAACCAGGTGATACTGTTATCTTCTCGTCCAGTCCTATTCCGGGAAATACCACAGGGGTTAACAAATTAATCAATATTCTGATTGAAGCAGGTGTAGATGTTATCCACGGTAAGATTAACAACATCCATACCTCTGGACACGGTGGCCAACAAGAGCAAAAACTCATGCTCCGTCTCATCAAACCAAAATACTTCATGCCTGTTCATGGCGAATACCGTATGCAAAAAATCCATGCTAGTTTAGCTGTCGATACTGGCGTTCCTAAAGAAAACATCTTCATCATGGAAAATGGTGATGTCCTTGCACTTACAAAAGATTCAGCTCGCATAGCCGGTCAATTCAACGCCCAAGACATTTACGTTGATGGCAATCGGATTGGCGAAATCGGTGCAGCTGTTCTTAAAGATAGACGCGATCTCTCTGAAGACGGTGTCGTTCTCGCTGTTGCAACGGTCGACTTCAAGTCGAAAATGATTCTTGCTGGTCCTGATATCCTTAGTCGGGGATTCATCTATATGCGTGAATCAGGAGATCTTATCCGTGAAAGCCAACGAATTCTATTTGATGCCATACGAATCGCCATGCGCAATAAGGACGCAAGCATCCAAACGGTCAATGGAGCAATTGTCAACGCTCTCCGACCATTCCTATATGAAAAAACAGAACGTGAGCCAATCATTATCCCAATGATTCTCACTCCGGATAAATAAAAAGGTCCAGTGGACCTTTTTATCTTTGAGCCCAAAATTTGAAAAGCGAAAACAAAGGTCCAGTGGACCTTTTTATCTTTGAGCCCAAAATTTCAAAAGCGAAAACAAAGGTCCAGTTGAGTGAAACAGTCTGGGAAGAGACTGTTTCAGCCCGAGCTTAAAATGAAAGAGCGAGGTAGAAAGATTTGAGCCTAAAATTTGAAAAGCGAAAACAAAGGTCCAGGGGAGTGAAACAGTCTGGGAAGAGACTGTTTCAGCCCGAGCTTAAAAATGAAAGAGCGCGGTAAGAAAGCTTTGAGCCCAAAATTTGAAAAGCGAAAATTAAGGTTCAATAGTAAAAAAATAGCTTTGAATAACGTCATTAGAAACGTTGATTCTAAGCTATTTTTTAATATTCAAAATTTGATCTGAATGAGAATAATTTAGTTTTTGCAAATGCTCATTAATACAAATCTAAATAGTTATCAATTTCCCATTGAGAAACGTAAGTTGCGTAACTTGCCCACTCAATCTTCTTAGCTTCCAAAAAGTTAGTATAGATATGGTCACCCAATGCCGAACGAACAACATCATCTTCTCTCAAGGCTTTAAGAGCATTGTGAAGAGTTGATGGAAGATCTGCAATACCTGCTTCGCGACGTTCTTCATCTGACATTGCATAAATATTTGACTCTACTGGAGCAGGAGCCTCAATCTTGTGTTCGATACCATCTAATCCAACTTCCAAAAGAACTGCCATAGCCAAATATGGGTTAGCCGTTGGATCTACTGAACGCAATTCCAAGCGAGTTCCCAATCCACGTGATGCAGGTACACGAACCAATGGAGAACGGTTTTTACCTGCCCAAGCAATATAAACAGGAGCTTCAAAACCAGGTACCAAACGTTTGTACGAGTTTACTGTAGGATTGGTAATTGCAGTGTAGTTATAAGCATGTTTTATCAAACCACCAAGGAAGTGATAAGCTGTCTCTGACAATTGCATGCCACGAGGATCTTCTGGATCAAAGAAGGCATTATTACCGTCTTTATCAAAGAGTGACATGTTACAGTGCATACCTGAACCAGCAATTCCAAATTTAGGTTTAGCCATAAATGTAGCGTACAAGCCATGTTTTCGTGCAATCGTCTTAACAACCAACTTAAAGATTTGGATATTATCACACGCTTTCAAAACATCCGCATATTTAAAGTCGATTTCATGCTGACCAACCGCTACTTCGTGGTGGCTCGCTTCAACTTCAAATCCCATTTCAGTCAAAACATTTACAATTTCACGACGAGTATTGTCCGCAAGATCTGTAGGCGCCAAGTCAAAGTACCCACCCTTGTCATTCACTTCAAGAGTTGGATTCCCTTGCTCATCCATTTTGAACAAGAAGAATTCTGGTTCTGGACCAAGGTTAAAGGATGAGAAGCCTTCTTTTTCCATCCGACGAAGAGATTTTTTCAAGTTTCCACGTGGATCTCCCGCAAACGGTTCACCTTCAGTCGTATAAATATCACAAATCAAGCCTGCCACACGGCCATTTTCATCTCCCCAAGGAAAAATAGTCCATGTGTTTAAATCTGGATAAAGGTACATATCAGATTCATTGATACGTACAAAACCTTCAATAGACGAACCATCAAACATAACTTTATTTGATAAAACTTTTTCAACCTGCTCTTCTGTCGCAGGAATCTCTACGTTTTTCATCACTCCCATAATATCAGTGAACATGAGACGTAGAAATGTAACATTTTTCTCTTTAATATCACGTTTAATATCCGCTGTTGTGACAACCATATTTTTTTCTCCTCTTAATTAAACCTATTACGACGACCGAAAGATCGAGCTTGGACTTGAAAATCGTCCTTGTCTGCTAAATTCATCATGTAGGATACGACGCACATCCTCATCGGTTAAAGTTTTCTGTTCTGCTTGAACCTTTTCCTTTGCTTTACGATTGGCGTATTCTTTTTTAATCGCTGCAATGTTTAGGCCCTCATCCAAAAAATCTTTAATTTCAAGGAGTAAGTCCATATCATTTAGAGAATACAAGCGGCGATTACCTTCGTTCCGATCTGGTTTTATCAACCCATGATCTTCATAGTAACGAATCTGACGCGCTGTTAAATCAGTCAATTTCATTACACTACCAATTGGAAAAATAGCCAAGGAACGTCGAAACTCTTTTTCTCTCATAATGAACTCCTTTCTGCACACTATTATAGGGCAGAATTCATAAACAGTCAAGACCCGATGTCAGGTTTTATGACATCATTCTTTATAAAATCGATTTTTTATCAAATTTACATCATAATTTACAATGACAGATATAAATACCCCGACGAAAGTTTCAAAAACTCTTTGGAGGGCGTAGAAAATCGAATCTCCTGCAGGAACTGAGAGAGCAATGATCAACATCGTAGCAACCCCGCTAATGACACCTGGAGCATTATTAAACGAAACATTCGTCATAATGGTTAGCATCGTAAAAATAGGGATAAAAATTAAGGTAACCCAAAAATTATTAGAAAATAGATCACTTAGAATAAAATAAAGCAAGGCATAAAAGCCACCTATGGAATTACTAAGTACACGGGAAGAGCCAAAATGCACACTTTTCCCAAAATCTTCACGAAGACTGAAAACTGCTGAGAGAGCCGCAATCTGAATACCATCCCATTTTAAAAGATGAAACAATAAAATGACTAAAAATACAGCTAGACCTGATTTTAAAGTTCTCATACCCAATTTAAACTTCTGGGTATCAAATTTATATCTCTTTAACATACTTCTATTCTAACATGATTTGTTAAAAAATGATTCTAAATGCACATAATGTTATGAATCATTCGGACATTTTAGTGTAAAAATAATACCAGATACTTCAACGCCACCAAAGAAAAAGAATTCCCAACTTTACAAAAAAGTATCCTATAATTGATTTTAATACGAGACAAGAAGCCACAAGCATAAGTAGAGCTTGAAAAGGTTAGTTTACGAAGTAATACTCAATGAAAATCAAAACCAGACTTTCTCCAAAGGTTCGGGAAACCCCTTTGGAGGTTGAAAATAGGCGAACGTAGTTTGTTTCGCTCTGATGCAAATCGAACTCTGTTCCTTTTATATTTCAAGGGAACAGGCTGTCAAGAACGTCTGATTTTGATTTTCGAAGAGTATAAACAAAAAATGATTACACAACAAAACTTTTTCCTCCGAACCGACACATCAGAGCGCAAATTGCATTCAAAAAAAGACCGGAGCTCAGGCCCCTGCCTCATTTCATCGCAATTTTTTACTTGTCAGTAAGAGCTGCAAGTCCTGGAAGCACTTTTCACCTTGCTAGACTTTCTAACTCGCTTAGCTTCGTAGAAACTCTACGCGATGCACAAAATGCAACGGAAATCCGTTGCATTTTAGCCTTCAAGTTTATTGAACTTATTTTTCAGTAAGAGCTGCGAGACCTGGCAATACTTTACCTTCTAACAACTCCATTGATGCGCCACCACCAGTTGAGATCCATGAGAACTTGTCTGCACGGCCAAGGTTGATAGCTGCAGCAGCTGAGTCACCACCACCGATGATTGATTTTACACCTGGTTGTTTCACGATTGCGTCCATTACACCGATTGTACCAGCTTGGAAGTCTGGGTTTTCAAACACACCCATAGGGCCGTTCCAAACAACTGTTTTTGCACCAGTCAACGCTTCGTCAAACTTAGCAATTGACTTAGGACCGATGTCAAGACCAAGGAAGCCTTCTGAAACTGCTTCACCTTCAGTGTCGCGAACTTCAGTGTATCCAGCAAATGCATTTGCTTCTTTTGAGTCAACTGGCAAAATCAATTTACCATTAGCTTTTTCAAGAAGCGCTTTTGCCACATCCAATTTATCTTCTTCTACAAGTGAGTTACCAATTTCAATACCTTGAGCTTTGTAGAATGTGTAAGTCATACCACCACCGATAATAACTTTGTCTGCTTTTTCAAGAAGGTTCTCGATAACACCGATCTTATCAGATACTTTTGAACCACCAAGGATTGCCACAAATGGACGCACTGGAGTTTCAACAGCTTCTTGGATGTATGCAATTTCGTTTTCCAAAAGGAAACCAGCTACTGCTTTTTCTACGTTTGCTGAGATACCAACGTTTGATGCGTGTGCACGGTGTGCAGTACCAAATGCATCGTTAACGAAGATACCATCACCAAGTGAAGCCCAGTATTTACCAAGCTCTTCGTCGTTTTTAGATTCTTTCTTTCCATCAACGTCTTCGAAACGAGTGTTTTCAACAAGGAGAACTTGTCCATCTTCCAAAGCATTGATAGCCGCTTCCAATTCAGCACCACGAGTAGCACCAGCGATGAAAGCAACTTCTTGACCCAATTTAGCCGCCAAGTCAGCTGCTACAGGAGCCAATGATTTACCTTCTTTATCTGCTTCTTCTTTCACACGACCAAGGTGAGAGAAAAGAATGGCACGTCCACCTTGCTCAAGAATATACTTGATTGTTGGAAGAGCAGCAGTAATTCGGTTGTCGTTAGTGATAACGCCATCTTTCAAAGGAACGTTAAAATCAACACGGACAAGAACTTTTTTGCCCTTCAATTCAACGTCTTTAACTGTCAATTTAGCCATTAGTTAGACTCCTTAAAAATTTTTATCTTACTAATTATAGCACATTATTCATTAAATGCCTATTAAAATCTCACTTATTGTGATATTTGTAACAATGATTCCGGTCGTAGCTGAGTATCTACCCGAGCGATACCCAATTAAAAATTAACTTCATCCGGATTGCTCTGGCTGTTCACGCCATCTACTCCATCGAGTCGGAGTATGTCCTCTTCCGATAATTCAAAATCAAAAATATGCAAGTTTGCTTCAATATTTGCAGGAGTTACTGATTTTGGTAATGGCAAGAAACCTTTTTGCAGAGACCAACGAAGTGCAATTTGTGCAATAGATTTACCATACTTTTCAGCTACTTCTTGTGCAACAGGGTTCCCAAATATACTTCCTGTTCCAAGTGGACTGTAAGCCTCTAACAAAATTTGGTGTTGACGACAAAAATCAACTAGCTCAGTTTGAGGGCAGCCAGGAGCTAACAGAATTTGATTGATATGAGGTTTCGTTTCAGCGGTTTCAAACAATGCCTCTAAGTGATGAACCATAAAGTTTGATACCCCAATCGCACGCGTCTTTCCTTCTTTATAGGCCTCTTCTAAAGCCTTCCAGACACCCGCATTCCGTTTATTCCATGCATCATTTTCACGCAATTCTACAGGATTTGGCCAATGAATAAGAAGTAAATCTACATAGTCTAGACCTAACTTCGATAAGGACTCATCAATTGATGCCTTTGCAGATTCATAATCCTGCTTATCATTCCAAATCTTAGTCGTTACAAAGATTTCTTTCCGGTCCAACTTGCTGTCTGCAATAGCTCGTCCCACACCCACTTCATTGCGATAAATCTGAGCTGTGTCGACATGAACATAACCAACTTGCAGGGCATGTCTAACACTCTGATATACAACTTCCCCTTCAGGAATTTGCCATGTACCGAAACCAATCTTTGGAACTTCTACTCCATTGACTAATGTATATTTTTCCATCTTTCTTTCCTCACTTACTAAAATTTTTCCATAGGGATAAATGAATCACGCACAATTGCCTCAACATCTTCAACAGTTAAGGGCACAAATACATTCCCTCCCAGTTTCCCATGTAGAACTGCTTGTTCACTCATCACTCTTACCAATTCTTGCGTCGGAATTCCGACATCTGATAATTTCATTGGAATTTCTAATTCATTTTCAAAAAACGAATACGTCTTAGCAATAGCCTGTCTGGCCAGTCCTTCCTCTTTTCCTTCAACTAATCCCCACACATTTCGTGCATAAGCTGCAAATTTTGCATGAGTTGTCGGATCTGTATCCACGCAAAACTTCATCCATCTTGGGGTTAGAATTGCAAGACCAATTCCGTGTGTAATATCGTAATAAGCTGACAATTCATGTTCAATTGCATGGCAGGTCCAACCGCCTAATCGACCTCCAGCCACCAAACCATTTAGGGCCAAGGTAGAACTCCAAAGTAAATTTGCACGAGCAGTATAGTTTTCTGGGTCAGCTATTGCAACCGGACCATACTTGATAATTGTTTTCAACAAGCCTTCTGCAATGCTATCTTGAACGTCTACTCCCTCTGTTCGATTGAAATATTGTTCAAACAGATGGCTCATCATATCAGCAGCACCAGCAGCAGTTTGCCATTTTGATACGGTGTATGTCAAAGTTGGGTCTAAAAACGATGCCCTTGGAATCAACTCCCAGCCTCCTGTACCAAGTTTTTCATTTGTAACCATATTGGAAATAACAGCACCCCTGTTCATTTCTGTTCCTGTTGCTGCCAGTGTCAAAATATCAACAATAGGGATTGCCTTTCCTATCAAGCTACTATCCTTTACTAAATCCCACGCATCGCCATCATAAAACGCTCCCGCAGCCATGACTTTACTCGCATCAACAACGGATCCCCCGCCTACAGCTAAAATTACTTCGATACCGTTTTTTCGAATAAGATCTACACCTGTTCGGACAGAATCGATTCTAGGATTTGGCTCAATACCTGCTAATTCAATAAAAGTAAAACCATGCTCATTTAGTAAAGTTAGTACACGGTTATACAATCCTGAACGTTTAATTGACCCTCCGCCATAAACCAAAAGAACATTTTTTCCGTAGGTTCCTAATACTTCTGGTAATTCCGACAAACGGTCACGACCAAAACGAATATCTGTAGGAATCTGTAATCGAAAATTATTCATTTCTTTTCCTTTCTACTCATCCTTATTGTATACATTTCGTATACCTCAAAAGTATATTACAGCGAATTTTTTCCAAGATTCAACAGCTAACTATATGATAAGTATATCACGTCTCATTCGAAAATTGGATTTTCAGAAACGGAATCGCAAAAAAAGAGGCCGAAGCCTCTTTGATTTTCACTAAGGATTATTTAGCGATTTTTGCGAAGTACTCAAGAGTACGAACAAGTTGTGAAGTGTAAGACATTTCGTTATCGTACCAAGAAACAACTTTAACCAATTGTTTACCATCTACATCAAGAACTTTAGTTTGAGTTGCGTCAAACAATGAACCGAATGAGATACCTACGATATCTGAAGAAACGATTTGATCTTCAGTGTAACCATATGATTCGTTAGAAGCAGCTTTCATAGCAGCATTTACTTCGTCAACAGTTACATTTTTCTCAAGAACAGTAATCAATTCAGTTACAGAACCTGTTGGAGTAGGTACGCGTTGTGCAGCACCGTCCAATTTACCGTTCAATTCTGGGATTACCAAGCCGATAGCTTTAGCAGCACCAGTTGAGTTAGGAACGATGTTAGCAGCACCAGCACGAGCACGACGAAGGTCACCACCACGGTGTGGACCGTCAAGGATCATTTGGTCACCAGTGTAAGCGTGGATAGTTGTCATCAAACCTTCAACAATACCGAAGTTATCTTGAAGTGCTTTAGCCATTGGAGCCAAACAGTTTGTAGTACATGAAGCACCTGAGATAACTGTTTCAGTACCATCAAGAATGTCATGGTTAGTGTTGAAAACGATTGTTTTAACATCGTTACCACCAGGAGCAGTGATAACAACTTTTTTCGCACCGTTTTCGTGGATGTGTTGTTCAGCTTTTTCTTTAGAAGCAAAGAAACCAGTAGCTTCAAGAACGATTTCTACACCATCAGCAGCCCAGTCAATGTTAGCTGGTTCGCGTTCAGCAGAAACTTTAACGAATTTGCCGTTAACTTCAAAACCACCATCTTTAACTTCAACAGTACCGTCGAAACGACCTTGAGTTGTGTCATATTTCAACAAGTGTGCAAGCATAGTTGGGTCTGTAAGGTCATTGATACGCGTAACTTCAACACCTTCAACATTTTGGATACGACGGAATGCAAGACGGCCAATACGACCAAAACCGTTAATACCAACTTTAACTACCATTTATGATTTCCTCCTTATGAAAATCGAGTTATATTTTTTAAAAGGCAAGCCTTTTAATCCTATTGTGAAAATTGTAACTTGTAGACTTACAAGAAAGTTTTCAACGTGATTATTATATAACTATTTGACGAAAATTGCAAGTATTTGCCACCTCTGTCTTGTAAGCTATTTATGAAAATTTTAATGAAAAAATGAAAAAGGCAGCCGAAGCTGCCTGGTTTAGCAATTATGCATTGCCGCCGTTTTTCTTAATGATTTCATCTTGTACAGATTTTGGTACATCTTCGTAGTGGTCAAATACCATCATGAACGTACCGCGACCTTGTGTTGCTGAACGAAGAACAGTTGCGTAACCAAACATTTCAGCTAGTGGTACATAAGCACGAACGATTTGTGTGTTACCACGAGCTTCCATACCATCGACGCGACCACGACGTGCAGTAACGTGACCCATAACGTCACCTAGGTTATCTTCAGGTGCAGTGATTGTTACAAGCATCATTGGCTCAAGAATAGTTGGTTGAGCTGATTTAGCCGCTTCTTTAAGGGCAAGAGATGCTGCCACTTTGAAGGCTGTTTCAGATGAGTCGACATCGTGGTATGAACCATCGTAAAGCTTAGCTTTAACGTCAACAATTGGGTAACCAGCAAGAACACCGTTAGCCATAGATTCTACGAGACCTTTTTCAACCGCTGGGATGAATTCACGTGGAACCACACCACCGACGATAGCGTTCTCGAACTCGAAACCTTTACCTTCTTCGTTTGGTGTGAATTCGATCCAAACGTCACCGAATTGACCTTTACCACCAGACTGGCGTTTGAAGAAACCACGAGCTTGTGTAGAAGCGCGGAATGTTTCACGGTATGATACTTGAGGAGCACCTACGTTTGCTTCAACCTTGAATTCACGACGCATACGGTCAACAAGGACATCCAAGTGCAACTCACCCATACCAGAGATAACTGTTTCACCAGTTTCAACGTTTGTTTCAACGCGGAATGTTGGATCTTCTTCAGCCAATTTAGAAAGGGCAATACCCATCTTGTCTTGATCAGCTTTAGATTTAGGCTCAACCATCAATTGGATAACTGGTTCTGGAACGTGGATTGACTCAAGGATGATTTTTGCTTTTTCATCTGTCAATGAGTCACCAGTTGTAGTATCTTTCAAACCAACCGCAGCGGCGATGTCACCTGCATAAACAGTTTCAATCTCTTGACGGCTGTTTGCGTGCATTTGAAGGATACGTCCGATACGCTCACGTTTACCTTTAGAAGTGTTCAATACGTATGAACCGCTGTTAAGAACACCTGAGTATACACGGAAGAATGTCAAACGACCAACGAATGGGTCAGTCATGATCTTGAAGGCAAGAGCTGCAAATGGCTCTTCATCTGATGCATGACGTTCTTCTTCAGCATCTGTATCTGGGTTAACACCTTTAATAGCAGGGATGTCAAGTGGGCTTGGAAGGTAGTCGATAACCGCATCAAGCATCAACTGAACGCCTTTGTTTTTGAAGGCTGAACCACACAATACTGGGAAGAATTCAACGTTGATAGTTGCTTTACGGATAGCAGCTTTCAATTCTTCGTTTGTGATTTCTTCACCTTCAAGGTATTTCATCGTCAATTCTTCATCAGTTTCAGCAACTGCTTCAACCAATTTTTCACGGTATTCTTCAGCTTGCTCAAGGTATTCAGCTGGAATATCTTCTTCAAGAATATCTGTACCAAGGTCGTTAGTATAGATTTCAGCTTTCATCTTGATCAAGTCAATGATACCACGGAACTCATCTTCAGAACCGATTGGCAATTGGATTGGGTGAGCATTTGCTTGAAGACGATCATGAAGTGTGCTTACTGAGTAAAGGAAGTCCGCACCGATTTTATCCATTTTGTTCGCAAATACGATACGTGGAACACCATATTCAGTTGCTTGACGCCATACTGTTTCAGTTTGTGGCTCAACACCTGATTGTGAGTCAAGAACAGTTACCGCACCATCAAGAACGCGAAGTGAACGTTGTACTTCGATTGTAAAGTCCACGTGTCCTGGTGTGTCGATGATGTTTACACGGTGGTTGTTCCATTGAGCTGTTGTTGCAGCAGATGTGATAGTTATACCACGTTCTTGCTCTTGCGCCATCCAGTCCATTTGTGATGCACCTTCGTGAGTTTCACCGATTTTGTGGATTTTACCAGTGTAGTAAAGAATACGCTCAGTTGTCGTCGTTTTACCCGCGTCAACGTGCGCCATGATACCGATATTACGAGTTTTTTCCAATGAAAATTCGCGTGCCATGAGGTTTGTTCTCCTATATTTTTAGATTTCTATTTTGATTATACCATATTTTAAGAAAAGCGGGTGGGTAAATCCCACCCGCTTAATTTCTTACTAATGGTGTTAAATGGCTGAGGCAAGCCTCAATCCGATTTGTGATGATTGAACGAAAAGTTGGTACCATAATCACAATCACAATTGATTTATGTAGAACTGACTTAACGTCCTCGTATCTTAATTGAACTCGGACTACAACTCACTGACAAAAAGATGAACTTCATTGATTGCACAGCAATCTGCTTCGCTTCCCTATTTTGTCTAGGAGTTGCTTGACGCCCTCGTATCTTAATCTTACCAGCGGAAGTGTGCGAATGCGCGGTTTGCTTCTGCCATTTTGTGAGTATCTTCACGTTTCTTAACAGATGCACCAGTGTTGTTTGCTGCATCCATGATTTCTTTCGCAAGGCGATCGATCATAGTGTGCTCACCACGGTTACGAGCGATTGTTACCAACCAACGAAGACCAAGTGTTGTACGACGCTCTGGACGAACTTCAACTGGAACTTGGTAGTTAGAACCACCGACACGACGTGCACGTACTTCAAGTACAGGCATGATGTTTTCCATTGCTGTTTCAAATACTTCAAGTGCATCATTGCCAGTTGCTTCTTTGATTTGATCAAAGGCACCGTAAACGATTGATGCAGCAGTACCACGTTTACCGTCCAACATAACACGGTTAATCAAACGAGTTACCAATTTTGAGTTATACAATGGATCTGGCAATACTTCGCGCTTAGGCGCTTGATTTTTACGACTCATTTATATTTCCCCCTTCTTAACCTTTTGGACGTTTAGTACCGTATTTAGAACGGCCTTGCTTACGATCGTTTACACCAGCAGTATCAAGTGCACCACGAACGATATGGTAACGTACCCCTGGAAGGTCTTTTACATGTCCACCACGAAGAAGAACCACACTGTGTTCTTGCAAGTTGTGACCGATACCTGGGATGTAAGCAGTAACCTCGATAAGGTTGCTCAAACGTACACGAGCAAATTTACGAAGGGCTGAGTTAGGTTTTCTAGGTGTCATTGTTCCGACACGAGTTGCAACACCGCGTTTTTGTGGTGATGAAACGTTTGTTTGAACTTTTTTACGGCTGTTGTAACCAACGTTCAAAGCTGGTGATTTAGATTTTTCTACTTTAGACTTACGTGGTTTACGTACCAACTGGTTAATTGTAGGCATCTACATTCTCCTGTATATATTTTTTATTTTTGGTGATAGGGCATTGGTGACAACCCCTATCTGTGTGTACTTTTGCAACATTTGTCAGCACGTCCCTGTACACTCTTGAGAGACCAAAAGTAAAAAGTACCGTCTAATATAGTATCACATCCCAAACCCATTGTCAAATAGATATGTTTGAAAATTTCAAGAAAAACACAGCCAATCAGCTGTGTCATTTTACTATTACTTAGTAGCCCATACCCATTCCGTCCATACCTTGTGGCATAGCTGGAGTGGCTGGTTCTGGTTTGTTGGCAACAACTGCTTCTGTCGTCAAAATCAAGCTGGCTACGGAAGCTGCATTTTGAAGAGCTGAACGTGTTACTTTAACAGGATCAATAATACCTGCATCCATCATGTTGACCCATTCGCCTGTCGCTGCGTTAAAACCAGTGCCAAGTTCAGAATTCTTCAACTTGTCAATGATAACTGAACCTTCATAACCTGCGTTATAGGCAATCTGACGAACTGGTTCTTCTAAGGCACGAAGGACAATATTACGTCCTGTTTCATCGTCGCCTGTCAACTCCAATTTCGCTACACTATCGATAACATTGACAAAAGCTGTACCACCACCGGCTACGATTCCTTCTTCAACTGCGGCACGTGTTGCGTTGAGGGCGTCTTCGATACGGAGTTTCATTTCTTTCAGCTCAGTCTCAGTAGCAGCACCAACTTTGATGACAGCGACACCACCTGACAATTTAGCCAAGCGCTCTTGCAATTTTTCACGGTCAAATTCTGAAGTGGTTACCTCAATTTGTGACTTGATAACAGCGACACGGTTGGCAATTGCTTCTGGATTTCCAGCACCTTCAACAATGGTTGTATTATCTTTATCGACCACAACTTTAGCTGCTTGACCAAGTGCCTCGATCGTCGCATCTTTCAAGTCCAAACCAAGGTCTTCTGTAATCACTGTACCGCCTGTCAAGATAGCAATATCTTCCAACATAGCTTTACGACGGTCACCAAATCCTGGCGCCTTAACAGCAACTACGTTGAAAGTACCACGAATCTTGTTGAGTACAAGTGTTGGTAAGGCTTCCCCATCCACATCGTCAGCAATAATCAACAATGGACGATTGGTTTGGAGAATGCTTTCCAAAAGTGGCAAAATATCTTTAATATGAGAAATTTTCTTATCGGTAATCAAGATGAATGGATTTTCAAGTTCTGCCACCATCTTTTCATTATCTGTTACCATATATTGTGACAGATAACCACGGTCGAATTGCATACCTTCAACGACATCCAATTCTGTTTCCATACCGCGAGATTCTTCAATGGTAATAACACCATCTGTTCCCACGCGCTCCATAGCTTCTGAAATGTACTTACCAACTTTTTCAGAACGTGAAGACACGGCTGCGACTTGAGCAATTTCTTCTTTATTTGAAACTGGATTGGCCTGCGCCTTCAGAGCCTCAACTGCTGTTGTAACTGCTGCTTCAATCCCGCGACGGATACCGATTGGGTTGGCACCTGCAGTCACGTTTTTCAAGCCTTCGCGAACAATCGCTTGTGTCAAAACAGTAGCAGTTGTTGTACCGTCACCAGCGATGTCATTGGTTTTTGAAGCCACTTCGGATACCAACTTAGCACCCATATTTTCAAAATGGTCTTCCAGCTCAATTTCTTTGGCAATTGTCACACCGTCGTTTGTAATGAGTGGTGATCCATAAGCTTTTTCCAAGACAACATTGCGACCTTTTGGTCCCAAGGTTACTTTGACCGTATCAGCCAAAATATCGACACCACGAACCATTCTCTCACGAGCATCTGCTGCAAATTTAATTTCTTTTGCCATAATTATACCTCCCTCCCCGCCTAAATCAATAAAAAATCCTATTTCACATTTCTTACAATTTCACAAGCGGGTTCAAATCTTTTTCTATTAGTAGTTTCTTATTCAACGATTGCTAAAACATCAGCTTCACGAATGATGTGAACGGTCTGGTCACCGTCTTTGACTTCCAAGCCTGCATGAGCATCAATTAAAACAGTATCTCCAACTGCTACCGCTGGGGCAACCAAGTCACCATTCAAGGTACGAATTCCTTGTCCAATCGCTAGTACACTTGCTTCTTTTGTCTTTTCTTGGCTTGCACCTGCTAGGACAAAGCCACCAACAGTTTGTTCTTTTTCTTCAATTTTTACAACGATACGATCGCCCAATGGTTTTAACATTCTACTACCTCCTAATATTTTTAGCATTCTATACGTGTGAGTGCTAACTCACATTTCTTATTATATCACTTGGTCAATAATAGTCAATAAAATTCTATCTCTTTTTCGTGAAAATCCGCCCTAAGTCTGATAAAAATAATTTGTATTTTAATTTTTGTAAACATATGCTATACTATTGTCTAAAAGAAGTGAAGGCAGGACTGTAATGAACTATTTTCGACATTTAAAAACAGATTACCTAGAAAGCCGATTTTCAGCCTACGAAAGTTTTGAGAATGGTTTTTAAAACGAAAATTAGGCTTTTGGGGCAAAATAATATTCGCATATCTACTCTGGCTAGTCTGGATATTTTTCTTTAGCCATCCTCACTACATCATCTTTTTCTTCTACGGAGTTATCCTACTTTCTCTAATTATCATGCTGATAGAATGGTGGAAATATAGAAAATGAACAGCAAAAAACACCAACTTTCATTGGTGTCTTTAAGGAGATATGAAAAATATTTAGGATTAACTAAAGTATAACCTATTTTTCAATACGCTCCATCGGTCTTGGGACTGATATTGCTTTAAAACGGTAATTCCTCCTCTTCCAAGACCAAGTCAGCTAGGTCATCACCAGTATTATTTTCACGCATAGCACGTTGGGCGCGGCTTTCGAGTAGCTGGAAAGATTGACCTAAGATTTCGGTCACATAGTGGTTGCTGCCGTCTTTTTCGTATTTTCGCGTTCGCAACTCACCGTCAATAGAAATCAGACTACCCTTGCTGCCATAGGAGACAAGTGTTTCCGCCAGTTTGCCCCAGAAAATAACATTGAGAAAATCTGCCTCACGTTCGCCATTTTCTGTCTTGAAACGGCGATTGACTGCGACTGTTACACGAGTCAGATTTTTGCCATTTGGCGTTTGAGTCAGTTCCGGTTGGGCCGTCAAGCGACCGATTGCAATGATTTTATTATACATATTATATCCTCCTACTTATTTATTCGTAGGAAAGATGATAAAATGAAAAAATCAGAAAAATATATCTACAGGAGTATTCTAATGAAGATCAAGGGGCTATTACACCGTCTGCTGTTAGCTGTCACGATCGTTATCACGGCTATATACTGTTATCACCAGATTCAAATTCAACTGGAACAACCACTTCGGCAACCACTAGGACAAACAGTTACTATTAAAAATAAGAATATGAATGTGTTAGTTGAGGGCAAAGGTAACAAAACACTTGTGTTTTTAGCAGGTGGAGGAACTACCTCTCCTATACTCGACTTTCAAGCCTTGACCTCTCGACTAAAAGATGATTTTAGAATTATTGTCGTTGAAAAATTTGGTTACGGATTTAGCGACGATATTGATGAGGAACGAGAAATACAAACCATCGTAGCAGACACTCGCTCAGCCTTGAAACAGCTAGGCATTCAAGGAGAGTTAATCCTCTGCCCTCATTCATTATCCAGTCTCGAGGCACTCTATTGGGCCAATCACTATCCTGACGAAGTGGAGGCTATTGTTGGCTTAGACATGGCATTCCCCGCCTCCTACCAGACAATGGATATAAAGCCTTCCCTATTTCACGCTCTCTCGTTTGCATCTCATTTTGGAATAACACGTTTCTTTCCCAGTTTGGCCAATCAACCAGCCCTTAACCAAACCTATCTATCCAATCAAGAAAAGGCTACCTATCAAGCCCTACTGCACTATCGCCCAATTTCAACCAATATACTAAACGAATTAGAAGAACTTAAAGAAAATGCTGATATAGTCAACAATCTGGCAACTCCCAGTATCCCAATGCTCTTGTTCGTTTCAAATGGTGATGGAACAGGGTTTACACGGGCAGAATGGTTGGGCTACGCTCATCAATTCTCTAAGAACGCAAATAATATCAAAATCATACAATTAGATTGCCCTCACTATGTCCATGATTACCTCCCCCAACAATTAGCAGAACAGATAAAAGAATTTGCACGATAACACAATTATTTACAACAAATTATTCAAAGTTAAAAATCGAACGGTTGCTATTCCCGTTCGATTTCTTCTTATCCCTTCCAGTGTTTAGCTGGTTCAAATGCTGCTCCGACTTCTGCGGAGTCGTCCAATTCGATAATACCACGAACTTGTGGTGCGTTTGGCAGTGCCAATTCACGCGGACTGCACATCATACCAAAGCTATCTTCACCGCGCAACTTTCCTGGGAAAATCAGGCTACCGCTCGGCATCATTGCCCCCGGAAGAGCCACGATGGTTTTTAAACCTTGGGCAGCATTTGGGGCACCAGCTACGATTTGCACTGTTTTGTCACCGACATTGACTTGGCAGATATTGAGGTGGTCGCTGTCTGGATGAGGAACCAATTCCACAATCTGACCGACTACGAACTTTGGAACATTGTCGTTGACCAAGCTTTCAGTAAAGCCCTCTTTTGCTAATACTGCATTCAAGGTCGCAACTTGCTCGTCTGTCAGGAAAACTTGCCCATTTCCGGCAATCTCAATCAAGCTCGATACATCAAAGATATTCCAGGCCACTGTTTTTCCTGTTTCTTCTAAGAAAACACGCGCCACTTGACCTTTGCGCTCAAACTGGACAGGCTGACCCTTGTCTTCAGCCACAATCACCATCAGAACATCGCCGACCTGTTCTTTATTATATGTAAAAATCATTTCTTTCTCATCTCTCCTTTATGCAAATAAACCGGTCAAACCCTTCCAAAGATTTTCAAAGAAGGCACCAATTTTTTCTAAAATCCCTGAATCTTGTAAATTCTTATAGGCTGCTGAAATTTGTTGCTCCGCCTGTTGCTTGAACTGGTTGAGCTGAGCGGCAACTTCAGCCGAATCAATGGCAGAGGTTTCCTGATAGGCTTTCGCAAAGGTAACCAATTTTGAAACTTCATCTGCTGTGATGACATTTTCCAAACCGTTATTGCCCAAGACATCGTTAATAATAGTATTGATATCTGATTCGGACGCTACCTGACCATTGGACTTTTTGTAGTCGGCAAGAGCTGTCTTGATTTCTGCTACCGCCTTATCCAAGGCTGAACTATCAAAATTGGAGTCACCTGTATGAGCCGTCGCCACTTCATTGACTGTCTCTAGCTCCTGTTGAGCTACTTCGGTCCGGGCTGTATCAACTGTTTCACCATTGGCCGCGAGAGCCTTGTAAACACCTGTCAGGGCAGACTCCCCCGTTACCTGAATCGGAGAAGCTACATCAATCAAGACATCCGACGCACCAGCTGTAATAGCCGCATTGGCATACTGTGTTTCGGTAATCAAGGTGATGTTCTGTGGCGTCTTAATATCCACCACTACCCCTTTTCCAGCATCCTGCTTTTGCACCAAGACAGATGAATAGAGGGAAGCTGTATCCGCTCCAGATGTACCTAAATATTGGTCCATATCCGTGCCAACAACCACCTGACGACTAACATTATTGACATCCGAAATACCAAATAGATTGTTAACCTCTGTCGCCTGCTCATCTGACAAACCGCCACCATAGACCAGTGTTGGCTTGGCCCATTTTTCATTTATTACATCTGTTTGAATCTCAGCCTGCACCAAGGGAGCAAGACTCAAACTCAATCCCAGCACCACAGGTGCTAGAAGGATTTTTCCAAGTGATTTCTTCATGTTCTTTCCTTTCTTTTGGACATTGCAGAGCTTCTCTGCTATTCTATCTACCCAATCCAGATAAGAAGTTCATGACTTCTTCCTTGGTTTTGCGATTCTTATCGACAAAACGACCGATTTCCTTACCATTTTCCAAAACAACCAGACTTGGAATGCCTAAAATAGCCCATTCCTGCGCCAAAGACATAAAGTCATCTCGATCCAGTTGTACAAAACGGAAATCTGGAAAAGCCTCTTCGATAGCTGGCAAATGCGGTTTGATATAGTGGCAATCTCCACACCAAATCGTCACAAATAGAAAAACAGTTGGCTTGCCATCTTCAATCAAGGCAGCTACTTCTTCAAGATTTGTTGGAAAAATCATCTTTCTTCCTCCCTGTATTGAATAGAACCTTGCGCATTTTCAAATAGAAATACCTGTCCTGCCTCCATCACAACTCCTCCAACGAGAGAGTCTTGCGTTGAGGCTGTTTCATCCACATAGACCGTCGCAATTTCTCCTACAATAGCGAAAAAGTCACGCACCTCCTGCAAGGCCTGTGCTTTTTTACGGTCTTCCTGAACCTTACGGTAAAATTGAGCACTAGCAGTGAGCACACCTGCCCCCAATAAGCCTGCTAGCAAGGCTGTCTTTTTCTTTTTCATGTTGACTATTTTATCATATTTCCTCGGAATTTTCCCAAAAATGCCATTGGACTTGTGACAGCTGAGACAAACTCTCCACAAACATTTGAAAAAGATTCAGTTTTCAGAAAGCATGATTTCATCATGTGTTTATTGTATATTTTTCCATATTTTCAAGACAAGTCTATCTCTTCGTGTTAAAATAGTAGTAATCATGTCATGGAGGAAGAAGAATGACTCTTTTTGAAAAAATTAAAGAAGTTACAGAATTACAAAGCTTACCAGGCTTTGAAGGACAGGTTCGCAACCATATCCGCCAGCAAATCACACCGCATGTAGACCGCATCGAAACAGATGGACTAGGTGGAATTTTTGGCATCAAGGATACAACTGTTGAAAATGCTCCTCGCATCTTAGTGGCTGCACATATGGATGAAGTCGGGTTTATGATTAGCCAAATCAAGTCAGACGGTACTTTCCGTGTTGTCGAGCTAGGTGGCTGGAACCCTTTGGTCGTTTCAAGTCAAGCCTTTACGCTTCAACTACAGGACGGTCGGACCATTCCTGCCATTTCAGGTTCCATCCCTCCACATCTAACACGCGGGGGCAACGCTCCAGGCGTACCTGCCATAGCTGATATTATTTTCGATGCTGGTTTTGCCAATTATGACGAAGCTTGGGGGTTCGGCGTTCGTCCGGGGGATGTTCTCATTCCCAAAAATGAAACCATTCTAACAGCCAACGGAAAAAATGTCATTTCTAAGGCTTGGGACAACCGCTTCGGTGTCCTTATGGTGACCGAACTACTAGAAAGCCTATCCGGTCAAGCTTTGCCAAATCAGTTGATTGCCGGGGCAAATGTGCAAGAAGAGGTTGGCCTACGTGGAGCTCATACTTCTACAACCAAGTTCAATCCAGATATTTTCCTTGCTGTTGATTGCTCGCCAGCTGGAGATATTTATGGCGACCAAGGAAAAATTGGTGACGGTACTCTGCTTCGTTTCTACGATCCTGGACACATCATGTTAAAAAATATGAAAGACTTCCTCCTCTCAACTGCCGAAGAAGCAGGGGTCAAATTCCAATACTACTGCGGTAAAGGTGGAACAGATGCTGGTGCAGCCCACTTGAAAAATCATGGTGTTCCATCAACAACTATTGGTGTCTGCGCTCGTTACATCCACTCCCATCAAACTCTCTATAGCATGGATGACTTCTTAGAGGCTCAAGCCTTCTTGCAAGCTATCGTTAAAAAGCTAGATTGCTCAACGGTTGATTTGATTAAAAATTATTAAAACAAAAGACTTTGCTAGGTAGAATGCCCGGCAAAGCCTTTTTTCTATATAAGCTCTTCTAAAATATACTTCCTCACATAAGTAATAAAGTAAAGTGAGCCTGTAATCAGGTAAAGTTTTTTGGGATTGTCCAAGTCCGCCTGCTCCAACCACTCCTGATAGGTCTGAACTCGTTCATAACCTGATGGATAATCATCCAGCTGTACCGCACGGAAATCATCAAAGGTTGTGACGCTAACAGTTCCAAATTGGCGAAGTTTCGATAACATCTGATCCACAGGCTTGGTATTGATGGCTGCAAAGAGGATATCGATGTCTCTATCGGCATAGTTTTCCTCTAAGAGCTGGGTCAGGACGGCGATACTTTCATTATTGTGGGCTCCGTCAATCATAAGCGTTGGTTTCATCAATTCTAAGCGGCCCGGCCAGATGGCTTGGGACAAGCCCTGGCTGATAGTTTCATTGATAATCTTTGGAAAATGTGAGCTAAGAAGCTGAGCTGTGGTCACTGCCAAGGCTGCGTTGACCTCTTGGTGACGCCCCCGCATCTGTAGCCTCAAATCCTCAACTCGGCCGAAGGGGCTTGAAACCGCAAACCCTGCTCTTCTATTTTCCAAAACAATCTCACGCCCTACCTCATAGGTCGGACTCTGAAGCTGACTGGCGTGATCCTCAAATACCGCCTCCACTTCTGGCTGGTCGGTCGCATAGAGGAGGGGGACCCGCTCACGCAAGACAGCAACCTTGTGACGGGCTATAGCAGCGTGAGTCTCCCCTAAAAAGGATTGATGGTCTAGACCAATAGAGGGGCACACTACCGCCAATGGACTTAAGACATTCGTGGCATCCAGTAAACCACCCATGCCTGCCTCCACCAAAAGAATATCGGGATGCTGGTAGTGAGCAAAATAGACAAACATAGCCACTACAACAATCTCAAACTCTGAGATGGCGTCTAGTTCTGCTGTCTGGTCCAAGTTATCAATCAAGGGTTGCAAGTCTGTCACAATCCTCGCAAAGTCCTCCTCTGAAATCATCTCCTGCTCAAAGACAATCTGTTCTCGAAAATCAATGATAGACGGCGATGTAAACCGGCCAACGGTATATCCAGAAGTCTGCATGATAAACTGCAGGGCATTAAGGGTCGATCCCTTACCATTTGTTCCCACAAAGTGAACCGTTGGTACACGATGCTGGGGATTGTCCAAGCGCTCCAAGAGCCAGTTGACACGTGCTACACCATTTTCTAAATCTGATGCAGGACGATTCGATAGCCATCGGCGAGTTTCTAGGTAATTCATCATTTCACCTCTACAAAAGAGCAACAGGGGGATGACCTGTTGCTGGATACTATATTATTTAATACCCATTAGTTTTGCGAACTCAGGTATTTTTTGTAAATTCGGTAAGACAAGCATGGTTACGACGATGCGTAACGGAATTTCAAAAACTGCCTTAATCAAGCGACTACTGTATAAAGCAATCCAAGGTGTTTCAAAATGGAAATGGAGTGCAATCGGTGTCATGATAAAGGAAATCACAATCTGAATCAGAACAACAACCCCAGCAACATAGAACCAGTCAGCCTTATTTTTAATATCTAGTGGTTTTTGATAAAAGAACCAGCCATAGATAAAAGCCGATACCGCCTCAATCAAAATCCAAGTAAAGAGAACAGTTTGTCCGCTAAACAAGACAAAGACTGGGTCTGAAATAGCTGCAAAGACAGCTGCCCAAACTGGACCCGCAATAGCTCCCAAAATAGTATTGGGAATGAAGGTAAACTGAACCTGCAAAGTGTCCGAAAGACGGATTGAGAAATAATTCTCTACAATCATGACCAGGGCAAGGGTCACTGCAATGGCAGTCAATAACTGCACAGTCAGTTTTGGAATTTTCTTTTCCATAAAAACGCTCCTTTTAAGAAATGGAGCTGTCGTATTCATTCGACAGCGGATGCAATGGTTTACCGCACTGACGCTTCGTTATGTGGCAACATCCCATCCACATACACTTAACGCAAACCACCTACTCTGTGCAAATTTCTTTGCTAGTCTATTTTATCATACCGAGGTCAGTTTGACCAATTGCCAAGATCTATTACTCCTAACAGTTACTGACTATAAGAAAAACTGGCAGGGTTACTGCCAATTTCCTTCTATTATTTCAAGCGTTCAACTTCACGCGCAATAACCAATTCTTCATCCGTTGGAATAACCAAGACACGAACTTTTGATTCTGGCGTTGAAATGTCACCATAGTTGCCAAATACATTTTTTGCTGGATCCAACTCAATACCAAACCAAGACAAACCTGCAATGACATCATTTCGCATTGCAGCAGCATTCTCACCCATTCCTGCTGTAAAGATGATGGCGTCAGCACCATTTAAAACCGCAAGATACTGACCGATAAATTTCTTAATACGGTCAATGAAAATATTGTAGGCCAATACTGCATCTGGATTGTGAGATTGGATGCCTGCTTCAATATCGCGCATATCACTTGAAAGACCAGATACACCAAACAAGCCTGACTGTTTATTCAACATGTTAACAACGTCTGCAGCATCTTTCAACTCTTCAACATTCGCAATCAGATAAGGAATGATAGCAGGATCAATATCCCCTGAACGAGTTCCCATCATCGGACCAGCCAGAGGTGTGAAGCCCATTGACGTATCCACAGATTCACCATGATAGTTAGCAGTGATGGATACACCATTTCCGATATGAGCCGTAATTAATTTTAATTCTTCAATTGGACGACCCAAAACTTTTGCTGCCTCATGCGCTACATAGAAGTGGCTTGTTCCATGAGCACCATATTTACGAACTTTATAGTCTGTATAATATTTTTGTGGAATCGGATAGAGATAAGTGTGTTTTGGCATTGTTGTATGGAAAGCAGTGTCAAAAACAGCTACATTCAATACTTCTGGCAATACTTCTTCAAATGCGCGCATCGCCGCCACGTGTGCTGGGTTGTGAAGTGGTGCCAAGGCACTCAACTCTTCAATTTGTTCAATCTCTTTTTGACCAATAACCGCTGACTCTTTGAAGTATTCTCCACCCGCAACTACACGATGTCCAACACCTGTAATTTCTTCATAAGTTGCAATAATATTATGTCTGAGCAAATCTTCTAAAAGAATTTTAACCGCAACTGTATGATTAGGAATATCTAATACTTCGGTTTCTTTCTTCCCATCATATTTAACTGTAGAAATAGAATCATTTAAGCCGATACGCTCGATAATACCCGCTGCTAAAACTGTTTCTTCTGGCATTTGATAAAGTTGCCATTTTAAACTAGAACTACCTGCATTAATTGCAATTGTTTTTGACATATCTTACCTCTTTTAAAGCGTTTTCCCCACTAGTATAACAGATTTTCACTCAAATTGCATTCTCTTGCTTCCAATTTTTGAAATTGACCATGAACTTCTGAATCGCTTCTGGTTCTTGCAGGCTTTGCAAAGGATAAACGAAAGGAGTTAAAGGTCTGGCAGCTTTCTTTTGTAACACAAAAATGGACTTGGCCATGGCAGCCTTCCCAAAAAGATTTGGCGGCAGGGCAATCATGGCAACAATATTGGCTTGTTCTTGTAACCAACCTTTTAATAAATCGCTTTGCGGACTCGTTAATAAATCATTTGGAGCCAGTAAAATCGCAAATCCATCTTTTTCCAGATATTTGAGGGACTGTTCCATGAGCAAATGATGGGCGTAGGTATGTTCATTTGGACTAGCTACCTGATAACGGCTAGCAATCTGGTCATCTGGATAGTAGCCAATAGGCAAATCTCCCAAAATCACTTGGCTTTCTTTCAAAATCTGCGGACGTACCGCATCTCCCTGAGCAAATGAAATAGCTGCTCCCATGACATCCGCGATACTAGCCGATAAATCAATCAAGAGGTCATCTATTTCAATCCCTAAATAGTCTAATTCCTTCTGGCTGGCGTTGAGAATGGTCTGAGCTAAGTTTCCTGTACCAGAACCAATTTCCAAAACCGTCACTCTTGGAGTAGAGACCAACTGGTCCACAAGGAAAGATAAGATAAATCCGATAGAGTCAGGTGTGAACTGATGGTTGTACTGCATCGGTTCTGTCTGGTTAGCTTTAATGAGCAAGAATTGGTAAGCACGACGCCATTCTTCCTTTGTCAAGGCTAATTCTCTCAAGACTTGATTGTTGTTGAGAACAAGTTCGGTTTCATGTTGACCAGCTACATAGGCAGCATTTTGCTCAATCATAGCATCATAAATATTGGTCCCAAGTTGATTTTGAATTGTCTGTACATTTTCTAAAAGCAGGTTGTAGGCCTGTTCAATTTTTTCATATTTCATATTCTTATCTTAACAAATTTTAAGGAATTTGACTAGAAATTGGGAAGTGGTAAGTGAATTGCTTTCCTCCATTTAGTGTTACGACAACAGACAATTGATTATTTTTAATGCGATAGTCTGATTGACCCTGGTGAAATGAAATCTGCCCTTTCTTTACGACCGATTGTTTGGATGATTTTTGGGTCGGTGATGCCTTAGTGGCCTCCTCCGGATCAGCTTGTTTCTCAACCAAGTTTGGAGAATTGGTCTTAGAACTTCCTTCCTCGAGACGAGTTTGTTGGGCTATTTCTTGATCCTGACTAACTTTCTTTAATTGGATTTCCTGCTGGTACTCTGTCTTGACTTGCTCTGATACCATTTGAGCCATCATATATGCAGTAGCTTCTTGCTTGGTTACTTGTACTAGTTGACTTTCAGCGAATTGTCTATTGAGATAGAACTGGAGAATCAGGCTAAAGACAGCAAGCATTAAGAGAGCATAGAGCAGAACACCTGCCTTAATTCGTCTTTTCAAAAACATACCTAAAACTCCTTTCCTCCCCACTTTCAAATGTTACATCCAGCTGTATAACCTCGCCTTGTTGGGCGTAAGTAGCTGAATAAACTTTGTACAACATGGGCTGATAGCCCTGACCATTTGCATTTGTCTTGCGAAAATCATCTGCCACAGACTTGCCAAATGCCAATGATTTTTCCCCTTTGGTTAGGTACAACTTTCCAGAATCAACCCGATCAAGACTTGCTCCTTCCCATTCAGCCCGCAATTGATCACAAAATAGTAACCACTGTTTTTCCACATGACGCTCTTGATAGCGAACCTCATGCGCTATCAATTTTGATAAACCTTCAATCACTAGCAAGCTGCCAGAAATAATGAGTAAGGCAATTAAACATTCCAAGAGGGTGAACGCGGCTAACTTAGTTTTTCTCAATCCGGATAACCTCCTTACCTTCATGGTAAACGGTCAGTTCACGAGATGTTCGTTGTACTGAAACTTCAACCCCATTTAGCTCTAAATGGGATTCTCCTGTCTGAACTGCCATCTTTGCAACATTATAAACTTCTTGTTGGTACAAACTGTTTACTAGTTGCATTCTTCCGGTATCTATAGCTGTCAAAATCAAGCTACAAATCGTTACCAGGGTAGCTAGGGCAACTAAACCTTCTAACAAGACATAGGCTCTACTCTTCAATTTTCTTATATCGACCACTCCCTATATATAGTTGATACTTGATTGTTTCATGACTCATCTTAAAACTGATTTTTTCCAAGGAAGAATTACCCCCATCATCCTGAAACACAATTGTTTTTTCTTCTACTATGGATACATTAGGCGGCAATGAAATGATTCGATAGCCATTTGATACTTCTTCTCCAGCTATACGAAGCGCTACCTTTTCTTGAGTTCTAGCAGCCAATTCTTGACTGTCTTTATACAAGGACTCAAATTCCAAAAGAAACACCTGCTCTTGCACTACATGAAAAGCAGTATGCACCGACCCCGATAATAACAACGCTAGAAAACAGACAACACCTAATGTTAGTAAGCTCTCTAGAAGAGTAAAGGCCTTATTCTTTAGGTGCATTATTATATTTTTCTCGTTGATCTTCAGTTATCATCTCCAATTTTTCTAATTCTTCCGCTGTTGGACGAACACCATGGTCCAATTCGTAAATGTCCATTTGACTTTCAACTATTTTTACAATTGCTGCGTCCCCTTTCTTCTGAATTGCTTCTTTTTGATTACTGAGATTTGGCACAAATAATAGTAAGAGAATACTAATAATTCCAAGCACCACTAACATTTCGATCAAAGTGAAACCTTTGACTTTCTTTTTCAACATTTTTTTCATTTTATAACTCCATATTCTGATAAATTGGCAGCAACATGGCTGCATAGATGAGAACGACCATTAAGGCCACAAAGAGAAAAACCAATGGTTGAATCAACTGCATGGCCCTATTAACACGAGTAAAAAATTCCTCCCAACACTCTGTTGCATACACAGATAGCTCACTTCCTAATTTTGATTTGACTTGCCCATACTCAATCATTAGACTCAGCTCCCGTTTGAAAAAGCCATACGTTTGGATATGAGCATGGAAACTATGCCCATCAGAAAGCGAACGCTCTAAATCTTCACCAATCTCACGAAAAAGCTGTGATTTTTGTTCCTGCATCAAGCCCACAATCTGAGGCATATCAAGTCCCTGACCAATCAAGCTTCCCCACTCCCTCGCGTAATAGGCGGTCAAATAGGTTTGGATGAGTTTTCCGAAAAATGGCAGAGCTACTAAGCGAGAAAAAGCCTTGATTTTATTTGTTCTGCGATACCAAATAAGCCCACCTAAGACAGCAAGAAAGAAAAGGCCACAAAAGGATAAAAAGATTGTTGGCAAGTGTTGAATCAATATAGTCGCAACATTTCCTTCTTCCAACTGGGGCAACAAATAGTTTTTTAGTCCCAACATTATCAATAATAAAAAGGCAAGCAAGATGATTGGATAGGTTGCTACTTCTATCAATTTTTTACGCACCTTGCTAACATTTTCAAGATAAGATTGAATATGATTTAAACTCAGACTGGTATTGCCATGAACCTCCGCCAAGGCCACCTGAGTGACAACCGCATCCGAAAAGCGTAAATCTCCCAAAAGACTTGAAAATGGCTTTCCTGCAAGAAGACCGTCGGACAAAACTTGCGTGTATTGGTCAGCCAAGAGTTGACTCCGTTTGAGAAAATCGACAATTTCTCCCAAGTGAAATCCACTAGCAAAAAGATTGTTAAAGAGCTCAATCACCTTACGCTGTCGAACCAAGGACAATTTTTTCTGTTTCTGCCTGCCGAGGACTGATATGTCCCGCTGCAAGAAGGCATTCAATTTGCTCATTCCACTTGTCCGAGGAATGGTTTTGGTAGTTTCCTTTTGCAAAATCAACAACACCTCCTCCCCCTATTAATCGTTGATAGGCAATTCCTTGAAGAGCATTATTCAATTCTTCAGGACTTACACCCAGTTCTAACATGCGAGCATAGACACCAGCAACACTTCTAGCATGAACCGTTGAGAAGACCGTTGCCCCTGTCAAACTAGCTCGAATTACTGCCCGAGCAGTTTCTGAATCTCGAATTTCTCCAATAATCAGTAAATCTGGTCGATGACGAAGTGATAGTTTGATGAGATTATCATAGGTAGCACCAATTGCCTCATTGAGCTGGAGTTGGAGCATATCTTCCTGCTTGATTTCCACTGGATCTTCTATAGTTAGAATTTGCTTATCTGGAAATTTCAATCTCGCCAGCTGGTACATGAGTGTAGTCTTGCCAGAACCGACCGGCCCTGAAAAAAGATAGAGCCCTCGTCCCTTGATTTCTTGAGCAATCCTCTCCAATGCTCCAAACCAAAATTTAAGTTGTTGATCTTGATCATAGAGCAGACGAATGACCAAACTTTCTTTACCACGATAATCACCAACCGTTGATAACCGAAGGGAAATCTCCCCTGAAACATAATTGTAGTCACAAGAGCCTTGCTGGCAACGCCGTTTTTCACCGACATTCAAACCCGCTAAAAACTTGAAATGGCTAATAATGGCCATCACCTCATCCTCGGCTAATTCTTGAATATATTCCCGTTCATCCATTATTCGATGATAGACTTGGTAGTTTTCTCCTCTTGGAATCAAATAAATATCACTGACCCTTTCGACAACTGCCTCTTCAATCATTTTTCTTGCTTTTTCTTGAATCATATAACCTCCCTACTCCATCTATTCGTAAAACATATTGATTTGTGGCATATTTATGTTAGAATAGTAAAAAAGTTGTGGAGGTTTCCCATGAAAAGATTAAAAAAAGGCGACCACATACGCGTAGTCAGCCCATCTTCGTCTATTGAAAGTATTGGTGGCTTTGAGGCTAATGTAGCAGCTAAGAAAAAGTTAGAAGCACTTGGGTTCAGACTCTCTTTTTCAGAACATTATTTTGAAAATGATATCTTTGACTCAGCTCCGATTGCTAGTCGAGTTGAGGACTTGGAGGCGGCTTTTGCGAATGAAACAGTTGATGCCATTCTGACAACCATTGGTGGCTTCAACTGCAATGAATTGTTGCCCTATCTGGATTTTGATCTGATTGCCCGTAATCAGAAGATTTTCTGTGGCTATTCGGATACGACTGCCCTGCTCAATGCCATCTATGCCAAGACAGGCATGCAAACTTATATGGGCCCAGCTTATTCCAGCTTTAAAATGGAGCAGGGGCAACAGTACCAAACAACATCTTGGCTAAATGCAGTCACTCAGGATACCTATCAATTAACTCCAAGTCTTGAATGGTCTAGCGACGCTTGGTACCTACCAGACGCCCCTCGCACCTTTTACCCAACAGAATGGAAAGTCTACAATCCAGGCAAAGCCTCTGGTATTGCCATCGGCGGAAATCTGTCTACTTTTGCTCTCCTTCACGGTACTGAATTTGCCCCCAAGCCAGACAAGTATATCCTCTTTTTAGAAGAGGCGGAAGAAGATCATTATGTTGAATTTACAAGGCATTTTGCCGCTCTCCTTCAAGTTTATCCAAATCCACAAGCGGTTCTTATCGGACGCTTCCCGAAAGAAACAGAAATGACTGAGGAAATTTTATTGGCAATTTTGGACAAGCACCCTATTCTCAAAAAAGTTCCTGTTCTGTACGATTTGGACTTTGCCCATACCCAACCTCTCTTTACCATTACAATCGGTGGACAGGTAGAGATTGACACCAAAACATTTTCTATCACATTCAGTTAAAAAAGGATTGCCACTTCATTAGGCAATCCTTTTTAGTCAACCTTAACAAATGATTCTTGTTTTAGTCTACATGGTCCAACTCTCGGTTGAAGAGATTTTTTAGTCAATCCTGCAGGTAAATTTTCCTTCGATTCTATCAACATAAGGGAATGGAAACGCTGTAAATACTCATCACACTCTTCACACCAGTACTGGTCTGATTCATCCCAAAAAGCCACCATTGTCCCATTTTTGCTTTTTTTCATTGGAAAACTTTCTGAAAGTTTTACCCATTCCTTCTGAAAAGCAGAAAGTGCATCCTCGTAACGTTCGTACGTCACTCTACTGACAACATCTTCTTCCCAACCATCTAAGAACCACCACGGTTCAAAATCTCCATACATTTTAATTACTTTATACATAATACTAATTCCTTTACCGTACACATTATATCGAAATTATATGTATAAAAAAAACATTCTGCTTGTGAGTATTGCCACAAAATAACATAAAAAGCACACCTCAAAAATGAGATGTGCTTTCTTTTTATTCAGTGGCTGCAAGTTTTGCTTCTTCAGCAAGCTCTTCTGCTACTGTATCTTCAATAATTTCAACTTCATTGATGGCTTGTGGTTCAAGATTACGGTAGCGGGCCATACCTGTACCCGCTGGGATAATCTTACCAATAATAACGTTCTCTTTCAAACCAAGAAGGTTATCACGTTTACCACGAATGGCTGCATCAGTAAGGACACGAGTTGTTTCCTGGAAGGATGCTGCTGACAAGAATGAGTTGGTTTCAAGAGATGCCTTAGTAATCCCCATAAGGACTGGACGAGCTGTTGCTGGAACACCACCAGCGATAACCACATCAGCATTGGCATCTGTAAAGTCTGCAATATCCATAAGTGTACCCATAAGCAGATCTGTATCGCCTGGATCCATGACACGAACTTTACGAAGCATTTGGCGAACCATTACCTCAATGTGCTTGTCACCGATTTCTACACCCTGGCTACGGTAAACTTTTTGAACTTCAGAAAGAAGGTAAGTTTCAACTGCCAAGACATCACGAACTTCAAGCAAGTGTTTTGGTTGGATAGAACCTTCAGTGAGGGCGCTACCTCTCGCAACTTGATCACCAACTTCGACTTTCATACGGGCTGTAAATGGTACAACGTATTCGCCTTCGCCAGTTTTACCTTTAACAAAGACTTTCTTGGTACGAGTAGAAGCATCTTCTTCAATAGCGATAACTTCACCTTTAACCTCAGTGATAACTGCTTCCCCTTTCGGATTGCGCGCCTCAAAGATTTCTTGGACACGAGGAAGACCCTGAGTGATATCGCTGTTTGAGGCTACACCACCCGTGTGGAAGGTACGCATTGTAAGCTGTGTACCAGGTTCACCGATAGATTGGGCTGCAATCGTACCAACTGCTTCACCCACTTCAACCGCATCACCTGTCGCCAAGTTGATACCATAACAATGACGGCAGACACCGTGGCGAGTATTACATGTAAATACACTACGGATGGTTACTTGTTCAACACCTGCATTGACAATTTCACGGGCAATATCTTCAGTAATCAATTGGTTTGGACCAATGATAACGGCACCCGTTTCAGGATGTTTAACAGTTTTCTTAGTGTAACGACCTTGCAAACGCTCTTCAAGTGGCTCGATCATTTCCTTGCCATCTGTGATTGAACGGATGTCAAGACCACGGTCTGTTCCACAGTCGTCTTCACGGATAATAACATCTTGGGCAACGTCAACCAAACGACGAGTCAGATAACCTGAGTCGGCTGTCTTCAAGGCCGTATCCGTCATACCCTTACGGGCACCATGAGTTGAGAAGAACATTTCCAAAACAGAAAGACCTTCACGGAAGTTAGACAAGATAGGCAATTCCATGATACGTCCGTTCGGAGCTGACATCAGACCACGCATACCGGCCAACTGGGAGAAGTTGGAAATGTTACCACGGGCACCAGAGTCCATCATCATAACGATTGGGTTCTTCGGATCTTGTTTTTCAACCAGAAGTTTTTCCAATTTTTCCTTAGCTGAACGCCATTCATCTGTAACAGCTGCATAACGCTCATCATCAGTAATCATACCACGACGGAATTGTTTCTTGATTTGTTCTACACGTTCGTGAGATTCTTCAATGATTTCAGCCTTGTTGTCGATGACCGGAATATCGGCAATCCCCACTGTCAAACCAGCAAGTGTTGAGTGATAGTAACCCAAGTCTTTCAAACGGTCAAGCAGGGCTGATGTTTCAGTTGTACGGAAACGCTTGAAGATTTCAGCGATGATATTACCAAAATTTTTCTTCTTGAATGGTTGGTTGATTGGCAATTCTGCAATAGCAGCCTTGATATCTGACCCTGGCTCCAAGAAGTATTTATCAGGAGTTCCTTCTGTCAAGTTAGCATTATTTGGCTCTTGCAAGTATGGAAGTCCTTCTGGCATAATCGCGTTGAACAAGATTTTTCCGACGGTTGTCATCATGACCTTGTGTTTTTGGTTATCTTTCCAAGGTTTATCAAGGCTATCTGTTGCGATACCAACACGAGTATGCAAGTGAACATAGCCATTGCGGTAAGCCATAATAGCCTCATCCGCATCCTTGAAGACCATACCTTCACCTTCACGACCAGCATCTTCCATGGTCAAGTAGTAGTTACCCAAAACCATATCCTGAGATGGTGTTACGACTGGTTTACCATCTTTAGGGTTAAGGATGTGTTCTGCCGCAAGCATAAGGATACGTGCTTCTGCTTGTGCTTCTTCTGACAATGGAACGTGAATCGCCATCTGGTCACCGTCAAAGTCGGCGTTGTAGGCTTCACAGACAAGCGGGTGCAAACGAAGGGCTTTACCGTCGATCAGAACTGGCTCAAAAGCCTGGATACCCAAACGGTGAAGGGTAGGTGCGCGGTTCAAAAGAACTGGGTGTTCTTTGATCACTTCTTCCAAGATATCCCAAATACGGTCGTCACCACGTTCAATCAAACGTTTTGCAGCCTTTACGTTACCAGCAATATCACGGGCAACGATTTCGCGCATGACAAACGGTTTGAAGAGCTCAATAGCCATTTCACGTGGTACACCACATTGGTACATTTTAAGAGTTGGACCAACGGCGATAACGGAACGTCCTGAGAAGTCAACACGCTTACCAAGCAAGTTTTGACGGAAACGGCCTTGTTTACCTTTAAGCATGTGGCTGAGTGATTTAAGTGGACGGCTACCTGGTCCTGTAATTGGACGACCACGGCGACCGTTGTCAATCAAAGCATCTACAGCTTCTTGGAGCATCCGTTTTTCGTTTTGTACGATGATCCCTGGAGCGTTAAGTTCCAAGAGACGAGCCAAACGGTTGTTACGGTTGATAACACGGCGATATAATTCATTCAAATCAGATGCAGCAAAACGGCCACCATCCAACTGAACCATCGGACGCAAATCTGGTGGAATAACTGGCAAGATATTGAGAATCATCCACTCAGGTTTATTTCCGGATTTGTAGAAAGCATCCAATACATCCAAACGACGCACAGCTTTAATCCGTTTTTGTCCAGTAGCAGTTTTTAACTCTTCTTTCAACGCAGCGATTTCTTTTGGAAGATCGACTTGTTTCAAGAGGTCTTGGATCGCTTCTGCACCCATTTTGGCAACGAATGTACCATAGCCATATTCACGCAAACGCTCACGGTATTCGCGCTCAGTCATGATTGACTTGTGCTCAAGCGGTGTATCTTTAGGATCGATCACCACGTAAGCCGCGAAGTAGATAACTTCCTCAAGCGCACGTGGGCTCATATCTAAGGTCAAGCCCATACGACTTGGAATACCTTTGAAATACCAAATGTGTGAAATTGGTGCTTTCAACTCAATGTGTCCCATACGTTCACGACGTACTTTTGCACGAGTCACTTCCACACCACAGCGGTCACAAGTAATCCCTTTATAACGGATACGTTTGTATTTACCGCATGAACACTCCCAGTCTTTTGTTGGACCAAAGATTACTTCGTCAAATAGTCCATCACGTTCTGGTTTAAGTGTACGATAGTTGATTGTTTCAGGTTTTTTAACCTCACCGTAAGACCATGAACGAACCTTACTTGGTGAAGCTAACGTGATTTGCATACTTTTAAATCGATTTACGTCAACCACTAATAATCCCTTTCTTTTCTTGTGAGAGGATGGATTCCCATACCTCAAACTCTTGAACAATAATCAGCAGAATGGATAGCTGGTAAGCTATTTTTCTATAAATCAGACGGTGGAAAACTGTTGGTCCTTATCTCTTTCAGTTCTGAGATTTGGACCAACTTGTTCCATCCATTCTAATTATTCTTTGCCTTCTGCTTCTTCTGCTGCAAAGGCTGCGGCTGCATCAGCTGCGGCTTTTGCACGTGCTTTTTCAAGATCGTCTACGTGGATGATGTCATCATCTTCACCTTCATCAAGGTCACGTAATTCTACTTCATTGTTGTCTTCATCAAGGACACGCATATCCAAACCAAGTGATTGCAATTCTTTGACAAGAACGCGGAATGATTCTGGAACACCTGGTTTTGGAATTGGTTTACCTTTAGTGATGGCTTCATAGGCTTTAAGACGGCCTGTCACATCATCTGACTTGTAAGTCAAGATTTCTTGTAGGACGTTTGAAGCACCGTAGGCTTCAAGGGCCCAAACCTCCATCTCACCGAAACGCTGACCACCAAACTGAGCCTTACCTCCGAGTGGCTGTTGGGTAACGAGTGAGTATGGTCCTACTGAGCGGGCGTGAAGTTTATCATCAACCATGTGATGAAGCTTGATCATGTACATGACACCAACAGATACACGGTTGTCAAATGGCTCACCTGTACGTCCATCGTAAAGAATGGTTTTGGCATCTGAATCCATACCTGCTTCTTTAACAGTTGACCAGAGATCTTCTGAACTTGCACCATCGAAAACTGGTGTTGCGATATGAATGCCCAAGTTGCGAGCCGCCATACCCAAGTGAAGCTCCATAACCTGACCGATGTTCATACGTGATGGCACCCCGAGTGGGTTCAACATGATGTCAACTGGTGTTCCGTCTGGAAGATATGGCATATCCTCAACAGGTACAATACGTGAAACGACACCCTTGTTACCGTGACGACCGGCCATCTTATCTCCGACCTTGATCTTACGTTTTTGAGCAATGTAAACACGAACCAGCATGTTGACACCTGATTGCAACTCATCACCATTGGCACGGGTAAAGATTTTCACATCACGAACGACACCATCGGCACCGTGAGGTACACGAAGAGAAGTATCACGGACTTCACGTGATTTGTCACCGAAGATTGCATGCAAGAGGCGCTCTTCAGCAGAAAGATCTTTTTCACCTTTTGGTGTGACTTTACCAACAAGAATGTCGCCCTCTTTAACTTCGGCACCAATACGAATAATCCCCATTTCGTCCAAGTTGCGAAGAGCATCTTCACCAACGTTTGGAATTTCGCGAGTGATTTCTTCAGGGCCTAACTTAGTATCACGTGTTTCTGATTCGTATTCTTCCAAGTGAACAGATGTAAACACATCGTCCTTCACAAGGCGTTCAGACATGATAACTGCATCCTCAAAGTTGTAACCTTCCCAAGTCATGTAGGCAACGATAGGGTTTTGACCAAGAGCCATTTCCCCGTTTTCCATGGAAGGTCCATCTGCGATGAAGTCGCCTTTTTCAACGATGTCGCCCAATTTTACAAGGGTGCGTTGGTTATAGGCTGTACCAGAGTTCGAACGACGGAATTTAGAAATGTGGTAGACATCAAGCGAACCATCTTCACGACGCACTTCTACCTTATCCGCATCTGCAAAAACAACCTTACCATCATGTTGAGCGATAATAGCCGCACCTGAGTCATGTGCAGCCTGGTATTCCATACCAGTCCCTACAAATGGTGCTTTCGGATCAATCAATGGGACAGCCTGACGTTGCATGTTGGCACCCATGAGGGCACGGTTGGAGTCATCGTTTTCCAAGAAAGGAATACATGCTGTCGCAACGGCAACTACCTGTTTAGGTGAAACGTCCATGAAGTCTGCTGAATCTGCTGGGAACTCTTGGTTGTTACCTTGGTGACGTCCCATAACAATCTTATCAACGAAACGGTTGTTTTCATCAAGAGCTGATGTTGATTGTGCTACGATGTAGGCATCTTCTTCATCCGCTGTCAACCAAACGATTTCGTTTGTAACTGTACCAGTTGCACGGTCAATCTTGCGGTATGGTGTTTGGATGAAGCCATACTTGTTAAGGTGACCATAAGAAGATAAGTTGTTGATCAAACCGATGTTTGGTCCCTCAGGCGTTTCAATCGGACACATACGACCATAGTGAGTGTAGTGAACGTCTCGAACCTCATAACCAGCACGGTCACGAGTCAAACCACCAGGTCCCAAGGCTGACAAACGGCGTTTGTGAGACAACTCAGAAAGTGGGTTGTGTTGGTCCATGAACTGTGACAACTGAGATGAACCAAAGAATTCTTTGATTGCGGCTGTAACAGGACGGATATTGATGATTTGTTGTGGCGTCAATACTTCATTGTCTTGAACAGACATACGCTCACGCAAGTTACGTTCCATACGAGTCAAACCGATACGTACTTGGTTAGCAAGCAATTCACCAACGGCACGAATACGACGGTTACCCAAGTGGTCAATATCATCTACACGACCAAGACCCTCAGCCAAGTTGAGGAAGTAGCTCATTTCAGCCAAGATGTCCGCAGGTGTTACTGTACGTACTTTTTCTGCTGGATTAGCATTACCAATCACCGTCACAACACGTTCTGGATCCTTAGGAGCTACAATCTTGAATTTCTGCAAAAGAACTGGCTCAAGAAGAACAGCGTTGTCATTTGGAATATACTCTACCAAGTTGAGCTCATCGAATTGTGCTTCTACTTTTTCAAGCACATCACGACTCAATACAGTACCAGCTTCCAAGACAATTTCGCCTGTCTCACCGTTAATCACATGCTCAGCAAGTGTTTGGTTGAGCAAACGAGTACGGAGGTTGAGTTTTTTATTAATCTTGTAACGACCAACAGGTGCCAAGTCGTAACGACGTGGGTCAAAGAAACGAGCTGTCAAAAGACTACGAGAGCTTTCAGCTGTCTTTGGTTCACCTGGACGAAGGCGCTCATAGATTTCCTTAAGCGCTTCATCTGTACGAGAATCTGCTGGGTTTTTATGAATATCTTTTTCAATGGTATTGCGAACCAATTCGCTATCACCAAAGATATCAAAGATTTCATCATCACCTGAGAAACCAAGCGCACGAACAAGCGTTGTGAATGGAATCTTACGCGTACGGTCAATACGAGTGTAGGCAATGTCTTTTGAGTCTGTTTCTAATTCCAACCAAGCTCCACGGTTAGGAATAACCGTTGATCCATAACCTACTTTACCATTCTTATCTACTTTATCATTGAAGTAGACACCTGGTGAACGAACCAACTGAGAAACGATGATACGCTCTGCACCGTTGATGATGAAGGTACCCATTTCAGTCATGATTGGAAACTCACCGAAGAAGACTTCTTGTGTCTTGATCTCGCCAGTTTCTTTATTCACCAGACGGAAAGTCACATAAATTGGAGCTGAGTAGTTCGCATCATGCGCACGCGCTTCTTCCAATGTGTATTTAGGTTCTTTCAATTCATAACCAACGAATTCCAATTCCATGGTATCCGTAAAGTTTGAAACTGGAAGTACATCTTCAAAGACTTCTTTCAAACCATAATCTAAAAAGTCTTGGAAAGAGTCCGTTTGGATTTCAATCAAATTTGGTAAATCAAGAACTTCCTTGATTCTTGAAAAACTACGACGGGTACGGTGCTTACCGTACTGAACTTCATGTCCTGCCAAAAGTTTTCTCCTTTGTAATAAGATACGAGACCGTGAAAACCAAAGTGAAAATAGGAGAGTGACGCCGTGTCACCAGACACAAGGAGCTCTATCTTTTTCACACAGGTTTTAGGTCGAGTTCAATTAAAGATACGAGGGCGTCAAACACTCCAAAAGAAAATAGGACATCGACAAAGCAATCAAAAGATTGCAAGGGGATGTATCTTTTTCTACAGGAGTATAGCCCGAGTTCAATTATATTCAGCATGTGATGACCTGCACTTACTTATTCTGAATTTTTAGAATCTTTAAGAATAGGTAACAATTCTCAAAGAGCTTCTTCATAGACACAAAAAGAGCAGCTAAATCTTCCTTTTAAAAAGTGTGATTTAACTGCTGCAAGCCTTGCTTGGACAATATTTCAAACAAGACACACGACAAATAATTTATACAATTATAGCACAAGAACTAGAATAAATCAAGAAATGAATCAGTTCTGTATCTTTGATATCATTCGAAAGTAATCAATCGAGCTGAATTGTCTTTTTGCCTGAGATCGTCATAAAACTATTATCTTGCTCTTGAGATAAATTCTACAATGTTAACCACGTAATCTACTCTAATTTTGAATCATTATCTAATTATATGGAACAAGCGCTTCGATTTGAACCCCTAAAAGATTAGTCACTGCTAGATGTCTGAGTGTCTGTATCTTGGTCATTATTTGAACTCGAAGAACTTGTTCCACTGCTTCGACTAGAGCTACTGCGTTGAGTTGAGCTACTTGATGTGGTCGTTTGCGACCCAATTATAGTATTCCAAGCCTGACGTTTATCGCTGTCGGTCCCTCCAACCATGAAATTATAATTGGTTACAGGTGCGCCGTTTTTGGCCCAATAACTTGTTGTGGTCGCACCACCTATCGTTACTCGACGACCATTCACCTGAACTGTTCCGGCACGTTGACCAGTAGAAGATACAACATTAGAGGAGATGACACTGTTATCCAGTTCAAACTTACCTGAAAACATATCCGATTTGAAATTGTATAATGCATCCACAAGGTATGCAACGTATTGTGAATTATTATAGTATCCTGTCCAGACATACATTTCTGAGTTGTCATCATTCCCCACCCATGTTCCTAAGGTTACTTTCGGAGTAGATAACATTAACCAAACATCATTTACCTCATTACTTGTACCCGTTTTTCCAACGAAGTCAGATGTTGCGGCTTGAGGATTCAAACTACTTAATCGACTTTTGAATGTTGAGGTGTAACCAGAATTAATCACTTGTCGTAATAACATATTCATAATGCTTGCCGTAGCTTTTGAATACACTTGAACGGGAGCAGCTTCGTGCTGGTATACCACCGTTCCATCCGATGCAGTGATACTTTCAACAATATAGTGCTTATTATAAACACCGCCATTGGCTAAAGTCTGATAGCCGTTGGTATTCGTCAATACAGAGATTTCAACTCCTCCGCCTAATGGCACACTTTCAATATCATACATTGGAATATGATAATTCATTTTTTCCATGTAATCCTTAGCATTAACCCCTGCGTTTTGAATCATTTTATAAGTCCAAAAAGCCGGGATATTTACAGACATATCAATAGCAGTCTTTAAATTCATCATACCAGTACCTTTACTACTGCCGTACATAATTGGCTGACCACTTGAGAAGTTTGTAGGATAATTAGATAGAATACTTGCAGACCCTAGCAATCCTTGATCAATAGCAATACCATAAGCTAACAATGGTTTAATAGTAGAAGCAGGTGACCGTTGTGTGTCGAAGGCGTGGTTATTTTGATTTGTTGCAAAGTTCCTACCACCAATAAATCCTAGAATAGCTCCTGTACTATTATCAATCAAAACACTTCCTGTTTCAACATATTCATTTCCATTGTCTAGAACTGAACCGTAATTCGCTACGACAGATTGCATTGCAGAATAGATGCCTTTATCAACGGTACTCTTTATAATATATCCCCCTTGACTTAATTCCTGAGTCGCCATCTCCTCATATGATGATTTTATATCATCATTTTTCAAGTCATTTTCAGAAACTGCATCCCGTTTAACGAGATAATCAAACATGACCTGCTGTGCCTCCTCCATAACTTCATAATAGAGGTAATCTTTTGTATCTGAAGTAATGGGTGCAGGGGCGATAAAATCTTGCTTAATATCATAATCTTTATAAGCTTCGTATTCCTCTTTAGTCAAAAAAGAAGCCCGATACATATTATAAAGAACGTCCTGATAACGCTCAATTCCATAAATCATGTCATCATCCGATTTCCGTGTTCCATCTGAAGCATACGGAGAATACACAATAGGACTTTGAGGCAATCCAGCGATATAAGCAGCCTGTGGGACGCTTAACTCCTTAGCCGTTTTTCCAAAGATCCCTCTTGCAGCTGCCTCTACACCTGCAATATTTTTACCCTGATTGTTTCGTCCAAAAGGAGAGACATTCAAATAAATTGTTAATATCTCATTTTTTTTCATATTTCGCTCTAAAGCTAAAGCAGAAACGATTTCATTAGCCTTTCGCGTAAAGGTTGGAGCATCACCCACCAATTGTTGTTTGATCAATTGTTGGGTCAAAGTAGAGCCACCACTAGAAGATCCTAGTCCGATAGATCCTAAAGCAGCACGTAATACTGCTTTTGGTACAACACCATTATGCGTCTCAAAGGTTTCGTCTTCTGTAGCAATAACTGCCTGCTTTAGATAATCCGAAACCTCTTCAGACGTGACTGGTATACGTAATAAGTCAGAATTTACTTCTGAAACTAAACTACCATCTGAATAAGTTATTGTTGAAATACGACTAACTTCCGATACCTTTTCAACCAACTCTTTTGTTTTTGGCACTTCAACTTTGTCGAAAAGACTAACAACAAAGCCTACTCCGACCCCACCACCAAAAATAGCAATTAAAAATCCTAAGACAACTATCGAATTAATCAATAATTTAAGGGTCCGAAGGAAGATTCCAAAACCATTCTCTAACTGATGAATATCAACTTTCTTTTTTAAATCTTGTTTTTCTGATTTGTTATTCATAAAAACTCCTTATCACTCAATTATACCAAATTTTGTATATTTTCCGCAATTTCATGGTATAATAGGAGAGAATTTTTTAATGGTGAGATGCGGTTTTAGCTTGTAAAAAACTCAAAAACCAAAGCATCTTGTTGAAGGAGAAACGCATGAACATTTTTGAAGAACTAAAAGCACGTGGCTTGGTCTTTCAAACAACTGATGAAGAAGCCCTAGTAAAAGCATTAACAGAAGGGCAAGTATCCTATTATTCTGGCTACGACCCAACTGCCGACAGCCTGCATTTGGGGCATTTGGTACCAATCCTCGTCTGCCGTCACTTGCAATTAGCAGGGCACAAACCTTACGCTCTAGTTGGTGGAGCTACTGGTCTGATTGGGGACCCTTCCTTCAAGGATGCGGAGCGGAGCTTGCAGACCAAAGACACCGTGGACGGTTGGGTTGATAAAATCCAAGGACAGCTTTCTCGCTTCTTGGATTTTGAAAATGGTGACAACAAGGCTGAAATGGTCAACAACTACGACTGGTTCTCAGACATCAGCTTTATCGACTTCCTCCGCGATGTCGGTAAATACTTCACTGTCAACTACATGATGAGCAAAGATTCTGTTAAAAAACGAATTGAAACAGGAATTTCTTACACTGAATTTGCATACCAAATCATGCAAGGCTATGATTTCTATGAGTTGAATGATAAGCATAATGTTACATTGCAAATTGGTGGTTCAGATCAATGGGGCAATATGACCGCCGGCACGGAATTGCTACGTCGCAAAGCTGATAGAACTGGTCACGTGATGACTGTTCCGCTCATCACTGACTCAACCGGTAAGAAATTTGGTAAGTCTGAGGGTAATGCTGTTTGGCTTGATGCTGATAAAACTTCTCCTTACGAAATGTACCAATTCTGGCTCAATGTCATGGACGACGATGCCGTTCGTTTCTTGAAAATCTTTACATTCTTATCACTAGATGAGATTGCAGAGATTGAAGAACAATTTAATGCAACCCGTCATGAACGTTTGGCTCAGAAAATTTTGGCTAAGGAAGTCGTGACATTAGTTCATGGTGAAGAAGCCTATAACCAAGCCCTTAACATTACTGAACAATTGTTCGCTGGCAATATCAAAAACCTATCCGCAAAAGAACTCAAACAGGGGCTTAGCAACGTTCCAAACTACGCTGTACAGGCTGAAGACAACCTCAACATTGTTGAACTCTTGGTTACCTCTGGTATTGTTAACTCAAAACGCCAAGCTCGTGAAGATGTAGCAAATGGTGCCATCTATGTCAACGGTGAACGTGTGCAGGATTTGGACTACACTCTTTCTGACAGCGACAAGATTGACGGCGAGTTGACCATTATCCGTCGTGGTAAGAAGAAATATTCTGTTTTGACTTATTAACATTTTTTAAGGAAATCCTATGTGATTTCCTTTTCTGCTAACCTAGGAGAAAAGATATGACCTGCATTTTTTGCCACCAACTCAATGAAAATGCCATTCTCTACCAGACGAAGCATTTCAAAGTAGTCTGGGATATTGACCCTGTCCAAACTGCACATCTACTGATTATCAGCAAGAAACATTATGACACGCTCAGCCAAGTCCCTCCTGCTATTCGCTTTGAACTGTCGAACTTGGAAGTCTTGTTAACTGAAAAACTCTGTCAAGCATTGGCAATTGACGGTGTGACCATAGCTTGCAACGATCGCTTGTTTGACACTGGCACCCATTTCCACGTTCATCTCATCCCACGCTTTCAATCAGATGGCTTCTGGGACCAAATTTCGCTTGCACACGTGCAACTGGATTTGACTCATTTTCTCAAAGCATTATAAAAAGCAGCCCGACAAAGATATTTTTCAGATAAGATATTCTGAGTTTATTGATAAAAAGCTCACCAGTGCTCTATAATAATACATATATGCTACAAGATTAAGGAGAGAAAGATGGCTCAAAAGAATAACCTGCTAAAAAATTTGAATAAGCTTGTTGATATTATCCCTGATACTACAAAAATAATAGGGGATACTGTTCAGGCTGCAGCTCCTATTGTTGATAAAGCTTTAGACCGTCAACACGAAAAAAATCTGAGTCAAATTCAGGTACCTAATGTTATCGACTTAGATGTGGAGGAAGCCAAACGCCACCTTGAAGAAATTGGTTTTCGAGTCACTCTCACTCTGGTGAAACCGAATAAAAAATACCGCCAGGAAACTACTCGAGACAATGAAGTAGTTGATATGATTCCAAAAGCAGGAAAATTCGATAAAGGAAGCCTCATCAAACTCTACTATATCAACCAAGAAATTATTGATGCGAGTAATCAAGAAGTTACAATTCCAAATCTCATAGGACTAACCATTCCAGAGGCTCGCGACCACTTGCAGGAAGTCGGTTTCAAACCAGCAATGGAAATTCTCACAGCAGATGCCAAGTATGCAAAACAAAAAATAAATGTTGTGATTGATATGGAGCCAAAGGCAAACCTCTTTACAACAACAGCTGTGAAAGGTAGCCTCATCAAGTTAAAATATCTAGATGAAGAAACATTGGAACAAAGCCTACAGTTAGCTAGCCAAGCCGAAGAAAATCAATTAGATGTGGGGCAACTATTCAAACAGCTTCCAAATCTATTTGGAAACAAGGATATCGAATAAAAAATAAGAAGAGATCATTTTAGAATCTCTCCTTATTTTTTATCTCATTTATACCAACTCTTCCACTTCATAGATTGTATCATCCAGCACCTCTTGGTACCGTTTCAAGTCATAGGCCACAGAGGTTTCCACCTCCGCCAACTGCTGATCCAGCTGGATTTTCACCTCTTCCACCCCGTCCAAGTCCAAGAAATGATTGGTCACATGCTTCACACAGTTTTGACAAGATAAATTTTTCAATTTCAAGGTTTGTTTCATGTTCTTTCTCCTCGTTCTTACACAATAAAAATAAAAAGTAGCACAACTCTAAAGGTTTGCAAATTGAGCAAACTCTGTTCACATCCTTAAGCCAAAGATTGAACTCTGGTACTTACTCATTTTCAAGTAACACCACCCAAATTTTACACTCATTTAATCAACACACCTTATGTCGATTTTTGAAGTGTGTGATGATGACCACAAGTACATTGACCTGGCAGACACTGACAGACAATACTCTCAGGTGCCGTCTTTTGTAACTGCGAGATTTTGCTGGCAATATTCTCAAGGCTTTTTTGGGAAAATGTCCCTGTGTCCAGCAGCTTTTCAACCAGTTGCCCCTGCTTCGTGGAGCATATGGTAGCCAATAAGAGCTCCACCTGCCCCTGCAAATGTTCCTCTTCACTAATCAGCGGATAATAGTGATACTTGCTTGTTTCCTTGGCCATACGCAAATAGTTTTTCTTCCGTAGTCGCCCCAAAAGTGTCTTAACGGTCGTCGCCTGCCAATCAAATCCCTCCTGCAAGGCCTGAATAATTTCCTGAGAAGTCGTTCCCGGCTGTGCCCACAGAACCCGCATCACCTGCCACTCTGCAGCTGAAATAGTTTGCTCCACAATCTCACCTCCATGAATCTATTTCTACAATTTCAGTTTACAACTGTAGTCAAAAAATGTCAAGAAGAAAGACTGAACCTCTCGTCCAGTCTTTTTTCTCTTAATGAGCCAGCATTTCCTGACCAATTTCCAAACCAGTCAAACCAACAAGGTAGTAAGTCGGCCAGTTTTCCAATTCTTCCAAAAGCTTATCTTGACTCTCTCCACCAAAGTAGATATGGAAGTGACCGGTTTTTACTGGTGCAATATTGTGATCGCTAAATTGAACATACTTGTAGTTTCCAGCATTTGCATCTGTTGCCTCAAACAAGAAACGAACGCCACGATTTCCTTTTTTGTAAGTCAAAATCTTATAACCCACATACTTATAAGTAAATTTCTCTTTCTTATCACCTACCACAAATTCCATGGTATTATCTGTAATATTAATTTGATCAACATCCGTTTTGTACCCAGTATCATAATATGCCTTATACTCATCAAATGTCATATCGCCTTTCAGTTTAGCCTTATAATCCCAGACTTGATCAAAGGTCCCATCAAGCCAATATGGATAAACAGATTTCCATTCGCCTGCATAGTCTGAGAGTGTGCGATCTTTTACAGCACTGTCTTCAAAATACCCATTATAGACCGTTTGTGGAGTCTCAGCCCCATCCTCTGGTAAAATTTCGGAACCAGCTTGAGAAGTTGTTTTTTCAAGGGCAGTCAGATTATCTTCCATAACAGAAATATAATCCTTACCATTTTTCATATCTTCATCTGTCAAACTTTCAAGAGGATTCAGAACATCCAGCTGAACACCTGTTTCATTTGCGAGTGTTTCAGCAACAGATTTCGACGTATTTTCTTCAAAGTATATATACTTGATTCCATATTCGTTGATATAGTCGGTTAATTCGGCCAACCGCGAAGGGGTAGAATCTTCATCCGCAGCAACACCCGTGATTGAAACTTGTCTCAAACCATAATCTAAAGCCAGATAAGCAAAAGCTGTATGTTGTGTAACAAAATACTTTTGTTTAGCGGCAGATAATGTCTCAGAATATTTAGTATCCAAAGCATCTAATTTCTCAATATAGGCTGCCGCATTTGTTTCAAAAGTCTCTTTCTTTTCTGGGTATTTAGCTACCAAACTATCACGAATAGTTTCTACAAGAGTAATTGCACGTGCAGGAGACAACCATACATGCGGATCATAAGGATGGCTATGCCCCTCCTCACTCTGGTCGTGATCCTCACCTTCTTCACTACCGGGTAACAAGAGCATCCCTTCCGTTGCTCTAATCACACTGACCTTTGAGGTGTCAATAGATTCCTCAACATCATGAACCCATGTTTCCATATTTTTATTTTCGTAAACAAAAACATCAGCTTCTTGAATTCGAGCAATATCTTTTGCTGAAGGTTCATAATCATGAACTTCTGTTCCAGCCTTAACCAACAGATCAACATTTGCCTCATCACCTGCCACCTGCTTAGTGAATTCATAAACAGGATAGAAGGTTGTTACAATATTTAGCTTCCCATCTTCAGAAGCTGTGCTATTGCCACATGCTCCTAAAAGCAAAGCTGAAATAGACACGAATATCAATCCAACTTTTTTCATCATTACTCCTTATTTTCTAAATTTTTGAACAACATTCACCAGTAAGAAAAAACTAATGAAAATCAAGGTAATACTTGCACTTGCTGGGGTTTCTGCATAATAGGATGTCATCAAACCTGTCACCATTCCTAAAAAGCCAATTGCCATCCCCGTAAAGATAACAGCTTTAAAACTCTTACCAAGTTGTAAGGCAATAGAAGCAGGTAGAACCATAATGGTTGAAACCAATAAAGCCCCCGCAGCAGGAATCATAAGAGCAATCGCAACACCAGTAACTACATTAAAGGCAATAGACATGGCTCTAACAGGCAATCCATCTACAAATGCGGTATCTTCATCAAAGGTAAGAATATACATAGGACGTAAAAATAACAACGTCAATAGAATGACAATCAAAGCAATCACAAATAAAGCAACTACTTGTTCTTGACTGATTGTTACAATCGAACCAAAAAGGTATTGTTCCAGACTAAGTCCAGACTTTCCTCCTGATTTATTCATAACAATTAACGAAATCGCCAAACCAGTCGACATGAGAATTGCCGTTCCGATTTCCATAAAGTTTTTATAAATAGTCCTCAAATATTCCAAAAATACAGCTGCTACAATTACAACAAGTACTGTTGAAAGAGTAGGCGAAATACCCAAAACCAAACCGAATGCAACACCAGCTAAAGAAACGTGACTGAGGGTATCTGACATTAGGCTTTGACGCCTAAGGATTAAGAAAACCCCTAGGATTGGTGAAAAGAAACTCATGGCAATAATCGCCAGAAAAGCGCGTTGCATAAAGTCGTAATTAAATACAGATAAATCAAACATGGACAACCTCCTCATCTGTTTCATGAACATTGAAACAACGCCAAGGAGACTGTTGATCACGAACCAGGTGAATATTACGATCAGCGTATTTATTCAATTCATCGGGATCGTGAGTAATCATCAATACAGATTTACCATGCTTTTTGGCTGAGTGATGCATGAGCTGGTAAAAGGCATCCTTTGTCCCTACATCCATACCAGTAGTAGGCTCATCCAAAATAAAAATATCCGGATCCGAAGCAAACATACGTGCTATTACAGCTCGTTGTTTTTGACCACCACTCAATGCTCCCAAACGTTTTTCACGATGCTCCCACATCCCTACAGATTCCAGACTTTTCCGAACATGTTCCTCATCATGGGCTGTCAATCGACGGAACCACCCTTGCCGAGGATAACGACCAGATTTTACAAACTCATAAACTGTACTCGGAAAGCCAGCATTAAAACTTGCTATCTGCTGAGGTAAGTAAGCCATACGTAATTTCTTACCTTTTATACTTTTTTCTGCAATAATGACTTTTCCATGTTTTGGCTTTAATATCCCTAAAGTTGCTTTAATTAGAGTAGATTTCGCCGCCCCATTCTCACCAGTTAATGTAACGAATTCACCGCTATCTAAATGGTAGTGAATATTTTCCAAAACCGGCTCCTTGTCGTAGTAAAACGACAAATCTTCCACAGTAATATATCTCATTTATTTTCTAATTTTCTCCACTAACTCATTCAAAAATCTTGCAATAAGCTCTTGTTCGTCAAGACTATAATTATCTAACAGTTCTTCATATGCTTCCAAAGTATGTGCATGATGATGCGCATGCTCCGCAGCAATAGGCTTTGCAGCCTCAGTCAGACTAAAACGAACAATACGTGCATCCTTTGAATCCTTTACTGCTACTAATAAGCCCTGAGCAACCAAAGATTTAGTAGCCTTTGTAATAGCAGCTTGACTAACATTCAGCTGCTTTGCAATTTCAGTATTAGTATACGCAGCTTTTTCAATAAGCATCAAAATATGCTCCTGCGTATTCGTCAACTTCGCCGTACTTTGACAAGAACCAACCAATATTTCCAACTGGTTCTCAGAACTCAAAACTATATCATGCAAACACTTCTCAATATCTAATGCAAATTGGTTCATAAGCACATCCTTAACCTTTTAATTAACTCGTTAAGTATATCATACTAATAAGAAAAAAACAAGAAAAAAATAAAAAATATTTAAAAGCTAACTTGTCAAAGTAAGTTCTAGTCTGACTCGAAAACTATAAACTAGACTGAGACGAAAAAATAAGGTAGAACTTGAGAACATTAAACTACATTTAGAATTAAAGAGTTTAGTTGAAAATGGTGAATAAAAATCAGAAAGTTGTACATGTTTTACTCCGTCAGATTAACCAACTAGATAAAGAGATTAGTAATTTTTAGTAACTCAACTGAAAATTTTAAAACCTCAAAACAAAAAGACAAGGCTTAGAAACCTTGTCTTTAATACTATACCGGCGGCCTACAAACTAGCGTTAAAATAAGTTAAAATAGATAACAAAAATGCGTTTAAATCAAGATATTATCACTCGCTAGTTAGTATAAAAATTGGTAAAGTTGACCAACTATTGACCAAGCTATTTTTCAATTTTAAAAAGAAAATTTTTCATTACTAAGTTACTTTTCTTAAATTTCATACAATTAGTTTAGTACCGACCTCGACTTTTGAGGTCTATACCAATATGGCATATATTTTATTCCCAAAAGTTGTTGAAATAGCGTAGTCTTTTCAATGAGTTTTGGGAATCCAAAAAATCTTCCTACTATATTAATAGTAAGAAGATTTTTTTTATTACTATTTTCTTGTATGGAATCTATAAGCAAAGAACCACCCAATTATAATAGATAGCATCCATCCACCCCATAAGGCAAGTATGAAAAGCATTACTGGTACGACTGTTAAGGATAATCTTAAAATCAGATAATCGGATGCCTTCGTGATAGCACGCGGTTTTGCTCTATCATATTTCGGAACTACACCAACAGGATAGCCGTATGAGTTATAAGTCACCTCGTGATGCGTATAGATATCTCCTCTTTCAAGCTCAGCCTTATAAATTGTTATGCTATTACGTACCATTCCACGAAAGAGAATATTACTACCGAAGAATCGTCCTGCTACTCTCAAAATAGCATCGAATACATAGGGATAAAGCAAGATATTAAATGTAATCCAAATGATTGTTAGAATTGTACTTGGAATCAACTCAAATTGATTATGATAGTGCTTGACGTTATAAGCTTCAAATTCTGCTATTTTAGCAGATAGACTTTGCCACTTCATATATTCTATGAAAATCATAAAACATGCACCAAATAGATTAACAGGATTCAAATAATACCGCAACGGAAAATGGAATAATACTTTTTTCATTTCACCACCACCAACGTCTAGGAGATGGAGATACTACATCTTTCACTACTCGAGTTGTTTCTTCTTCAAGATAGTTGAAAAGTATTCTCATTGCAGACATAGAAAGCAGTGTAAATTTCAAAAGAAATTTTACAATCAGATTTACAATGTTCATTTCTTACCCTCTACGTTTTCTTCTTGCACCAGTTAAACCAAGGCTTGACAATACCGTTACACCAAAGAGTGCCAATAGGCTTTCTTGTTCTCCTGTTTGTGGTAATGCTTTGGCTCGTGCAACACGTGAATAGGTCACTTCCTCACCTGATGTTGTTTGTGTAACAGTGATACCTGCTTGGTTTGTGTTATTGGCAGTTGTAGTTGGTGTATCAGCTTTCTTAGTTGATAAAGTCAAAACAGGCTTCTCATCAACAGTTGTAGCATCTTTTGGTACTGCAATGACTGTACCGTCAGGAAGAACAGTAATCACATTATCTTTTGCTTTGTCTTCAAGGTCTTTGAGACGGTCATATTCTGCTTGAAGTTCAGCCAATTTGCTTTCTTCTTCGGCAAGTTTGACGCTCAAGTCTTTAAGGGCGTTGTGTGCAACCTCAGCTTTAGCAATTGCTTCTTTAAGAGCAGCTTCTTTATCAGACAACTTAGCTTTTGCTTCTTCTAGCTTAGTACCAGCTTCAAGGTAACCTTTCAACTCAGTAGCAAGTGCTTTAGCTTCTTCAACCAAGCGGTCTTTTTCTGCAAGAAGAGCTTCTTTTTCAGCATTCAAGCTTGCAAGAGTTGCTTCTTGTTTTGTGAGTTCAGCTTTTGCTACTTCAAGTGCAGTTGCTTTACTTGCTTGAACAGCTTGTGCATCAGCAAGTTTAGCTTTTGCGTCATCAAGTGCTGCTTTCTTAGTTGCAAGGTCTGCTGAGAAGTTATCAACAGCTTTTTGTGCTTTAACTTCACGAGCTTGTGCATTTTGAAGAGCAATCTTCGCAAGGCGTAGGTTATTTTCTGCGACTTGTGTTTGAAGTGGAGTGGCAGTAGCTTCAGCCAAAACTTTTTCGGCTGCTGTTTTTACTTCAAGAGCGGTTGCATAATCTGAACTTGCTTTAGTCAATTGAGCCTTAGCTGCGTCAGATGCGGCTTGAGCTTGAGCTTGGTCAGCTTGTGCTTTCACAAGTGTGGCTTGAAGTACAGTTGGGTCTTCTGGGTTGGTGATTGGGGTGCCGTCGTTAGTGAATGCTACGACCAACCAATAATCACTATTGATATTTGCAACAGCAATACCAATGTTGTTTGCGAAGTTTAAGTTCGCTTGCAAGTGACCCCAGTTTGATGGGGCATCTGCAAATGATGTTACCAATAAAGCATTGTATACTGCACGCTTCAAATCTTCTTCAGTTTGAACGGTTGATTTTGAACCTAAACGAATTAGGTTTTCAACACCAGCACCGATATGTCCATCTGTTAATGGACTTGTTCCACGAGCTTTGTATTGGTCAGCACGTAATTGTGCTAAATCAATCGCTGCTTGTGTTACAGCAGTTGATGTCAAACCATTTAACGCTTGACGGATTTGAGTTAGACCTTGTACATATAATTGTGAAGCTGAAATCTTTTGTTCGTTTGTAAGATTATCAATATCGACAAGTACTGATTTGCTGTCTTTACCGATTGATACCGTTGATTGCTCAATAGCAGTTGCACCAGAGTCAGTCATAAAGTCTGAGTCGCCTTCGGCTTTGTCAGCTTTGAATTGAGTCAAGTCTGCAATTGTAACAGTATCCACATTTGCTAAAGCGTCTTGTGCATCATTTACTGCGTCAGTTGTTTGGTTTAAGGTATTAGTTGTTGAAACAACATCATCTTGAGCTTTTGTAAGAACAGCTTTAGATGTGTCAACAGCGTCTGATTTTACTGCGACATCAGTTGTTGCTGCATCAATTGCAGTTTGACGGTCAGCGTCAGCTTGTTTTGCTGTTGAGACTGCATCAGTTGCAGTTGCCACATTTGTTTCAGCATTTTGGACATCAGCTTTAGCTTGGTCAAGATTAGCTTGAGCTTCAGCGAGACCAGTACCAGAAATAGCGTCTTGTGCTGATTTGACGTTGTCTTCAGCAGCTGTCACGTCAGCATCAGCTGTGTCTTTTTCTGCTTGAGCAGTATCAACAGCAGTTTTTGCATCAGCAACAGTTTGAGTTTGTGATGCGATTTCAGCGTTAACTTCATCTGTTTCAGTAGCGTTAGCTTCTTGGTCTGCAAGATTAGCTGCTTGGTCAGCTTGGTTAGCTTCAATGTTTTCTGGTGTTGCGTTTGCAGCGTTAGCTTCTGCTTCAGATACAGCTTCAGTTGCAGTCGCAACGTCAGCTTCAGCAGTAGCCTGTGCTTGGTCAGCTTGTGTTGCTGCATCTTGTGCAGTATCTACTTGACCTTTAACGTCAGAAACAACTTGAGTCTGAGCATCAAGTGCTGGTTTAACATCAGCAGAAGTCTTAGTTGCTTCCGCTTTAGGTGCTTCTGTTGTAGAAACAACAGTGTCATTAGTTGCTTCAACTGTTGGTGTTGTTTCCTCAGCGAATGCTGGTGTACCAACTGTTGCAAGGGTGATTGCAGTTGTTGCTGCAAGGGATTTAAATGTGCTCTTTGCCATAAAGTTCTCCATTATTGTTTTATAGAACCAACCTTAAAAGGTTTCTCATTTCCGATTTTATCATATAAAAACAACCTTGTAAAGTTGCAAACAACCTTTTGAGAGCTTAATAAATGCAGATAAAACCTGTATTATTGCTAATAAGAGGTGCATAATGGAAGAATCATTACAAAAGTTTATTGGCAAACGTATTCGCCTTTTAAGGTTGCAAAAAGGGCTAACACAAGAACAAGTTGAAGAAATGGCTGATTTGGGTACTAATTACGTCTATAAATTAGAACACCTAGAAACTAATATTAAAATCAATACGCTAGAAAAAGTTATGACTGCACTGGATTCTGATATCGCATCATTTTTTGATATTACTCCAAAAGATGAAGATCCAAACATAGCTGACCTAGTTAGCAACCTAAAGAACTTACCTGAAAAACAGCAAAAAGAAATACTATCAGCTTTTAACACTATCATCAATCAATTTAAGCAAAAATGAACCGCTAAGAATAAATCCTAGCGGTTTTCTTTCTTTTTATATAGTAGATCAACATGCCATCTACTTACATTATCAACTAGTTTCACTTCTCCCTCCATTTGCGCTTGATAATCAATGAGCGATTGAATAAAAGTATCTGTTGATTTCACAAAATCAAATTGTGGTCGATACTCACTATCACTAAATGGATGAGGTAGTGCATCAAATGTCATATCCGTTGCCAAAGTCAAACTATCTGAAATTAAATCATAATATTGTTTCCCCCTATTAAATAAAGCACCTTTTTCTAGAATAGCTAATAACTTTGTTTCAAAAAACAATTTAATATGCTCTTCCAATTTTTTTGTATAGCGTTTCCCAAAATAAGCAAAGTGTTCTATTGCAAATTCAGATTGATAATGATTGTACAGAACTTGGGTCGCTAACAATCTCTGATCTTCACTTTCTGTATAATCAAACCTTGGTAACAACAAACCAATACCGTTGCCATATTTAGTCTTCCATTCTTTCAGGGCTAATTGGTAAGCAAATGGTACATAATAACACAAGGCTTGCTCTACAATAGTTGGATATTTTTTCATTAGATAATCAATTCCAACAAAAAACAACTTGCCAAAATAGGCTTCACGTTCTTGTTCGTTACCCCAAATAAGAGTGTATGAAGATTCAAAATATAAACTCTTAACAATATCATCCGCATACGATGGAGTCAACAAATATGGATTTTTTTTATAACGTTTGTTATTAACAATGTTTGTAACTACATTAGGATCAGATAATATCACATCTCTATTTTGATATCTTTTTTCTTTTTTCCTCTTTTTAACTCGTTGACTAATCATGTAATAGATTGCTTCATCTGTATTCATTTCTTTCACCTCTTTTCTAGTTCAATCAATTTTATCATGACTTGGGTTGTTTTTCAAATATTTTTCATCTGTTGTTCCCAATCCACCACCCAATAAATTGTTATAATAGATGATGTAAAAGATAGTTAATCGCTATCTAAGATTTTAGAAAGGGCTGACTTTTTGTCAGCAATGGTGACTTCTATGTCAAATGCTTTAACTCAATCTGGATTGTTTGGAAACAATTCTTCAACATCAACTAGCGAGATCATTAACGATCGTCGTATTGCTCCTGAGCGCAATGATATTACTACTTGTGTAGCTATCAGCGTTTCTGAACCACAGCCATTTTTCCCAATTGTTGGTTTTGAAAAAAACAAGAACGGTAAAAATGCACCCGTATTTTCGGATCAATCCATCGGATATGAAGTCTTTCTTACCATGCCGAAAGAAGATGGAGCGGTTAAGTTAATCAGTTTAGTTGTACCAACTCTTGCGATTGCTCAAAAAATTCAATTCCGTCATCTCTATCAATTGGTAAACCCTCGGGGTCGTTATAAATATAAAAGTTTTGATGTTCTCGAATTATGGGCTGAAGATGTCAAAGAAGTCAAATTGGGAGGGGGACAATAATATGAAGGATATCCACGAAGAACTAGCAGACTTATCAGCTGATGATCTCCCTCTTGACCTTCGAAACATGTTCGCAAGCTATCTACGTACAGAAGACAAAGAAATCATTGATTCCTTTATTAATTTAAGCCTAGCTTATTCCAACGGTCGCTATACTGATTTTATTCGTGCTTACATGTACTATGAATTGATACGTCGTAAGATGTGGGCTGAATTGGAAGAACTCTGTAAGAAGTTATGATTAGATATCGTTTAAACTCACATCTAGGCTATATGATGAGAGCCTACCCTAGTGTAGTAACCCTGCTTCAATTACTTGGAGTAGGGCTACTAGTCACAGGGTTGATTGGTGAATGGTTAATTAGGAAAGCAGTTGAACTAGAGCTGATTATGGCTCCCAGTAAATGGGCATTCTATCTAATGATATTTGGTTCAGCTGTCTTGCTTCTTGTTAATGGTTCATTACTCTTGCATTTTCTGCATCGTGTTAAAGCAGCGGATTCATTTTCTCAATATCAACAATTAAGATTAATAGAGCGTCAAGCTCACAAAGCATTGAAAGATTCAGCAACAGCTAATCGCAAAGTCGGCAGCAAATTCATAGATGTTTCCAAAGCGCATGCGTGCTTCTCGAAGCAAAGCAGGCGCATTACTGTTACGATCAATAAATTAGCTGATCAAACTACTGATGATTTAGAAAAATTTGCGGATATGCTCTCATCTATTTTAGTGGGTAAAAACCGCTCATTGATTGTTCTTGACTATTGGATATCATTTGATAATACTGAATTTACCTATCTGCTAGATAGCATTGATGATGCACAAGCAAGACAGCTGAAACCTAAATGCATCACAGAATTAAAGCCAGCTAATGACTATGAAATAACAGTGGAAACAGGATTGACCTTTTCAATGGTTAAAAATATTCATTTACTACTGGTTGGCAATACTTCATCATCAAAGACCACTTTTCTAAAATCTATGCTAGCTCAAGTATTTATGTTTGATTCTGAAGTTGACTTAACAATATTTGATGTCAAATCCGAATTCAGTTCGTGGGACTTTTTACCTAAAGGTACTATTATTTCAGATAGTGACGAAATTCTAGCTTATTTTGAAACTTTACTTGATTTAGTTATTCAACGTGAAAAAGAGATTGCTCAATTAGCTGCAAGGGATGATATAACTGGTGCTACATTTATCAATTTCGGTCAAGAAATGAGAATGAAACTCGTTATCATTGAAGAATATTCTGCAATGTTAAGTAGTATTACTGATGCCAAAAAGCGGAAAAGGGTTCAAGATCTAGTTTTATCCGTGGTATCTCGCTCACGTTCTAGTGGGGTCTATATGTGTATCTGTATGCAGCAACCACGTTCAGAACTACTTTCTACTGCTGTTAGGGACAATCTTGGTGTCCGTATATGTCTATCAAATGGAGCTATTACCGACGAGCTTGCACGTATGGTTTTCGGAGAAGCTGATAATATTGAAAACCATGCCCCACGCTTTAGTGGCTACATCATGACCTCTGACGGTCAATTCTCTAAGCCAAGACGATTTTGGAACATTAACATGCACGAACATGGACTTGAAAAGATCAGTATTTTTGAAAAAGCTTATCTATACGGTATCAAGAAACGAAAATCATTAAAACAATCCACGTCTAACCCTTAAAATTTGGAACATCATTTGAATCTGTGTTGTGCCAAATTTTGAACCCTATTTGATGATTTTGGACGCCACATAAATCTCCGTCAGTGGCGTCCAAAAAACAATCAAATCTATCCCAACAAAAATGACACATTATAATCATTTTGTGTCAAAAATAATTCACTACGGAGGTCAAATATGACTAAAAGAAAACCTATTAATCCTAACGATCGAAAACGGAAATTTTTCGGTCAAATTTCTTATGAATATGAGAAAAACGCTAATCCTGATCTAACAAAAGATGATTTCAAGAAATCAGTTGAAAAACGTATTAAAGAGCTATGTAAAAATGATGATGACATCTATTACTTGATTTTTCATGATAAGGATATCAATGAAGACGGAACACCTAAATGCCTACATGTGCATTTCGTAATTATATTCAAAAATCCCCATACCTATCAATCAGTTTACAAAAGCTTACAAATTTCACGACAAGAAAATTTAGAGTTTGTTCGTAGCTCAATCAAAGCTTGTAGGTACTTGACACATAGAAATGAGCGAAATATGGCTCAGGGCAAATTCCCATACAATGTTGATGAAGTTATTCAATCACCAAATGGTAACTATATCAATTCAATTATGGGTGAAATCAAAAAACACACCAAAGAACAATCTGAAGATGGCTCAGAAGTTGAGGAGTATTGCTTGGATCTTAGCTATCAAATATCATCAGATGGATTACTACCTCTAGAAGCAAAAAAAGCTTTGTTTGAACAATTCACTCAACGAACCGCACAAAAAGCATGGAATCAAAATAAACGTCAATTTGAAGAAAATCGTCAAGAATACATTCAAAAAGAGTTTGAACGTATGAGTCGTGGAGAACGGAACCATAATAGTATTTATATCCAAGGCGATGGAAATAGTGGAAAATCTTTCTTAGCACGACTCATTGCAGAACAACATGATCGTCTAGGAGCACATACCCCATCTATCAATAAAAAACGGTTTGATTTAGGTTCTGGTTACAAGGGTCAAAAAACAATGATCATCAATGAATTTGATGCATCATGTGGCATGGCTTACCGTGAACTCTTTCAAATCCTTGAACCAAATTCGGCTAATCAGCTCAGTTCTCGTTTTAAAGATGCTTATATTATCAATGATTTGACAATTATAACTAACTCTAAAACTTACGGGGATTGGGTAGATGCTTGGTTTCCTAAGAAAAAGGAATACCATCAGTTAATGAGGCGAATTCGTTATATCGTAAAAATGTATCATGACGACCATAACAAACTCATTATTGAATTATGGTACTACCATGCTATCCGTGATTTAAAAGAAAAAGCAAAGCTGCAATTCAATAAAATCAAGGAATGGAAATTAGACAGCATCACTGAGGATTCAGAATCCGATTTGACGAAGGTTGCCCAAGAAATATTAGCTGAAATTCTAAACAATCAGTCAAATTCTAAACAAACACAAAAAGTTGCCGTAAAATCCACCGACCAAAGCGATTCAAACGACAACCTAGAAGATTTAGAAGATTAGTCAAGTAAACCAACCCCTTTCTTGATTATCTCATATCATGACAATGAGGTAAAGCAAAATGATAAAACTAACAACAAACGATCTGATTTGTTTATTACAAGAAATTGAAAATATGGAAGCCACTCTTGAACTAGAAACAGGATTCAACTCCTATGATTACTTTTTAACTGATATTCTTAAGATGAACTCTGAACAAGTTTTAAAATGTTTGAATTCTCAAAAGGATAATCATAGGTGGTTAATGAACCGCCTAACGGATTTTGTCAGTGAGTATTTCAATATTCAATATCAGTATGATCCTAAAGATGAAAGGAATAAGCTATGATTACACAACTTAAATTAGACCTTAACCCTATAACGATACAACTCCCAGAGAGTCATATCATCATTTCTAAAGATGATTATAACCATTTAACAAAGGAAGCCACTCAAGGGCGCTACATGACCTTAAATGATGTTTTAGAAATGCTTTCAGTTTCTCGACCGTGGCTCTTAGAAAACGTTCTATACAAGCCAACAATTCGCTCAAAAATTGATATTGACCAAAATAAAGAGGGATTTGTGAAATATCCTCAAAATCAAGGCGGACGATACTATTTTTTAGCGAGTAAAACCAAAAAATATTTTGAAGAACATTTTGCAGAAATTTTTGATTTGTGATATGATAACCAAGATAATATCTTGGTTATCGCTTTTAGAAAGAGGTAATCAATGGCAATTTCATATAGAAAAAGAGGTAAAAATAAAACTTGGGACTATCGTATCTTTGATAAGAATAAAAAAGTAATTGCATCTAATTCAGGATTCAAAACTAAACGTGAAGCCGAAATTGAAGCACTTAGCATCGAAATAAAATTAATGCAGGGCGCAATCATAGATAAAAATATTACATTTTATGATCTATGGGAAAAATGGCTAGAATTAACTGTAAAACCACTTGGTAAAGCTGATACAACCTTAAACAAGCATATGCTACGTGGAAAATTTATCAAAACACAATTTGAAGATAAACCAGCGATTCAGATAAAAGCTAGTGAATATCAAGCTTTTATCAATAAATACGCTGAAACAAATTGTCGTGATAACGTAAGTAGAATGAATGCGGAAATCCGTAATGTCATTATCTTTGCTAAACGTGATAAGCTAAATATTGAAGATTTTACAGAAGGGGTTATTTTATCAGGTCGCCCTCCTAAGAAACGGAAAGAAGATAAATATATTCATAGTTTTAAGGATTATCAAAAATTAGTTAGTTATTTAGAAGAAAATTTAGACTTATCAACATCAATCATTCCTCACTTACTATTGATCCAATTAAAAACTGGATTACGTGCAGGTGAAGTTGCAGGATTAACATGGGATTGTGTTTTATGGGATACATTAGAAATTAAAACGTACCGCCGATACGATACAGTTAGACAACGTTGGAGCAAAGCCAAAACAGAAGATTCAATACGGACAATACCTATTGATGCAGATACACTGAAAATCCTTAAAAAACTCAAACAAGAACAAGATGTATTTATTGAAGATGGTACAATTATAAATAATGAAAACATGATCTTTGTAGATGTAAATTATAACATTGTAACTAATGCAGGTATCAATAAACATCTAAAACAAATATTAAAAACATTACGCATCTTTCCTCAAAATATGACAAGTACAGGTTTACGTCATACATATTGTTCCACAATGTTAGCCATGGGCGTAGATATTTGGGCTGTATCAAAATTAATGGGACATAAAGATATTACTGAAATTACAGAAACATATGGACATCTGATTAAAGAAAAAGCAGAAATTGAAAACAATAAAGTCCGTTCAGTATTAAATAGTTTAATTGAAAATGATAAATAGTGACCAAAAGTTGACCAAAAGACAAAAGAAACGCTGATAAATCAACGTTTCTAATGCTTATACTATACCGGCGGCCGGGGTCGAACCGGCACGTCCTTGCGGACACTGGATTTTGAGTTTGGTTCTTGTAGTTTTTTAAACACAAAAATCCCATTTTATCATTATTATAGAAGCTTTTTCACTCTATAAATAAGGTATAATTTCTAAAATTAGTTACTTTGTAGTAATGCTTACTTTATTACAATGTCATTAAAGGAACATTATGATGGTAAACAAAGCAGATCCAAATGATTTTACCCTTACTGAAGTGAAGTAAGCATTCAATACGAATCAATACTTAAGGGCACCTCTAATAACTACCAATTAATTCACCTCTAAATGAAATTAGAAAAAAACACAGAAAACTAAGCATAGTCTACTGTGTTTTTCTTTATGTTACAGACGCCACTTGACTGTTTATTCTTATTTTAGACAGATTACCGCCATGTTTTGAGATTTAAACGTTTAACTTGTTCGTACCTCAATAAGTTATAAGTCAGATTTGTAAGGTCAGTATTTAAAACAGCTCGATCGAATCCAATAGAACGTAAACTAGAACCATGCATTGAATTTTCAACAAAGCCAAATACATGTTCAATACGGACACGTATTTTCGAAATGATTTTATTAAACATTTTATCGTCTGCCTTAAGAGATTTACAACGTGTGTTTTTAAGACAGGTAAAAAGTTCAGCACCTTTAGGTGTTGCTTGATTTTGATAAGCTGAGTCTGCCAAGGTGATCTCATCGGGATCAACAAGAACGCCTATTACTTGAGAATCATGCACATTTGCAGGCGTTGTTTGATAATTCTTTACGAATTTTGATTTGGTATCTATAGCAATATGATTTTTGTAGCCATAGTGTCTCTCATTACCTTTAATTGTCCAGCGAGCAGCTGTATCCTTCTGTGCTCTTTTGTTCTTCGTCCAATTCACTGGTACCCTATTTGCTTTAATCAATTCATTTTCGTCTTTTGGATTACGTTGTTTAGGCGCCTCTATGAATGTTGCATCAACAATCTGTCCTTTATGAGCGATCATCCCTTGTGATTCAAGTTTTTCTTGAAAGGCAGAAAAAAGCCAGTTTCCTCTATTAGATTTTGATAGCTGATTTCTAAAGTTCCAGATAGTCTTTGCGTCTGGTACCTTGTCATCAATCTTAAGGAATCTTCTAAACGAAATCCGGTCAATCATTTGATATTCCATTGCATCATCAGATAGATTGTATAAGCGTTGTAAAATTAGAATTTTCAACATCAAAACAAGGTCATAGGGCGGTCTACCACCATGAGATTTGTTTTATAAATCATACTTAAAAATCCGGTTAAGAGTTGGGCGAAAACACTCGAAATCAACCACTTTTTCTAGCCGCTCAAGAGGGTCTCCTTTTAAACTTAATTTTTCAAGATAGTCGCTATCTCCAAATAAATTCATCTTCAATACCTCGTTAGCTTATTTTTAATCTATTATACCTCTTTTCATACGTTTTTAGAGGTGCCCTATAAAGATTTTCTTTTTATTCTATTTTCTAGTAATTTATAATAAATATCATTAGCAAACAAAGTCAATAGAGCACCTAGTATCAAATACTTCATCTTAACTGGCATTTTATCTATACTAGAAAAAATATTATTTATTATATTTAAGTGTTCTTTCATCATCCGTTCCCTTCTTTTTTTATTATATCACTAAAAAAATAAAATACGGTATCTTAAAAAAATATTTCCGTAGATGATTTTATATAAAATATATTAAAAAATTTTTTAGATTATCTTACTTTTGATAATCAACTAAAATTAATATATACATCTTTTGTACAATACTCAAATACATTTGAGTACTCTAAAAAAGGCATATCTTGTATTTCTTCAATAACTTATTTTGTTCTAGAATTGTTCTAGTAAAGTCATTTATAAAATCTAATTTTTAGTAATAAAAGTTGGTTTTTATTTAGGTACTAAAAAAACGCTTTAAGAAGCGTTTTAAAAAGCATCATATTTCGTACTGTTTGCTTCAAGAGCTGTCTCAACCTTTGTTCTAAATTATCCTTTGATGGCTGTGACTATTTGTCCTGATATAGCTGTGATACTAGCTTTTTCCGTGCTGGCTGTAGTCACAATCATATTATCTTCATAAGTCTTATTAACTTCTCTTAAGTTCACTGTATGCGTAGTAAGCCACAAGACTATAGCCCAATAGTGCTATTAGTGATGATTCAATTCCAAATTGACCACCAGTTATTAAGAAGGACTTTGTTCTTAGTAAATAGTGACTAATGTTATAGGGATCGACTTTAGTTGATATTGTAAAGATACCACTAATAATCACACTATTCCATAATGAATGAACTAATGCATTATTCCATACAGTTTTACTCTCATAAGCAATAAGTGAAAACATAACACCTACCATTGTTCCAGCAAGCATCACTAATAAAATACTTAAAAGATTAAATGACATCCCAATGATATGAACTAGTCCAAAAAGTAAGGAGGGAATAACTATTGAAATCATCATTCCCCACTTTTCTTTAACTAAGGTCATGATAATACCACGAAAAACCATCTCCTCTACAAAACCTGCACCAAAACCTGTGAAAAAGATTCCTCGACTAATGACTGCTAAGGTTTCTAATGTGGACTTGTGAGTTGAAATAAAGTGACCAGGAATAGATAGATAAATAACTGTAACCACAACTGGTAATAATAAACCAATGATGACCCACTTCCACTTTACATGAAAATGTCCGATTCCAAAGTCATTTAAATTCCGATGAAAGAATTTTATCACGAATTGTTTCAGTAAAAAATAAGTTAAAAAAATATAAATGATTCCAGATATCGCAATTGAAATAAATTCTGGAACTTTAAAGAGAACTAACAGTGTTTCTATTAATTCAGCTGACACCTGTGAGAAAATGAGTATGAGTATGGATCCTATTATTCCTAAACTAACTTTTTTCGTCGTTAACAATTGATATCTCCTTATTATTTTAACTTACTAGCGTGATCAAAATCTTTTTATCAGTATATAATATTGTATTTAATAAAACAAACGATTTCTCATCATATACATCATTAATGGTGATTTTATATAAAATATTATTAATTGTCAAATTAAGTTAGACAATTCGGTTCTGTTGCAAAGTTTCAATACTGAGTACAAAAGTCCCATTCTGATACTTTGACTATGCTGGTATACCCATCAAAACTTTAATTTCAGTAGATACCGAAAAGCCGAAGAGCGTTCCATTTCTTCGGTTCTTTTTGTATATGCCTCTCAATGCTTCTATGCCCTTAATCGTAGTTGATGCAGTACGAAGACTTTGATAAAGTTTATTTCGACGTTTAACAGGTCTATGATCTTGCTCAATTAAGTTATTGAGATACTTGACCGTCCGGTGCTCAGTTTCGCTGTATAGCCCCTGCTTTTGTAACTTCCTAAAAGCACTAGCAATTGATGGTGCTTTATCTGTCACGATAACTTTCGGTTCCCCAAACTGCTTGTATAGTCGTTTAAAGAAAGCATAAGCAGACTGAGTATTTCTCTTTCGTCTTAGCCAAATATCCAGTGTCATGCCTTCTGAGTCGATTGCACGATAGAGATAATGCCACTTCCCTTTAATTTTAATATAAGTTTCGTCCATTTTCCACGAATAAAAGGACTGTCTATTTTTCTTTTTCCAGATTTGATAGATCAGCTTACCATATTCTTGAACCCAACGGTAAATTGTTGTGTGAGAAACGTTAATGCCACGATCATATAACATCTCTTGAACATCACGATAACTCAAATTATAGCGAAGATAATACCCAACAGAGATAATAATCACGTCTTTTTGGAATTGTTTGCCCTTAAAATGATTCATCTGTTGTCCTCGCATTCTTTTTTATTACATTTTACAATAAATCAGGTGTTATGGGGAACTTTGCAACAGAACCGTATGCCTTCTTCCCGGCACCATATTTGAACTCGGTGACGTCGGTGCACCATTTCTCGTCCGGTCGGGACGCGCTGAACTCTCGGTTCATCAGGTTCTCGGCCACGTGCTGCGGCGTTGACTTCTTATGCTTCTTCCGCTTCCGGCGGATGACCGATTGGATCCCATGGATATGCATCAAGCGATAGACTCGCTTTTCATTGAACGGGGACAGGCCTTGTTGCCGGCGCAGCCGGTTGATCGTCATCGTGATCCGACGGTACCCGTATGTGCCGTTCGCCTGGTCATAGAGTAGACGGATGTCCTCCAGAAGCTTCTCGTTCTCTTCTTGACGCACCGGTATGGTGCGATTCAACCATTTGTAATAGGCCGCCCGTGAGATGCCGGCGACTCGACAGAGGAGCACGATCGAAAGGGCCTCCTCTTCGTTCAATTCTTTGATGGCGATATATCGTTGCTGTAGCCGTACCTGGCTGATCATGACCTCCTCTCGATCTCCTCTAACTTTTTTAGAAACAAGATGTCCGCACGAAGAAGTTCGTTCTCAAGATCCATTTGCTGGATCCGGCGTTTCAGCTTCTCTTCTTCGCTTAGTTCGTCCTCTGGCTTCGTACGACCACGGCGGTCCACGAGCGCTTCTGCCCCGTTCGTGTCATACTTTTTGATCCAACCATAGACCTGGGCATAGGACACCTGAAATTGTTCCGCGGTCTGCTGGTAGTTGCGTCCATTCTCCAAACAATATTTCACGATCTCAAGGCGCTCTTCGAATGTAGTTTTTCTTCCTTTTGTCATAGCTCGATCCATCCCTTTTCTCGAATCTGTTAACTCGCTATGACTAGTATACTTCTTAATCCATTTACGAAGAACAGACCAATCACTGATCTGATACTTGGAGAGTACCTCCATTCTAGTGAACCCATCGAGATAGTCGCGGACGGCCGCGATTTTCAGTTCCTTGGTGTACAGTTTCCATGCCTTCGATTCCTTCAACGCATCGATCCCACCGGTATCGAATTTCACTTTCCACACCTGGAGGGTGTGCCTAGAGACGCCATGAGCCTCCATGATTTCTTTCCAAGTATATGTTTCTTCTTCCATCATGCGCAGCGCACTCAATTTTTGTTCGATCGTATGCCGACTTCTCGCCATAAAAAAACACTCCCCAATCAGATAAACAGATTTGTTATTTCGTCTGTCTACCTATTGGGGAGCATATCAATTATTGGAAGGATTATCTATTCATTTATACTAAATAAGAGTTTTTTGTCATTCGACAAACAAAACATCTAGTTAAACTGATTTAAAAAAAATGGATGACTAATCCTATATCTTAGTACTTTGAAACTTATTCATTTCAAATTAGAAGAATACAGATTAGTTAATTATCTTCCACCCAGTAGTCCATTCATATTTGAAGAAAATACTAGCATAATTGAGTTATCAAAATAATATTAATTGCATTAATATTATTTAAAAATTCACCTTATTATATCAGCTATATACCTTGTTCAATACTATTGGCTATTTTGATAATTACCATATAATTGACCACAAGCAGCGTCAATATCAATCCCAAATTGACTTCTAATTGTGACATGGATACCAGCAGACTTCAAAACTTTGTAAAAGGCTTCTACCTGCCCTTCGTTTGCTTCTCCATACATCTCAGGTGCACTTATTGTAGGATTGTATCGTATCAAATTTACATGATATAACTTCCCTGATTTATAGCGACTTTTAAGAAGGCTAACAACTTCGTTTGCATGCTCAAGAGAATCATTTACACCAGGCAACATGATATAAGCTATATATACTTTCCTTGAAGTTAATCTTATATGTTCATCGAGTATATTCATTACCTCATCTATTGGGTATCTATCATTTATTGGCATCAATTTGCTGCGTTCCTCACTATAAGGTGAGTGTAATGAAAATGTAAGATTTACTTGAGGATATTCCTGGGTTATTTTTTTGATACTAGGTATAATACCAATCGTTGATATAGAAAGTCTACGAGGACTTAATGCAAATAAATTAGGATCCGTAAACGAATCAAGAGCATCAAATACTTGACGGTTGGCTAGAGCTTCACCCATTCCCATAAAAGAAATGCTATCAATTTGATGACCTAATAAATGGAAGTATAAAACTTGATCTGTTATCTCATCTACAGTTAGGTTTTTTTTCAATCCAATGTTGCCTGTAGCACAAAATTTACACCCAAAATTACATCCGCATTGTGATGATATACAAAATGACTCCCAACCTGCTTTATACTTCATGTTTACCGTTTCTACTCTCTTATTCTTTGATACTTCAAAAAGCACTTTCGTAACTTGCTCTGAATTTTGCTCTGCTAAGAGCTTGATATTCAAAACTGTTTCTCCAAAATTATTTATTAAATCCTCCCTAAGTAATTTTGGAAGAACCTTCATATCCTCAAATCGACTAATTCTTTGTTTAAAAATCGCATTGGTTATTTGTTTTATTCTATAATCAGGCTCATTATTACTTCTTAAAAATTCCTGTATTTTACCATACTTTGTTTTATTATTAAAATTCATTTCTTTCATCCTTTCACAATTTGCTCTAGTGGTAATTAGAATAATTGGAAAGGAGTAGCAGTCCCTAAGAATCAATTTCTTTTTGCACACAAAAAAAACACAGATAAAAATTACCGGTGCCGAAAGTCAAAACATACAAATATGCATATTTCACTACATAAAACAAGTATGTTGATGATCTTGTTTTAAACTTATCCATAGTAGAGGCAAAGCTCCGGCAACTGTTTTTATATCATTGTTTAGTTTAAAAAAGGACAGACTACTCCCTTTAATAGCTAAAATAGCTATTACCTCCTTTCACTAATTAATATACTTAGCCTGTATTGTAACATTTTAATATTCAAATGTAAATATTAAAGTTAGCAACATAATGTGAACTGGTTCTGTTGCAAAGTTTTAAATAAAGAATAAAATCCCTTACGGTATCTATGATTTAAGCTGGGATTCCCAATAATACCTTGATTTCAGTACAGACCGAAAACCCGAAGAGAGTGCCTTCTTTTCGGGTTTTCTTATATAATCCTCGGATGGCTTCCATACCTTTAATCGTGGTAGAGGCAGTGCGTAAACTTCGATAGAATTTATTGCGTCTCTTTACTGGACGATGGTCTTGTTCAATCAAATTATTCAGGTATTTAATGGTACGATGTTCTGTCCCTTGATAAAAGCCGTATTCTTTTAGTTTCTTAAAGGCACTTGTAATAGAGGGGGCTTTATCTGTGACTACAACCTTCGGTTCATCAAACTGCTTCACTAACCGCTTAAGAAAAGCATAGGCTGCTTGTGTGTCCCGTTTTTTACGTAACCAAATATCCAAGGTTAAACCATCTGCATCGATGGCTCGATACAAATAATGCCATTTTCCTTTAATTTTGATGTACGTTTCATCCATTTTCCATGAATAAAAGGATTTTTTATTTTTCTTTTTCCAAATTTGATAGAGTCGTTTGCCATATTCTTGCACCCAACGATAAATCGTCGTATGAGAAACGTTAATGCCACGATCATATAAGATTTCTTGAACTTCACGATAGCTAAGGTTATAACGAAGATAGTAGCCCACGGCTACAATAATCACATCCTGCTGAAATTGCTTTCCTTTAAAATGATTCATCGTCATTCCTCCTGCTATCTTTTTCTATTATTCTACCTTATTTGATAGTAGATTTAAAACTTTGCAACAGAACCACTAAAACAATAAATATCATCCTGAAAACAGGTTTATTTATATTTTTTTTAAACCAACTAATGTAATTTTTTAACATAATGATCATCCCTCTTTTTAAATAAAAAATATTATCCAAAATCTATTTGGTCTAACATATTCTCTCGACTGGCTTGATCTAAACCGAGATAAGCTAAAGTCATTGCTTCGCTTGAATGGTTTAGTAAATGCATCACTAAACCAATATTATAGTTTGACTGCGTATAGACCCGATAAGCGCCTGTTTTACGCATGGTATGCGTTCCTAGATAGTTAATTCCTAAAAGATCACCAACTCGTGCCATAATCTTATAAAACTGTTTCTCGGTAATAGGACGATCAGGACGAGAAGTTGAAGGAAATAACCACTCTGAATTCATATTTTGTTGGATGAGCCATGCATGATAAAGCATTAAATCTTGTTGGACAGGTTTCAAATATAACGTATTTTTCTTACCTGTTTTTTGATCATGAATAAATGCAGTTTGTTTGACTGTTCCATCAAGATTAAAGACATCTGTTTTTTTTAATTTCATGACGTCACTCACACGTAGCAAGGTCGCTTTCCCAACTTGGAAAATTGTATAGTTGCGACGACCAGCACGAAAACTATCAAGTAGTGTATCCTGCACCATTTTTAAGACGTTCGAATCTTTGATGGGAAGAACGATTTGTTGAACCATATGAATTACCACCTTTCAAATATAACTTTTTTTCCAGTCAGTTCAGCTAATTTTTTGATTTGATTGTATAAGCCTATTTTTGAAAAATTAACATACATATGGTATTTAGTTAGTTCTATTGGTTTAGTCAACTTCGTCCCTCTAGCTGATATATGTTCTCTATTGCCAAGTATTTGTACTGTATTGGGTTCATTAGGACTCATTAAAGGAATCAATTTATCCAACTCTGCGGATAATACTAAATTAGAAACTAATTGCGTAAATACATCTCTATATGATTTCCCAGTATATAATGATTCTCCAAATATGATTGATATATGACTATTTAGAGTTGTGTTGTCACTATTATCTTCAGTTTGAATGTGTTCTGAATCAAATAAATCGATATTGGCAACATCATTCAATAGTTTCTCAACCTTATTCCATAATGACAGAGCTGAAAATTTGCTTAATTTATCAATATAGCTTTTATTTCCTTGAGTGCTATTATCTAAATCAATATTAGCAGTATTCATTTTTTCAATGATTAAACGTTCTAAAAGATCTAGTTGTGCTTTAGATAGATGCCCATCTTCACGTCCAAAAAATATTAATTTGTTCCACCATGGTTTATTTGTATTGTGTTGTTGTAACCTAGAAAAAATAGAATTAGAGGCTTGACCTACATAACGTTTATTATCTCCTAGTAATATATATATACCTGGTTTTTGAGATTCCTCAATTAATTGAATTGCTGGTAAATCGTCTTTATTGGCAATAACTACAAAAGTAGGTTCATCATAAAAAATAGAAATATTATCATTTCCAGATTCTCGATTAATAAATATATGGTATGGCATAACATCCTCCTTTTAGGGTTATTATATCATTAAAACAAATAAACAACCCCTATAATCTAGAATTTGGATTATAGGGGCTGTTTTTATTTGATTTCTTAGGGGTTATTATCTAATTATAGACCCTAAACAAACATCTTTTGTAAAAAGCCTTTTTTCTGTTCTTTCAATAAATCTAACTTACGTTGATGAAGAGCGATAATCTCATCTAACTTCTTGAAGAATACCCCTATTTTTTGTTGCTCCTGAACTAATATGGGAATCATAAAATTAAACGAATCAATTTCTTTTGACGATACGTTTGGCTGAGCGCCTGAAACTAGAACAGACTCAAGTTGCGTCATGAATAATTCTGAACGGACGATTGTGGAAATAAACCCGTAGTCAATATCGTCTACAGACTGAAAATAACCAACTCGCTGGTTTTGATAGACCTTGTCATAATCAGTTAGAAATAGTATAGATACCTTACCTGTTGTTGCACCCGACATGGCTAAGACTGCTGATTTATCTGGAAGAATATATTTGTCATCCTTATCCTGTTCATCATAATATACAAAATCTCCACCTACCTCCCCGCTGGAAAGAATATTTGAAATTCTAACAATTGGTACACCAGTGTTCCTGAATTTAGAGCTTTTGAATGCAAAACCGCCACGTAAGGGAGCTATATCACCCAACTTACGTTCTTCCCAATCGTCAGCAAACCCCGCAAATCGCAATTCAGGAACTTTGGCACCATTTTTAGGGAACATCTTTTGTAAAAAGCCTTTTTTCTGTTCCTTGAGTAAATCTAACTTACGTTGATGAAGAGTGATGAGGTGATCTAAGTTAGAGAAATACTCTCCAATTTTTGTTTGCTCTTCTATCGTAGGATATAAAACTGTTGTTCCACCAACGAGCTCTTTATTGAGATTGTTAACAGTGCTTCCAGCTGCCATAGCTTTATATTGGTTGAGCATATTTCCGGTACCAAGTAACGTACAAAGAAATCTTAATTCAAAAATTTTTTTAGTATCTCTGATGGCAAGCCAACCATCATGAATACAACCATCAATTGCCATTATATAGGGTTTCCCGAAACTCATGGAATTTGATAATATCAAATCTCCAGGATGAACTTCTCTAGTCTTTGAAAGTCCCTCAGGTTTAATTTTTTCTGCTGTTTTAGTAATATAATTTCCTTGTTCTGGAGCATCACCAATTTTTACCCAATTCAAACCATTTACATCTTTTGTAATGAACTTATCTATGGGCCTTGGAGAACCTCCACGCTCAATGGTAACAACTTCACCAAACTTACGCTGTTCCCAATCATCCGTGAATCCTTTAAATCGCAATTCTGGAACTTTCTTACTCATCATGCCCACCTCCCAAAAGAAGACGCATCGATTCAATCAAGGCTTTATTCTCTTCACTTTCTGAAAAATCGTCAATCAAAGATAAGAGCGTTTGTTCTTGTTGAACTAATTGTTCATTGATCTTAAGGAGATTGGTATTCACCTCAACCAAATCAACCGGTTCTTCTTCCTCAAAGGTATCGACATAACGAGGGATATTTAAGTTAAAGTCATTTTCTTGGATCTCCTCAAAACTTGCAACATGAGCATATCTTTCAATATCTTCTCGTTTTTTGTAGGTAGAAACAATTTTATCAATATGTTCATCCAGCAGGACATTTTTATTTTTTTGTTTTTCAAAATCTTGAGAAGCATCGATAAACAAGACATCACGACGAGAACGGTTTTTCTTCAAAATAATAACCGTTGTCGGAATACTCGTTCCAAAAAAGATATTGGCCGGCAATCCAATGACCGCATCAATGGCTCCCATTTCTAAAAGGGCTTGACGGATGGTTCCTTCCGCGGCTCCTCTAAAGAGAACGCCATGCGGCAGGACAATCCCCATTGTTCCCGATTCTTTCAAATGGTAAAAACCGTGAAGGAGAAAGGCAAAGTCCGCTTTAGATTTAGGCGCTAATTTTCCAAAACGCTCGAAACGAGGGTCAGAGAGAAACTTATCTGCCGCTGACCATTTCGCAGAGTAAGGAGGGTTCATGACCACAGAATCAAACTGATAAGGCTCTTCTGAGGGCCAATCGGCGTCTAAAGTGTCCCCGTTATTCAGGTTCATGCGTTCTTTATCTACTCCATGAAGAATTAAGTTCATACGTGCTAAGTTAAAGGTCGTCGTATTTAACTCTTGGCCATGATAATGAACTTGATTTGGATTGATGAGATAGCGACGGATATTAAGCATCAAAGAACCTGATCCCATCGCAGGATCGTAAATATGAAAAGGCGCACGGGTTTCTTGCCCGATCGACGTAATTTCTGACATGATGCGTGAAACAGCTTGAGGCGTATAAAACTCGCCTGCTTTTTTTCCTGCACCTGCCGCAAACATCCCGATTAAATACTCATAAGCGTCCCCAATCACATCCCCATTGTGTTCAAATAAATCAATCTCATCTAAGGCACGCAAGACCTCAGTAATCGTCACATTACGTTGTTGTGCATTTGAGCCTAATTTTGTGGAGTTTAAATCAATATCCGCAAACAAACCACTAAATTCTTCTCCTTGACGTTCCAACTCATTAAAACCTGCTTGTAAGTCGGTCAAGTTAAATTCATAGTTATCAGCTTTGATGCGGTAGTGATAAAACAATTGATCGGGTTGGATAAAGTAGCCTTGTTTGGGTTGGATATTTTCGATTAAATCGTCTTTGTCTTCTTGGTACCACTCCATGAATCCTGCATACTGAGTGGAACGTTCTGGGAAGGTATCTGTTTTGCCATTTTCTTGTTCATAAACTTCTCTCAGCTGCGCATCAGACAAGTACTTATAGAAAATTAACCCTAGTAAGTAGTTTTTGTACTCACTTGCATCCATCTTCCCACGTAAGATATCCGCAGAAGCCCATAGTTGTTGATTTAAACCTGTCGCCATTATAATTCTTCTTTCCATTTTTGAAGTTGTTCAAATTTTTGTTGTAGTCGTTCTTCTAAAACTTTTGTTCTTCTTCTGTATTTTTCACCCGTTTTGGCTTCAAACTCTTCTTTACTGAGGGTCATCGAATCCAGTAAATGGGTTAAATAAGGGATTGTTTTCTTATCGCCTTGATACTCATTCATTGCAGACTGTAAAAAGTCGAAGGATAATCCAAATTCTTCAGCTTCTTTTTGAAGTTGTCTTTGAATTTCATTTTGGATCGATGTCTCTTTTAATTGAGCTACATCAATCTCTTCAACAGTATTGACGAGTTGATCTTTCAAGGTGTGATACATCTTTTGGATTTGAGGATCCTTTTGTTGGATTTCTTTTTCAAATTTTTCAACGGCGCCTGCTTCGTTTAATTGGATCGCTTTCAAAAGTTGATTAATATAAAAACTATCCACGACGTCTTTATGTGTCGCATTGAGCTGCGAAGAAAAAGCAATCTCTTGTAAAAGATTCTCGAAGTCCTCCTCAGAATGCTCCTCATCCTCGAGCATTTCTTTAATCTGCGCTTTAACGTTTTCCATTTTACCTTGATATTGTTGCAACTGCTCCACCACTTCTGAAAATGCTTCAAATTCCTCTTCGTATTGATCATAGCTTCGGAGCGCTTTATAACTCTTTTCTAGCTTTTGATAAGCACTCACTTGTGCAATCATCGTTTTAAGATCGTTGGGATTATCCGATAGCTCGGCTTCGCTTTGTTTATAAAGTGTTGAACATTCGATAAATTCTTTTTTGACTTCTTCATATTCTCTTGGAATCAGTTGATCAAAGTTTTGATTTTCATTTGAGAATAGACGAAACGTGTTTTTCACATTCTCTTTCATGGTGAAGGGTTTTCTAAAAGAGACAATCAACCCAGAATCTTTTCCTGTATAAATACGGTTGGTTCTTGAGAACGCTTGAAGGAGCTTTTGATAGTTCATTTCTCGATCAATATATAAGGTTTGAATCGTTGGAGAATCAAAGCCTGTCAATAAACGATCGACAACAATGACAAAATCTAGCCACTGACCATCCGATTGATATTGCTTTTCCTTACGGGCCAACCGTTTATTAATATTTTGATTGTAGAGTTTCTCATCTTGATAAGGAGAAGCATCAAACTGTTTCGCATACTCTTTCATGATCTCTGCTAATTCATCGTCTTGTTCATTTTTTTCTAATTGATCCGGATTGGTTGAGAAGGTAATAGCTACTCTTGGGAAATCTTTATCAATCAGTTGATGACGTTCATCAAATTGTCGCCCATTCAAGAGTGTCCCATTATCTTTCATTTCCTTTAAAATCCGGTAAATATGTTTGGCTTGGGCAATCGAGTGAGTGGTAAGAATGGCTGACATCGTAGGAAAACCATTCTTTACCTTGAACTTTTTGACCACACTTCTCCGATTAAAGATTTTTTGTAACATGGTACGAATATGTTCATCTGTTTCATAAAGTTTCGTAGGCAACAATTTTTCTTGTTGGAGGGCATCGTCTGGCAACTTTCCTTTATTGAGTTGGGTGACAATCACCTCTTGATCCTCTTCTGAAATCAGTGAATGATACTCGACTTGAAAGCCTAACACAGCCCCATCATCCATGGCATTTTTGGTTGTATAGGAGTGAAGGAGTGGCCCGTACTGCTGGCTCGTTGTTCTAGCAAAAGTTCCATTTTCTTGCTTTTTATTTTCTTCAAAAATAGGCGTCCCCGTTAATCCAAACCAGGTTGAATTGGGTAATATTTTCTTAATCCGCTTCATTTCCTCATCACTAACCGCACGATGAGCCTCATCAACAATAAAAACAATATGTTCTTGCCGTAGCTTTTCAAATTGATTCGAGCCTTTTTCTTCACTCTCTTGTTGGGCACTCCGCATAGCCGCAGAGAGTTTTTGAATCGTGGTCACTAAAATCGTATTATTATTTTTTGATGAAAGGAGGTTTCGAGCCAGCTGTTTTTGATTTTTGATCCCAACAATCAAAGTATTGGCTACCGAATTTCCGGTCGTTTGTCCGGTATGATATTCCGAGGCAAACTTAGTAAACTCATCCTGCGTTTGAGCATCTAAGTCCGTTCTATCAACAACCATGACCGTACGATCGACACCGATCGCATTTTGTGCTAATAATTTCGTTGCGACAAAACTGGTAATGGTCTTTCCTGAACCTGTCGCATGCCAAATGAATCCTCCTTCATGCTGTGCCGCTTTTTTACGAATCTTACGAATAGCATGAATTTGGTAAGGCCTTAAAGCCATGAGGAATTTTTTATTTTTTTGATCATCGACGAGAATGGTATACTGGCTAATCAATTCATGGGCATCGGGTATCCGCAAAACTGTACGAGTAAAATCAAACAAATCGGAAACCGTTTGATTGTCTTCAGTCCGCCAATTAAATAAAAACTTCTTCATCTGAGCATAGGCTTCAGCGGTATCTTCACTAGGTCTTGCAAAGTATCGGGTATCGACTTTATTTGAAATCACCATGATTTGAGTAGTTGCGTAAATCCCTTTAAAAAATCCATCTTCTGCATAACGCTGAATTTGATAATAAGCTTGCATGAAACCGTCTTTAGCGGACTCTTTTTTGAGCTCAATATGAATGATTGGGAGCCCATTAATCAGCAAGCTCACATCTCCACGATCTACTCTAGAGGAATCTGGGACCACTTGGTGAACTACCTCATAAGAAGAAGTTCCTCCTGAGATATCCTTATTTCTAAAGGCTTCTAAAGTCACTTTTTTCCCATTTTCTCGCTCTAATAAAACTTGAGCCACCCCGTTTTCTCCTCTAAGCCATTGAGAAGCTAAAAAAGGCGTTCCGGTCAAACGTGAAAACTCGACTTTGACTTGCTTGAATTCTTTGTCCGTTAATAGTTGCTCTTCCAATACTGCTAAATTTATTCGGTTCAAATGGCCTCTAAAGTTTTGCCAAAGTGCTTCTTCCGACTTCAAGTCCGGACGATAAGTCCACTGATTTTCTTTCTCACTTAAGATCTGTATGAACTGGTTTTCAATCATTTGTTCCGAATGACTCATTTGATTCCCCTCATTTCCATAGTTGCCACCATTTTTTAGATTCTGTTTTTACCGGGTCTTTTTCTTTTGCCTTGTTTCGTTCTTCTTCTGATAACTTCAATTGAACTTTCTGTCGTTCAATTTCTTCCTGCGCCTCACCCCTTATCGACGAGCCATCTTTCATATCCTCCTGAGGCATTTTAAGAGCTTTCAATTCATTGATTTCTGATTTATACTCTTCTAGTACTTTTTTATCCTGTAAGGCTTGACGTTGTTGGTGGTCTAAAAGATTTTGCATATTACTTAATTGTTTAAATTGTTCATCTTTAGTGTTTTGTAAATCTTTTATCTGCTCTTTTTGATACTCAATTATATCTATTATACCCGAATTGCTAGTTGATTTCATTGAAAAATATATAAGTCGTGCTATCCTAAGCTTAAACCACTAAGAATTAGAAAGCGCACGACCTATATGACTTATAATAGCACACTTACAAAAGTTTTTGTTTATTTACTGACAAGCATTGAAGCGATTTATCAAACAAGCGTTCCACTCGAAATACAAAATCGAAAGAACGTCCATCTTGCAACATCTGACTGTTTAGTGATTACTTGTTACCTGTGGGGAGTGCTTCATTTTAGTGAAACACTTAAAGCAAAGCACCAATTGGCTCAAAGTCTATTCCCTAATTTTCTAGAATATTCTCGCTTTGTTCGTCGTTGTAATGCACTCTTACCGAGTATTCAACTCATTCGCCAAGCTCTCGTCTTTAAAGAAGTTGAAGGGATTGATGTGTCTATTATTGACAGCTTTCCCATTCCTTTGTGTCAGCCGATTCGTAATTTTAGAAGCAAAGTTTTGGGCGACTATGCAAATATTGGCTACAATGCTACCAAAGGTCAGTACTTTTATGGCTGTAAATGTCATGCTTTAGTCAGTGAATCAGGCTAAAATGTTTAATAAAATCATTTCGAAAATACGTGTCCGTATTGAACATGTATTTGGCTTTGTTGAAAATTCAATGCATGGTTCTAGTTTACGTTCTATTGGATTCGATCGAGCTGTTTTAAATACTGACCTTACAAATCTGACTTATAACTTATTGAGGTACGAACAAGTTAAACGTTTAAATCTCAAAACATGGAGGTAATCTGTCTAAAATAAGAATAAACAGTCAAGTGGCGTCTGTAACATAAAGAAAAACACAGTAGACTATGCTTAGTTTTCTGTGTTTTTTTCTAATTTCATTTAGAGGTGAATTAATTGGTAGTTATTAGAGGTGCCCTTTAATCAATTCATTTTCGTCTTTTGGATTACGTTGTTTAGGCGCCTCTATGAATGTTGCATCAACAATCTGTCCTTTATGAGCGATCATCCCTTGTGATTCAAGTTTTTCTTGAAAGGCAGAAAAAAGCCAGTTTCCTCTATTAGATTTTGATAGCTGATTTCTAAAGTTCCAGATAGTCTTTGCGTCTGGTACCTTGTCATCAATCTTAAGGAATCTTCTAAACGAAATCCGGTCAATCATTTGATATTCCATTGCATCATCAGATAGATTGTATAAGCGTTGTAAAATTAGAATTTTCAACATCAAAACAAGGTCATAGGGCGGTCTACCACCATGAGATTTGTTTTTTAAATCATACTTAAAAATCCGGTTAAGAGTTGGGCGAAAACACTCGAAATCAACCACTTTTTCTAGCCGCTCAAGAGGGTCTCCTTTTAAACTTAATTTTTCAAGATAGTCGCTATCTCCAAATAAATTCATCTTCAATACCTCGTTAGCTTATTTTTAATCTATTATACCTCTTTTCATACGTTTTTAGAGGTGCCCTTATGAATAATATTCTTAACAAAGAGAGTAAATTTTTCCGAAAAATAGATATTTTTAGGAAAGATTGTGATACTATCTTAGCTAAAAAAATACAACTACTATTTATTTACGGTATAATAGCTATATAAAATTAACTAAATTTCAGGAGAGAAAATATGGAAGAATTATATGATAACCTTTATGACTTTATTAAAAACTTTGAAATTTTACTTACCAAAAATATCTTTAATGGCGAATTTCAGCAAGAAATTAAAACATTTGGTAACGAATTACACAAATTATGTGAACAAAAGCAGTTTAATGTTGATTTTTCAGATATCCTAGCTATGACCTCTTTTGTAGAATTATTAAATCATACTCCTAATAAGTCACAAGAATATTTAACTAGTAGTGTCGAAAAGTTCTATTCTGATATTATAGAACCAACTAAATTTGAAATCCAATAATGCAAGTCTGTTTTCTTAACTTTTATAAAAAAAAGTTACCGATCAACGGGGTCTCCCCTAGCGGTAACTTCTTTATATTACTCCAATTCCTCTACCTTTTCAATCCTTTTTTTAACTTTATTGTTAAGATTTGAAAATTTATGTACTAGCTCTCTTCCTAATATCGCTATTTCTTTCGCCTCGATGAGAATTTCTTCAAAACTCATACCTTTTCTATAGTGACCCATTCTATGTACCACTGCATTTCTTCTCACGCGGAATACACTCAATAAATCATAACATTTTCTATAATCTACATGGGACTTATAGTGATTCGTTTTCTTGATTATCGGTAAACCTTGACTACTATCAGCTAGTCTTCTGATTAATAAATTGCGTATCTCTGAATATTCATCTTGTTCATTACTATTCATAAACTCGGCAAGTAAAGAACTTTTTATATATAATTTATCCGAGTCCTCTAAATCTAATTTCAATAGAAGGCTACTTACTCTATCTTCAAGCAATGCAAACTCGATTGTAATTGCTTCAAAATAATTTTCATTATTTATTGAATTCTCCATGCTATGTTTTAATGCGTCTACATATTCTGTATGATTCATAACACACTCCTTAATTTAAGTTACTAGAAAAAATTGATAATCTTTCTAAATATGGTCTCTTTGCAATTGTAATATTTAGAGGACATTCACTTTTTACTTCCTCTGACGTATAAACAATTTTAGGACCTTTTCCATCTACTTCATTAAGATTCAATAAACTTAGATATAAACGCCCACTTTGTAGTTTAACATTGAGATTATTAAATCTATAAACTCCATCTTGATTTCCCCTTAAAGAATTAAAAGTATTTTTCATCCATATATATAAGTTAGAAATCCTTTCTTGATTTAACTCACCAATATATCCGTTATTTGTCAAATTAGGAAACAGGTTAAAGGGATTCTGAATAAAGTGAAGCAAATCTCTCTTAGGAATAATTTTTACCTCAATCCTTGCTATATTTTGTATTGATAAATCCCAAGTGTTATTTCGAGTAAAAATCCACTGAAAGCAGAAGTATTCAGTGTTCTTATAGTAACTCTCATTATCGATTGCCCAACCTTCTCGATAATTGCCATTCTGTAAACTTGCCAATTCCATTGCAAATGTTGGGAGCCCGTCACTTCTACCATCTATAACAATATAATCCGTTGCTGCTTTTGCATCAATCGTATGAAAATTATTATCACCAAATACTTGAAGTGATTTCATTAGAAAATCGGATCCTTGCAGTTGCTCCTCTCGTGAATTTGTAAATCTTATTTCAGCATCTGGTAACTCTCTTTCAAGAAATTCTTTCAGAATAGGGAGTAACGCTCTTTCTTTTTGTGAATCATTAAATCTTTGTGTCATATTATTCATCATAACTAATCCCATTTCCCTTCTAGCACTTCTTTTAGGAATTGTTTTGGAATCCAAAACGAATGTTTTGTAATATGTCGTCCGTCGGGTAATTCATCAGTATCAGATAACTTTCCTTTACCGACAAACCCTCCAGGGGTTATCTCATATAATGTATTTTGAGCATGAATTTTGGTAAAGATAACTTTATTAATTCTACTTTGCGGAAAATTTGTTGATACCTTATTTCCATTCTGAGTTAATTGAACTCCTTCAGCTAGAATTCTTTTTGTTTCCTGCCAAACTCGTTTTACTTCATCTATTTGTCTATCAGGAAATCCCCAGAACTTTATCCTATCCAATATAAATGTTTTTGGATTTGTCTCTTTGAAAACAACAAATAAAAATCTTTTGTTACAGATTTCTTGGAATGGATGAGATTCCTCCCACTCATCATTAGCCACTAGATTTTTAAAATTATATGTTTTAAATGGTGAATCCTCTTTCGGAAGACCATTTTTATCAACACGAATGACACGCAAATTCATGTTAGCTTTTTGAAACTCTTGTGTCTTATCTATGTCACCTGTAAGGCCAATTATTTTCCGAATCAGTGAACTGTTTTTCCCTTTGGCTTTTGGATTAATATCAAATGTTTTATATAATTCTGCTTCTGTCCAACCTTGGTACTTTAAAATTTTATCAGATATTATCTCTGTAAAAGTTTTCTTTTCCCCTTTAGCGGTTGCGACTACACTCTCTTGGTCCTTCTGATTAAAAATTTTGTTATTAATCAGATAAGTCATGTAACTAGATTTTAGTTCCCATGCTCGTTGTTTTGCGGGTTCATCACTATACGGTTGACTTCGAAAATCTTTGCCTTTCCCAGCTCCTTTAGTACAGGTAGAAAGGTAATTACCATCTGATTCTGATAATTCGTGAGCCTTACCTTGTTTAATTTTATCAGTGATTCTTTTATAATCCTCCAGTATTACATCCATGTCCTCAGTGAACCATTCAAAAAGAAATACCTTTTCAATAATGTAATCAGCCATCGTTTGACTAGGGATTAGTCCATTATAAAATAGTAATAGGATTTTTTGACATTTTTCCCAGAGATGGGTCGAATAAAAATCATCTAAATTTTCTTCCATATAATTTAGAATTGTAAGGACTAGTCTTTCTTTAGCGCTAATACTGCCGTTTTTATTAACTTTAAAAGGGGTTACTTTTAGCTCAATCCCAACTTTTTCAAAGTCAGCAAGTCTATCACTATTTGGATTATAACCATAAAAATATTTCTCAATATAATTTCCATACTGCCCTTTTGACTTCATGCTGATTTCTTTAAAATCTTTTTCAGAAATAGTATTTGTTTGAAAATCATCATAACTTTTATATACAGAATTTTGATACTTATCAATAATATCAATAAATTTTTCGCCAACTATACCTTCTGTATACTTTAAAATACTATCTACATTGGCATCATCGTAATCAAAAAGTGAAAATTCCATAAATCACCACCAAATCTATATTATAGATATTATACCAAATGTTTTACTTGATCGATTGTCATAAATGCGATATAATGGTTATATTATTAAATTTAGGAGTTATTAATGAAAGTTCTAGAACTGTTCGCTGGAGTTGGGGGGTTCCGTATCGGTCTTGAAAATGCCGATAAAAATTACTTCCAAACAAAATGGGCAAATCAATGGGAACCCTCACGTAAATCTCAAGACGCTTTTGAAGTATATGACTATCATTTTCCAGATAGTGAAAACATCAATATTAGTATTTCTGATATTAGCGATGAGAGATTTGCTGAAATGGATGCGGATATGATTGTCGGTGGTTTTCCATGTCAAGATTATTCAGTGGCCCGTAGTAAAAAAAATGAACAAGGTATTGAGGGTAAAAAAGGAGTACTTTTTTGGGAAATTATTCGGGCTACTCGTATCATTAAACCGAAATATTTAGTTTTGGAAAATGTAGACCGCTTATTAAAAGCTCCATCTAAACAACGTGGACGTGACTTCGCAATCATGCTAACTGCTTTTAATAACCTTGGTTATTCTGTAGAATGGCGTGTGATTAATGCTGCTGAATATGGCCGTAGTCAACGTCGTCGACGTGTCTTTTTCTTTGTCTATCGAAATGATACCGACTTTGCTAAAAGTATCGATAATAAATATGAAACAAATGATCTCGTATTTGATGACAATAGATACGATGACTACATCTATCATACAGGTTTATTTGCTACCCAATTTCCTATCAAACATTCTCCAGTAAAAAAACGACAGGTCTTTTATGAATTAGCAAATGATATTGTTGAAGTCTCAGATAACTTTACAGGTACCGTTTGGAATACAGGTGTTATGCGACATGGAAAATATTATTCTATTGACACTGAACCTGATTATGATGGAAATCCTATTACACTAGGGGAAATTTTACAAGTTGAGAAAGACGTTCCAGAAAAATACTTTTTGACAGACCAATCTAAATTAGAGAAATTTCAATATTTGAGAGGACCAAAAAGAATTGAGAGAACTTCTGCTGATGGTCATTCATACATCTATTCTGAAGGGGGGATGTCACCGACAGATGATCTCAATCTTCCTGGCCGTACCATGTTAACTTCAGAAGGAACAGTTAACAGGTCCACTCACTTCCTTAAAGTTAATAATCGTTACCGTCTCATTACACCAGTAGAGGCTGAAAGATTACAAGACTTCCCTGATAATTGGACTGCTAAGAAAAAGCTCTCTGATGGTTCAATTGTTGAGGTATCAGATAAGATGCGTATGTTTTTTATGGGAAATGCACTTGTTACTGAAATAGTGAGAAAAATTGGAGAATATATTAGACAATGGTAAATAATAATAGTATGGAACGTAAAGACAAATGGTTAAATATCTTTGATAAGCTTTCCGGGTCTGTAGGCAAAGCCAATATTTCATTAAACAATTATCTAGAAGAGTTCCTGAAATCTGAAAGTTCCAGTAGAATAATTGGTAAACAAAACAGAATTAAATCCGATGTGAGTTTCGCTGATAAGCTCATAAGGAGTGATTGTATTAGTAACTGGACTTACATTGATAATGACGATGAAGCAAATATGAAAACTCTTAGCAAAAGCCTTCATGACTATATTGGATTTAGAATTACTACATTATTCTTCAATGAAGAGGAAAAATTTGCTAATGCCTTAATTGACTTTTTAACAAAAAAACAAAACGTTGAAATCCCTGAAACCCAAAAAAACCCAAAAAATTTGCAAGTAAATGGTCACTCAATAATGAAATTCCAGGGTTTTATCACACCAGAAAATGACACACCTCTAAAGTTTGGTTTTGAAATACAAATTAAATCTTCAATTCATAATTTGTGGGGTGAAGTAGAACACAGTTCAATTTACAAACCTAGTCAGTTTGATTTCAGAATTAATCAAAAGAAAGAAAGTGTTGAAAACATTTGGGAAACTCTCACTAGTTCTGATAAACAACTATTTCATCTAAATAAAGAAACATATAAAAAAGAAGATTTATTAAAACAGTTATTTACAACCTACCTTGAAGAAATTAACTTCTTAGAACCATTGAACTCTCATTACTATTATTCAATCTTCTTCAATGTTTTCATTTACAGAAATATAAATACTTTAGAAGATTTAGTATCCCAATTAATTGTTAAAAAAAATATCGAATCAAAACTCCAATATTCAATTTCAAATCTAAAACAAAATTACACATACTCAAGTTTAAAAGAAATATTATCAGGTATACTTTACCAAAACGAAATGGAAACTATTAAAAAAATTTTTGATTATTGCTTTAATATAAAGGAAACTGAATTTCTAGATACTTTAATATTTTCCATAATAAAAAATATGGGTTTGGATGAGACAGATGATCCAGAATTATTTGGTTCTGATATCGATGAGGATGAAGATGAACAAAACGATTTAATTACAGAGGATAACGCTGAATTTTTGGGAATGTTATCGAAGTTAGGTTTTAAAACAGAAAGGTTTGAAAAAAATGTCAACAAGTAAGATAAATCAAATCCATTCAGAATTAGATTGGATTGAATCACAAAATATTACGTTGGAAAAATTAATTCGCTCAACAAAAGTTGATGTTTTCGATTCTATAAATTTCACTGGTTACCAGCGTGAAATTAATGAAAAACATGTTTTAAAAATTGTAAAATATATCACTGATGAATTTAGACAAGGCAACTTTCTTTTCCCTAGTCCAATTATCTGTTCTAGACGAGATGGCGATTCAAACTTATTCATTGTAGATGGTCAGCATAGGGTTAGTGCATTTAAAAATATCCAAGACAACAAACCTGAGCTATTTGAGATGATTAACGACTTTGAACTTAATATTATCGTTTTAGAAAAACCAACAATAAAACTCGAAGTAGATACATTTATTACCATTAATAAAACTTCTAAAAAAGTTGACACATCGTTAGCCCTCATTGCTAAAACTTTACATTCTGGCCTAGACTCGAGTGACCAAACAGCAAAAAAACAATTTATTTTGGTAGAAACTGCTCGAAAAATGGATACCACTGATGGTTCACATTTCTTAAATAATATTGCCTGGGAAGGTACACCTCGATCAACTGGAAAAACAATCTCTCTCAATACATTTGTCAGAGCTTACATGCCAATTGTAAATTATTTAGTAAAGCATAATCTTATTGATTTAAGTGAAAACTCAGACTTAGTTAAATACATAAATCTTTGTTTCAACATAATTAATTCCATTTGGGATTCATTTGAGAAAAAATGGCCTCAACTTTTCAATGAAGGAAAGAATAGCATTGTTCAAGGAACTATTGGTTCAAGTGCAATTATTAAGTTCCTGATTAACTATTTAAACAAGGATGAATCAAGAGGTACAGTTGATGATAAAATTCTTATAAAAGAAATAAAAACTGCAATCGAAAGGATAAATGACAATTATGAAAACTGGGTGCCGAATGGTACGTATTCAAATTATTCTTCTGGAGCTGGACATACAATTATATCCAAAATTTTAATGGATAGTATTGATAAATAAAGACTACTTTCATATCTATTATCTATCTAGTCTTCACACAATTCATACTAAACTCCTTTAATATGAATTGAATTTTTCTATGTGTAACTAAAATGATGACTTAGAGCAGTTCCTAAGTCATTTTTTTAAAGTGATAATCCGACATTTTAGCAGTTTTGAATTTAGCTTGAACAATGCCTTTTATAACGGATTTTTCTTAAAATTTCCATTATAACCAAACTAAATTGTTTAACAAAGCGAAAAAGCCAGTATAGTATACACTGACTGCTTCAAGAAGATTATATGTAAAATTTTGTATTAATTAGAATATATATGTAAGAAAAGACCTCAAATACAACTTAAATTACTTTTGGATTTGTACTATGTCCCACGTATTGAAACGTCCTAACATTTTTGTTATCTCTCTCCAAAGATACTTGGAAGTGGAAATAATGGTCTCGTCCATCAATTGACCTTTCCTTATTGAGCTTAAAATAGTTTTTATGAGATAATGCCATAGATAATAGTATATCATCAATGATAAATGTTAAGGGAGTTCCATCTGCTGAGTGACGATAAAAATCTTCTTCAAACTTGATATAGCTTTCTGAAAAATAGTCTATCTGTAGCTTATCTTTATAAAGTTCATTCCTATCCACTTTCCATTCCTCCTTCTGCTAATTGAATATCTAGGATAGTCTCAACTTCAACCAAATGAAACTTACTATCCGATTTAATTACAATTCCATCTTTGGATATTTCCGTCACCTGTCCATGATAGGTGACTTTTTGATTGTGTTTTTTTACAGTAAATTGTCCTTCAAGTTGACCTGCATAGAGTTGTGAGATAAGTGTTAGCTTATCAAGCAAACTAAGCTCATCTGAAAATTTTATTTTATATTTCTCTTCAACTAGAGATGTAGTATGCTCAGATAAGAAAAAGCCCATCCATTTCATCATACCACGGTCTTGATGATCTCTAGCTGATTGAAAAGGTAAATAACTTCTATCTATCACTAGTTTAATCCATCTAATCCTCCAGCTGAATGACCACCAACTAATTTACTTCTTGCGATTACTCGTGACCCTTCTGCTAAAGCATTAGCTTTTAGTAAAGAAGTAAAACCAAATTCTTGTCTGATGGTATCAATTGCTGACTGGAGCCTTTCTTCTTTCTCAATTTTTTCTACGTCATCAAATAATGAAATAAGTCCAAAAGATTCGTCTACTAATTGTGAATAATAAACGCTAATACTTCTAACCGCTCCTGAACTATACTTCTTATGAAACAGAACCAGAACATGATTCTTCAAGGTTTCTGTTTGATTTGTTGGTTCAATCTTCATCTGAGCATGAATACTTTTCTTGCCTTCACTTCGAGAATAACCTACGCCAATAGAAACACAAGTCGTCTTCTTGCCTGTTTTTCTGAGACGGACAGCTACCTGCTCTGCCATTTCCGAAAGGACTATCTCAATTTCTTTCTGTCTGACATAATCTCTTGGCAATACTTGAGAATTGCCTATGCCATTAGATTTTGGTTTATAGGGTTTATGGACGTTACTTTCATCAATTCCATTAGCGTGAAAGAAAAGGTCAACACCATTGACTCCTAGATGAGCCTTGAGGACATCAGGATTACTATTAGCTAGTTCCTTGATAGACATAATTCCCAAAGCATTGAGTCGTTTCTTCATGCGACTGCCTATTCCCCAAAAATCTGTCATTTCCTGAATACCCCAGACCTTGGTTTCTACGTCCTCATAAGACCAATTTGCACGCATGGTTTTCGTCTTCTTGGCTTCATTATCCAACGCTAACTTAGCCAAAAGTGGGTTACTGTTAGACATGCCTACGGTTGAGTAAACGCCTGTCTGTCGGAAAATATCGTGTTGAATTTTACTTGAAATCACATCCAGCTTTTCTTTTCTGGACAAGTTTTTGTTAGGAACAAAGTAATTTAGAGAGCCTGTCAGGTCAATAAATCCCTCATCAATCGAATAAGGGAGAATATCTTCTGGACTGCCATAGTTTTGTAGAATACGCTGGATTTCTAGGTTCTTTTCGATATAGAGACTCATTCTTGGTGGGACAATAAAGGTCACCTTTGCCCATTCTTCGACAAATTGAACATACTCAGGTGTAATTTCAATCCCTTGACGTTTGGCATTATAGTAAGAAAACTTTCGAGTATGTATATCAAAGGGTAAGTCATATACTCTTCCGACATTCTGCTTACCAAAGACCTTTTTAAACATAGGTGATGAAGCAAGAATCAAGCCGTTTGAATTATCCGCTCTGCTCATGACACAAAGAGACGTTTTTAAGGGGTGAAGCCCTCGCTCGACACACTCAACGCTGGCATAGAAAGACTTCATATCAATAAAGGCAATATCACTTTTAGGCTCTCTTGAATAATCAAAATAGCCCATAGATTTATCCTCCCACTACTGGCATAAAGTGACCAATGATTTTTCCTACAATCCTTGGATTGTCTTCTGCGGAGGCAAACATGTCTGAATAGTCAGGATTGAGAGATACTAAGCGGTAGCCATCTTCTTCTAGGTAAACCTTCTTGATATAAGCTCTCTCATTCCAGACCACAGCGTAAACTGCTCCGTCATAGTCAAAGCCACCCTCACGGATAAGAGCAACTTCCCCACTCGCATAGACAGGCTCCATAGAATCCCCTTTAATCCATGTGGCAATATCATACTGGTAATCTGTTTCTGAAAAGACTTCTACGGTATCAGTTTCATCATAGGTACTTTCCCCTAGACCAGCAGACAGCTCAACATCATCAATAACCTTGATACTGTATAGTTGAACAACTTTACTTTCCTCTTGGACAGTAAGCAATTCTTCTGCATACTCCTCAACCTTTACACGGTTAATATCATTGAGTTTCAGATAAGTCTCTACAATCCTATGTTCTGATTCAAAATAGCCCGTTGACACACCCAAAATATCTGCCAACTTTTCGATGTTATGACTGTTTGGTTTTGTCTTTCCACTTTCCCAAGTGAAATAGGACTGACGGGAAATATCAAGCTTTCTAGCCATGTCAGCTTGACTGATTTTTAATTCTGTACGTCTCTTTTTGAGAGCTTCTGATGAAAACATAGTTACCTCCTTAACTTAAATAATATATGTCTTTCGCTTTTTGATAAGCTTGACCCTCTGTCAACTTTTCTTTATTCCAAGCATAAAAGATTGCTATGCCTTTGTCATAATACGCCCAAGTTCCTACGCTGGTCGAGGAAACAGTGCTTCTGAATTTTGTTTGAGATAATTCTGCCACCTCTTTATCAGTAACAAAATCTTTTTGACTCAGAAGATAGGATAACTTTTCCACTGGTCTAGGATCATAAGAGTTGTACTCCGAGACAATGCTATCATGAACTCTAGCAAAACTTTCTAGAATTTTTCTATTATCTCCTGATTGATAGTGATGAACAGTTTGAATAAATGAGTCTTTGCTCTCACCCGTCAAGTAAGTTAGCAAGTCTATAAGACGGATATTCAATGCTTCATAGGACACATGAAGAGAATTAGCAACTTCCTGAAAGCTCGATTTTTTGTAGTAAATCTTAGACAACAAGACTATATCAGGCATAAGCAAACAAGCTGAGAAATAATTAGCTTCAACTTCCTCAGGGGCAGTCTGATTTTCTTTTAGTTCGGTAAAGACTGTACCATGGTGACTCAGCAAAAAATGCCCCAATTCATGACATTTGGTAAAATTCTGACGTACTTTTGGATTCTCTTTTTCGTAGGAAAGCGAAATTCCTACTGAATCTATTAAGGTAAGACCATCAATCTGACGATTGGAAAAATGATGTCCTAACACCTTAATATCATTCTCAGAGATAACAAAGTCAAAGAAATCTTCAAAAGTATAGGACAAGAGAGATAATTTTCTTAGTTTGATAAAGGGATAAAGTTGTGATTTAACAACTGAACTAATCTTTGAAAGGGTGTCTCCCAAATACTTCACCTCCTTGTCAGTTAAAAAACTGACTATATTGTACTAAAAAAGCGGACGATTGTCCACTGATAGTTATATATATTGCTTAGTCGAATTGTTTAGACCTAACTTTACCTTTATACCATTCGCCTCTATATCTAGACCTTTATAGCTTAAAAAGACTACTAATCCAGAAGCAAGTATAACATAGAATTTTGCATCACTTGTTTTTAGAAATTCAATCATATTTTTATCCATTTTTGTCACTCCAATCTTAAATTATTTAACGATTTTTCCTAATCTAAACCCTACTAATAGCAAACAGGCACCGAAAAAACAATTTTTGATAGTATTTCTAGCAGGTGTACCAGGTAATTCTTCTGTTCTATCTGCAAAAGAGTTTTCATAAGCTTCTACTGTTTTATTCTCTCTCTTTTCTAAAGGTTCTGTTATTCCCTTATGCAATTTCCCGTTTCTATTGATATAACAAACCATTATTTGTTGCCCTTTACAAGAATTTAAAGTGTTTAGATTAAAGGCATCTATACACAAGTTCTTATCATTTGTAATAAGTAATTGCTTATAATCTATTTTACTTTTTGTCATTCTAGAAAGTAATTCTGAATCTGCAAAAGCAAAATTAGCTTCATGACTAGTTAGATTCTCATCTTCAAAAATAAAAATGGTGTTAAAATTTTTGAAGATATCTATTACACGTTTAGCCTTTGTCTGCTTCTCAATGTGTTCTGAACTTAGATGCTTTACGATTTCCAAGCACACTTCTCTAGTAACTGTAATTTTCATTCCAAAATTAAGAAAATCTTCGCTATATGATTCAATAAATACCTTAAATTCTTCAACATTCATTAAAGAAGAAGTGTCAATATAGATAATGTCGTTGGCTAATAATAAATTTTGCACGTATTCCTTGTTAGTCATTGCTATTTACCTCTTTTACTTTATAGATTTATTCTACAAATTAATTCGATATTCGACAATGCAAAAACGGGACTTTTGAGTCCCGTTTTCTATATTTATAACTCTTCATAAATTTTTAATGAATCAAGATATTTTAATTTGAATTTACAAATTTCTTCAACATCATCTATCCCAAGCTCAAAAGCAAATTTTAAGTCCTCCTTTCTTAATCTCACCTTTTGGTTATTATATTCAAATTCTGCTTCATCCTTTTGTGCCTCAATCCACGTAAAAATATCGTAACCCAGAAAATCACTTATTTCTTTTCCATCGTCTACTCCGTATTTCGCATCAAATGGATTTTCCTCTTTGTATACTTCCATTTTTTCTTCACACTCAAATTCTTCTATAACGTTATAAAATTCATAGATTCTCCAAGGCACATTATCAAAACATTCATCAAATTGTCTGATATATTCTTTTCTTTCTTTCAAATTATTAGCAAGTTCTTCTAGAACTTTCTTTAATGTTGAAAAATAACTGCCGTAGGCTGAATTCGTATATGGACTAATATAATTTTTGTTTTCACAAAAATCCCTCAGACTTTCAAGAGAAGTAAAACTGATTCTATTTCTCTCTGACATATATTGTTTTTGTGGGTAATACTTTTCAAACTCCATTTTATCTAGGTAACGACACATAAATTGACTCTTTTTCAAAATAGTAAAAGTAAAGACTCCTTTAGATAGTTCGGCGTAAACATATTCATTTCGTTGCGGTTGAATATAATTATAAGATTCTGCAAATAAAACAATACTCCCATCAATGTATTTTGCACTTTTTCTCATACCATGATTTCTAGAATCAAAATCGACTTCATAATATTTTCTTAGTTCCCTTAGGTTAGAATCTTTTATATGGCTGGAAAATAGGTCATACAGCTCAGAGTCTTCCTCTAAAACGTCTCTATCCACTGCGCTTTTGTATCTGTATAATCTATCATCATTGCTCTGACAAACTAATGTAGTGTCTTCCTTATTTTCTTCAAATATTTTCATATAGCTTCTAGCACTATAATGCATCGGATTATAAAGTTCACACAATGAGTTTTGATAAAAATATTGACTCGAACTTATTTCAGTTTCTACTTTATAATCCGTATCATATCTTGATTTAATTGGTATTATTTGAGCTTCCTTGGTCTTGATTCGATTAGATAGTCTTAGTTCAGAGAATTGGTAATAACTTAACTTTTTGTTGATATTATTCACACCCTCCATTAAGTCAGTTTCTCTATCAAAATTTGCTTCTAGAGTTTCGATAATAAAAAAATCTCTACAACCAGTTGAATCATCTAATTTTGGCAAATCATCGTAATAGAACAAGGCTTTATTAGTTTCACTCGTTGATAAGAATAATGCTGCACATATCGCTATGATACAATCTCGAGGCTGGTTTGGTTTAGTTTGGTTTAGTATTTTCCTAAACATCTCATATTCTATTCCCACTCTACAAGCTAATTCCTGAGTCTTTACACCCCATCCACCACTATTATTTGGTTTCTGTTTGGATAAATTCCTTATGTATTCATTAAAAGTTTGGTCATGCTCTTTTCTTTTTATAGTGCTTACGAACACTTTTTTTGGGTCACTTTTAAAGATACTATCTTTCATTGAAAATACCATTGCCTTCATTTCATTAGGTTAAGTAAATTATACAAGATTTTTGTCGAAAATAAAAAAGAATTCGGGAATATTCAGTCCCAAAATTCTTATATAGGTGTAAATCACCTCACAAACTCATCCATTGTTACATCAAAATACTCCGCAAGTTTAATTGCATTCTTAAGAAGCATATCTGTCTCACCTTTTTCCCAACGTGAGATTGTCCTAACAGGCACGCCAATATCATCTGATAACTGCTTATGAGTTATCCCTTTTTCAATTCTCAACTCTTTTAATCTCAAAAGTCAATCTCCTATTTCTTATCCTCATCAAACAACTTCTGACGTTCCTTCATGAACTCGAGAAGTTCTTGCTTGAAAATAGCTTTTTCTTCATCAGTCATGTCTAAAGATGTTGCACGGAAAAGCATACTTACTTCCGCAAGCTCATCTTCTTCAACTGCTCGATTATCAGTATTACCTAACAAATAATCGGCAGATACTCCAAAGAAATTAGAAAACTTTTCAATAGTATCAAAACCTGGTTTTCGTTTTCCACTCTCCCATTGCTGGTAGTTAGGTTGCTTTATACCAAACTGCTCAGCAATTTCTTTTTGAGTTAAATTTGCCTCTAAACGTAGGGCTTTTAAGCGTTCTGGGAATCCCATGATAGACCTCTTTTAAAATTTTTTTCGATTTTTTTATAAAAAGGGTTGACAATATACTCATTTGAGTATATAATATAAATATATTCAGTTGAGTATGCTGGTTTCAAAAAATAATAAGCATTATCTGAAACCAAACAACGTCCCTTGAAATCTTTAATAAAAAATGTGCGTCTGACAACCAGAGGACTGACCGACAAACACACAATAAACTTCGTACCTTTATTGTATCACACATGACAAAAATGTCAAGTCCGTATCCTGGTTGGAGTTGAATTCTCTATTTGGGAGATACCCACACGCATATCGGACTTTAGCACTTTTCCGAATAGTAAAGTGAACCGGCTTTGCCAAAAGGCATAAGAGAATCTTCTGGATACGAGTATCGGTCTAGCGGATTGGCTGGGACAGCGATGGTAATTGACGCAATGCACCTTGCTAAACGTTGCCACCGTGAGAAAGGAGTTCTTCTTTTCTCAACCAAATAACCATTGATGAAGACTTGCCATGACAGGACTGGAAATCTTCGAGCAAGTTTCATCTCTTAACACCTAAGCTACTAGTCTGACATCACCTTCTACTAGTAGCTTTTACTATTTAGAAAGGAAGTTATGACTTATTGTGAACAGAAACTAAAACAGATTTATACCAATTTTACTTTCTCAGCAGGTGTCTATGGTTATGATAAACACTTACTGAGGCTCTTGTATGTAGATACTTTAGAACACTTAAGCGATCAATTAAAGTGTTTAAAAAAAGCACATTACCCACATGGGGAATTAACTTTTTACGGCAACTACTATCGCCGTTTAATTACACAATATTATCACTCTCATCAAGCTATGGCTTGATTTTTTTATACCCTGAAAGGAACTATTATGATTAAAGAAACACTTAAAATGAACCCTAATTTTATTGGAACAGCTATCTATGAAAAACTAGGAACAGCTCCCCGTACGGTCTTTGGGAAACAAGGACAATTTCAACGTCATGAAGTAGTCAATGAAAAGCATCTTCAGTTTTATGTGATTACTCCCGCTACTGCTGAAGTTTTTGAAGAGGATGCCGAGGTGGAATTGGTTAACCCAATTTTCTATCCAGATGCCATTAATGGTCGGGATATGGCACCTGCTCTAAACGTCTATGCTGACAAACTCATTGTGAAAAAATAAAAAACAGAAAGAAAAGAGGAAAATAAATTATGGCAAAAGTTGGATTAAAATTTGATAAAGTAGAAATTACAGATAAGCGTTATTTGGACATTACATCAGCTCTTAACATTCCAGAAGTCTTTGGTAAATTGACCTGGCGTGGGATTAATGAAGTGGAACAAAAATACGAAGATGATACCACTCAACCTCGAAATATGGACGGTTCTTATCCCCAAGTCGCAACAGGGGAAATTCTTGCTACTAAGGTGGCTATTAAATCAGCTAACCAGCATGGTACAGAAGAGTTCTCAATTATTGGTATGCTACCAAGTGAGGTAGAAAGCCTTGGTCTTAAATTTGGTGATGAAGTGGAACTTTCTGGTATTATCGTGACTTACTCCAGTGTATCTGGTGGTGTTTACAAGCTCTTTGCCCAAACCATTTCAAAGAAAGGCTCTCCTGCTCCAAAACCTGAACAAGCAAAGGCTAAAGACTAATGCTTTGGAAAAAGCGTGGCCGAAGAGTCAGAAAGTACCATAAACACATTAAAGGGATTACCTTGCTAATACTTTACATGCCATTTCTCCTTGGAAGTGGCTTTTTTCTTTGGTTGGAAAAAGATAATTTGCTCCTAGAGCCTGTCTATTACAGTCTCACAACAGGAACTATTTTAGTCATCGGCTTAGGGCTGGTCTTTATCCTGAACCAACTAGGCTATCTAAATCTGTTGGTATTCTCAAAATGGAACAACCTGAGAATCATGGCAAACTTTCTCTTAGAAAACGGTTATTATACTACAAAGAAATTCAAACGAGATAAACAAGTCCAAGAAAAAATCATTCTCCCTAAAGTTTACCTCAAGCAAAGTAAGTACGGCCTGAAAGCTTCATTCATTCTTCAAGGAAATAAATTCCAGGATCGTTTTCTTAATCTCGGAAATACACTTGAAATCCAACACGATGGAGACTTTACGGGTAAGAAATTCACCAAAGGTTTTGTCACTTACGAGATAGCTATAGATCAGTTTGCAGGACGTTTAAATCTAGAAGAGATTAAAGTTACAAAACAAGGCCTCCGATTAATGAAAGACGTCTATTGGGACTTTGTAAAACAACCTCACTTACTGATTGGGGGTGGTACTGGTGGTGGGAAAACCGTTCTTCTCATGACTCTTCTCTATGGACTAGCTCCGATTTCTGATATTGATATTTGTGACCCGAAACAATCTGACCTCTCTTCTTTTGCGGACGTGCCAATCTTTAAAGGACACGTCTTCATCACTAAGGAGGAAATTGTAGACTGTCTCAAAAGCAATGTCGAGGGAATGGAAGAGCGTTACCGCTACATGAAAAGTCAGCCTAACTATGTGGCTGGGATGAACTTCTCTCAGTTTGGCTTACGTCCTAAATTCATCTTCTTTGATGAGTGGGCAGCATTCATGGCAAAACTAGAAGGCAACTACCAACTCCAACAACAGGTCAATAAATACCTCACACAATTGATTCTAGAAGCTAGACAAGCTGGCATCTTTGTCATCATGGCCATGCAACGGCCTGATGGTGAATATATCAAAACAAGCTTACGGGATCAGTTTATGAAACGTCTCTCAGTAGGACACTTAGAAGATACTGGCTATACCATGATGTACGGAGATGCCAATAGAAACAAAGAGTTCAAATACATTGATGAAATTGACGGGAAAAAAGTTGTCGGACGGGGTTATATTGCTAACGCTGGTGAGATTGCCCGTGAGTTCTTCTCTCCCAACGTCCCTTTTGATAAAGGATTCTCTTTTAAAGATGCATTTCTCAAGATGACACCTCATCAAGATTCAGTGATTACATCTACAGAGAGTGAACTTGTAAAAACATTTGTGGATTTTGAACCTGAACAATTCACTATTTCTGAAATGAAAATAAAACTCGATAAAACCTACGACCAGGTGAAAAAACTGGTCAATCTCATAGAGAAAGGAGGCTATTCTACTTTCACCAAAAAAGATGGAAAAATGCTATTTGGTAAGGATGACCTCTATACACTAGGGGTTATTTTTAATTCTATTGACGACACCAGCACGACCTATAAAGAGGCAGTTGAGGCCTATTATCAGTCTCAAAAGGAATCAGCGGTTGAGGTGAGTTAACGCCCCACCCCTGGGAGCGAGCCGGAGGCGAAGCGAACAGAGCAGGGTGGGTAAGGCGAAAACTCACTTCAATCGTGTTCACAACCCCCAGATTATAATATGGGGGTAGAGATTTGAAAAAATCACGTAGTGAAACCTCCATAAGCCTTGTGGGTCAAGGGATTAGAGAATTAAACAACTGTACACTTTTTTGCCAAAAACTGTACACCTACTCTCAAAAATAGAAAGGAGTGACTATTATTGATGGCAAACAACTAAGAAAATTTAGAGCTAGTCTTGGACTAAAACAAAAGGAATTTGCAGAAGTTGCTGGAGTAAGCTTATCAAGTCTAAAATCCTATGAAACAGGAAGACGAGAATTTACTCTCGAAAAATTCAAGGAAATCAAGACCAAGATGGGATACTCCTTCTCAGACAGCCCTCATCCTCTACGTCTTATGATTGACTATCTGCGAATCACCTTTAAAGAAGTCCGTCATTTAAAAGACTTTGTTGAAACTTACCTCTATGTTAGCTTTAATGAGTTCACTTCACAAGAAACAACCATGATGACCTATAATCACCTCTACAAGCGTGGTGATATTTGGATATTTGATTACTTTGATAAAGAAGATCGAAACAATTACCAAATCACCTTACAACTCTCTGGTCAAGGGTGTAGACAGATGGAACTGGTTCTTGAAAGAGAAGGGATCTCTTGGAGGGAATTCTTGGAAAAAATACTTTATGAACGTTCTGACATGAAAGTTACTCGGATAGACTTAGCATTAGATGAACTCTACCGTGGGTATGATCAAGAAGAAACACACTTTCATCTATCAGATATGATTAACAAAGTTTACCAACACCTTGTTACATTTGACCGCCTTAGAACTTGGAGTCATATCGGTGGTGGAAATCTAAACAGTCATTCTGAGAATGAGGATAGACAAGGAATATCGCTTTACTTTGGATCACGTAAATCCAATATGTTTTTTAACTTTTATGAGAAACGATATGAATTCGCTCAAAAGGAAGGGATAAGTGTTGAAGAGGCTCTAGAAATATTTGGCGTCTGGAATCGATATGAAATTCGTTTGTCACAAGCAAAAGCTCAAAAGTTAGTTGAACACTACGTGCTAGGTCAAGATTTAGGAAACTTAGCCCGTGGATTAATTAATCAAGAAATGGAGGTGTTTGAAGGCGTTGGGAAATACGGAGCCTACATCCCTGATCCTAAATGGCAAGATATGTTCGGATCAGCTGACCCATTAAAATTATCTGTCCAACCAGAACCTTATTCCATTGATCGAACAGTTCGTTGGTTGCTTTACCAAGTTTCCAATTCGCTATCATTTGTGGAAGAGGCAGATAAAATCATGAATACCCAATACCTGGAAATGATTCGAAATACTGGAAAACTAACAGATCGGATGGAAACCGAACTAAAGTATTTAAAAGAAAGTTATGTTTCTCATCAGAATGAACTTGTGAAAGGAGGTAAAGAGTGGCAAGTAACTTAAAAATCTGTATTCAAAATATACAAACTGGCCTATATAAATGGTTTGAATTCCCGGAATCAGAACAAACCATTCGAAAAAGTTTAGGCCTATCAGATCACGATGAGTATCTAATTGCGGATTGGGATGATTTTAACGGTATCATCAATGAATATACCTCTATTAGTTCTCTTAATCGTCTTGCTGAGAAGTTACAAGAAATCCCTGATAATTACAGCTCTCTGATAAATGATTGGATTATCCACTATAATTCTATCGATAACTTTATTGAAGAGTTTGATATCAATAATTGGACTGTTGCTGAAGTTAGTAGGGATGAAGATTTTGGAGCCTATCTCATTGAAGAATTAAGCGTCATTAAAATCCCTGATAATATCCAACCGTATTTTGATTATGAAGCTTATGGTCGTGATGCACGCCTTGAACTAAACTGTGTCATCTCAGATCAATACTATGCTTGGCAATAGAAAGGAAACTTATGGAAATATATACTGCTCGTTCTCGCTATCGTCAAGAAGGCGTTACCTGGGTTTGGTACCGTAACGATGAAGAAGAAATTCATACGGATCTCCAACTCAGCGAAGTTTTTAGACTAATACGACGAGAACTAGAAAAATTTGTGGACGAAGGAATTCTCACAAAAGAACAAGCCTTTGATCTCTCAAATGATTGGCTCGCTTATGACGAGTTTGTGGAAGGACTGATGTATGGATGATTGGAACCATTCGAATCCTACAAAACGGACAGTCTAAAGAGCTGGCTCAGGTAGATCTTATTCGCTTTAATGAGGAGGCTATCAGACAACGCTTGGTTGAAAAAGGCTATTCTTATGATAGTCAATTAGTTATCACTGAAATTGTTGATTGGGGAGTAACCACAAATTTAACTTTTCAGGAAATTGAATTACTAAAGCTCTGTCTCGAAGGGTTATACGATAATGACGAATACATCATTGTTTACCTCTTAAAGCGTCACTGGAAAGTGAAAGACATTGTGACGGTTTATTACCGCTTTGCAAGTCAGAATGAGGTAGAAGCCCTGTGCGAACTTCTAAAAGACTATGACAATAACGAGGTTATTCACATCTTCTATCAAAACAACAATTGGGTCAACTGTATACAGAAGTATCTCTCTTCTGGTGAATTGCTCAATACACCCAAAGGGTTTTACAAACGAATCTTACCAAACTAATAGGAGGTCATGATGACACAAGGAAAACTAGAAAAAGATATTCTATCAGCGATAGCTGAATTTTCAACACTACTAACCAGTTACAAATTTGATGAAGCTTGGACAGTTGCTGGACGGCTTAACGGTCTATTGAAGACTGAAGAAGTCATCCAACTCCCAGCAGATCAACTGGATAGTATCCGAACCGAACTAAAAGGTTATTATGCCACAAATAATGAGATTAATAGCTTACATAAACGTTTGGTTGCTAAGGGGCATAAGCTCTTAGAACTATCTCAACAGTAAGGAGGTCTAATGGAAATAGAAATGCTGAGACAAGATACAGGTGAGTTTAGAGCTCGCCTGTCTTATTTTGTCAAAGAGTTCTTAACAGAAAATGCCACCCAGATAGACAAAATGGTCAAAGGTGAAGTCTTCCAAAAAAGAAAGGAAATCACCATTGAACAGGAAGCTCAATATTATGATATGACCTTTATCTTCCGAAAAGGTGGTTTGATTAAGAAATCAACTCTAGAAGTCATTGTTAATGGTGCAATGACAGCTAAGATATTAATTTAAGAAAGGAGTTCAATGAAAAACATAAAACCAACTTTCCTGAAACGACGAAAACCAAAACAAAAGATTGAAATGAAACAGGTTGATCAAAAATGGATGAATCGATTATTTCTAGGAGGCTTAATAGCCATTGTTGTGCTTGCAACACTTTCTATTATTGTAAGCCTAACTCGCTCTAACAAGCCTCAAACAATCATTCAGGAAGTTTCAAAAGATACGACAACAACTGACTACCACCTTCAATACTACCTTAACGATTATGTTAAAGCGTACTTCAATTTGTCTGAGGACAATGCAATTCAGCTAGATGAAATTGAAAAGCTCAATAGCTTCTATGATAGTGTTCCAGAAACAAGAAACCAAGGACATACCAAATCACCTTCATCCCTTGTCAGTGCTCGTTTATTAAGTATTAAGGACAATACAGCTACCTATCAAGTGACATACTCTGTAGGTAAGGGAGATGATGTTAAAGAAATAACAACTGGTTTTGCGATTCCTTTTGGGGTCAAAGAAAACCAATACTATATTTCTGGCTTGCCTTGGTTCATCCCTCTCACGGAGCAACAAGCCACAGGTTTTGCTACTCAAGACAAATTGAAATTAATTGATGATACAGAAACAGAAAGTGAGAAAAAAGAGGATTTGGACAGCTTTCTAAACCTCTTCTTCACTAACTATACAACTAATCAAGAAAATCTAGACTTGTTAGCTAAAGACATCTCAGCACTAGAAAACACAACGTACAAAAGTTTGGATTATTCTTACTACAAAAGTGATGGCAAAAAAGTAATGGCCTTTGCACAAGTCACGTTTGAAATTGCTGGTAACACCCACAGTGAAAACTTCACTTTATCGCTTCAACCAAAAGATGAGTCCTACTTTGTTCAATCTTTAAAACACACTATTCCTAAAAACTACACAAAAACTAACACAACTAAAGGAGAAACTAAATGACATTACAAAATCTTTTTCAATGGTTCGTAACAAACATCGGAATCTGGATTGTTGCAGGTTTCGCAGGTTGGAAATTTATCGAGGCCGTTCGTGATCAACGTATTGGACGGGCCATCATGGCAATTGGTATTGGAGGAGCTACTGTTTACTTTCTAAATAATCCTACAACTGTCCTTAATAGCGTTTCAGACATCATGGCTCAGATCTTTGGATAGGAGGTAATATGAGTGACCAATTAAAGGATAAACAGCTCTATTCCTATAAGCAAGCTCTCAGTCAACCCTACTGGATTCAAAAAATAAATGATGATTTCTCACTGCAATCACCAATAAAATTTTCGCGCATTGTCTATACTGTAACAATTTTTAGTCTCCTATTTTTCCCATCAGAAAAGGTATTAGCCTTTCTTCCGATGGGACTGAGACTAACAGTGTCAGCTCTAATTGCCTGGGGATTATCAGAGACACTAGCTAATCTTATTATTGATGGTAAAACCTTTATCGTTTATCTTTGGGACTATTTTAAATACTACTTCCAGTATGGCATGAGATACGATACTGTCTACCTCAATAAAGGATTGCTTTATAAGCGTCCCCAAAATATAACAAAACGAAAGGAGACCAATGAATTATCAAAATAATATCTGGGATATTAAAGACAATCTCATTCTTCGAAAGGATGGTTCAGTATTTGCTATTTATCAGATACCTTCTAAAGTGATTAATTCTGTTGATGGTAAAACCAAAGAAAAACATAAAGATTTAATCTACACAGCCCTTAGCCATTTAAGAAGTTATCATGATTTTGAGATTCGGATGATTCCTATGGATTTAGACCTTTACAGTCGTTATCAAAAACTAGCGCTTGATATTGATTGGGAATCACAAGTTGGAGACTTAGCCGACTATGTCTTAAACAAAACGATTGACTATCTGGAAACAGATATTGGCCAACTTTATGAATATCAATATTTTCTTTTGGTACCTTTAAAATCTTTGACTGTTTCAATGGATCTCAAATCAGTGGTTTATGAAGGTTATCGTTCTTCCAGAAACTTAGTACTAAACACCCTCGGCATTGGCGAGACCGTACCAAGTAATTGGCAAGAATCTTATCAAGGTCAAAAAGAAATCCTTGAGAACAATCTATCCCTTCTAAATGCTCGACCACTCTCCACTAATGAAAATATCTTCATCCAACGTCACCAATTTCTAAGAGGTCAGCTTTATCAGAAAGACACTGAAATAATGCGAATTACTAACTCTATAGAAAATCTTGATGAGACCAACATTGAGTTTGAACATATCAATATCCTCAAGTTAAACAATCTAGGAGAAAGTTCTTATGTCGCTTTTTTGCCAATCAACAGTCTGCCTGAGAATATGTCTTACTTACACCTTCAAGAAGAGTTACAAGCACTTCGCTTTCCGGTTGAGTCGGATTTTAAAATTCAATTCTCTTTACCTAAAGGCGTCTTCTCACTGTTAGGAAAGGCAAAGCGTGCAAGACAACGACTAAAAAACACTATCTCAGAAGCAGAGGAAGTTGAGGACGTTCAAAAAGGGTCTGTCATTAAGAGTAAATTCCTCTTAGAAGACCTACAAGGAAAATTTGATAAGAACGAACCATTAGTAACTTATTTACACACTCTAACAATCACTGCTTCTACTTTAGATGAGTTGAGAGCCAAATACGACCTTCTCTATGCGACTTTAAACCAACTTTCTGTTGAAGTTGTTCGGGCAAATGCAGATCAAGTCTATCTGTTTTATAAGAATCGAATGACTGAAACTTTATCCAGTGAAGATAGAAACTTCCTCCAGGCGATGTCCTTGGAAGCTTTTTGCGAAAATCTTTTCTTTATGACAAAGAAGGTAGGTACAGATATTGGGTTTTCTATTGGGCGTATCGACAACCAAATCGATTCCTGGCAAGGAGATTACAAAAAAGCTATTGAAGCCTCTTCAATACCTGTCTTTACAAACCTTCTTCAAGCCAATAAATTAGGAGTCAAAGATAAGTCTACAAATAACCCACATGTAGCCATCATCGGTGAAACAGGTACAGGAAAGTCCTTCTTGACCAAATTACTATTCACATATCATTCATTTCTAAAAACGAAAATCCTCTACATTGATCCCAAAGCAGAAATGCGGAAACAATATGAAAAAGTTCTAAAAGAACATGAGGAATCAGGCGATTTTGAAGAACTTCAGAATTACATCAAATCGATTAACTTTATTACTTTGGATGCTCGCTATGATAAGAACCACGGTGTCTTAGATCCAATTGTCTTTCTAAAAGGTCAAGAGGCTCGTGACCTAGCAGACTCTATGATCGATACCCTTCTAGGCAAAGACAATAGCTTACGAATCCGAAATGCTTATTTAAAGAGTTTGGATAAATACCTTGCCAAACGGGAACGTGGCGAAAAGGTTGGCATGATTCATGTCTTTAAGGACCTAATGAAACATGATGACAAATCTGTTCAAGAGGCTGGGGATTTCCTCTTAACAGCAGTCAATCAATCTATTCTAGCGCTTGGATTCTCAAATGGTCAAAATGAGGCTATTTCAGTTGATTCAAAAATTACAATCTTAGAAATCAATGGCCTTAACCTACCTAATGATAAATCCAATATTGAACTAACGCCTGATGATAAGAAAAGCCTAACAATTATGTACGCTTTAGGGTATTACTGTACCAAATTTGGAAAGCAAGATCGAACAGTTGAAACGATTGAGTTTTTCGATGAAGCATGGTTTTTCAATTCAACTACAGTTGGAAAACAAATTCTAAAACGGATGAAACGTGTTGGCCGATCTGAAAACAACTTCCTAGTATTTATCACCCAATCCGTCCATGACTTATCTAGTGAAGAAGATGGTACTGGTTTTGGTTCTGTCTTTGCTTTCTTAGAGGACACTGAAATTGATGCAGTGTTAGAGTATCTAAAGATACCGAAAAACACTACAACATCTGAATGGCTAGGCAATATGACCATGGCTCAATGTATTTTTCTAGATACCTTTGGTCGAAAAGAACGAATTACGGTTGATGGCATGTTCCCTGAAATCACCCAACTCTTTGATACTGTCGAAACAAAGTTGAAGGCTATTTAAATTTATGATAGACTACAATCATCTAATACTAAATATAAAAGGAGTTTACCTTTATGGACACACAAGAATTGCTAGATAATCTTCAAGATGAACTCTACAACCTAGAAATTCGTATTTCTAAGAATGTTTTCAAGGGTGAGACCCCTTCTGAATTAAAGAAATTTGTAGCAGATTTCCTGAAAATTTGTGAACAAAAAGAGTTTGATGTTGCTTTTGAGGTAATCGAGTCGATGTCTTCCCACACTCTTTTATTAGAACAAACACCTCTAGCGTCAGTTGAGTATGTTTCAACATCTATTAAATCATTTTATGAAGATTTCATAGAGCCTACTAAAATTGAATTATATGGATAACTAACTTATTTGCACCTTCATACAAGGTGCTTTTTTATTTTAACTAGAAAGGAGTACAATGAATCCAAAAAGAATAAAACCTATTATTTTTCTATCGACTATCTTAACCTCGCTTGTTACAGGAATAAGTGTATTTGCTTCTGAAATTGATTACCAGTATGTCAAAGAGAATCTGTCACAAATTACTAGTAAAGTTTGGTTCAAAGATTCTTGGTTCGGTTTAGACACAACAATGCTATATCTTATTAACAAACTGGTCCAATCAGTCTTTTGGCTAGCTAAATTCTTCTTCACCATCTTTTCGTCTGTCTATGAAAAATTGGTTTACTCTGCTGAACTTTTTGCAACTTATGTATCAGATATCATCACAGCAACGGCTTCTATTTTTTCAAGTTTACAAGGAGCGATGTTACCGTTTATTGGTGCAAGTATGGCACTATATTTATCCTATGTTTATTTTGTTAAACACGGTTCTTTCTTTAGAACGTTGATTCGACTCTTATTGGTCTTTACTTGTGGTATACTCTTCTTTTCAAAATATAGTGATGGATCTTATGTTGTTTCTCGCTTTTACACGAATACAGCTTCTATCACGACAAACTTATCATCTACAGTTACTAAAAGTTTAAATGGGACAGCCATAGATGCACCTAATACAGATGGTGCACTAACTGAATACTCAAAGTCTGCTATTTGGGTACCCTATACCTACATGAATTCAGATACTTCAGGAACTGACGGAAAGTTTAAATTGTCCGAAGAGCAACTTAAAAGCTTAGTCGCATATAACGATGGCGATGATGATTATAAAGTCAGTGATGGATCTGAAGAAACTAAAATTTCTGAGATGGCAGGCAGTGAAAAAGAACCTAAGAATAACATGTTAAAATCCAATTGGGGTGCTATGTTCTCATACGCCTTTGTAGCGGTTTTAGAGGCTTTACTAATGGGACTTATCTTAGTTTTCTTTGCAATTATGCAATTTATTCTGAATATCGCTATTCTGATACTATTAGTCTTTACACCATTTACCTTAATCTTTTCAATGATTCCAACCTTTGAAAATATTCTCTTCAATATCATTAAAAAGCTTGGAGGAACAATCGTCCTAAGTGGATTAATGACATTTATTGCAACCATTGCTCTTTACTTCAATAGTGTCCTTACTGCTATCACAACAGCTATTGGCTTTGACAATATGATTGTTGGTTATGTTTTAAAAGCTATTGTCTTGGTTATCCTTTGGAAAAAGCGGAATTACTTCCTTTCTATTTTAACAGCAGATCGTATTCGCCATATCTCAAATCGTTTCACTCAGCGTGTTGATCAGGCTGGACGAAAGATACAAGAGAATACTTTAGGCAGAGTTCAGAAGAACTCTCAGGCCAAATTAGCAGTTGCAGGCAGTGTTCTAGCCGGTTCTACGACACTTGCTAAACAAGCAATCAAAACGAAATCAAGACAAGTTGCTGGTACTGCGTATCAATCCTCATCTAAAGCCATTTCAGACTCTCTAGCGCATTCTAAAGCTAGACGTGCTGAGTCCTTAGGGGAAAGCTATGCAGTTACGTTTAAAGAAGAAAAAGCGAATCAAGCTCACCGATCTGAACAAGTTTCAAGTGCAGTCCTAAATGTCAAAAAAGGCCTTAAAAATGCAGAGCATGGTATCTACTATGCCAAGTCCATTTCAACAGGCGATAATCGTGATAAAGTGAAAGCAAGTGAAGCTAAAAACCGTTCAGATGAGTTAGGTCAAGCGATTCAAATTAAACGAGAGAGAGTCTCTCAATTGAGACAATCTGCTTATAATCAGAAGTCTAAAGAAAGGCTTCAAGCACAGCGTCTAAACAGACAGAATAGGCCTCAGAGCCAATTTAAAACCTATCTTGAAAAAGAGTCCGCCATCAAGGAACAACTCGCTCAGATAAAACCTAGAAGCTTTAGAAAGCAGGAGGTTTAATTATGAAGTGGTTTGTTAAACGTTTTGGCTGTCTTACTCTATTACTAGCACCACTATTAGCGGTGCTTTTTCTTTTTATAGGTGCTGGTTCAACTTCAAACAGTGGGTCAGCTTCCACTCTAGACGGAGTTCAGTATGTAGACCATTGGTCAAATGGTGATGCCTATACTCACAACATTTTAATCCATCGATATGGTATTACTGCCGAACAACTTGATGGATTTCTAGATTCAACTGGAATTGCCTATGACAAAACCCGTATCAACGGTAAAAAACTTTTAGAGTGGTCTAATAAATCAGGACTAGATGTTCGTGCTATAGTTGCTATCGCTCAGATGGAAAGTTCATTTGGGACTGCTGGTGTAGCAACTAAACCTGGAGCTAATATGTTTGGTTATGGAGCCTTTGACTCAAATCCTGACAATGCTTCAAACTATAATGATGAAACAGCGGTTGTTGCATTAACAAGAGTATCCATTATTAATAATCGTAATGAGACCTTTAAAATCCAAGATGAAAAAGCAAAGAAAAATGCCAATGGTACTGTGAACGTCGCTAGAGACGGAGGGGTATATTTTACGGACACCTCTGGTTCTGGAAAAGGACGTGCTGAGGTGATGGAAAAATTAGATAAATGGATAGATGAACATGGTGGAACTCCAGAACCACCTAAAACGTCTGGTTCAAGAACTGAAGGTGGAGTAACTTCTGGTAATATCCCTGCTGGTTATAGTCTTACTAAAGCGATTGATAGTTCATCCTATATCACGAGTTCATACCCTTGGGGGCAGTGCACTTGGTTTGTTTGGAATCGAGGACGAGAACTCGGAATTACTTTTGATCCATACATGGGAAACGGTGGGGATTGGAAATACAAACCAGGCTATCAGACCACTAGAACACCAACCAAACATTCAGCAATCTGCTTTTCACCTGGTGAAGGCGGTTCTCATCCGTATTATGGACACATCGCCTTTGTGGAGCAAGTCAAGCCTGACGGTTCAATATTAATCTCTGAATCAAATGTTCAAGGTCTGGGGGTTATCTCGTATCGAGTCTTTGATGCACAAACAGCTAAACAATTCACTTATGTGATTGGGAAATAAAATTAGAAAGGAACTAATATGCTAAAAATAAAATATGTACCTGTGGAAAACTGTGAAGCAGAATGGGGAGATAAAATGGCTTTAATAAAACGATTTGAAGGATTAAAATTAAAAACCCTTGGATTATACTATCATCATCCAAATATTTTTCATATTCATAATCTCCTAGAAAGCAAGCTTAGAAATGGGCTTGTTTTCATTTTTAATGCAAAGGAGAGAAAAGATGATAATAACAATAAATAAAGATGATTTAATACTTCTTGGATTTACTGAAGGAACCTCAAAACAAATAATTCGAAAAGGAAAAAAACTGCTCGTCGAAAGAGGCTTTGTAGTATATAAAAACAAGCGCATTGGAACAATACCTGCAACGATTGTATCTGAATTACTTGGTATTGAAATACAAGATAGTAAGCTCAGAAAGGGGTAGGCAATGGTAATACGAAAAAGGAATAATGGAAGTTGGGATGTTGATGTTAGTAATGGATATGATCCGATAACATTAAAGCAACGAAGAATCATCCGTAAAGGATATAAAACAAAAAAAGAAGCTATCGAGGCAGAAACCTTTCTACGAACTGTAGAATTAAAAAACAATAAATACGGTACTAAAGCTACAATCCCATTACTATATAATCTCCTTAAAGAAGAAGATGTTATAAATCAACGAAAAATTAGCTATATAAACACGCAGGAAAATAACTATAACAAACACATTAAAGATTACTTTTCAAAATTAAATAATGTGGGAAAATTAACATACGAAGATATTTATGAATTCAGAGAACACTTAAGAAAAAAAAGAGCTAAAAACTCAGAAAAAAAATTAAGTACAAATACTATCAATAAAATCATGATTTTACTTAAAAAAATACTTGATGTAGGAATTAGAAAAGGCTACTACACTCAAAATCCAGTAAATCAATTAAAGAAACTACCAATTGTAAAGCCACAAATAAAATACTGGACTATACAAGAGTTCCATCAATTTCTCAAACTATTTACAGTAGAGGAGTACCATTTAAAACTGCTTTTCACAGTATTGTACTTTACAGGTATGAGGCTAGGAGAAGCACTTGCATTAACCTGGGAAGATATTGATTTAAATATAAATACAATCTTTGTAACCAAGTCAATTTATACAAAAGATAAAGTAAGTCATATTAGCACTACAAAAACTAGAGCAGGAACCAGAAGAATCATCCTTAACAAGAAGCTAATCACTGAACTAGAAACTTGGAAAGAAAAACAATTTAATCTATTAAAGGCATTTACAAAAGAGCCATTGAAACTAAAAATTTTTCAAAACAGTCCAGTAATACTTACAAAAGATAGTATAGAAAAGCAATATAAAAAAATCTTGAGTCGAGATAGGCAACTAAAAAAAATAAGAATACATGATTTTCGACACTCCCACGCATCCCTTTTAATAAACCAAGGTGAGGATTATCATATAGTAAAAGAACGTTTAGGACATGCTTCAATTACAACAACAATTGATACCTACTCACACTTGTATCCAAGTAAACAGAAAGACTTGGCAGAAAAATTAGATGATTTATTGTAGAAAATACAAGGCATTAGATGTACATATATAATTAGGAAGAAATTTTAAGTAACTCTGGCCAACAATTCTATAGGAAAAAATAAAAGACAAGGCTTAGAAACCTTGTCTTTTAAACTATACCGGCGGCCGGGGTCGAACCGGCACGTCCTTGCGGACACTGGATTTTGAGTCCAGCGCGTCTGCCAATTCCGCCACGCCGGCATATAGTTAAACTGGGGTAGCTGGATTCGAACCAACGCATGAGGGAGTCAAAGTCCCTTGCCTTACCGCTTGGCTATACCCCAATAACAAAATAGGCGAGTGAGGGGAATCGAACCCCCGAATGTCAGAGCCACAATCTGATGTGTTAACCACTTCACCACACCCGCCATAGAACACGGGCAGTAGGAATTGAACCCACACTGAAGGTTTTGGAGACCTTAGTTCTACCTTTAAACTATGCCCGTAAAGGTATGGAGAGAGAGGGATTCGAACCCCCGAACCCGAAGGAGCGGATTTACAGTCCGCCGCGTTTAGCCTCTTCGCTATCTCTCCAAAATATTAAGTTAATGGCGCGAGACGGAATCGAACCGCCGACACATGGAGCTTCAATCCATTGCTCTACCAACTGAGCTACCGAGCCATAATCCATAATATAAATAGAATTGCGGGAGCAGGATTTGAACCTACGACCTTCGGGTTATGAGCCCGACGAGCTACCTAGCTGCTCCATCCCGCGATAATAAGTAAAGGAGGATGTGGGATTCGAACCCACGCACGCTTTTACACGCCTGACGGTTTTCAAGACCGTTCCCTTCAGCCGGACTTGGGTAATCCTCCACATTATAGTCCGTACGGGATTCGAACCCGTGTTACCGCCGTGAAAAGGCGGTGTCTTAACCCCTTGACCAACGGACCATAAATAAAGACTTCTCTTTACTCCGCCAACAGGGCTCGAACCTGTGACATCATGATTAACAGTCATGCGCTCTACCAACTGAGCTATGGCGGAATATAGCTAAGCGACTACCGTATCTAACAGGGGGCAACCCCCAACTACTTCAGGCGTTCTAGGGCTTAACTGCTGTGTTCGGCATGGGTACAGGTGTATCTCCTAGGCTATCGTCACTTAACTACTGAGTCTTGTCAACTCAAAATTGAATATCTATATTCTAACAAGAAAAACCAACGCTGTCAATATTGACTCGTGAGTATTTGTACTCGAACTAAAAAGCTACTGATTTAGATAAATCATACGCTTTTCTTTACGTTCTCTTTACTTATTCTTGGATAAGTCCTCGAGCGATTAGTATTGGTCCGCTACATGTGTCGCCACACTTACACTTCCAACCTATCTACCTGATCTTCTCTCAGGGCTCTTACTAACTTAATGTTATGGGAAATCTCATCTTGAGGTGGGCTTCACACTTAGATGCTTTCAGCGTTTATCCCTTCCCTACATAGCTACCCAGCGATGCCTCTGGCGAGACAACTGGTACACCAGCGGTAAGTCCACTCTGGTCCTCTCGTACTAGGAGCAGATCCTCTCAAATTTCCTACGCCCGCGACGGATAGGGACCGAACTGTCTCACGACGTTCTGAACCCAGCTCGCGTGCCGCTTTAATGGGCGAACAGCCCAACCCTTGGGACCGACTACAGCCCCAGGATGCGACGAGCCGACATCGAGGTGCCAAACCTCCCCGTCGATGTGAACTCTTGGGGAGATAAGCCTGTTATCCCCAGGGTAGCTTTTATCCGTTGAGCGATGGCCCTTCCATACGGAACCACCGGATCACTAAGCCCGACTTTCGTCCCTGCTCGAGTTGTAGCTCTCGCAGTCAAGCTCCCTTATACCTTTACACTCTGCGAATGATTTCCAACCATTCTGAGGGAACCTTTGGGCGCCTCCGTTACCTTTTAGGAGGCGACCGCCCCAGTCAAACTGCCCGTCAGACACTGTCTCCGTAGATGATTAACCTACCGGGTTAGAGTAGCCATAACACAAGGGTAGTATCCCAACAGCGCCTCAATCGAAACTGGCGTCCCGATTTCATAGGCTCCTACCTATCCTGTACATGTGGTACAGATACTCAATATCAAACTGCAGTAAAGCTCCATGGGGTCTTTCCGTCCTGTCGCGGGTAACCTGCATCTTCACAGGTACTAAAATTTCACCGAGTCTCTCGTTGAGACAGTGCCCAAATCATTACGCCTTTCGTGCGGGTCGGAACTTACCCGACAAGGAATTTCGCTACCTTAGGACCGTTATAGTTACGGCCGCCGTTTACTGGGGCTTCAATTCAGATCTTCGCTTACGCTAAACCCTCCTCTTAACCTTCCAGCACCGGGCAGGCGTCACCCCCTATACATCATCTTACGATTTAGCAGAGAGCTGTGTTTTTGATAAACAGTTGCTTGGGCCTATTCACTGCGGCTGACTAAAAGTCAGCACCCCTTCTCCCGAAGTTACGGGGTCATTTTGCCGAGTTCCTTAACGAGAGTTCTCTCGCTCACCTGAGGCTACTCGCCTCGACTACCTGTGTCGGTTTGCGGTACGGGTAGTGTATACTTATCGCTAGAAGCTTTTCTTGGCAGTGTGACGTCACTAACTTCGCTACTTAATTTCGCTCCCCATCACAGCTCAATGTTACAGATACAAGCATTTGACTCATATCACACCTCACTGCTTAGACGGGCTCTTCCATTCGCCCGCTTTAGTTAGCCTACTGCGTCCCTCCATCACTATATACACTAGTACAGGAATATCAACCTGTTGTCCATCGGATACACCTTTCGGTCTCTCCTTAGGTCCCGACTAACCCAGGGCGGACGAGCCTTCCCCTGGAAACCTTAGTCTTACGGTGGATGGGATTCTCACCCATCTTGCGCTACTCATACCGGCATTCTCACTTCTATGCGTTCCAGCACTCCTCACGGTATACCTTCTTCACACATAGAACGCTCTCCTACCATAACACTTTCGTGTTATCCACAGCTTCGGTAAATTGTTTTAGCCCCGGTACATTTTCGGCGCAGGGTCACTCGACTAGTGAGCTATTACGCACTCTTTGAATGAATAGCTGCTTCTAAGCTAACATCCTAGTTGTCTGTGCAACCCCACATCCTTTTCCACTTAACAATTATTTTGGGACCTTAGCTGGTGGTCTGGGCTGTTTCCCTTTCGACTACGGATCTTAGCACTCGCAGTCTGACTGCCGACCATAAATCATTGGCATTCGGAGTTTATCTGAAATCAGTAAACCGAGATGGCCCCCTCATCCAAACAGTGCTCTACCTCCAAGATTCTCAATGTCGACGCTAGCCCTAAAGCTATTTCGGAGAGAACCAGCTATCTCCAAGTTCGTTTGGAATTTCTCCGCTACCCACAAGTCATCCAAGCACTTTTCAACGTGCCCTGGTTCGGTCCTCCAGTGCGTCTTACCGCACCTTCAACCTGCTCATGGGTAGGTCACATGGTTTCGGGTCTACGACATAATACTAATCCGCCCTATTAAGACTCGGTTTCCCTACGGCTCCGTCTCTTCAACTTAACCTCGCATCATATCGTAACTCGCCGGTTCATTCTACAAAAGGCACGCTCTCACCCATTAACGGGCTCGAACTTGTTGTAGGCACACGGTTTCAGGTTCTATTTCACTCCCCTTCCGGGGTTCTTTTCACCTTTCCCTCACGGTACTGGTTCACTATCGGTCACTAGAGAGTATTTAGGGTTGGGAGATGGTCCTCCCAGATTCCGACGAGATTTCGCGTGTCTCGCCGTACTCAGGATACTGCTAGGTATAAAGACTATTTCAAATACGAGGCTGTTACTCTCTTTGGCCTACCTTCCCAGGTAGTTCTTCTATACTCTTTAAGTCCACTTTGCAGTCCTACAACCCCGAGGAGTAAACTCCTCGGTTTGCCCTCCTGCCGTTTCGCTCGCCGCTACTAAGGCAATCGCTTTTGCTTTCTCTTCCTGCAGCTACTTAGATGTTTCAGTTCACTGCGTCTTCCTCTTCACTACCTTAACAGTAGTGAGTGACAGGCTTTACCTGCCGGGTTCCCCCATTCGGACACCCCTGGATCATTGCTTACTTACAGCTCCCCAAGGCATTTCGTCGTTAGTCACGTCCTTCTTCGGCTTCTAGTGCCAAGGCATCCACCGTGCGCCCTTATTAACTTAACCTTATTAACCTAATTTTTTCAAAAATTAGAAAACTCATTAAATATTCACAGCGTTTTCGGTTTATTTTCTTGTTACTATTTCTTTATGTATCTTTTCAAATACATAAGGATTGTTTGATAGATATTCAATTTTCAATGGACAAGTTTAGGATATGAACGACGGTCGCTTCTGCGAAACTTCTGTAGAAAATTAGGAATCTGACAATGTGTGTCTTGCACACAAGGAAGATGATCTATTTTCCTAAGAAGTTAGTCGTGAATTCAACTTCACTGTTATTCAGTTTAGTAGGATTTCTATCCTAATGGAGCCTAGCGGGATCGAACCGCTGACCTCCTGCGTGCAAAGCAGGCGCTCTCCCAGCTGAGCTAAGGCCCCACATTTGTGGTCTTTTCTTAACAAAACCTCTCAAAATTAAAGAAGACTAACGTACAGGTTCCTTTTCCTTAGAAAGGAGGTGATCCAGCCGCACCTTCCGATACGGCTACCTTGTTACGACTTCACCCCAATCATCTATCCCACCTTAGGCGGCTGGCTCCAAATGGTTACCTCACCGACTTCGGGTGTTACAAACTCTCGTGGTGTGACGGGCGGTGTGTACAAGGCCCGGGAACGTATTCACCGCGGCGTGCTGATCCGCGATTACTAGCGATTCCGACTTCATGTAGGCGAGTTGCAGCCTACAATCCGAACTGAGACTGGCTTTAAGAGATTAGCTTGTCGTCACCGACTTGCGACTCGTTGTACCAGCCATTGTAGCACGTGTGTAGCCCAGGTCATAAGGGGCATGATGATTTGACGTCATCCCCACCTTCCTCCGGTTTATTACCGGCAGTCTCGCTAGAGTGCCCAACTGAATGATGGCAACTAACAATAGGGGTTGCGCTCGTTGCGGGACTTAACCCAACATCTCACGACACGAGCTGACGACAACCATGCACCACCTGTCTCCAGTGTTCCGAAGAAAAATCCTATCTCTAGGACGGTCACTGGGATGTCAAGACCTGGTAAGGTTCTTCGCGTTGCTTCGAATTAAACCACATGCTCCACCGCTTGTGCGGGCCCCCGTCAATTCCTTTGAGTTTCAACCTTGCGGTCGTACTCCCCAGGCGGAGTGCTTAATGCGTTAGCTGCGGCACTGAGTCCCGGAAAGGACCCAACACCTAGCACTCATCGTTTACGGCGTGGACTACCAGGGTATCTAATCCTGTTCGCTCCCCACGCTTTCGAGCCTCAGCGTCAGTTACAGACCAGAGAGCCGCTTTCGCCACCGGTGTTCCTCCATATATCTACGCATTTCACCGCTACACATGGAATTCCACTCTCCCCTTCTGCACTCAAGTTTGACAGTTTCCAAAGCATACTATGGTTAAGCCACAGCCTTTTACTTCAGACTTATCAAACCGCCTGCGCTCGCTTTACGCCCAATAAATCCGGACAACGCTCGGGACCTACGTATTACCGCGGCTGCTGGCACGTAGTTAGCCGTCCCTTTCTGGTAAGTTACCGTCACTGTGTGAATTTTCCACTCTCACACACGTTCTTCTCTTACAACAGAGCTTTACGATCCGAAAACCTTCTTCACTCACGCGGCGTTGCTCGGTCAGGGTTCCCCCCATTGCCGAAGATTCCCTACTGCTGCCTCCCGTAGGAGTCTGGGCCGTGTCTCAGTCCCAGTGTGGCCGATCACCCTCTCAGGTCGGCTATGTATCGATGCCTTGGTGAGCCGTTACCCCACCAACTAGCTAATACAACGCAGGTCCATCTCATAGTGAAGCAATTGCTCCTTTCAAGCATTTACCATGTGATAAATACTGTTATGCGGTATTAGCTATCGTTTCCAATAGTTATCCCCCGCTATGAGGTAGGTTACCTACGCGTTACTCACCCGTTCGCGACTCATGATTAATGGTGGAGCAAGCTCCGGTATCAATCATGCGTTCCACTTGCATGTATTAGGCACGCCGCCAGCGTTCGTCCTGAGCCAGGATCAAACTCTCATTAAAAGTTTTGATTCAAACTCAAGCTATTGCTAGCTTTCCGTTTTATTGTTTTTTGTTTTGTCATTGACGATTTATCCTTAGATAAATCACCCTGCACGTTTGGTTCGTCTTCTTTAATTTTCAAAGGTCTTGTCGTTGTCACGTCCTTGCGACAACTATATTAGTATATCACTTCTTCAAGGTCTTGTCAATACTTTTTTGAAACTTTTTTTCGTTCCCTTTGTATCGATCGCCCTCAAGAGACAACTCAATTATTCTATCATCTTCACTTACTATTGTCAACTGCTTTTTTAAACCTTTTTTCGTTTTTTTAAGCTGACTAGTCTTGCGAGACAACTCAATTATTCTATCAAATCTTATCCATCATTGTCAAGTAGTTTTTCCTGTTTTTTTCACTTTTTTATTTTTAAAAGTTCTATAATGAAGTTAGCCACCTCCCCTTGTTCAAAAATATTTGTTTCACCATCTTTGAGTAAGCCGGTAATTTCATTTGATAACAGGCTTGAAGCTGTTAGGCTAAGTAGCCAAAGCTAATAGTAGCCTTGGTTTAGCTGACAAAACAGGTTCAAGGGTTCCTGTTGTCAAATGAAATCCAATTTAAGGCAAAAGAAAACACCTCTGTGCTATACTTGTTGTTCACCACAAACACACGGAAGGGCACAGAGATGCAAGAACAGTATACACCAAAAGGCAAACATTTGACAATGGATAACCGTCGCCTGATTGAACGATGAAGAATGAAAATATATCCAATCGTGAAATTGCAGGGTTGCTTGGAAAGGCTCCTCAGACGATTAATAATGAAGTAAAACGTGGGACAACTTTACAACAAGTGCGAAAAGGGCTGTATAAAAAAGCCTATTCTGCCGACTATGCACAAACGGTATACCAAACTAATCGAAAACGATCGGTAAAAAAGATAATCCTAACGAAAGAATTGAAAGAGAAAATATTATACTATACTAAGCAAAAATTTTCTCCTGAAATGATGGTTAAGAAGAAGAAAATAAAAGTGGGTATTTCAACCATTTACTTTTGGTTTCATAATCGCCATTTAGGATTGACGAAGTTGATACCAATTCATTCTCACAAAACTACAGACTGTGCAGGTATCCCGCACTGATGGTAATCTTTATAGTTTAGCAAATTCTCACATCTCTGCTGCATCTGGTACAGAATTTTGTCATTTAAGCGAATTGTTTCCTGAAGAATGTATTTGCTGCAACAGCTACCCCCTTCATGGGAAAGACGGAGTATATTAGATCAGTGGACGTTTTTAGGTCAAAATATAAAGACTAAAGAGTGATGAATAATTCTTAATCTATAGATTCTGAGATGGGACTCTAAAGAAATTTAAAAGTTGATCAGGTAGCCTTAAATACCCACACATTTTGCTCTCTCTACTTTTTGGAAGTTTACTTCAAATGTTTTAGCTGAATTGCTTTGCACAAAAAACACAACGTTTATGCTTTCTTCATCCTAATTGACATTGAGCAAGCATAAAACGTCACTTCAGGTATAGTTTTATAGAAAGAAAAACGCCTGCTTACGAAATTATTCTACTTTAGAATAATTTCGTAAACAAGCGTCCAATCAATATGATGAGTGTTACCGCCGAGACAGGCTCGGCGGTAGACCAGAGCTAGACTAAGAACCCACATGGAATTCCATCATCATAACACTCAACAAAATTGATGATCTTATACAAGTTCGATAATTGCCATTGGGGCAGCATCGCCACGACGTGGTTCAGTTTTTAGAATACGAGTGTATCCACCGTTGCGTTCAGCATAACGAGGTGCGATTTCTGAGAACAATTTTTGAAGTGCAGTTGTAGAAGTATACTTATCTGTTGCTTCATCATAGTTTTCAGATGCAATTTCATTACGAACAAATGCAGCAGCCTGACGACGAGCGTGCAAGTCACCACGTTTACCAAGTGTGATCATTTTTTCAACTGTTTTACGGATTTCTTTAGCACGAGCTTCAGTTGTAACGATTGATTCGTTGATCAAAAGGTCAGTTGTCAAATCGCGCAACATTGCTTTACGTTGTGAGCTAGTGCGTCCTAGTTTACGGTATGCCATGATTTCCTCCTATATTATTTATCTTTTTTCAATCCCAGACCAAGATCTGCCAATTTAACTTTGACTTCTTCAAGACTCTTACGGCCAAGATTGCGCACTTTCATCATTTCTGGTTCAGTCTTCTCTGTCAAATCAAATACAGTGTTGATACCTGCACGTTTAAGACAGTTATATGAGCGAACAGAAAGGTCCAATTCCTCAATCGTACGATCAAGCATGCGATCATCCGATGCAGTCTCTGTTTCTTTCATCACTTCTGCTGACTTTGCAACTTCAGTCAAATCAGTAAATAGACCAAGGTGTTCCATCAAAATACGTGCAGAAAGACCTAGAGCATCTTCTGGAATAATAGTACCATTAGTATTGATTTCAAGTGTTAATTTGTCAAAACCATCGTTGCTACCAACACGGGCCGGTTCAACTTGATAATTGACTTTTTTTACTGGCGTATAGATAGAATCTACAGCAAGTGTACCTACTGGCGCGTCATCTTTTTTATTACTTTCTGCAGGGACATAACCACGACCTGAATTGACTGTCAAAATCGCTTTAAATGTTTTACCTTCAGCAATAGTAAATAGATAATGGTCAGGGTTTACAATTTCTATATCACTATCTGTAAGAATGTCACCTGCTGTCACTTCAGCTGGACCTACTACATCAAGTTCAATTTTCTTTTCGTCTTCGACATAAGATTTTACAGCAATGCCTTTGATGTTAAGAATGATTTGCATAACATCTTCACGGACACCCGGAACTGTGTCGAATTCGTGGAGTACACCATCAATTTTAATTGATGTAATTGCAGCACCTGGGAGTGATGCAAGAAGTACACGACGAAGAGAGTTACCAAGAGTTGTACCGTAACCACGTTCTAATGGCTCGATTACAAATCTGCCGTAATCTTTATTTTCATCAATTTTTGTTATTGTTGGTTTTTCAAACTCAATCATTTCTTACTCCCTCTTAAACGAAAAGCTGTGTATGGTATGTATGATTATACACGGCGACGTTTTGGAGGACGAGCACCATTGTGTGGTACAGGAGTCACATCACGAATTGCTGTTACTTCAAGACCAGCGGCAGCAAGAGCGCGGATAGCAGACTCACGACCTGAACCTGGGCCTTTAACGGTAACTTCAACTGTTTTTAGACCGTGTTCTTGTGCAGATTTAGCAGCTGCTTCTGAAGCCATTTGGGCTGCGAATGGTGTAGATTTACGTGAACCTTTAAAACCAAGAGCACCAGCTGATGACCAAGCAATAGCGTTACCATGCACATCAGTAATCATAACAATTGTGTTATTAAATGTAGCGTGAATATGTGCAATACCAGATTCGATATTCTTTTTCACACGACGTTTACGTGTTGGTTTAGCCAATTTTTCTACCTCCTATATTATTTTTTCTTACCTGCAATCGCAACGGCTTTACCTTTACGAGTACGAGCATTGTTTTTAGTGTTTTGTCCACGGACAGGAAGTCCACGACGGTGACGGATTCCACGGTATGAACCGATTTCCATCAAACGTTTAATGTTCAAGTTAACTTCACGACGGAGGTCACCTTCAACTTTGATTGCATCAACTTCACGACGAATAGCATCTTCTTGATCTGATGTCAAATCTTTCACGCGTACATCTTCTGAAATGCCTGCAGCTGCAAGAATTTTTTTAGATGTTGCAAGACCGATACCATAAACATAAGTCAATGAAATAACTACACGTTTGTCATTTGGAATGTCAACTCCAGCAATACGAGCCATGTTTTCTCCTTTCTATTTCTTAACCTTGACGTTGCTTGTGTTTAGGGTTTGCTGGGCAAATCACCATAACACGACCATTACGACGAATAACTTTGCAGTATTCGCAAATTGGTTTGACCGATGGTCTTACTTTCATGTTTAATCCCTCCAAGTATTTCGACTATTTAAAGCGGTATGTGATACGTCCACGTGTCAAGTCGTAAGGACTAAGCTCAACAGTTACGCGGTCACCGACCAAAATACGGATGTAGTTTTTACGGATTTTACCAGAAACAGTTGCAAGGACTTGGTGTCCGTTTTCCAACTCAACAGTAAACATAGCATTTGGCATTGTATCGACTACTTTGCCTTCAATTTCAATCACATCTTCTTTTGCCATGCAAAAGTAACCCCTCTCTAAATATCGATTTGATGTCCTCTGAACACAGAGGTAACAATTATAAGTCAGACTAGGCTATTTTATCATCTTTGCAAGAAAAACGCAAGCCAAATCCATTAGATTATTGCAATTTTGATAATACAGTATCAATTGCTTGGAAAACAAGTTCGATGTCTTGATCGCCTTCAACATCATGAACCAAACCTTTTGCACGATAATGGTCGATAATTGGCTGACCTTGGGCAATGTTTACTTCTAAACGGCGCTTAACAGACTCTGGTTTGTCATCTTCACGTTGATAAAAATCTTCTTCCTTATAGTCTCCAACAGGTGGGTTGAATACCTTATGGAACGTTTCCCCAGTTTCTTTATGAATGATACGTCCACTGAGACGTTCTACAAGTTTAGAAGGATCAATTTCAATATTGATAACTCCCTGCAGCTCAATATCTAACTCATCTAGGTTTGTATCAAGCGCATATGCTTGTTCAATTGTTCGTGGGTATCCATCTAATAAGAAACCTTTTTCTTTGATATCATTCTGAGCTAAACGCTCTTTCACAATACCATTTGTAACCTCATCAGGCACAAGTTCGCCTTTGTCAATATATGACTTAGCTAATTTGCCCATTTCAGTTTGATTAGCCATTGCTGCGCGAAACATGTCGCCAGTTGAAATGTGAGCAACATTAAATTTCTCAACAATCTTAGCTGCTTGTGTTCCTTTACCAGCACCTGGTAAACCCATAATTAAAAGATTCATGACAAACTCCTTATTTTGTTTTCACATAAATTTGCCAATATTGACAAACTTATCTAAAAACAAAATAGAAGGTTGACGAGGTCAACCTGTATTCTATTCTGTAATTTCTAAGAAACCTACATATTTTCTCTTAAGAAGGTAGCCTTCCAATTGCTTGATTCCTTCAATACTTGTAGAGATAACAATGATCAAACTTGTACCTAGGAATGCAATGTTTGAAGAAAGTCCAAAGAGATTTTGTGCAATAATCGGCAACAAAGCAACAAAACTCAAGAATAAAGCACCAACTGTTGCCAATCTTGTTAGAAGCTTAGAAAGATATTGCTCAGTCCCGTTACCAGGTCGAACCCCATGGATATATGCTGCGCTCTTTTGAAGGCTTTCAGCAGTTTTTTCTGGATTGACTTGAACAAAGGTATAGAAGAATGTGAATAAAATAATCAATCCGGCATATACCAGCATTCCTTTTACCGTTGAATAATCAAAATATTCTTGAACAGTCAATAACCAACCTGCACTCTGATTCTGACTTGCAAAGTATTGAATAAGAGATGTAGGTACTGCTGTAATTGAACCAGCAAAAATCACGGGAATAACACCTGCTGGATTTAATTTCAATGGTAAGTAAGAACTAGATGGTGCTCCTTGAGCTCTTTTTGTATATTGGATTGGCAATTTGTATTCTGCTTGTTGTACAAATGTCGTGAAGTAAACGACTAATAAAATTAATACAACCAAGATTGCTACAAAGATAGCTGATTCTCCCAATCGACTAGATTCAATATTGACAAAACGATCAATATAAATCTCGTGAAACGTTCCTGGTAGGGAAGATATAATCCCTGCGAAGATAATCATGGACGTACCATTTCCATACCCTTTTTCTGTAATCTGCTCACCCAACCAAGTTACAATGACTGAACCAGTTGTCAAAATAGAACCGATCAAAAGGTACATTTGCCAATTCAAGGGCATATTTGTCAGTTGTACACCCGAAAGCGCATTAAAACCTGCAGTAATACCAATAGATTGGACAAAAGCTAATCCCAAAGAGATATAACGTGTTGCTTGATTCAGTTTGCGACGGCCCACTTCACCTTGCTTACCCCATTCAACAAATTTTGGAAGGATATCCATTTGTAAAAGTTGAACAATAATCGAAGCAGTGATATATGGACTAACCCCTAGTGCAAAAACTGAAAAATTACGCATTGCGTTTCCTGAAACCAAGCTCAACATATTTAAAAATGGTACATTTGAGAGGGCTTCAAGACTCTTGGCGTTAATACCTGGAACTGTAATGTGAGTTCCAACTCGGAAGACAAAAAGGATGAAGATAGTGAACAATATTTTGTTACGTACTAATCTAACCTTTACGGCATCCTTTAAAAGTTTTAAAAACATAGGCTAGCACCTCTTAGATGACTTCTACTGACCCACCTTTAGAAGTGATTGCTTCTTCAGCTGATTTAGAAAATTTAGCAGCTTTAACTGTCAATTTCTTCGTTAATTCACCGTTACCAAGAATTTTAATTCCTGATTTTTCAGCTTTAACGATTCCAGCTTCGATAAGCACAACTGGTGTTACTTCTGCACCATCTTCAAAAGCGTTCAATTGATCAAGGTTAACGATTGCATATTCTTTAGCGTTGATGTTTGTAAAGCCACGTTTTGGAATACGACGGAACAATGGAGTTTGTCCACCTTCAAAACCTAGGCGAACACCGCCACCGCTACGAGCCTTTTGACCTTTTTGACCACGGCCAGATGTTTTACCGTTACCTGATGATGTACCACGACCTACACGGTTGCGTACTTTACGTGAACCTGTAGCAGGTTGTAATTCATGAAGTTTCATTATTATTTTCTCCTCTTTTATATGCTAGCGCCTGTGAAGTACAAGAGTCTTCATTCACAAACTCGCCTTATGTAAAAATGGACTAGAAGTCGCAAAGATTCTTCTATGCGACTTAGCCTATTTGTATGATTACTTAACTTCTTCAACAGTTACTAAGTGAGAGATAGCATTAACCATTCCAAGAATAGCTACGTTATCTTCCTTAACAACTGAAGAGTTCAATTTACCAAGTCCAAGTGCAACAACTGTTTTACGTTGCTCTGGTTTGCGACCGATTGGAGACTTAGTCAAAGTAATTTTAATTTGAGCCATTAGTATCTCCTTTCTTATGCTAAATCAGAAACTGAGATGCCACGAAGTGCAGCCACTTCTTCAGCACGTTTCAATTGTTTCAAACCTTCAACAGTTGCACGAACGATGTTGATTGGTGTGTTTGAACCAAGTGACTTAGAAGTCACATCTGCGATACCTGCCAATTCGATTACGGCACGAGTTGCACCACCGGCAGCAACCCCAGAACCTTCAGCAGCAGGTTTCAACAATACACGAGCTCCGCCAAATTCTGAACGAACTTCGTGAGGGATTGTTGTACCAACCATTGGTACTTCAATCATGTTTTTCTTAGCAGATTCAACTGCTTTACGGATAGCTTCTGGTACTTCTTGAGCTTTACCAGTACCGAAACCTACGCGACCGTTACGGTCACCAACAACCACAAGAGCTGCGAAACGAAGACGACGTCCACCTTTAACAACTTTTGTAACACGGTTGATGGCTACTACGCGTTCTTCAATTTCAACTGCGTTATCTTTGAATGCCATTTCTTAGTGTCCTCCCTATTAGAATTTCAATCCGTTTTCACGAGCTGATTCAGCCAAAGCTTTCACACGTCCGTGATAGAGATATCCACCGCGGTCAAAGACCACTTCAGAAATACCTTTAGCTACCGCGCGTTCAGCAACGAGTTTACCTACAACAACAGCTTGTTCTGTCTTAGTACCTTTTGAAACTTCTTTATCAAGAGTAGAAGCGCTTGCGAGCGTTACACCCGCTACGTCATCAATCACTTGAGCGTAGATGCCTGTATTAGAACGGAAAATGTTCAAACGTGGGCGAGCAGCAGTTCCAGAGATTTTACCGCGAACGCGACGATGGCGTTTTTGGCGGATTTTGTTTTTATCTGGTTTTGAAATCACAATATTCACCTCTTAATGTATGATTCTGTTTCTTTCGAAACAATTTGAGAAATAGTCAGCCAGGTGGCATAGCCACCTCAGCAACTTATTATTTACCTGTTTTACCTTCTTTGCGGCGAACGAATTCACCAACATAACGAATACCTTTACCTTTGTATGGCTCAGGAGCGCGAAGGCTACGGATGTAAGCTGCTGTTTGACCAACAACTTCTTTGTTGATACCAGACACGACGATTTGTGTTGGTGTTGGAACTTCAAATGTAATACCTTCTGGTGCAACCACTTCATCTGGATGTGATTTACCAACAGCAAGTGTCAATTTGTTACCAGCTAATTGCGCACGGTAACCGACACCACGCATTTCAAGTTCTTTTTTGAAGCCTTCAGAAACACCAACAACCATGTTATTGAGGTTGGCACGGCTAGTACCGTGAATAGTCTTCATTTCTTTTGAATCGTTTGGACGGCGAAGAGTTACTTCTGTACCTTCCACACGGATTTCAATAGCAGTCGGGAATTCACGAGTCAATTTCCCTTTAGGTCCTTTTACAGTTACCACACCGTTGTCTTGAGTAAACTCAACACCAGCAGGCAATGTAATAATTTTATTACCAATACGTGACATGTTTTTTATTTCTCCTGTTAAATTATCAAGCCGTCGAGCGACTAGTTTTCACGGGGGCTCATGATACAGAGGGCGTAAAGAAGTCAAAGTAAAAATAGGAATCCTGACGCAGAAGCCTAAGCTTCGAGGAAGGATTGTCTTTTTTACAGACTTTAGCCCGTGTTCGAATGAGCAGGATTCATGATCGCACTTGAGAAGCAATCATGCTATTTGGTTTTATGATACATTCAAATCAGATTGTTAGATTTTAACCCGAGCTATGACCTGTGTGAAAAAGATAAATCAAACTTGAATGCAAGCATTCTTCGTTTGATTTCCTATTTTCACTTGGGTCACTACGCTCTTGGTATCATCCAATTACCAAACGTATGCAAGAACCTCACCACCAGCTTTCTTTTGACGAGCTTCTTTGTCAGTCAAAAGACCTTCTGATGTTGAGATGATTGCAATACCAAGTCCGTTAAGAACTTTAGGAATATCTTCATGTTTTGAGTAAACACGAAGACCTGGTTTTGAAACACGTTTCAAGTTAGTAATAACTTTTTCACCGTTTTGTCCGTATTTCAAGAATACGCGGATGATGCCTTGTTTGTCATCTTCGATAAATTCAACGTTTTTTACAAAACCTTCGTTTTTAAGGATTGTAGCAATACCTTTTTTGATGTTTGATGCAGGTACTTCAAGCACTTCGTGTTTTGCTTGGTTAGCATTACGAATACGTGTCAAAAAATCTGCAATTGGGTCAGTCATAACCATTTGTTGTTTCTCCTCTTACTAGCAGTTTGATTAAATCACTTACTAGTTAATTCATGATACAAAGAGCGCTAAAATCCAAATTGACAAGCAAACTTTGTATCGAGTTTATTTAGACACTTGAGTTCGGGCTACAACCTTAGCAAAGAAGATAGATTTTCCTAGAAGGAAGCTTCATCGTCAAATCTCCTATCTTTGCACTGGTTGCTAACCGCTCTCACATCTTATTTTACCAAGAAGCTTTCGTTACGCCCGGAATCTGTCCAAGGTAAGCCAAGTCGCGGAAGCATACACGGCAAAGTTTGAATTTGCGGTAAACTGAGTGTGGACGTCCACATTTTTCACAGCGTGTGTAGGCTTGAGTTGAGAACTTAGCTGGGCGTTTGTTCTTAGCGATCATTGATTTTTTAGCCATTTATTCTCTCCCTCTTATTTTGCAAATGGCATACCAAGGCCAGTAAGCAATGCACGTGATTCTTCGTCAGTGTTAGCAGTTGTAACGATAACGATATCCAAACCGCGAGTTTTATCAACATCGTCGAAGTTGATTTCTGGGAAGATCAATTGCTCTTTCACACCAAGTGTGAAGTTACCACGTCCGTCGAATGACTTAGTTGGTACTCCGTGGAAGTCACGTACTCGTGGGAGTGAAACTGAAACCAATTTATCCAAGAATTCATACATACGTTCGCCACGAAGAGTTACTTTCGCACCGATTGCAACACCCTCACGAAGACGGAAGCCGGCGATTGATTTCTTAGCTTTAGTGATAAGTGGTTTTTGACCTGAAATCAAAGCCAACTCTTGAGCAGCTTTTTCAAGGTTTTTAGCGTTAGAAACAGCGTCACCAACACCCATGTTCAAAACAATCTTATCAACTTTTGGCACAGCCATAACTGAAGAATAGTTAAATTGTTCAGTCAAGGCAGGAACTACTTCTTTAAGATATTTTTCTTTTAAACGATTTGCCATTATACTTCTCCTTTCCTTCGTGATTAATCAAGCACTTCGCCTGATTTTTTATTGTAACGAACTTTTTTGCCGTCTACAAATTTGTAACCAACGCGTCCAGCAACACCATTTTTGTCAAGAACTTGAACGTTTGACACATGGATTGGAGCTTCTTTTTCAACGATAGCACCTTGAGGGTTTTCGTTGTTTGGTTTTTGGTGTTTCTTAACGATGTTAACACCTTCAACAATCACTTTGTTAACTTTTGGAAGTGCTGTTACGACAACTGCTTCAACGCCTTTGTCTTTACCAGCGATTACGCGAACTTTGTCGCCTTTTTTTACAAACATTTGATTTCTCCTATAATTTCTTACGCCCTAATGGGCACCCTGGTTAGTTAGTTAGTTAACCAGGGGACTTAGTTTGTTAGATTTTAAATTAAAGTACTTCTGGTGCCAATGAAACGATTTTCATGAAACCGCCGTCACGCAATTCGCGTGCCACTGGGCCAAAGATACGAGTTCCGCGAGGATTTTTGTCTTCACGGATGATAACTGCAGCATTCTCATCGAATTTGATGTATGAACCATCAGCACGACGAGCACCTGTCTTAGTACGAACGATAACGGCTTTAACAACGTCACCTTTTTTAACCGCACCACCAGGAGTAGCTTGTTTTACTGAAGCAACGATGATGTCGCCGATGTTCGCGAATTTACGTCCTGAACCACCAAGAACTTTGATTGTCAAGATTTCACGTGCGCCACTGTTGTCAGCAACTTTCAAACGGGTTTCTGTTTGAATCATGTCAATTTTCTCCTTTCAGGTTGATTAAATGATAACTGCCTCTTCCACAACTTCTACAAGACGGAAACGTTTTGTAGCTGAAAGTGGGCGAGTTTCCATGATACGAACGATATCGCCTTCTTTAGCAACATTGTTTTCATCATGAGCTTTGTACTTTTTAGAGTAGTTAATACGTTTACCATAGACTGGGTGGTTACGTTTAGTTTCAACTACAACTGTGATTGTTTTGTCCATTTTGTCAGATACTACGCGTCCAACAAGAACTTTACGATTATTGCGTTCCATTGAAATTCTCCTTTCCCAATCTATTATTTAGTTTCAGATTGCACAGTTTTGATACGTGCAATTTGTTTCTTCACTTCGTTCAAACGAGCAGTTTGCTCAAGTTGACCAGCAGCAGCTTGGAAACGAAGTTCGAAGAGTTCTTTCTTCAATTCGTTTTCTTTCTTAGCAAGTTCTTCTTGAGAAAGGCCACGAAGTTCTTTTACAAAATCTTTAATTTCTTGAAGTTTCATGTCTTCTCCTTATTCTGCTTCACGTTTTACGAATTTAACTTTAACTGGCAATTTGTGACCAGCAAGGCGGAATGCTTCGCGTGCAACTTCTTCAGAAACGCCAGCAACTTCAAACATAACCTTACCGCGTTTAACTGGAGCTACCCAACCTTCAGGAGCACCTTTACCAGAACCCATACGTACACCGATAGCTTTAGCAGTGTATGATTTGTGTGGGAAGATTTTAATCCAAACTTTACCACCACGTTTCATGTAACGCGTCAGAGCGATACGGGCAGCTTCGATTTGGCGGTTTGTAATCCATGAGCTAGTAGTTGCTTGAAGACCGTATTGACCAAAGTCTACTTGTTTTCCACCTTTAGCTTCACCGCGCATTTTTCCACGGAATTCACGACGGTGTTTTACACGTTTAGGTACTAACATTTGTTATTTACCTCCTTTAGTGTTTTTACGAGCTGGAAGAACTTCTCCACGGTAAATCCAAACTTTAACACCTAGTTTACCGTAAGTTGTCAAAGCTTCTTCCCAAGCATAGTCGATATCCGCACGAAGTGTATGAAGAGGAACTGTTCCTTCTGAATAGCCTTCTGCACGGGCAATATCAGCACCGTTCAAACGACCAGAAACTTGTGTTTTGATACCTTTTGCACCAGCGCGCATTGTGCGTTGGATAGCTTGTTTTTGAGCACGGCGGAAAGCCACACGTTGTTCCAATTGACGAGCAATTGACTCACCAACAAGGTGTGCATCCAAATCAGGCTGTTTGATTTCGATGATGTTGATGTGTACTTGTTTACCAGTCAATTTGTTCAATTGAGCACGAAGCGCATCAACGTTGCTACCAGCTTTACCGATAACCATACCTGGTTTTGCAGTGTGGATAGAAACGATTACTTTGTTTACAGCACGTTCGATTTCAATTGTTGACGTTGACGCATCAGCCAATTCTTTTTTGATAAAGTTGCGGATTGCAAGATCTTCATGAAGGTAATCCGCGTATTCTTTTTCAGCATACCATTTAGCATCCCAATCACGGATGATGCCAACACGCATACCAATTGGATGTACTTTTTGACCCACGTTTTTACCTCCTTATTTCTCTGCCACAACTACAGTGATGTGAGCTGTGCGTTTGTTGATTGGTGAAGCTGAACCTTTCGCACGTGGACGGAAACGTTTCAACGTTGGTCCTTCGTTTGCGAATGCTTCGCTGACTACCAAGTTAGCTTTTTCCAAACCAAAGTTGTTTTCAGCGTTAGCGATTGCTGAGTTTAAAACTTCCTCGATAATGCTTGCAGCTTTGTTTGGTGTGAATTTCAAGATTGCGATTGCGTCTGCTACGCTTTTGCCACGGATGTTATCCAAGACAAGACGTGATTTACGAGGTGAAACACGTACTGTGCGAGCAGTTGCTTTAGCTGAAGTGATTTCTGCCATTGTGTTTTCCTCCTAAATTATTTACGACGAGTTTTCTTGTCGTCAGCAGCATGACCTTTGTAAGTACGAGTTGGTGCGAATTCACCAAGTTTGTGACCTACCATGTCTTCTTGAATGTATACAGGTACGTGTTTACGACCATCGTAAACTGCAATTGTATAACCGATGAAACTTGGGAAAATCGTTGAACGACGTGACCAAGTTTTAATTACTTTTTTCTTTTCGTCATTTGCTTGAGCTTCAACTTTTTTCATCAAATGCTCATCGACGAAAGGTCCTTTTTTAAGACTACGTCCCATTATAGTGTTTTCTCCTTTAAAATATGTACCACAGCGGCTTGCCCGCAATGCGGGCTACCGAGTTGGCGGATGATATAGCATGCTAAGCAACTAAGTATAAATTACTTTTGGTTGCGACGACGAACGATAAGTTTGTCTGATTTAGCTTTCTTGTTACGAGTTTTCAAACCAAGAGCTGGTTTACCCCATGGAGTAGATGGTGCTTTACGACCAACTGGCGCTTTACCTTCACCACCACCGTGTGGGTGATCGTTAGGGTTCATTACAGAACCGCGAACTGTTGGACGGATGCCTTTCCAACGGCTACGACCTGCTTTACCAAGGTTTACTAGGCCATGTTGTTCGTTACCTACAGTACCAACAGTAGCACGGCAAGTACCAAGGATCATACGAACTTCACCTGATTGAAGGCGAACAAGAACGTATTTACCTTCTTGACCAAGAACCTGTGCAGATGCACCAGCAGCACGAACCAACTCACCACCGCGACCTGGTTTCAACTCGACGTTGTGAACAACAGTACCGACTGGGATGTTTGCAAGTGGAAGTGCATTACCAACTTTGATATCCGCTTCTGGACCTGAAACGATGCGTTGACCAACTTCAAGACCTTTAGGAGCGATGATATATGCTTTTACACCGTCTGTGTAGTGTACAAGAGCGATGTTTGCTGAGCGGTTTGGATCGTATTCAATTGTTTTAACAACTGCTTCAACGCCATCTTTGTTACGTTTGAAGTCTACCAAACGGTAGAAACGTTTGTGACCGCCACCTTGATGACGAACAGTGATGCGACCATTGTTGTTACGACCAGCTTTGTTTTTCAATGCAACAAGCAAGCTTTTTTCTGGAGTGCTTGTTGTGATTTCAGCGAAGTCCAAAGAAGTCATGTTACGACGGCCATTTGTCGTTGGTTTATAAACTTTAATACCCACGTTAATTCCTCCTTTGATTATTCAGCGTCAGCTGTAGCGAACAATTCGATCGCTTTTGAATCAGCAGTCAATGTGATGATTGCTTTTTTCACTTTGTTTGTGCGACCTACATAACGACCTACGCGTTTTGTTTTAGGTTTCACGTTGATTGTGTTAACATTTGCAACTTTAACACCTTCAAATGCAGCTTCAACAGCTTGTTTGATCAAGAGTTTGTGTGCACGAGTGTCAACTTCAAATACATACTTGCCTGCTTCGAGTTGGCCCATTGAGCTTTCTGTGATGACAGGTTTTTTGATAACATCATACAAATTCATTATGCAAGAACCTCCTCAATTTTAGAGATAGCTGCTTGAGTTACAAGAAGTTTGTCTGCATTTGCGATGTCAAGTACGCTTGCAGTAGTTGCAGTTGCAACTTTCACTCCTGGGATGTTACGAGCAGAGAGAGCTGCGAATTCGTTGCCTTCTTCAAAAATAACAAGGACTTTAGAATCAATGCTCAATGCTGCAAGCACTTTTGCAAATTCAGCAGTTTTTGGAGCTGTGAATTCAAGTGAGTTAACAGCTACAAATTTGTTTTCAGCAACTTTCTGTGAGTAAACAGATTTAAGTGCCAAGCGACGAACTTTTTGTGGAAGTTTGTACGCATATGAACGTGGAGTTGGTCCGAAGACTACGCCACCGCCACGCCATTGTGGTGAACGGATAGAACCTTGACGAGCACGTCCAGTTCCTTTTTGACGCCATGGTTTGCGTCCGCCACCTGAAACTGCTGAGCGGTTTTTAACTGCGTGAGTACCTTGACGAAGGCTAGCACGTTGGCTGATGATCACATCAAATACAACTGCTTGGTTTGGCTCGATACCAAAGATTGCATCGTTAAGAACTACTTCACCAGCTTGTTTACCAGTTTGGTCAAATAATGTTACGTTTGCCATTTCGACTGATTTCCCCTTTCCTTATTATTTACCAGCTTTAACTGCTGATTTGATAGTGATAAGAGATTTCTTAGCACCTGGTACGTTACCTTTGATAAGGATAACGTTCTTTTCCGGAACAACTTGTACAACTTCAAGGTTTTGGATTGTTACACGGTTGCCACCCATGCGACCTGCAAGATTTTTACCTTTAAATACACGGCTAGGTGGAATAGGACCCATAGAACCTGGACGACGGTGGTAACGAGAACCGTGAGCCATAGGACCACGTGATTGACCATGGCGTTTGATAACACCTTGGAAACCTTTACCTTTAGATGTACCAGTTACATCAACAACATCACCAGCTGCGAAAGTTTCAACTGTAATTTCTTGTCCAACTTCCAAGCCTTCAATGTTTTTGAATTCACGAATGAAGCGCTTAGGAGCTGTGTTAGCTTTAGCTACATGGCCTTTGGCAGGTTTGTTGCTCAATACTTCGCGTTTGTCATCAAAACCAACTTGAACTGCTGCATAACCGTCAGTTTCAACTGTTTTCACTTGAAGAACAACGTTTGGAGTTGCTTCGATGACAGTAACAGGGATAAATTCACCAGATTCAGTGAAGATTTGAGTCATTCCCACTTTTTTCCCTAAGATTCCTTTTGTCATGAGAAAAATATTCCTTTTCTTATTTTATAGTTAAAAAGTTTTTAACGAGCGTTTTTCATGCTCAAATCAAGATACAAAGGGCATCAAACTCAAAGTGAAAATAGGAAAATCTGACGACGACTCAACGAGCCTAGGCGATTTTATCTTTTTCACACGGAGTTTAGCCCGTGTTCAATTACTAAATGAACACTTGCTTTTTTGCCTCGCTACTTGATTACAATTTAATTTCTACGTTCACACCACTTGGAAGATCCAATTTCATCAACGCATCAACTGTTTTTTGAGTTGGGTTAATGATATCTACCAAACGTTTGTGTGTACGCATTTCGAACTGCTCACGAGAGTCTTTATACTTGTGAGTCGCACGGATGATTGTGTAGAGGCTACGTTCTGTTGGAAGCGGAACTGGACCTGCTACTTGAGCACCTGTACGTGTTGCAGTTTCAACGATTTTTGCAGCTGCTGTATCAAGTGTACGGTGTTCGTACGCTTTCAAGCGGATGCGGATTTTTTTGTTTGCCATCTTTTTCTCCTTTTCGTCTATTTAGAATAATAGGCTAGCTCCACAAGAAAACCAACACCTGTTGCGTGGCAATGCAACCGAGCGTGTCGCAACCTCTTGCATCAAAGCTATAGCCGTAAATTTTACGGCACTAGAACAGTTTACCAAATTATCGGAAACAATGCAAGAAGTTTTGCTTTTTATTTTTAAAAAAATAGTTTATTCAATTTCCTTGAAATTTCTATAATGAAGTTAGCCATCTCGCCTTTCTCAAAAATATTTGTTTCGCTATCTTTGAGTAAGCCGGTAATTTCATTTGATAACAGGCTTGAAGCTGTTAGGCTAAGTAGCCAAGGCTAACAGTAGCCTTGGTTTAGCTGACAAAACAGGTTCAAGGGTTCCTGTTGTCAAATGAAATCCAATTTAAGGCAAAAGAAAATACCTCTATGCTATACTTGTCGTTCACCACAAACACAAGGAAGGGCACAGAGATGCAAGAACAGTATACACCAAAAGGCAAACATTTGACAATGGATAACCGTCGCTTGATTGAACGGTGGAAGAAGGAAGGCAAGTCTAATCGTGAAATTGCTGGTTTACTTGCAAAGGCTCCTCAGACCATTAATAACGAGATCAATCGGGGTACAACCTTACAACAAGTACGAAAAGGGGTGTATAAAAAGGTCTATTCAGCTGACTACGCACAAACTGTTTACCACACCAATCGAAAGAGGTCGGTGAAAAAATTAATTCTAACCAAAGAAATCAAAGAGAAGATTTTACACTATGCTAAGCAAAAATTTTCTCCTGAAATGATGGTGAAGAAGAAACAGCTGGCTGTTGGGATTTCAACTATTTACTATTGGGTTCATCATGGTCATTTAGGATTGAAAAAAGCGGATATGCTTTATCCTAGAAAAAAGAAAGCGATCAAAAAGAAAGCGATCAAAAAGAAAGCTAGTCCTAACTTTAAACCAGCAGGCAAATCAATTGAAGAACGACCTGAAGTTATTAATCTTCGCTTAGAAAAGGGTCATTATTAAATTGATATCGTTCTACTAACCAGAGTAAAAAATCATTGCCTTTTAGTCTTGACCGACCGTCGGAGTAGACACCAAATCATCCGTCTGATACCTAACAAAACCACTGAATCAATCAATCAGGCACTGGAGGGAATCTTGAGGGAACATCGTATTCTGTTAATGGTACAGAATTTAGTCGTCTGGCTGAGTTGTTTCCTGAGGAACATATCTACAATGCGCATCCCTACTCTTCATGGGAGAGGGGAACGAATGAAAATCACAATCGATTGATTCGGAGATGGTTACCAAAAGGAACCAAGAAAACGACCCCAAAAGAAGTCGCTTTTATCGAAAATTGGATGAACTATTACCCTAAAAAATGCTTTGACTACAAGTCGTCGAGTGAATTTCTTATGGGTGGCTAATTTCAACTTGAAATTTGGGGTTTTACATCAAACCCATTGCTTTTTATTCCAATTCGACTCCTCATTGTTCTTTATCATGCAAATTCTGATAAACATTTGATATGTTTGTGTTAACAAACAGTGAACAGTGAATATTCATCTTATTTTTACAGACTTCTATAACAAACAATCCTTACTAGCTGTTCACAAGTCAAAGCTACAATGGATTGATTATCCCTTTGTCGATGACTATTCTAAAGAAAATATCACCTGTTATTTAGTTGCACTTATTTTGTACTGTCTCAGAATCCTTATACTAAACAGCTTTTTCTCGACTCGGTTCATTCTCCATATATCGAACAAAAACAGCAGGCAGTATCTCATACATTTCAACACTTATTAAAAAAACCAGCTCCCATCTTTGGGACTAACTGGTTGTGTGTTGATTCTTCTCGTTTCATATCGCCAATTTGATCTACGGTTCTTATCCATTATCTTTCAGCTTTTCCCATAGATGAATACGACTGTCTTTTAAGGACTGTCGGACATCAATAATTCGTTGGTTAGATGAGCCGCGGAACTGCAACATGAGATTGCGTTTGGTTCGCTCATAGCGGCCGTCTACTAGGATATCTAAATACGAGAGCAACTCCAACTTGTCTGGAGTTTCCAGCATCAGTTCTTCCCATGTGTAGCCTGTCCAAGACCAAATATCCTTTTCGGGTAATTCTTTCCGAATGCGCTTGACCAAGGGTAAGACCGTCCCGGTATTGAGAAAGGGTTCTCCTCCAAGAAGGGTCAATCCCTGTACGTAGGGCTGAGATAAGTCATCTATAATGCGGTCTTCGAGTTCTTGGGTGTAGGGAATGCCAGACTTAAAAGACCAGGTTGCAACATTGTAGCAACCTTCGCAATGGAACATGCATCCGCTGACGTATAGGGAACAGCGAACGCCTTCACCATCCACAAAGTTAAAAGCCTTATAGTCGATAATGCGTCCTTGACTGAGTTCCTCACTTTTCCAGTCTTGTGGTTTGGGATTATTCATATCTGATACCTTGAGCAAGTGTAAAGGAAATCCATCCTCTGTAGGATAAACGAATGTCTGATGGTATTCCTCATACGGTTGCTTCGGTCAGCTCGAGTCATGGTGCCCGAAATGACCTTTATTCCTTTCCAATTTTGCTTTCGTAGCTTTTCTTTCTTACTTCCCCTCAATCCAATAGCGTTCTGTCCCTTCGCGGATATCCTCTAAGACGCCTCCGCAGGCTAGAATCGTTCTGCGACTGGCTTCGTTTTCTGGTGAGCAGGTCACTAGAATTCGGGAAATGTTTTTGGAAATAGCTTCCTGAAGGCCTTGATGTAGTTGCTTCTTGGAAAATCCTTTCCCCCGTTGGCTAGGGCGGATAGAATAACCAATATGGCCTCCCTTGTTGAGCAGGAAGTCATTGAGTCGCAGTCGTAGATTGAGAAAACCGACGGCTTGGCCCCTTTCATCAAATGAAACATACTGGATATAAGGGACAAAGCGCTCTGGCAAGTCCAGGCCAGCCTCAGCTAGTTGTAATTTCTCTAACCAATTTTCATACTCTTCACCCATCTGGTAGAAGCCACCATCCATGGCACTTTCTGCCCGCTTAAACTCAGCAATCATTTCTAAAATCGTGGTTTTATCCGACAGTGATGGACGTCTCAAGGTTAATTTCGGTTGGGATATTGACATGTAATTCTCCTATCTGGTGCTCAGCGTGTGCGATTTGATGGCAAATCCAGTGGCTCAACAAACTGGATGTAGGATTGACTGGATTTTGCTTGGTAACTAAGGCATCTAAAAATGCATCCACCATGCTTTCAAACCCTCGTTTATACAAGGTGCTATCCCAAGATCCAAAACTTTCTAGTATTTCCTGGCCGGCCGTATACATGCGCAATTCTTCTAAGTTTTTTACCTGATAAGTGGCCTGAGGCGTCTGTACCTCCATGATCTCTCTACGGCTACCTGCTTGAAGATTCATTGAGGCAAGGACTGAAGTTTGCTTACTTTGTAAGGTAACCAAAACCTGACTAAGCTGTCCATTTTCAAGATGATAACTATACGTAGCCGAAAGTGGCTGGTCATCCAGCAAATAAAGGGCTGTATCCAAGGGATGAATAAAAAGGTCAAATAGTTTGAACGTTTGACTTCCCACGTCATTGACTTCATTCTTCTCTACAACAATTCTTCGCTTATCAGGCTTGCTTTTTAGATTTTGAATGGTGGGTGCGAAGCGACGGTTAAAACCTGCCATCAGCAAAACACCCTTGGATTGGGCTAATTGATAAAGGGTTGCTGTGTGGTAAACATCCTCTGTCAATGGCTTGTCCATATAGACTGGGATGCCTTTTTCCAAGAACAGCTCTGCTATTTCCATATGTGCCTTTGTGGCTACATGGATCATGACCCCATCTAAATCAAGGTTAACCAACTCTTGAACCGTGGTGTAGTTTTGGCTGTGAGGCAAACTAGTCGCGATCTTGGCGAGAACTGATTGGTTGCGGGTAAATAGATGCCACTCAATTCCCGATAGCGTTCGTAAATATGGTAGATAGGCTTTTTGAAAAATACCACCCAGGCCAACAATTCCAATCTTTTTCATGAACATTTCCTCTTAATTTCCAAATTTTTCTTCTAAGAAATTGCTTAGAATATCCACATCTAGACCTAAGTCACGAATGATGGTAGCTTTGTGAAATTCATCGTAGTTGTCCTTACCCGACCAAACAAAAGAGTTGGTCACTATCCGATAGTTCTTGGCTGGCTCAACTGCTCTGCCATTGATACCGAAGCGATTTCCTCGACGTTGAATTCCATGTACTTGCGGATGAAGGCCTGTCGTGAGACTAGAAATCAAGTCCTCCCCCCGTATGCTGACTAGGAGCACGCGCTTCGAAAAGGGCAAGACCTTGACGACATCACTATAGTAAACAGGGCCTGCACTTAGGGATGTTCGGATACCAAAACCATTGATAACTGCCCCGTCTGGCTGATAGCCGAAAGAAACCGCCTGTTCAAATAGAGCTTGCGTAATGAGGGGGGCTAAAGTTGATCGCCCGTTACGGATACTGTCCCTTTCTCCATCTAAGGGAGCTGGGAGCTGAGCAATGGGGTGTGCAAAGCGTGCATTGCGTTCTGCTTGCATCTGATCAATCACTCTTCGAATCTCTTCGTCTTCGGTTTTTCGTTTATCAATCTCCACCAAGTCATAGGACAAGACCTTGTGACTACCATCCGCATAGCAACTAAGCAGTAGATTGCCAAGAAAACGCCCATACTGACCAGCTTGAAAAATACTGACATTTCCAACCTGACTCGGTGCTGATAAAATCGTATGGGTATGACCCCCGAAAATAAGATTCAACTGAGGAAATTCCCTCGCCAGTCGGAGGTCTTCTTCATAACCCAAGTGGCTAAGCAAAACAATGTGTGCATCCTCCTCTATCTCCGTTAATACTCGTTTCAAGGCCTGTTTGTGGTCTTCAAAGACCACTTTTTCCGATGGAGAGGCGACTTCTTCTGTCTCTAGGGTCGTTAAACCAAGAACGTAGAGAGGCTGACCAGCTATATCGAAAACCAACTTATCTTCAATTGGAACCAATTCCTCAGCCTCATGGGGATTCCGATAGGTAATATTGGTTGAAACAACGGGGAATTTAGCATAGTCATTCAAACGACTAAGCAACTCATCTCCGTGGTCAAATTCATGGTTGCCCAAGGTCATAGCCTGACAACCAATTCTATTCATTAATTCGATTTCCTTCACACCTCGGTACATATTGAAGAAAACATTTCCAGAGAAGAGGTCGCCGCTGTCAAAAACAAAGGTTGGAATCCCTCTTTTCTCATTGCTCGCTCGAATGTCCGTAATTAGTTGCGCCTTCTTTGGAAAATTCTCCATATAGGAATGCATGTCATTGGTATGAAGTATGCTGATGTCTTTAAAATCCATGACTATTTTTTCTTATTTCTAGCTTGCTTTAACAATTCTTTTACGCGAGACTTCTTGTCCTGGTTCACGTTAGAATTTTTCTCATGATAGCGCTCAATAAGTGCCTTACCCTTATCGTCCAGTTGATATTTTCCCATTCTTTTCACCTCATTTTCATTTTCGAACCTGTGTTCATTTATAACAAACTTCTACAGCTACCTGGTACTGTGGAAGTCCTATCTTGTTTATTTATGATTTACAAACTTGACCCGTTCATGTGTTTCACACGCGATGAAATTTCCTTGTGACGGCCTTTTACCATCGGACGTGCCTGCGGATTGCCTAGATATCCACAAGTTCGTTTAACAACATCCACCGACTTAGGATCGCTATTCCCGCAATTTGGACACTTGAAACCACGCTCTGTTGGCTCAAAATCACCTTCAAAATCGCAGGCGTAACAATGGTCAATCGGAGTATTGGTTCCCAAGTAACCAACACGGTCATAGGCATAGTCCCAAACAGCTTCCAAAGCCTTTGGATTTTGTTGCAGTACAGGGTATTCACAGTAATGGATAAATCCACCACTAGCACCTACAGCAGGATAAATTTTCTCAAAATCCAGTTTTTCAAACGGTGTTGGATTTTTGCGTACATCATAGTGGAAACTATTAGTGTAATACTCTTTATCCGTAATGTTCTTAACGATGCCAAATTTCTCTGTATCCATACGGCAGAAGCGGTCTGTCAGGCTTTCAGATGGTGTCGAATAAACTGAGAAATGATAACCATATTCATCCGACCAATCTTCACCCAAGGCTTTCATTTTCTTGATAATATCCACCGTGAAATCTTTTGCCTCTGGGTTGGTCTCCCATTCGCCACCGTAAAATACTGTTGCGACTTCATACAAACCAATGTACCCCAAAGATACGGTTGCTCGACGATTTTTAAAGACTTCATCTACTGCATCTGTCTTAGCCAAGCGTTTGCCGAATGCCCCATATTGATAGAGAATTGGAGCATTGGCCGGGGTTGCCTCTTTCACTCGTTCCACACGATAGACCAGAGCATCCTTAGCAATGGCCATGCGTTCTGCAAAGATTTCCCAGAACTTATCCTTATCTCCTGCAGACTCCATGGCAATTCGTGGCAAGTTGACGGTTACGACACCGAGGTTCATACGACCAGATGTCACATCCTGCCCATTTTCATCCTTCCAACCTTGAAGGAAAGAGCGGCAGCCCATTGGCACCTTGAAGGAACCTGTCAACTCAACAATCTTGTCATAAGAAAGCATATCTGGATACATACGCTTGGTCGCACATTCAATCGCCAATTGCTTGATGTCATAGTTTGGAGAATCTGGCTCCAAGTTCAATCCACGCTTAACGGTGAAAATCAACTTAGGAAAGATAGCTGTCCGCCCTTCGCGCCCCAGACCCTTGATACGAATGTTCAAAATCGCTTTTTGAATTTCTCTCTCAAACCATGATGTCCCTAACCCAAAACCGAGTGAGGTAAAGGGTGTTTGTCCATTGGAAGTAAAAAGAGTGTTGATTTCATACTCCAAAGACTGCATAGCGTCATAGATGTCTTTTTGCGTTTTAGCACGCGCATATTCTTCTTGCTTGTCTGGTAACACCCAATCCTTGGCGTCTTTCAAATGCTTTTGGTAATTGAGTTCCGCATAAGGCGCCAAAACTTCATCGATACGGTCAGCTGAGCAACCACCATATTGACTAGAAGCCACATTGGCAATGATTTGTGAAATCTGAGCCGTAGCTGTTTGGATAGACTTCGGACTTTCTACATCCGCATTTCCTATCTTGAAGCCTTGTGCCAACATACCTTTGAAATCAATCAAACAACAGTTAGTCATAGGTGTATAAGGGCTGTAATCCAAGTCGTGGTAGTGGATGTCGCCTTTTTGATGGGCGTTGGCCACGTGAGCTGGCAATAATTTGAGACCGATTGACTTGCCGACAATTCCTGCTGTCAAGTCACGTTGGGTATTGAACACATCCGCGTCTTTATTAGCATTTTCATTAACAACGGTTTGATCCTTGCTCAATAATTTATGGATCTCAAAATTGATATCGGTAGCCTGATGACGGCGAAAATCACGACGTGTTCGGTATTGAATATAAAGCTCCGCCAAATCATACAAATGAGCTTTTAACAATTCTTGCTCAACAACCGTTTGAATTTCGTAAATTTGAACATCTTTCTCATATCGGCGACCAATTTCAGCCAAAACAGCTTCTAATACTATTTTCAAACCTGCTTCTGAAACAGGATGTTCTAATTCTTGGTTTGCCCGCCGAAGAGCCGAAAAAATCTTATCCTGTTCAAAGGATACTTTCCGTCCATCACGCTTTAATACCAACAACTCTATGCTTGGCAAGACATTTTCTTGTACTTTCATCTGACAAACCTCCAAATATTTCACTCCTTATAGTGTAGCACTTCACAAAACAAAAATCAATATCTTGTGTAAAAAAATATTAAACAACCTATCCATGCACTATATATAGAACTCACAAATTCTATCAATTGGAAAACAACTGTGTCCAATTTCACCATTTGACAAGGATGAATTACTAGATTGAAACAGGAAAACAGATTGAGGCAAAGGTCTAACTTCTCTATCAGAAAGCCTAAAAAACAGCCCTCTAACAGGGCTGGGCTGGCTCTATGTATTGAAAATAGGTAGGGCGGGTCACCACACGCCTCTTTAAAATTGAGGATTTGAATAAGAGGCAAAAAATTCTCTAGTTCGTTCTTCTTTAGGATGATGAAAAAGCTCCTCAGGTGTCCCCTGCTCCAGAATACGGCCGTTTTCTAGAAATAATACCTTATCCGCCACTTGATAAATGAAATTCATGTCATGACTAACTAAAATCATCGTTTGTCCTGTCTTAGCCGCATCGGCAATGGAACGTTCTACTTCTCCAACCAACTCTGGATCAAGCGCCGAAGTCGGCTCATCTAGTAGCAAAATGTCTGGTTGCATGGCAAGAGCGCGTGCAAGAGCCACACGTTGCTTTTGACCACCTGACAGATGTCTTGGATAATGGTTCTCACGTTCTGACAGACCGACCTTTCTCAATTCTTCTTTGGCAAGGGCGGTTGCAGATGCATCATCCATCCGCTTGACAATTTTAAGCCCTTCCTTGACATTATCAAGAGCTGTCTTTCGTTCAAACAGATTAAACTGCTGAAAAACCATAGCCAGTTTGCGGCGTAAGGTCAATATCTCCTCTTTTGAAATATTGGTAAAATCAACTGTAAAACCATCAATTTCGATACTCCCCGCATCTGCCTGCTCCAGATAGTTCAGACTACGTAAAATTGTTGATTTCCCTGCTCCAGATGGTCCAACAAGGGCAATAACCTGCCCTTTTTCAATGTCCATATCGATTCCATCTAGTACTTTTTGTCCTGAAAATTCCTTGACTAAATTGCGAATTTTAATCATTAGCGATCACCTCCAACTCCAGAAATATCTACTGATTCAGGGGCCTCAATAGCCATTTTATTTTCAAGGAAACGGCCGAAAGACTCAATCAGAACAGAGAGCGCCCAGTAGACCAAAGAGACAGAAATGTACCGCTCAAAGTAACGATAGTCTGCCCCGCCTTGAATCTGTGCCTGTGCATACACCTCAACGATACCCGCACTGAAGGCTAGAGAAGTTCCTTTAGTCAGACCAATCAAGGTGTTAATCAACGACGGAGTTGCAATCACAGCCGCATTAGGAATGATGATCCGACGATAAACCTGGCCAGAAGTCATACCTAAGGAACGAGCTGCCTCAATCTCCCCTGGACTAACAGCCTGAATCGCAGCACGAATAGACTCACTCATATAGGCAGCCTCATTAAATGCAAAGGCTGTAATCGCAAAGACAGCTGCAGGAATAGCATTGATATTCCAATTAAGACCATATTCCTGATTAAGCCCTCTAAGAACCAATGGAATTCCATAGTAGGTCAACATCAGCTGCACCAAGATAGGAGTGCCTCGCAAAAAACTAACAAAAACTGCCTGAACGGGATATAAGAATCGCACACGATTAATCTTTACAATCGCAAAAACCAAGCCCAATATCAAACCAAAAAAAGCACCTGCGAGCGTCAAGCCAATCGTAATCGGTAAACGTTCAATAATGGATGGCAGTGCATCAAAAACAGCCCTAATGCTAAATAGCTTACCATCCGGTAACCAATCTAAAAAACCTTGATACCATGCCGGTCCTGTTATTCCTAATACACCAATCATACTCTTCTCCAAACATTTAAAAATGACAGATTTTCTGCTATATACTCTATTTTATCATGTAACCATCCACATCAACCTTATATATATTTTATGGCTGTGATAAGTAATCTTAATGATTATAAAAAGACAATGAAAAAGAAACAGCCCACTTGGACTGCTCCCTCCTGTCACAATACTATTGACTCCTATTCATTAGGAACATCTAGTTCCTCCGCCGTTGGAGCATAGTCTTTTCCGAAGAATTGCTCTGTCAATTTCGCAATGGTCCCATCTTCGTTCAAAGCCTTGATGCGGTCGTTGACAAAGCTTTGTAGAGCCGTATTGTCTGAAGAAAATACATAGTAAATAAACGGTTTTTCTGCTGCTTCAAGCTCAATTGTTTTAAGATTTGTCAAATTTTGATCCGCAATAATAGCGTTAACCGTAGGGGCATCAAAAATTTTAAAATCATACTTGCCATCATTTATATTGGTCAAAATCTGTGTGATATTTTCACCAGTATAGTTGATTTCGACTGGCTTATCCGTATGCTGAGTATTGTATTCCTCTAGCTGAGCAGCTGTTGTTGTCCCTGTAACTACCTGTGTAGAATGACCACCAATATCATCATAAGACTGAATATCCGTATCTTTTGGCACAGCTAAAACAGACGGTGTAGAGGCCGTTGGATAAGAATAGAGGTATTTTTCACCACGCTCTTTTGTATAGGAAGTATTATTCCCTAACAAATCAAAGCGTCCTGAATCCAAGCCAGGGAATTGACCGCTACCATCTGTTGTTTCAAAGGTCAATTCATACTGGTCAGAACCATCAAAGATAGCTCGAGCCAATTCAATATCAAACCCTGTCAACTCTCCATTCTCATCTCGATAAGAAAAAGGTTTAGTAGTCCCAACAGTTCCCATTACGATGGTTTCTTTTTTATCCGCTTCTGAAGAGCTAGTGTTTGATGAGCTTGAGGTAGACGAGCAAGCTGCCAAAGCAACTGTCGCAAGAGCTGTAATACCAGCCAGTGATAGAATAGTTCTTAATTTCATAGTAATTCTCCTTTTGTATAAGCAAGTCAGACCTACAAGGTCTGCACAAAATAATCAAATAGCTTCTGATTACCGCCACTTTGATCAATCAGAAGTTCCGGATGCCACTGGACACCCAGAAAACGTGTCTCATCCATTGATTGGACAGCCTCAATAATACCATCATCTACAGAATGCGCAAGCGCTTCTAGCCCCTGACCCAGATTCTCTATCGCCTGGCTGTGAATAGAATTGACAGCTACTCTCTGACCAAAAATACTAGCCAGAGGCGTCGCCTCTTTACATTCTACCTGGTGAATCAGATCAAAAGGCAGGGACCGATGCCGCTCTACCGCTTGTTTGAGAGTTCCTCCACGTGCAACATTGAAAAGCTGCATCCCCCTGCAAATCCCCAAAATCGGTTTTTCCTGTCTCAAGGCTTCGTGGATCAATTTCAGTTCAAATTCGTCACGTTACTTGAAATAGTCATCGCTTTCGATGAGTTTTTCTTGACCGTAAAACTGAGGTAATACATGTTGACCACCCGTCAGTAATAACTTATCAATCGCCGACACATAGTCGACAACATCCGTTTCACCAGACAAGGGGATATAAAAAGGAAGGCCCTCCCCTCGCTTGATTCCATCTGCAAAGTTACGAGACACCGATAAATTCATAATCGGAATCCCCTCTGCGACAGGCTTTTCATTACTGGTGATACCAATAATCGGTTTCCCCATCCCACCCTCCTTTCGTAATGTATAGACACTATCTTATCATGCCCTCTCTTTTTTGTATATTTTAAATTATTTATAGCCAGCTATATAAAATATTTATGGATCAAAAAAAGAGCCTACTCTGACTCTTGTTTTTTATTCCATAAAAAATAGAGATTGATGGCGCATGCGATTAATATCACGGTTGGCCAAATCAACTGAAACACCGAAAGTCTATTGACATTAACAGCAATATAGAGGACATTCCAGGCTACCCCAAGACTGTAAAGAATTGTCAAGAAAATTTTCATAACACACCCCAATTAAAAGATAGTGTTTATTATACTATAAACCACTATTAATGTCCTTGATATACCGCTCCATTTTTCGATAATTTAGAAAAAATAGCAAAGCGTAGACCAAGACAAAGATTAGCCAGAAGAAAAGCAAAGAGCCAAGATTGAGTGGAAACCAACCAGCTAAAATACCCAGTGGTGTGAGGCCTAAAGCTGTTATAGAAAAATGAGTTGTTGTCATATGCAAGAGGCTCCAGTCCTGCTGGTAAATCTTATCTGCTAGCTGAAATAAAAGGCCAATACTTGCCCAAACGACTACACAAATCAGCATGACCGTTGTTTGAGTAAAATGAGCTAAATAGTAAGCCCCCATGGTTGAGAGTGGATTGAGCGGAAGATACGTTCCCTGTCCAAAAATACTGGAAGTGATGATGGAAATGATAGTCCCAATTGAAACGCCTAAACTGGCGGATAAAATATATTTTTTCATAGTCCTAACCTTTCTTTGATAGTTTTTAAATAACGACGGGATGAATAGGTGATAGAGCCATTTTTCATGAATAGTTTGACCATACCGTTTGGAGTCAGTTTGAGGTGGTCCAGTTGCCTAATTTGAATGATTTCCGACTGAGAAATTTGCAAAAAGTGTACAGGAAGCATATCTTTGACCTGATACAAGCGTAGATTGGAAGTAAAGGAATCCTCCTCAGTTTCCACCTGTAAGATTTTGTCTTGCAGATATAACCTTACAATACTAGCGTAATCTACAAGGTAAATCTGCTCTCCTTTCTTTACAGTCAGACTGGTAGTTCTCTTGTCCAAATTCTGAATATAGGTCACCAAGTGAGTAATTTGCTCAGACATAGACTGGGCTTCAATTATCACCATATCTTCTAAAATTTCTGAAGAAATATCTAGTTTCACTTTCATATTCTCTCCTTTCTGTCCCTATTAAACACCATTTCTTTACTGGTTTCAAGGGCTTTTGGCTATATGGTTGATTACTTAAGCTAAACGGCAAAAAAGCCAGAACAACTGTCCTGACTTTCATTGTCTTATAGTTTCTTCTTGAATTCTGCCACCCTCATCATGACTTCCATTGGAGTCATATTGTAGATGTCTAGTTTTGCCAGTTCATCGAGGACTGGATGAGAAGGCGTGTCTGCGAAGAGGTCGATTTGACCAGACGGTTCTTCCACTACTGACGCAGCTGGGTTAGCTGGTGCAGTAGGAGCTTGATTTTCAAGCGTCTGCAAAATCCTGTCTGCCCGCTCTAATAACTCCTCTGGCATTCCCGCAATCTTAGCGACATGAATCCCGTAGGACTTGTCAGCTGGTCCTTGTGCAATCTTGTGGAGGAAGGTGACTTGGCCGTCCTTCTCCAAGGTCGATACATGGACATTCTCTAGGTGTTCCAAGGTCTGGCTAAGGTCTGTCAACTCATGGTAGTGGGTAGCAAAGAGAGTCTTGGCTCCAATCTTGTCGTGGATGTACTCGATGATAGACTGGGCCAGGGCCATACCGTCATAGGTGGCCGTTCCCCGCCCCAACTCATCAAAGAGGATGAGCGAACGATCTGTCGCCAAACGCACGGCCTTGTTGGCCTCCATCATTTCCACCATGAAGGTCGACTGCCCGCTGACCAAGTCGTCTGCCGCCCCAATACGGGTAAAAATAGCATCGAAAATCGGCAATTCAGCCTGATCCGCAGGCACATAGGAACCCATCTGCGCCATGATGACAATAACTGCCAACTGTCGCATATAAGTAGACTTACCACTCATGTTTGGACCAGTAATCAGTTGCATATGTGTATCAACATTCAAGTGAATAGAGTTGGGAATGTAGGTCTGCTTGCCCATGACCTTCTCCACCACCGCATGCCGACCATGGTCAATGGTCAGTTCTCTTTGATCTGTAAAGCGTGGACAAACCAAATGTTGCTGCTCCGCCACAACTGCAAAAGCCTGCAAAACATCGATGGTTGCAATGGTCCGAGCCAACTTCTGCAAGCGACCGATATACTTCTCAACCTCTTGGCGAATCCGCAGGAAAATCTCGTACTCCAAATTAGCAGACTTATCACGCGCCTCCAACATCTGCCCTTCAATCTTAGCCAACTCTTCCGTTCCATAGCGCTCCGAGTTTTTCAAGGTCGCCTTACGGAAAAAATGGTCCGGCACATTGCCCAGATTGGAATTGGTCACATGGAAATAGTAGCCGTCTTTTTTGTTGTAATCAATCTTGAGATTGTTGATACCAGACGCTTCACGCTCCTTGGCCTCAATCTCCGCAATCCAACCCGCTCCCTCACGCATGACCAGGCGGTACTGATCCAGCGTTTCGTCAAATCCCGTACGGATGATGTTTCCATCTGTGATGGTCCCTTGAGTTTCTGGGTCAATAGCAGAGCTGATGAGAGCATACATTTCTGGAATTGGGTCCAATCCAGCTACCAGATTGCCTAGAGCAGACTCATTGATTTGTTGCAAGATATTCTTGATTGCTGGGATATTTCCCAAAGTCTGGGACAGCTGCAAGAGATCCTTGGGCATGGTTTTTCCAAAAGACACCCGGCTGGCCAAACGTTCGATGTCATAGACACCTTTTAAAGCCTCGACCAAATCACTCCGTTCAAAGAAGTAATCCAGAAAAACCTGAACGACAGCCTGACGATTCTCAATCCGCTTAAGGTCAATCAAGGGACGATCAATCCATGTCCGCAATAGTCGCATACCCATGGCTGTCTTAGTTTCGTCTAGCAACCAATACAAACTACCATGCTTCTTACCTGTCCGACCGTTTTCAAGCAGGTCCAGACTAGACTTGGTTGCATAGTCCATTTGCAGATAGTCCTTGATTTCATAATGGACCACCTTTTGCAAGTGGCTCAGATCTCGCATCTGAGTCCGATGTAGGTAGCTGAGGAGTTTACCCGCCGCAGCCTTTTCCAAGTCTGTCAAGGAATTATCAATCAATTGGACATCCTCTGTCACCCCATCCTCAAAAGATAAGAGTAAATTCATCTGATTAGAGAAAACTTGCTCTTCTTCCTCTGACAGAGCATAACCGATGACCAATTCACGTGCCCGTAAATTGCGGATTTCACCGCAAAGACTTGTAAAATCATCCAAACTTGTCACATAAAACTGACCTGTCGACACATCCATATAAGAAAGTGCAAACTGCACTCCCTGACGGTCAATCGCAACCAAATAGTTACTGTCAGCTCCCATTTTCGAGGAATCCGTCACCGTTCCAGGTGTGATGACCTGCACTACTTCCCGCTTGACAACCCCAACTGCTTGCTTGGGATCCTCCATCTGCTCAGCAATAGCAACCTTATGCCCTAATTCAACAAGTGTGTCGATATACTGTTGTGCCGCGTGATACGGTACCCCCGCCATAGGAATCGGATTCTCCGCATTCTTATTACGACTGGTCAAGGACAATTCCAAAATCTGTGCCGCTTCTACTGCATCTTCATAAAATAGCTCATAAAAGTCTCCCATACGGAAAAGCAAAAAAGCATCTGGATATTGTGCTTTTATATCCAGATACTGTTGCATTCCTGGAGAAATTTTTTCTGTTGCCATTAATATTCTCTCATTCTAACTATTTATAAGAAACTTTTTATTTCTTCCTCAACGTGCTGAGCAGAAATATCATCTTTACAGATGACCAACAAGGTATCCGCTCCAGCCACGGTACCCAAAATGGTCTCTGGCTTCTCCTCATCTATAATATTAGCCATCAAAGCTGCTTCACCGAGCTCAGAATGTAAAACTAAAATAAAACTTGCTCGGTTCACACTTCGCGTATACTGGGCTAATAATTGACAAAAATGACCTTGACTGTCATCCTCTCCTAGTGCATAAAAGGACTCTCCAGATTCATGAACTTTGATAACCCCCAATTCCCTCAAATCACGTGACAGGGTTGTCTGGGTTACCGTTATTCCTTGGTCTTCTAGCCATAATTGAATATCAATTTGTCGACCAACTTTCCCCTGCCGAATCATTGACTTAATCAATTCGTGCCTTTCTACTTTATTCATACTTGTACCTCAAAATGTATATTTATAGAAATATTATAACATTTTTCCAAACTATTGACCTAGAATTATGATAAAATAGAATCAATAACTCTTGGAGGAATTTTTATGAATCATAAACAAATGGTAGCAGATACACTGTCTGCTGTCCTTCCTCAATTGGACATTGAGACGATTTATTCATTACTAGAAAAACCAAAATCATCAGAAATGGGAGACATCGCTTTTCCTGCCTTCTCACTTGCAAAAGTTGAGCGAAAAGCGCCACAGGCTATTGCAACGGATATCGTGGAAAAGCTTGATACAACTGGCTTTGAGAAAGTTGTTGCAACTGGTCCTTATGTCAACTTCTTCTTGGATAAGGATGCTATTTCCCACCAAGTCTTGACAGATGTGATTGCCGAGAAAGACCAGTATGGTCAGCTCAATATCGGTCAAGGTCGCAATGTTACCATCGATATGTCAAGTCCAAACATTGCCAAACCATTCTCAGTTGGTCACTTACGTTCAACGGTTATCGGTGATGCTCTTGCCAATATTCATGGAAAACTAGGCTTTAACCCAATCCGTATCAACCACTTGGGTGACTGGGGAAAACAATTTGGTATGCTGATTGTTGCCTACAAACTGTGGGGGGACAAGACTGCTGTAGAAGCAGACCCAATTTCAGAACTCCTCAAACTCTATGTGCGCATCAATGCAGAAGCTGAAGAAAAACCTGAGTTGGATGAAGAAGCACGCCAATGGTTCAAAAAATTGGAAGATGGCGACCAAGAAGCCTTGGAATTGTGGCAATGGTTCCGTGATGAAAGTTTGGTCGAATTTAATCGTATCTATGAAAAACTAGACGTCCACTTCGACAGCTTCAATGGTGAAGCTTTCTATAACGATAAGATGGACGAGGGTATCCAAATCTTAGAAGAAAAAGGTCTTCTTCAAGAATCTAAAGGTGCTCTAATTGTTGACCTTGAAAGATACAACCTTCCACCTGCTCTTATCAGAAAAACAGACGGTGCAACCCTCTACATTACGCGCGATATGGCAACAGCAATGTACCGCAAGCGCACCTATGACTTCGTGAAAAGCATCTATGTCGTTGGTCAAGAGCAAATCAACCATTTCAAACAGTTGAAAGCTGTTCTAAAGGAAATGGGATTTGACTGGAGCGACGATATGACCCATATCACCTTCGGTCTTGTTACCAAGGACAAGAAAAAGCTCTCTACTCGTAAAGGAAACATCATCCTGCTCGAACCCACACTTGACGAAGCGATTTTACGCGCCCTTTCACAAATTGAAGCCAAAAATCCTAATCTTGAGAACAAGGAAGAGGTGGCTCATGCAGTCGGTGTCGGTGCTGTTAAGTTCTTCGATCTAAAAACCGACCGTGACAACGGCTACGACTTCGATTTAGAGGCTATGGTTTCCTTTGAAGGTGAGACAGGTCCTTATGTACAATACGCTTACGCCCGTATCCAGTCTATCTTGCGCAAAGCAAACTTTGTTCCAAGCACAGAAAACAACTACAAACTAGCTGACGCAGAAAGCTGGGAAATTATCAAACATATCCAAAACTTCTCAACTGTTGTAGAACGTGCTGGTGATAAATTTGACCCATCTCTCATTGCTAAATATGCTATTAATCTAGCCCAAGCCTTCAATAAGTATTACGCACATACTCGTATCTTGGATGAAAGCCCAGAGCGTGATAGCCGTCTAGCACTGGCCTATGCAACTGGTGTAGTTCTTAAAGAAGCGCTTCGCCTCCTCGGTGTAAAAGCTCCAGAAAAAATGTAATCAAAGCCTTGGGCCACCAGCCGAGGCTTTTTTCTACCCCTCCGATACCAGCTTCTGGCCGAATTATTGGTTGGAGTTTAACTTGATTTCTATAAGTAAATGCTCTCGGCGTTACGAATAAATAGATATAGTCGTTTAGTTTGCTTTTAGTACAAGGCAACGAACTGCAGGCTGTACTAAAGTACGGGAAAGCGAGTTAACGAAGTAATCAAAGATAAACTAAATGACTACAAGAGGGATCATTAGTACCTCAACATCTATTAGAAGGAGGATTCATGAACAATCTTTTTAAAAAGAAAAGGACCATTTATCAACTTGCGATAACGGCCTGTATCATCTATTTCCATATACATTCGGCGTTTTTTGCTTCCGCCACTACTCTTGGGGATAATTATCCCTATACTGCCATCAATGCCGTAGACCCTTGGAGACTCTATACCAGACAGTGCACTTCTTTCTCTGCCTTTCGACTCAGTACGGTCAACGGATTTACACTACCACCTGCCTATGGTGACGCCAATGTCTGGGGTCATCGCGCTAGACAAGAGGGATATCAGGTGGATATGATACCTGCTGTAGGAGCTATAGCTTGGTGGGAATCGCCCATGCATGTTGCTTGGGTGTCGGCAGTATATGGAGACACTGTAGAAATAGAAGAGTATAACTACGGTTATCAGTACAAATACAATCGCAGAACCATTAATAGAAACTCCGTCAGTGGCTACATCCACTTTAAGGATTTGTCTTCTTCTGCCTTGCCAAAACTTCCATCCACTGGAGTCTATACATTTTCCAGTCGTCTTCCTATAAAATCTCAAGCTACCCAGGCTAGTACGACCGTTGGATACTATGAGAAAGGTGAGAAGGTATATTATGATAAGGTTATAGAAGCTGAAGGGCAATTTTGGATTAGTTATATCAGCTATTCAGGGGTTCGGCGCTATATCCCAGTTTATTCCTTGAGCCAATCCCACCAAACAAGTTCCTTACCCCAACTCCCATCATCGGGTACCTATAGAGTAAAAATACGCTCCAGCATTCGAAATGCCCCGAAATTGTCCAGTCCTGAAATCACCTACTACGATGCCGGCGCCACGGTGCACTACGACAAGCTTATATCTGCTGATGGTCGGCTGTGGATTAGCTATATTAGTTATTCAGGCATACGACGCTACATAGCTATTTCTTAACTCAAAAGCGCAATCTTTCGACTGCGCTTTTTTGAATTATATATCTGTTGAATTAACGGCTGTGCTTGGTTTTTCTTTTGGTTTACGCAAATGGAAGAAAATTGTTATCCCAAAATAGATAGCAAACAGCACTACTTGAAAAATATATCCAAGCATAGCTTGAGATTCTACCCCTTGACGCATTACTGCATCGGTATAAACCTGTGCCACCCCTTTCGAACCAATAAATGCATAGGTTGAAAACACCAGAGTTCCAAAAAGATAGCCCAAGTAAGTATAAGAAGCTTGTTCATTTCGTTTCAGAAACAGTAACACAATCGTTGCAATAACAGCGAACAGAAGAACAACTACTAACCCCTTATTGATGATATTGGTTTGGAAAAGAAATGACTCTTTCAAGTAATCAAAAATTGTCTCATCTAGTCCTGTGACGTTCAAATTTTGAAACATTTGCCGTGCCGATTCTTCATCATATTTTGCAAAAAAAGCTGAGTATCCTCTTAACAAACTTTGGATAACTGATAGAGTAACAAGAATATATAAATGAATTGGTTTTTTCATATGAACCTCCTTATATTATTTTACCCTTATATCTTTGTTTTGTCAATCATATATTTCATTTCACTACAAATATAATTTTGTTATACTAAATTCAAAGGAGGAAAAATCATGAAGAAATTACCCACCTATATCGGAGTGATTATTTTTGTAGTTACGCTACTGATTAACTGGTTATTGCCAAGTCTTGCTAAAGTGCTGAATACATTTTTCATTTGGACTATCGTAGCCTGCCTACTCTACACCATCTACTACTGGATTCGTTACTGGCTCTATGTCCGTAAACAGAGATAACAAAGACTCCTCTAAGTCAGTTACTTAGAGGAGTTCATTTTATTCTGATTTTTCATTAACCAAATGCACATTAACACGACGATAGGTTTCTGTAAGGTCTAGCAATTCCGCTTCAATCTCTGGTGTCAATTGATCTGCCTTCATTCTCCATGTCCAGTTGCCACCAAGTGTATTTGGCAAGTTCATGCGTGCAGAACCGTCTAAGCCAAGTAGGTCTTGCATGGTTACAACAGCCATGAAGGCTGGGGATCCAAAGAGAAGGCGGAAGAGGGCGTGATGGACCGTTTCATCATCACGTCGATTGCTATACTTATCTAAGAATGCACGTGAAGCAGGAGTCGTTTCATTTTCATACCAGCCAAGAATCGTATCATTATCATGCGTACCTGTATATGCCACCACATTATTCGGATGATTATGTGGCATTTCAATGCTGTCGCCCTCAGGGTCAAAGGCAAACTGCAAAACTTTCATACCAGGAAAACCTGTCGTATCACGCAATTGGATGACCTTGTCCGTCACGGAGCCCAAATCCTCAGCAATAATATTTAAATCACCAAGTTCACGTTTGATCGTATCAAATAATTCAAAACCTGGTGCTTCGACACGGTAACCGTTTACAGCAGTTTCTTCACCTGCTGGAATTTCCCAGAAAGAGGCAAAGCCGATAAAGTGGTCGATACGTACCATATCGTATATCTTGAAGGATTCTCGTAAACGTGCAACCCACCAAGTGAAGCCATCTTGTTTCATCGCTTCCCAATCATAAATTGGATTACCCCATAACTGACCGATTTCCGAAAAGGCATCCGGTGGACATCCAGCAACAACACTAGGCTTGCCCTCGTCATCTATCTTAAAGAAATGAGGGTTGGCCCACATATCAGCAGAATCAGCCGCGATATAAATCGGCATATCCCCAACAAACTCAATACCTTTGGCATTGGCGTAAGCCTTTAAAGCCTCCCATTGTGAAAAGAATAAATATTGTGTAATGCGGTGATAATCAATTCGATCTGCCAACAAGTGACGATAGTGTTCCAAAGTGTCGTGATGACGCAAACGAACCCCTTGGTCTTCCCAATCAGTCCAGGGTTTGAGATCGAAGTGCTCTTTAATGGCCATATATTCAGCAAATGTATGGATCCAAAAATCATTTTCCGTCAAGAAAATTCCGTACTCAGCTGGCAATCCTTGCGCTTTGATATTCGCAACTACTTTTTCTAATAATGGCCGACGAGCTTGAAAAATTGCTGCGTAATCTACTTCTACAGGATTCTGACCAAAATCAATATCTTGTAAATTTTCTGATTGTAACCAACCTTTTTCGACTAATATATCGAAATCAATAAAATGCGTATTACCAGCAAATGCCGAAAATGACTGATATGGAGAATCTCCATAACTAGTCGTTCCCAACGGTAAAATTTGCCAATAGCGTTGCTTTGTGCGAACTAAAAAATCAACAAAATCATAAGCTGCTTGCCCCATTGAACCAATTCCATATTTTCCCGGTAATGATGAGATGTGCATGAGCACACCACTTTGGCGTTGTTTCATTTATATCCCCTATTCTTGCACTATAACAGATAGTGCAAACGTTTTCTCGTCATATTATATACTTAAGGTCTAAACAAATCAAGCAATATTCATTTAATTCTTTAAAAGTTGGAGAAATATTTCACTTTCGTCCATTATGTGTTTGAAAAACTAGTTGCCCAAAATTGCACAAAAAAATTTTTTAAAAAATTTTTTTAAAAACGCTTGCAAACATGTGCGCATTGGTGTATAATATAGACACATTAGGAAAACGTTTGCACCTAGCAGGCGTATCATCACTATTTTCTTGGAGGAAAAATATGAAACACACACTTCTCAAGAGCGTTGCTCTTCTAGCTGCATCAACTGCTGTTTTGGCTGCTTGCTCAAACTCAAATTCATCAACATCTTCATCTAGCGCTGCTAGCGAAAGCAAAGAGTTGACAATCTACATTGACCAAGGTTATGAAACTTACATCAATGATGTCAAAGCTGCTTTTGAAAAAGAAAACGATGTAACTGTTACAGTTAAAACTGGTGATGCATTGACTGGTTTGGATAACTTGTCATTGGATAACCAATCAGGTTCAGCTCCAGACGTTATGATGGCACCATACGACCGCGTAGGTAGCCTTGGTTCTGAAGGTCAATTATCAGAATTGAAACTTGCTGACAGCAGCAAAACTGATGATACAACAACTGCTCTGGTAACAAACGACGGTAAAGTTTATGGTTCACCTGCAGTTATCGAAACACTTGTTCTTTACTACAACAAAGATTTAGTTTCAGCGGCACCTAAAACATTTGCTGAATTAGAAGAACTGGCTAAAGATAGCAAATATGCTTTTGAAGGTGAAACTGGTAAAACAACTGCCTTCCTTGCTGACTGGACAAACTTCTACTACACTTACGGTCTTTTAGCAGGTTACGGTGGTTACGTATTCGGTGATAACGGTACTAACCCAGAAGACATCGGTCTTGCAAACGATGGTGCTGTTAAAGCGATTGAATACGCTAAAACTTGGTATGAAAAATGGCCTCAAGGTCTTCAAGATAGCACAGCTGCTAACAACTTGATCAACACTCAATTCACTGAAGGTAAAGCTGTTGCAGTCATCGAAGGTCCTTGGAAAGCAGCTTCATATAAAGAAGCTGGTGTGAACTACGGTGTAGCTACTATCCCAACTCTTCCAAATGGCGAAAACTACGCAGCATTTGGTGGTGGTAAAGCTTGGGTTGTTCCTACAGGTTCTAAAAACCCAGAATTGGCTCAAAAATTTGTTGACTACTTGACTTCTACAGATCAACAAGAAGCACTTTACGATGCTACAAACGAAATTCCTGCTAACACTGAAGCTCGTGAATACGCAGTAAGCAAAAACGATGAGTTGACAACTGCTGTTATCAACCAATTCGCTTCAGCTCAACCAATGCCAAACATCTCTGAAATGGGTTCAGTTTGGACACCAGCTGGTAACATGCTCTTCGAAGCAGCAAGTGGTGCTAAAGACGCTAAAACTGCTGCAACAGATGCTGTAAAAGCTATTGCAGATGAGATTGCTCAAAAACACAGCAACTAGTCAAGTTTAAAGTTGGACTGGGAATTCTTCCCAGTCTACTTTATTACTTAAATTTACTCAAGGGTGTTAGTAATAAAAATTAGGATAATATACTAACTCCTATTCTCAAAGGAGACTATGACTATGAAACAAAATCCAGGCAAGGCCCTCCTTTTGTCCCTGATTCCAGGTCTTGGGCAAATCTATAATAAACAAAAAGCAAAGGGATATATTTTTCTAGGGGTGTCGGTTGCTTTTCTAATCTACTTCATTACAATTGCTGCTGGTGAACTCGGAAATCTCGTCACTTTAGGTAGTCAACGTGGCCAAGATAACTCTCTTTTCATGTTGATTCGTGGTTCTTTCCATTTGATTATCACAGTTGTTTATTTGGCGTTTTATGCACTGAACCTAAAAGATGCTCACAGTACTGCTAAGCGATGGAATGCTGGTCATCCAGTTACTACTTCTTTGCAAGATATGATTAAAGGAGTCTATGAAAATGGCTTCCCTTACTTGTTGATTATTCCATCTTATATTGCGATGACGTTTGCTATCATCTTTCCTGTTGTAGTAACACTGTTTATCGCTTTTACAAACTATGACTTTAAGCATTTACCTCCTGGTGCATTGCTAGACTGGGTTGGGCTTAGTAACTTTATAAATATTTGGAAATTGAGTACTTTCCGTACAGCATTTGGTTCTGTACTTGGCTGGACCATTATCTGGGCTCTTTGTGCTTCAACTGCCCAAATTGTTATCGGTATCTTGACAGCTATCATTGCAAACCAACCATTTATCAAAGGAAAACGTATTTTTGGTGTTATCTTCTTGCTTCCATGGGCGGTTCCAGCCTTCGTAACTATCTTGACATTCAGTAACATGTTTAACGATAGTGTAGGTGCCATTAATACACAAGTATTACCTTTCTTGAGTAAATTTTTACCATTTATTGATAATTTCTTAATCCCTTGGAAAACTGATCCATTTTGGACTAAAGTCGCCTTGATTATGATGCAGGCATGGCTCGGTTTCCCATATATCTACGTATTGACACTTGGTATTCTACAATCAATTCCAAATGACTTGTACGAAGCTGCTTATATTGATGGTGCTAATGCTATTCAAAAATTCAACAACATTACTTTCCCAATGATCTTGGCTGTTGCAGCACCAACTCTGATCAGTCAATATACATTCAACTTCAACAACTTCTCTATCATTTACCTCTTCAATAATGGTGGTCCTGGTAGTGTCGGTGGTGGCGCAGGGTCAACAGATATCCTGATTTCTTGGATTTATAAACTGACAACTGGTACATCACCTCAATACTCAATGGCCGCTGCCGTTACCTTGATTATCTCATTGATTGTTATTAGTATCTCAATGGTTGCATTCAAGAAACTAAACGCATTTGAAATGGAGGATGTTTAAGATGAAACTATCTGTAAAATTTAGACGCAGACTCAATCATATTTTAACTTATCTCTATTTGATTGCACTGTCTATTATTATTATCTATCCGCTTTTGATTACAATCATGTCTGCCTTCAAATCTGGTAACGTGGTTGCCTTCAAATTGGATGGTTCTACTAATTTTACGTTTGATAACTTCCTAGGTTTGTTTAATGAAACGCTGTATGGAACTTGGTACTTGAATACACTGATTATTGCTACCGTTACAATGATTGTTCAAACAAGTATCGTTGTCCTTGCAGGTTATGCATATAGCCGTTACAACTTTATGGCTCGTAAACAAAGTTTGGTGTTCTTCTTGATTATTCAAATGGTACCGACAATGGCTGCCTTGACCGCCTTCTTCGTTATGGCCCTCATGCTAAATGCATTAAACAAGAGCTGGTTCCTTATCTTCCTTTATATTGGCGGTGGTATTCCAATGAATGCTTGGCTCATGAAAGGATACTTTGATACAGTTCCAATTTCATTAGACGAATCTGCTAAGCTAGATGGTGCTGGTCACTTCAGACGTTTCTGGCAAATCGTTTTGCCTTTGGTTCGTCCAATGATTGCGGTACAAGCGCTTTGGGCTTTCATGGGACCTTTCGGGGACTATATTTTATCAAAATTCTTGCTTCGTGAAAAAGAATTCTATACCGTTGCCGTTGGTCTACAAACCTTCATTAGCGATGCTAAGAATCTTAAGATATCATACTTTGCGGCAGGTGCGATTCTCATTGCCCTACCTATCAGTATTCTATTCTTCTTCCTACAAAAGAACTTTGTATCTGGTCTTACAAGTGGTGGCGACAAGGGTTAATCTTGTCCCACCCTTTTCCCTTTTTATGGGTGGGCTATGATATCTATGAAAGGACAAATTTATGCTACCATATCCATTTTCATATTTTTCCAGCATTGCCACACCTAGAAAAATGTTTGCCAATCGGAAACGAATGAACCTTTGGCAACGTCTATTTACAACAATCTTTTTAGTTGCTCTCCTTGTGATTCCTCCAACCTTACAAACCTTTTCATTGGAGACTTATCCACTTGATAATTTTGTTGAGGGAATTTACCAACCCTTATCTGATGACGTAGTAACCGACCTTCACGCGAATAGTCAATTAACTGGAGGAAAATTCGTTTACACTGGTACCAAGCAATGGGAGCAAGTTACATTCGGAGACACTGTTAGCACTAGTAAAGACTTCTCATTCCAATTCAAAGAGAGTAACCTGATCATTCGAAAAGGTCAAGATGTATTAGCAGAAATCACTTATGGCGGCATGTCTACAGATGACTTTGCTAACAAAGAGCAGCTTCGTGCTGTGATCTCAAAAAACTGGTATCAAGCCAATAAAGCAGTTGTTGGGCTCGGTGTGACATTGGTATCTTCATTTATTCTGGCAGTCAACCTACTATTTATCCTATTAGGTGCCAGTTTCTTCCTTTACTTAACAAAAAAATCACGCCTTTTCCATTTTAGAACCTTCGCTGAATGTTACAATTTTTCTCTAAATTGTTTAGGTTTTCCGACGATTATTGCCTGTCTAATTGGTTTGTTTGGCCAGCCAATTACTACTATTTTGACTCTACAAAATATCCTTTTTGTACTATGCTTATTATGGGTATTTTTCAAAACAAAATTCAGAGATGAGAACTAGGAGATTATTATGCGTGCAACAATCAAAGACGTCGCAAAATTAGCAGGGGTGTCTCCCTCTACTGTGACGCGTGTTATTCAAAATAGCTCTGCTATTAGCCAAAAAACAAAAGACCTCGTCCGCAAAGCGATGACTGAGCTCAACTATCATCCAAACTTAAATGCACGTAGTTTAGTAAGTAGCTACACCCAGGTAATTGGTCTAATTTTACCTGATGATTCAGATGTTTTCTATCAAAACCCCTTTTTCCCAACTGTATTGCGGGGGATTTCTCAAGTAGCTGCTGATCACAACTACGCCATCCAGATTTCTACTGGGAAGAATGAGGCGCAACGTTTAGAAGCTATTTCGCAGATGGTCTACGGGCAACGTGTTGATGGATTAATTTTCTTGTATTCTAAACCTGATGATCCTTTAGTGCAACTTGCCATCCAGCATAATTTCCCCTTCTTAATTTTGGGTAAAGCTGACTCTCCTTTTATCTCTCTCGTCGATAATGATAATATTCAGGCTGGTTTTGAGGCAACAAACTACTTTATCAATAAAGGTTACAAGAATATCGCGTTTGTTGCTGGTAACAAGGAGCTGGTCGTATCACAGGACCGGTACTTAGGTTACAAAAATGCATTGAAATCACACAATATTCCACTGGATGAAAACAAAGTAAGATTCGTGTCTGGTTTCTTGCTTGAAGATAGTTCTTATAAAATCTCAAAAAAATTTCTCAAACAAGACTTGGAAGCAATCGTCACAACCGATACTTCCGTGGCTGAAGGGGTTGTTAAATACCTCAACGAGGCAAATATTAAGTTGCAAATCATTTCCTTTGACTCTGTCAAACCAAAACTAGATATTGATGCCTACGTAGATGTTCATGCGATTAAGTTGGGACGTGTTGCTTTCAATACGCTGCATCAAATCATCAGTGACAACAAACAAGGTAAGCAAGTTTGCTACCGTCGTGTCATTCCACATATAATTACTGAACTTTAACTTAGAAAGGAGCCTTTTGGCTCATGGCTTTACGACAATTCCAAGCATTTCTTGATGATGAAGCTACCATTCGCTTGGTCATGGAGAAACGATTTGACTCTGAACATATGATTTTCTCACTTGAATCAAATGTTGCTACATCTCAACTCTTTATACATTCTTGTTTAGAAGTAGATAATCAAATCATCTACTATTTAACTAGCTTGCACGCTTTAACATTGGATAAAGACTATACCGTCTATGATCAAGACCGCAATAAAATTGAATTGGGTTACGGTCATATTGTCCGCTCTGCTATTTTTGAACAAAATTACACCTATAACGGAAACGATTTGGGTGCAAACTATCGTTCAGAAGCGACGACATTCAAGCTGTGGGCTCCTATTTCTAAACAGGTATTTCTCGTTCTTGAGGGTAATCCGTATGCGATGACTAGGGGATCAAAAGGTGTTTGGGAAGTCACAGTAGAGGGAGATTTGGAAACTAAAAGTTACCACTATCTCCACAAGGTAAATGGAGAATGGATCTCCGTTCATGATCCATATGCCTTATCTTCTCAGGTAAATTCCGGCGATAGCTACGTGATTAATCCTGATAAACTTCATCGCATTCGACGTGCAAATACTCAGCTTCCAATTTCTCAAGCAGTTATCTACGAAATGAGCGTCCGTGACTTCTCATGGCAAAAAGAGGCTGGTTTTAACCATCGCAGTCAATACCTCGGCCTAACAGAATCTCCTTTCATGGATGGAATGAAGCTGGGAATGGACTATGTCAAGGATTTAGGTGTTACCCATATCCAATTATTGCCTGTCTTTGATTTTGCTAGTGTAGATGGAAACAAACCACAAGCTGTTTACAACTGGGGCTACGACCCTATGCAATACAATCTGCCTGAAGGTTCCTATTCTAGTCAACCGAACGATCCTTATGCTCGCATTTTAGAGTTACAGGAAGCTATCCAAGCCTATCATGATGCAGACATTTCCGTTATCATGGATGTTGTATACAACCACGTCTATCACGCGGAAAAGTATGCCTTCGAACTCATCGTTCCTGGTTATTTCTATCGTTATGATGAGCATGGTATGCGTACAGATGGAACATTCTGTGGCAATGATGTTGCAAGCGAACGAAGCATGGTCCGAAACTACATCAAACAGTCAGTTCGTCAGTGGCTAGAAATCTATGGCTTTGATGGGTTCCGTTTCGATTTAATGGGTATTTTAGATATTGAAACAATCAACCAGATTCAAGCTGAATTAGTTGCTCTGCATCCGAATGTCTATCTCTATGGTGAAGGTTGGAAGATGGCTACTGGTCTAGAATATGACAAACTTGCTCACCAATACAATGCGGCACAATTACCAAATATCAGTTTCTTCAATGACGACTACCGTGATACTTTCAAGAAGCTCTTACTCAATCCGAACCGTTTGATTGAGAAACAATTACATGAAAAGGTTCAGCATCTTTTAACAGGTAGCCGTCTCACTCATTTCTTAACACCGCAACAATCTCTCAACTATATTGAATGCCACGATAATGCTACTGCATTTGACTATTTCCATATTGAAAATCCAAACTGGACACCTCACCAACAAAAACGTGCTGCTAGCTTTGGACTTCAACTGATTTTGATTTCTCAGGGTATGGCCTTTATTCATTGCGGACAAGAATTTTTCCGTACAAAAGATAAGATTGAAAATACATACAATGTCTCTGATACAATTAACCGCTTAGATTGGACAAGAGCTATTCATTACAAGGAACATATTGAATTCATTCAGGAATTAATTGCTTTCCGTAAAAACAATCCAATTCTAAGCCAAGACAACTACGAAAGTATTCAACAAACATGTGATTTCTACTGGATAACTGAGTTTGTCCTCCGATACCAGGTCATTAGCGAAGAAAAAACTATTCAGTTTATCATTAATTTTGCGGATAGTGACTTTACTTTTGAACGTGATCAAGACAAGACTGTTCTCTACAACTATCCTCCAGTTGAAGAACATGATCAACAAAAAATCACCATTGCAGGACAAAGTATTTGCATTTTGGAAGATAAATAGGGCTTTAGACTGATGAAAGAACTCATCACCTAGGGTATACTATAGTCAATCCCAAATATTTTTCATAATCTCCTTAAAACTCACTGGTCGCGCTGGTGAGTTTTTTTTTTTTGACAAAAAAATCAGTCCCGTAATCTGTGACTGTTTTCATTTCATCAATTCAATGATTTTTCGACCGATTCGCTCTATATCATTTTGCATTCCACGGAGTTCAAAGGTATCTATGACAGGAAAATTAAATCGCTCAGAATACTGCTTGGCAGTCAGACAATATTGGTTGTTAAAATTTCGGTTGCCTGAGCCAACGACACCCAAACAGAGCTCTGCATTGGTCCCCAAGGCGATAAAATCTCCGAGAGGATTGGTCAGAATTTCCACATCTCCGTTGTCCACTCCATTTCCACCTTCTAAGTAGGTTGGTAAAAAGGCGACAAAGGGTGCATCTAGCGGATAGAAGGGAATATCTTGTTTGACCAAATCTTTGACATGGACCAATTCAATCTCCCAGTCTGTCTGAAATTGGAAAAAAGACTTTAGGCGTTTCACAAAACTTTCTGTATTGCCACTTAAGCTAATGTAAACTAAATAAATTTTTTTCTTCATACATTTCCTCTTTTCACTAAAAAAACACTACATATAGGATATAAATAATATTTTACTCCTATATGTAGTGTTTGTCAATTAGTCGCTTTCCACGAAGCGACCGATGATATTTACATTGTCTGCTACTGAAATGAAGGCAGATTTATCAGCTTTTTTCATAATATGTTTAAATTCATTAAATTCTGCACGTGTAATAATCGCAATCAGCACTGTCTTTTGCTCATGATTATACGCCCCTTCGGCACCATTGATAATGGTTACCCCTCGATGAAGCTTCTTGTGTATCATCTTAATCACGCGATCAGGATGACTGGTAATAATCATGGCCTGCATCCGTTTTTGTTTCACAAAAATCGCATCTGTCATTCGACTGGTGATAAACAGTGCAACCATTGAATACAACGCGTATTGCCAACCAAAGGTCATTCCTGCTATCAACATAATCATAATATTGACAATCAAGGAAATGGAACCAACTTGTCGTCCCGTCTTCTTGCGAATAATAATGGAAACAATATCTGTACCACCACTGGATACATTGTTCCTAAGCGCAAATCCAATCCCAGTTCCCAGCATGAGACCACCAAAAATAGCATTGACTAAAGGATCTGTCGTCAGAGTAACTGGTGGCATAAATTGGATAAAGAAAGAACTAAACGATACCGTAATAAAAGTAAAGATGGTAAATTTATAGCCAATTTTATACCAAGCCAAAATCAGCAAGGGAATGTTAAGAGCGTAATAGACTACAGAAATAGGAATATTCCATCCTGCATAAGAGGCTGATAATGCAGAAACAATTTGTGCTAGTCCGGTGACTCCAGACGAATAGACATTCCCAGGTCTAAAGAAAAAATTCACTGCGATACTAGATAGGAGTCCATAAAGAATGGACCCCGATATCCGTTCTGCGTATTTTTGCCGAGAAATCCCCGAAATGACCGACCAAAATTTATTTTTTCTGGCCTTTCTTAAGAAGAGTACACGCTGTTTTCTGAAAAATTTATTCATTTTCAAGTTTAATATCTAAAGCCAATTCCTCTAATTGTGCTGAGGCAACCGTACTTGGTGCCTGGGTCATTGGATCAGTGGCCTTGTTATTCTTTGGAAAGGCGATGACTTCACGAATGTTATCCTCACCAGCCAATAACATCACAAAACGGTCTAAACCAATAGCCAAGCCTCCGTGCGGTGGGAATCCATAATCCATAGCTTCTAGCAAGAAACCAAACTGCTCATGCGCATCTTCAGCTGAGAAACCAAGAGCCTTGAACATCCGTTCTTGCATTTCTTTTTGGTTGATACGAAGGCTACCGCCACCCAATTCATAACCGTTCAAAACAATATCATAGGCAACTGCACGCACCTGCGCCAACTCACCATCCAAATGATGAGCTGTTTCTTCTGTCGGCAAGGTGAATGGGTGGTGGGCACTCATATAACGCTCTTCTTCTTCAGACCACTCAAACATTGGCCAGTCTACAATCCAGAGGAAGTTGAACTTGCTTTCATCAATCAAGCCTTGTTCCTTAGCCAAGCGGTTTCGCAAAGCCCCCAGGGTATTATTAGCTACTTCCAATTCATCAGCTACAAAAAGAACCAAGTCTTTGTCTTCAAGTTGTAAACTAGCTGTCAATTTTTCTGTAATGCCTGTCAAGAACTTTGCAACCGGGCCAGCTAATTCTCCCTTATCAACTTTCACCCAGGCAAGGCCCTTAGCACCAAATTGCTTCGCGAAATCTGTTAATTTATCAATATCTTTACGAGAGTAGCTATCCGCCGCACCCTTGACCACAATGGCCTTAACAACAGGCGCTTCTGAGAAGACCTTGAAGTCAACTTCCTTGACAGTAGCTGTCAAGTCTTGCAAAAGCATTTCAAAACGAGTATCTGGTTTATCTGAACCGTAAAAGTTCATAGCATGTTCATAGGCCATACGAGGGAACGGCAAGGGCAACTCGATTCCTTTGGTGTCTTTCAAGACCTTAGCAATCAATCCTTCTACAATGTCTTGGATTTCAAATTCATTCAAGAATGAAGTTTCTAAGTCAACCTGTGTAAACTCAGGTTGACGATCTCCACGCAAATCCTCATCACGGAAACACTTAACGATTTGGTAATAACGGTCAAAACCAGCATTCATCAAAAGCTGCTTAGTAATCTGTGGACTTTGTGGAAGGGCATAGAAATGCCCTTTGGATACACGAGATGGTACCAAGTAATCACGTGCACCTTCTGGTGTTGACTTTGTCAACATTGGCGTTTCCACATCAATAAATTCTAAGTCGTCCAAGTAGTTGCGAATACTGTGAGTTACTGCTGCACGTAATTTAAAGTTGTTGAGCATTTCTGGACGACGAAGATCCAAGTAACGGTAACGAAGACGGGTATCATCGCTGGCTTCAATGCCGTCCTTGATTTCAAATGGTGTTGTCTTGGCCATGTTCAACACAGTCAAGCTTGTTACTTGCAATTCAACAGCTCCTGTTGGGATGTTCTCATTGGCTTGTTCACGCTCCACAACCGTTCCTGTTACTTCGATAACGAATTCAGAACGAAGACTCTCAGCTTTTGCCATCACATCAGCTTCAACTGACTCAGGGTTAATCACTAATTGCATAATGCCTTCACGGTCACGCAAGTCAATGAAAATCAAACCACCTAAGTCACGACGACGGCCAACCCAACCTTTCAAAGTAATTTCCTGTCCGACATGTTCCTTACGAACACGTCCAGCGTACATAGAACGTTTCATTTTCTTCCTCTTTTACTGATTTTATACCTATTCATTCTACCATAAAATGGCTGATTTTTGTGGGAAATTGCCGAGAAAAATCTAAGGAACCTGTATTCACCGTCTAACACTCCTATCTTAGGCTTTTTATTCAGATACTCAGCCTTATTTTTTTCAAAATCTAGTCAGTTTCCTTCAAAAACTATCTCTTATATAACTTTACTTGTGAGTACAGGCTTAAAAAACCAGCCCTAAACGACTGGTTTACTATACAACATATCCAGATGCGGAATATTATCTTCCAAATATACCTCAGATACCGGTTTAAAGCCAAGGGATTGATAGAATTTTTCTAGGTAGGCTTGGGCACCAATTTTAATCTGACTCTCTTTCCATTTGTTTGTAATATAGTGAATTGCTTGCTCCATCATTGGTCGACCTAAGCCTTTGCCACGATGACTTGGCTTGATGACTACACGTCCGATGGAAACTTCATCATAACTTAGGCCAGCTGGCAAGATTCTCAAGTAAGCCACTAACTCACCATCATCCTTTCCTAAGAGATGAAGACAGTTTGGGTCCTTTCCGTCAACTTCAGGATAGGCACAGGCTTGTTCAACAACAAAGACATTGGTTCTCAGTGTCAAGATACCGTAAAGTTCCTGTAAACTCAGTTGGTCAAATGCTTTTATTTCCCACTGCATAGTTGCCTCCTAGGGCAAAATGTTGCCTGCACTTCTATATATTTCGTACCATTCTGGTCGAGTCAAGGTAATCTGACTAGCTTGTGCAATCTTGGTCAAACGTTCTGGATTCATGGACCCTACTATGGTTTGAATCTTTGCTGGATGACGCAAAATCCAAGCTACGACAATTGTTTCATGTGAAACATTGTATCGCTCTGCTACTTCCCCAATGGTCTGGTTTAAAAGAGCATAATCTGGATGGTTGGCAAAAATACCTCGTTGCAAATCAATCAAGAAAGGAGACCAGGCTTGGATAGTGATTTTTTTAAGTTGGCAATAGTCAATTATCCCACCATCACGCATAGTCGCAGCATCATCTTTCATATTGACATGTAGTCCGGCATCAATCAAAGGCGTGTGAGCAGGAGAGAGCTGCAATTGATTCACTGCTAGCGGTTGATCGAAATAGGATTGTAGTAACTCCATTTGGTAAATGTTTTGGTTGCTAACGCCAAAATGACGAACCTTCCCCGCTTTTTTCAAGAGATAAAAGGCTTCAGCTACTTCCTCTGCTTCCATTAGAGCATCCGGACGATGTAAGGCGAGAACATCTAAATATTCCGTATCCAAGCGCTTCAAAATCCCATCTACAGATTCCAAAATATACTCTTTTGAGAAATCAAAATAGCCTTTACGAATACCACATTTTGATTGGAGGAGCATGTCCTCACGTTTCAATCCTGCCAATTTTGCTCCCTGAGCAAAACGTATTTCTGACTCACCACCACCATAAATATCTGCATGATCGAAAAAATTGATGCCGTGTTGGACCACAGTTTCTATAACATTTGCCGTTTCCCTTTCATTTAAACTGGCCATTCGCATACAGCCTAAAGCAATACGGGAAACCTGTAAGCCTGTTTGTCCTAATTCTTGCATAGTTAATCCTCCTTGTAAACGTTTTTCTTCTGTTCATTATAACAGAAAAACTCAGCCATAACTGAGTTTTATTGTCATTTAGTTGAAACCATAAATTCTTTTAGCGATATTGTAGACAGCATTGGAAATTTTTCGTCCTGGGTAGCCATAAAGATTGGTCAACTGGCCTAACAATCCCTTGCGAACGACCTTAAAGAGCGCTGGATTATTGTCACGGATATAATCCCACAACGCCTGTTTCATCAACATATGTTCAGCTATCCCAGCACGGTTGAGAAGAGCACAGGAGATAATGGTCGTAATTTCCACGTGATTGAGCAAATAACTTCGTAAATCAGTATTATCAATTGCCTCTAAATCTAAATCATCCACTAAAATCCGATTGACTTTTAACTGCTGGTCAATTCGTTTAATCATGACAGACTCATTGACAGACTGGTCATTTCGCCCAATAAAGTAACGATAAAAATCTACTGGTAGATAGTACATGGTTTTCACAGCCTGCAAAGGGGTAAATACGAAAATATTATCCACATAGAAAGTATGCTCAGGTAGAACGAGACCGACATCTCTTAACAACTCAGTCCTGTAAATCAAGGAATGCATCATCATGTACTGTCCCTTTGGAAAGGCACCAACATCTTCCCAGCCAAATATACGGTTCTCAGGCAGAGTGGATTGATAAAACATGGATTTTTTACGAGATTGTCCCTCTTTTTCATAAACAAAGTTGGAGATAAAGGCATCAACTGGCGTATTTTCATCTTCCAAAGCCTGCAAACTCTCTAGGATCTTCAAATAGGCCCTAGTATCGACCCAGTCATCTGAATCCACGACTTTAAAGTACTTACCCTTGGCCTCACGTATCCCTGTATTTACAGCTCCGCCATGGCCCTTATTGTCCTGATAGAGGGCACGTACGTTTGAAAATTGATTCTCTAGTCCCTCTGCGATTTCCTGAGTCCGATCGGTCGACCCATCGTTAATAATCAGAATTTCAACCTTGTCACCACCCATTACAAGGGAATGAACACAGTAATGAAGGTAAGCCTCCGAATTATAACTCGGAATGGCAATACTTAGTAAGGTCATCTTTCTCTCCATTTGACACAATTTGTTACTATTTTATCACATTTTCAGGAAAGTTGCTTTTGATATTTTCTTTTTGCTTGATAGGCTCTCCATAGTTGGCCTAAGCCCTTGAAAAAATGGCCATTGACAATGGTTAGAATTCCTTCCACCATCGCTAAATCGAGCATGTCTCCTGTCATCTTTGCCATTGCCCTAAATGGCATATTATAAAGGAACAGCAGGTTCAAGTCAGGAGTCCCTTTCTGCTCTGCTTTTTTCAGTAAGCTAGCTAATAGAAAATTCTTAGAAAATTGCCCGATAGCCAAGAGAAACAAAGTTTGTATATAAAAAGCAAGCAGTCCACTGTAAAACTCTATCAAGAAGATATTGTTTACCTAGAAAGTCAAGGACATCAGGTTCACATCTACACAGTTGACGGTGGCCTAACGATTACCAATAATAGTCTCAAGAATCTCGAAGCCATGTTAGACAGTAAATTGTTTGTACGAGCCCACTCGGCCTATATCATCAATTTGTCCCATGTTCAAAAAGTGGAAGGTAACCTTGTTTACGTCACAAATACAGCCTTGCCGATTAGCCACCCAAGGAAAAAAGAATTTATGACAGCTCTAACCAACTTCATCGGAGATAGCTTACTATGATCAACTTCCCTGATATTCCACGTTTCTATACTGCTCTAACAGAAAGCTTGGCCTGCCTACTGGTCTGTTCCTCACTTGTTTTGTCTGAAAAATGGTCACTCAAACAGTTCCGTATCCTCCTGATTTTCCTCATACAAATCTTACTTCAACTTGTGGCTGGCAAACTCCCTTTGCTTTTTTGGACTGTGGGAATGGGCATCAATATCGCTTGGATGTTTGTTTCCATTCGATTGCTTGGAGTTATCCACAAGAGGGCTAGTCTCTATTTGACAGCAAAAGCCTTTATTATTGCCGAATTAGTAGCCTCCATTACTTGGCATCTCTACTGTTTGACGATTTATCAACAACCTGTGGATAACTTGTGGACACAGGGGTTATTTATGTTGATAACTTCTCTACTTTCTTACTGGCTCATCTATCTACAAGATAAAAAGGTTCACTTAGAAGAATTGGATAAATTCATTGAGCAGCGAGATGTGACGGTAGCTGTCTTTACAACCTTATCTATCTTTGTTCTTAGTAATATTGGTTTCATCCTCTCAGGCACGCGCCAATTTCAAGACTCGACCAGCATTTTCATCCTCCGGACAACCGTCAATCTCTCTGGTCTTCTGCTCCTATTCACCCAAGAATCTCAACAATACGATCGCTATTTACGGCAGGAGTTGACTTCTATCAATAATATGTTTCAACTTCAATACAAGCAATACCAAGCTTATCGTGAAAACAGTGAGATTCTTGACCGTAAGGTCCATGATTTAAAGCATCAACTGGCCATCATCCAACAAGAACCTGATAAAACCAAAAAGGAACAATACCTAGAGGAAATCAGCGAGGTGATCCAGACACTTGATGCAAAGATTGAAACAGGAAATCCTGTTCTTGACACCATTTTGAGCCAAAAAAATTATTACTGTTTGCAAAATGGTATTAACTTTACCTGTATTGTTCAGTTAGAGGCCCTCCATTTTATGGATGTAATGGATATTTCAGCTCTGTTTGGAAATGCCATTGACAATGCCATCGAGGCTGTGGAAAAAATAGATAACACCGAACAACGCTTGATTACTTTAAAGGTTACTAGCCATCAGCAATTTCTCATCATTCGATTAGACAACTACGATACTTCTTCACTAGACTTATCCACAGGACAGCTCCCTGAAACTTCAAAAACAAATAAGGACTATCACGGATTCGGTCTTAAGAGTATGGAGTATGTTGCCAATAAATACGGGGGCAGTCTCACACTTAGCAAGGAAGATAATTGGGTGCAACTAAAAATCATTCTCCCCCTACAAGCATAGAAAAATCCCGTTTATAGGCGGGATTTTCTTTATATTCGTCATTTAGAAACCGTCACTTGCTCTACATCTCGATTTTGACTCCGTTTTATAATCACATCAAGATAGTCAGCTAAGAAACTTCTCGGTGACACTGCTTGCAAGGTCTGATAGGCTTGGCTTGGAAATACTGTCTCATCAAGCCAAGTCTGATCCAACTTTTCTCCTGAAAAATAAGCACGATTAGCTGGCATGATAAATTGTGAAATAGCATCCGCTGTCTCGCCATCATACCAATGTTCATCGTTCAAAGCATTGTGCACCATAATATCACTGGTACTGTCAAAGACGGTTTGTAAGTAGCTTACGTGATCCTGCAAATTAGGATCACTAGGCTGGTGCTTTTCTGCCCACGAAGCCATATCAAGTTGAGTTTTTTGATAGTGAATGCTTGTATCATCAAGGCTCAATTGGCCGATAACAGCTGGGTAAATAGAAAATGCACCATTAACCACTTCAGTATAGCTGACTTGCCCCAAGTCTTCTTCAACAATATTCTGAGAATGCGTGTGTCCCGAAAAACCAAATTGAATGCCATATTGATTGAACAAAGCCTTCAAATCGGCAGCATTATCCAAAGTATACCCTTTTGAGAGCATAGCATGCTGTTGCAAGACATTGTGATGGACAATAGGTATCAGACTCACTCCAGCTTGCTTGGCTGCCTGAAGCTGTACTTCTATCCAATCCAAGGTCTCTTTTTTGATACGTCCATTAGTAGTCGGTGCGCCATCTCCTTGCCCACTAGCGTAGATGTTGCTATCTATCATCAGAAACCATGCATTTGAAAATGGCTTGGCCAGATAGCTCAATGAAGCTTGGTCTCGACTGCTAGCTTGTTGGTAGCAGTTATCAGCAAAGAGATCTTCAAATTGCTGAGCGGTAACTTGATCCGTCACTTCCTGCTGATTTCCTTTAAAGGCTCTAGCCCATCCACTGGCAATATCATGGTTGCCAGGAATGACCAAAACCTCCGTTCCTTTTTCTTCAATCTGTGAAAAATATTGGGCCAACTCAACCATGCTCTGTTTTTCACCGTTGAGAGACAAATCACCACTAACTAGTAGCAAAGAAGGATGCTCACGCTCTACTTGTTCAACCAGGGCCTCCATCCGCTCTTTTCCATAGCGCAAATCCTTGCCAGCAGCAGTTTTTTCTATATAGGAAAAAGCCTCTCCATCATCAAATAAATCTTGTGATAAATAATGTAAATCAGTGATGATCCAAATTTTATCTTGGTCTGTTAATTCAGCCTCGGCATAGGATTGCTGACGCTGACCTGTCATAACTGACCAGACTACTATCAAACAAATTAAGGTCCCTGCCAGTAATATCATTTTCTTCTTCATACCCTAAAAGTATACCATCTTAAAGAGAGAGCGACAAGAAAAAGGAGTTTGACAATTAATCTGTCTAACTCCTTTAGTCATTTATTATTTTTTTGCAAATCCTGCTGCTTGCTCACCAGCCTGACGACCAAATACTATGATATCTGCTACAGCATTACCACCAATACGGTTTTGACCATGAACACCACCAGTTACTTCACCAGCAGCATAAAGACCAGAGATTGCTGAACCATCTGTCTTCAATACTTGAGTATTAGTATTGATTTTCACACCACCCATCGTATGGTGGATACCTGGAGCAACCTTAATCGCATGATAAGAACCTGTATCCAAAGCATGATCCATACCAGATGTACGACCAAATGCCACATCATTTTTATCCGCTACAGCCTTGTTCCAAGTATCAAGTGTTGTTTGAAGTGTATCCGCAGGTACACCAATTTCTTTAGCCAAATCTGTAAGAGTAGCACCTGTTTTTACAAGTCCTTTTTCTTCGTATTGAGCAATTGCCTTCACACGATCTTTCAGAGCATCATCAAAAATAACGTAAGCGTAGTTAGGATCTAAAGCATTAATCGCTGCTGAAACTTTATCACGAGTTTCCAACTCATTAACAAAGCGCTCCCCTTTAGAATTGACAAGGATAGCACCTTCACCACGAACTGCTTCTGTAATCAAATAAGAGGTTTCTTGCTCTACGGTTGGGTGAATTTGGATTTGATCCATATCAACAATTGCTGCACCTTCTGATTCAGCAAGCGCAATACCGTCACCTGTTGAACCAGGTTGGTTAGTTGTTACATAGCCTTCAAGGGCAGGATTGAATTTTGCAACCATTTCCAAGTCTGCCCCAAAACCACCCGTAGCCAACACAACTGCTTTTGCTGAAATTTTCTTCGTTTCTCCAGCAATTTCTACCTCAACACCTGTTACGGCACCATCTTTGTCTTGCAGTTTTGTCACATCTGCATTTACAAAAATTGGTACTTCACGTTCCACAAGATTATGGTAAAGACCATTTACTAAGTAGCCACCAACAGCTGAACCATCTGCTGGACGGTGGGTACGTTTCTCACTCATACCACCAGTTGTAGTAAGGTTGCTAAGGGTAATCCCCATTCCGTCCAACCAGTCAATCGCACTAGCAGAATGATCTACAAGGTAACGTAGTAATTCAGGATCGTTTGTACCCTTACCACCTTTAAGGGTTTCTTCATAGAATTTATCATTGGTATCAGCAATACCTTCCGCTTCTTGGAATTTAGTTTGTGAAGCGTTCATACCAGCTGATGATTTAGCTGTATTCCCACCAATTACAGGCATTTTTTCCAATAAAACAACACTAGCGCCAGCATCTTTAGCTGAGATAGCAGCAGACATCCCTGCACCACCAGAACCAACGACGATAACATCATAGCTATCTTTCAACTCAGATGGATCAGTGTATTCTTTCACAGATGCACCTGATACAGCTTCTTCTGATGAAGAAGAGCTTGTAGACGATGATGATGTGGTAGTATTTTCAGTTTTACCTCCACATGCAACCAAAAATACTACAGCAAGTAGACTCATAAACAAGCCTAACAACGTTTTCTTTTTCATGATAAACCTCCAATTTTATCTGATACAACTATTATACTGGATTGTGAAATATTTTTCAATCTTATTTGAAATAATTTTCACAATGTTTCTGGTTGTCAACAAAAAAATGTGTGAAAAAATTGCACAATTTACTCGAAAAATTGTGCAATTTATTTAATTTATTCAGTTAGCAACTGCAGGAATTGCTTTATCTCATCTTGGGAAGCCTGACTTCCTTTTCTTAACAAGCCATTCAATTTTCCTGATTTAAAATATGTCAGACTAGGTACCGTCTTCAAACCGCTTACCTGACGAAATAAATCAATCTTCCCATCTGGATCGTTCTCACTATCAAGGTAGAAAACTATCTTCCCTGTCTCTTCAACAGCTTGGGTCAGTTTAGGCACAAATGCTCTACAATAAGGGCACGTTTCCCTCCCAATATACAGGATAAAATCATCTTGCCGATCCAATTTTTCTTCCAGTTCACTAATGGAAATAGTCTGATACGAATTCACTGCCTGACGGTATTCCGATTCTGTTGAACTAGAGGATTGTCGGACAAGAAATACAGATGCCCCAATTCCAACAATACTAAGTAAAAGCAAAACAATATATTTACGCACGATAAATCTCCTAATCAATTGATTGTACATTCTATTTTTTAACCACACGGTGGTAATAGGAAATACAATTTGAAAACCCTACTAATAAGTTAATTATATCAAAATTAAGTAAAAATCCTCTATCGTAGACTTGTAGTAAGGTAATGCAAAAAATATCTAATCCAATGAGCTAGAGAATCGGCAGTTTTCCCTACAAACATCAATTTATACTCTGCGAAAATCAATATCAAACGTTGTTGACTTGATTTGATGAGTGGGAGCGGGAAAGCACTCGACCAGTCTAAAAAGAGTTCGTCAACACTTTTCTGTTTTAAGTTGTTGAGCTGAAACAGTCTATCCCAGACTTCAATTTATGTGAGCTGACTGCCGTCAGCTTATATCTCCCACTTTAAAAGGTCTCCCAGACCTTTTAAACTCCCCACCCCCGCACAGCTCAAACTGTCTGGGAGACAGTTTGAGGTTGGAAATGAAGCGAACTCGTTCGCATCAGCCGTAGTGGTCAGATTTGGAGTGTAAAAAACGAACTGCTGAGATTTGCTGTGCAAATCTTATCTCCTACCTTTAACAGTCTCCCAGACTGTTAAAGCCAATCAACCACTGCGCTGAGATGTTGACACGAACTCGAGAAGCGAGGCTGGACTTTCTGCCCGGCCTCAGCCTGTTCCCTTGAAAGATAAAAGGAACAGAGTTCTATCTGCTTCAGAGCGAAATGAACTACGTTCGGCTATTTCCAACCTCCAAAGGTTCCCCGAATCTTTTTGTAGCGAACTTTGTTCGCCTTATTTCCAACCTCCAAAGGTTCCCCGAACCTTTTTGTAGCGAACTTTGTTCGCCTTATTTCCAACCTCCAAAGGTTCCCCGAACCTTTTTGTAGCGAACTTTGTTCGCCTTATTTCCAACCTCCAAAGGTTCCCCGAACCTTTGGAGCAAGTCGGATTTTGGTTTTCATTGAGTATTAACTCTTTTATTCCACACACGCTTTTCTAACATATTCGTTGCTTTTGAAACGCTCCCTGCTTTTCGCTATGATATAATAGCTTTATAGCTACCAACAACTACTTATTGAGTAGAAATTGACTCCATTCCTTCAGCCTATACTGTGGGGAAGTTCTCCAACGTATTCGTATAGATTGTATGGAGCATTTTCAATTAAGAGAGGAAATAAAGTGCTGCGTAGAAATGTAAAAGCTAGGATGGTCAAGTCTATTGGGTGGGAAAATGAAATAATGGAAGTAGAATATGTGTCTGGTCTGATTCATCAATACAAAGATGTATCTGAGGCGGACTACATTCGCTCTCTAACTGGTGCCATTGACAAAAAAGTGAGGCGGATAGGTAAAACCCATGCATTCATCCGAGTGAGTGAATAAACTCTCAGCATTGGGACATTATGTGGACCTGGATACCAAAGACCTACAATATAGACTTGGCTACGTCAATCTTGCCAGGACATTTAATACGAATAATCACTCTATTGGAGAAGGGAAAAAGCCGTCTCATTCTTTGAAACGGCAGTTAATTCACTATAAACTCAGCTAAAATCGAAGCTAAGTGCAAAATATCAAAAGTTAACACCAAAAAAAGCCTATTAAATAGGCTTTTAAAGTGTTTAATGTAAGAATTAAAGAATTTTGTTGTAGAATTCTACGACAAGGGCTTCGTTGATTTCTGGGTTGATTTCATCGCGTTCTGGCAAGCGAGTTAATGAACCTTCAAGTTTGTCAGCATCGAATGATACGAAAGCTGGACGACCAAGAGTTGCTTCAACTGCTTCGCGGATAGCTGGAACGTTCAATGATTTTTCACGAACTGAGATTACTTGACCAACTTCAACGCGGAATGATGGGATATCAACACGTTTACCATCAACAAGGATATGACCGTGGTTTACAAATTGACGAGCTTGACGACGAGTAGTTGCCAAACCAAGACGGTAAACAACGTTGTCCAAACGACGTTCCAAAAAGAGCATGAAGTTGAAACCAACTGTACCTTGTTTGATTTTAGTAGCTTGTACGAACAAGTTACGGAATTGTTTTTCACCTAAACCGTAAGAGAAACGCAATTTTTGTTTTTCAGCCAATTGCAAACCGTATTCTGACAATTTAGAACGGTTGTTTGGTCCGTGTTGACCTGGTACGTAGTTACGACGTGCCAATTCTTTACCTGTACCTGTCAATGACAAGCCAAGACGACGAGCTTGTTTCCAAGATGGTCCTGTATAACGTGACATTTGTTATGTCCTCCTAAAATAATTATTATTGTAGGAAATAACGTTTTAAGCAAACCTGATTCGTGCAGGAGGCCTTCATCGAAACAGCAACGATTACTCTTCTTGCTGACCTTCTGTTGACGAGCTTCATTTTGCCCTGCTGTTATTTCGCACAAAGATTAGTATAGCACAAAAAAAAGGCTCTGTAAAGCCTTATATAGCGATTAATCAAAATAATGAATCAATATTTTTTCTGTCAAAATGTCTGAGTAAGTATAAGATTCTACGAAGGTATTGTTGGGATCTTGAAATTCAACGATAAAGAGAGACTGGTAAACCTCTAAAATACGTCCTTGTTTATTCTTTTCTCGCTTCCGACCATTTTCAAGGGTTAATTCAACAACTTGACCCTCATGCTCTTTGATATCTTGCTTGATTTGCTTCATCTTGGCAACATCTGTAAATGCATCACTCATTCTCTAGCCATCCTCTCTCTTGGAAATACTTGCAAATTTATTATATTCTTTTTGGAACATTAGTTCCACAGTACCACGCGCACCGGAACGGTTTTTTTCTATGATAACTTCAACCGTATTGTTTGGAATGCCACCATCTTCTTGCTCTCCGCGTTCATAATAATCATCACGATACAAGAAGGCAACGATATCCGCATCCTGCTCAATAGACCCTGACTCACGGATATCAGACAATACAGGACGTTTATCTTGACGTTGCTCCACACCACGAGACAACTGGCTTAGAGCAATAACTGGAACTTTTAATTCCTTGGCTAGAATTTTCAATTGTCGAGAAATCTCTGAAACTTCTTGTTGACGGTTTTCTCGACCGGTTCCAGTAATCAATTGGAGATAGTCAATCAAAATCAAACCCAAATTCCCAGTCTCCTGCGCCAATTTACGAGAACGCGAGCGAATTTCGGTAATCTTGATACCTGGAGTATCATCAATGTAGATACTTGCTCGAGCCAAATTAGCTTGAGCCACCATGTACTTGTTCCATTCCTCTTGCGTTAGGTGACCCGTACGAATAGCCCTCGAATTGATAACTCCCTCAGAAGCGAGCATACGGTCAACCAAGCTTTCTGCACCCATCTCCAAAGAGAAGATAGCAACTGTCAAACCCAGTTTTGTACCGATATTTTGTGCAATATTGAGAGCAAATGCCGTTTTACCAACCGCAGGACGAGCCGCAAGAATAATCAACTCTTCCTCATGCAAGCCCGTTGTCATAGCATCAAGAGCAGGATAGCCAGTCGCGATACCTGTAATATCGGATGTCTGTTTGGCGCGTGTTTCTAAGTTATCAAAGTTGATATTTAGAACGTCGTCAATTCTCTTAAAGCCACTCCGACTTGCTCCCTCACTGACATCAATTAAAGCTTTTTCAGCATTAGCAATAATGTCATCTGAGCCATCAGCTCCTTCATAGGCTTGATTGACTGCATCCGTCAAACGGGCAATCAACTTACGAAGATTCGATTTCTCCGCAACAATCTTGGCATAGAATTCCGCATTGGCTGCTGTCGGTACAGAACTGATGACTTCCGCCAAATAAGCCAAGCCACCAATATTTTCCAAATCACCATGGTTGACAAGATAGTTGCGCATGGTTGTCGCATCAATTGCCTCATTCCTGTCAGAAAGGGCAATCATCGCTTTAAAAATTAACTTGTGGGCATGTTTGAAAAAGTCTTCCGCCTCAATATACTCACGGACAAAAACAAGCTTTCCTTCATCAAGAAAAATCGCGCCTAAAACGGACTGCTCCGCTAAAATATCCTGAGGTTGTACTCGTAATTCTTCTAACTCTGCCAAGACCTCACCTCCTCACTGGCTAAGTAGTGTCCTAGGCTTCTTTGATGCTCAATTGAATAAGACCTGTTACATCCTGATAAATTTTAACAGGAACTTCAATCAAACCAATCGCACGAATAGGGTGATCTAATTGAATATGACGTTTGTCAATCTTGATTCCAAATTGTTTATCCAATTCTTCTGCAATTTTCTTGCTCGTAATAGAACCAAATGTACGCCCATCTGGACCAACTTTTTCAACAAAGGTCACCAAGGTCGTTTCTTCAGCCAATTTAGCTTTAATACTTTCAGCCTCTGCCATCATCTCCGCATGAGCTTTTTCTTTTGATTTTTCTTGGCCACGAAGTACGCTAATTGCTTGATTTGTAGCTTCTTTTGCCAAGTTTTTTTTGATCAAGAAATTTTGAGCATAACCCGTTGGAACTTCCTTGATTTCGCCCTTTTTTCCTTGTCCTTTAACATCTGCTAAAAAGATTACTTTCATCTTCTAACTCCTTAACTGTCTTTTATTTCTTCCCGTATTATCGTAGTGAGTGTTTCACAAACCTCTTCTATCGTTTGATCATACACTTGGGCAGCAGCTAAATTAAAGTGACCGCCTCCGCCCATTTCTTCCATAATCCGTTGAACATTGACTTTGCTATGACTTCTCGCAGAAATTGCCACATAGCCTTTGATATTTTTTGTGAGTACAAATACTGCTTCAATTCCTGCCATATCTAAAATAGTATTAGCTGCTTTACTTGGGATTATATTGTCATAGTCTTTCGTCTCATCAGCACAAACAACGACCACATGTGGTTCAACTTTTTGCCCTCGTAAAATTAACTCATTAATCTGACGATATTCTTCAAAGTCTGTCGCAGAAATTTGTTGAATTTCCAAACTATCACTGCCACGTGTACGTAAATAACTAGCTACGTCAAATGTACGACTAGTCACGCGTGACGTGAAATTCTTGGTATCCAGCATAATCCCCGCCATCAAAAGGCTTGATTGAAGTCTATTTAACTTATGGTGTTTATCATTCTGGAACTGAATGAGTTCCGTTACCAACTCACTTGCAGAGCTTGCTCCACTTTCGATATAGGTCAGAATCGCATTATCTGGAAAATCCGTATCCCTACGATGGTGATCCACAACAACCACTTGATTAAACTTCTCAAATAGTTTTTGTGACAAGGTCAATCCAATCTTAGAATGGTCTACCATAATGAGTAAGGACTCATAAGTGACTAATTTTAGTGCTTCATCAATCGTGATTAAATTAGAGCAATTTTCTTCCGACAATTTCTTCACAGCACGTTCAATATCCGGAGCCATTTCATCTGGATTATACACCGTATAGGCATTATTCATAATATTTTGTGCAAAATATTGCATCCCTACTGCTGAGCCGAGCGCATCCATGTCTAAATTACGATGTCCTACAACAAAAACGGCATCCACTGATTTCAGTTTGTCGGATACAGCCGTCATCATGGCCCGTGTCCGTGTTCGTGTTCGTTTGACTGACGAAGCTGAACCGCCTCCAAAAAACAGTGGCTGCTTGCTTTCATCATTTTCCTTGACAACAACTTGGTCGCCACCACGAACTTCAGCCATATTTAAATTTTGAAGTGCTGCTTGTCCTATTTGATGATGATTCTCATTACCAAAAGCAATCCCCATACTTAAAGTCAAACCCAACTCCAATTTTTTTGCTTCTTCTCGGAACTTATCAATAACTGAGAATTTATTCTGAATCAATTTCTCTAGAACTGCATAATCTGTAAAGAAATAAAATCGATCCATCGTTCCACGGCGGTAATAAATACCGTACTCGTGGCAAAAATCTGAAACAAATTGAGCTAAGAATGAATTTACTTGGCTAATCTGAAAGTCGGTCACTGAATTTTCTAACTCATCATAGTTGTCAACAGAAATAATGCCAATAACCGGTCTGCTGCCAATTAAGCTATTTGTTGCTGTGTATTCTGTGGATGCATCAAAAAAATAGAACAATCCTTGATCAAAGTCAACATTTACAGTGTACCTTTTGCCTGAAAAATTTGCATAGGTCCGCTCTTCATCCAATCCCACATCAATGATTTCTCGGAGTTTTTTTTCATCAAACTCCCCATTTTCTTTTGCAAATATTAATTCTGCAAATGGATTAAACCATTCAACCTGATTACTGTCAGTTTTTACTTTAATGACACCGATTGGCATTTTATCTAACAGCTTCATTAATCCAGAATTTGCCTGAGTATTTAAATACTCAATCTGCTCCAACTCACTAAATTCATATGAATACTTCTGGTATACAAATAAAGATACGAGCAAGACGAGACTTAAGAAGAGCGCAAAGACCGTAACAATGCCCATTGGAAACATTCGATGGAGAACTGAAACCAAACCAAATAATATCACACCTATCATGACAAAATGAATTGTCGAAAAACGAAACTTTTTCATCATTAACCTCTGCCTGCCATTTTACCATAAAATGCAAGAAAATTCTAGTTTTGGTACCACCTGCTTAAAAGAAAAAGATAAGCACTAAAGGCTATCTTTCTTCTTATTTTTCGCAATAGAGCGACTGCGTCCTTCTAAATATACCATTAGGATGGAAATATCTGCGGGATTGACGCCTGAAATCCGACTTGCCTGTCCAATTGTTTCTGGGGAAATCAGCTTAAATTTTTGACGAGCCTCGGTTGCAATCGAATCAATATCATCCCAGTCTATATCTGCTGGAATTCGTTTTTCTTCCATGCGTTTCATCTTATCAACTTGATCCATGGCCTTAGCAATGTATCCCTCATACTTGACTTCCGTTTCAATCAACTCAATTGTTTTTGCATCTAAGTCCTCTGCCGCAGGGCCAATAAATGCAACAACATCCGCATACGTTACATCAGGGCGACGCATGAATTCCTTTGCAGTCAGTGCATCAGTTAAAGGTTTAAAGCCCATTGCAACAACTTTTTCATTGGTTTCTTTGACTGGCTTGAGTTTGATAGACTCTAAACGTTTCATTTCGATATCAAATTGATTTTTGTGGATTTGGAAGACCTGCCAGCGTTCATCGTCTACCAGTCCAACCTGACGACCGATTTCTGTCAAGCGCATATCGGCATTATCATGACGCAAAATCAAGCGGTATTCAGCCCGACTGGTCAAGAGACGATAAGGCTCAACAGTTCCCTTAGTCACTAGGTCATCAATCATGACCCCAATATAGCCATCGCTTCGTTTCAAAATCAATTCTGGTTTATCCTGTACCTTGAGGGCCGCATTAATACCAGCAATAATCCCTTGGCCTGCTGCCTCTTCGTAGCCTGATGTTCCGTTTGTTTGTCCTGCTGTAAACAGCCCTGAAATCTTTTTGGTTTCCAATGTAGCGCGCAACTGATGAGGCATAACCATGTCATACTCAATTGCATAACCTGTTCGCATCATTTGAGCATTTTCCAATCCCTTGATTGAATGAACCAACTCTCTTTGAACATCCTCAGGCAAACTAGTCGACAATCCTTGGACATATATTTCATCTGTATGACGACCTTCTGGTTCTAGAAAAAGCTGGTGGCGTTCCTTGTCGGCAAAACGCACAATCTTGTCCTCGATAGATGGACAATAACGGGGACCAATCCCCTTGACAATACCTGAAAACATGGGTGCTCGGTGAAGATTACTGTTGATAATCTCATGGCTGGTCGCATTGGTATAGGTCAACCAACAAGGAACTTGGTCTTGTAAATAATCCTCATCCTTTGACAAGAATGAAAAGTGGTTTGGTTTTTCATCGCCTGGTTGAATTTCTGTCTCCTCGTAGTTTATAGTACGAGCATTCACACGTGGTGGTGTCCCTGTTTTGAATCGTCCAATTTCAAGACCCAGTTCTTTCAGATTATCCGCCAGCGTGATAGAAGATAGGCTATTGTTAGGTCCTGACGAATACTTGAGATCTCCAATGATGATTTCACCACGTAGGGCTGTACCAGTCGTTACCACGACTGCTGTTGCTGAATATTTCTGATCAGTAGCAGTACGAACACCTACAACCTTACCGTCTTCGACCAAAATCTCATCAATCATTGTTTGACGCAGGGTCAAATTTTCTTGACGCTCCACCGTTCGCTTCATTTCCGCTGCATATTCTGCCTTATCAGCCTGAGCCCGTAAAGCACGAACAGCTGGTCCCTTTCCGGTATTGAGCATTTTCATCTGAATATAGGTTTTGTCAATGTTTCGGCCCATTTCACCACCCAAGGCATCAATTTCCCGTACCACAATCCCCTTGGCTGAGCCACCAATAGATGGATTACAGGGCATAAACGCAACCATATCCAAGTTAATCGTCGCAAGCAAGGTCTTACAACCCATCCGACTGGCTGCCAAGCCCGCTTCTACACCAGCATGCCCCGCTCCAATTACGATGACATCATAGTTTTCTGCAAATGTGTGTGTCATGTTGTTTTCTCCTTCATATTGATGATGTGTTTGATTTGCCCGTCCCAGTTTGGCAATTCCTCTGCCAGAAAAGCTGGCACAACATCTAGGTTGACAAGTTTGTCAACGTCAATCCATTCACAAGTTTGCTTCAACTTGCCTTCTATCATTTCATCAGGCATTTCTCCAATAGGCTCGACGATAAAATGAAACTCGATATTGTGAAAAGCTATGCTTCCTTGTGTAAATTGATTTTCAACGACAAAAGCTAGTTTGTTGACACAACTGTCAACCCCTAATTCTTCTTTGACTTCTCGAACAACCGCATCTGCCGCCACCTCATTGACCGCAATAGCACCGCCAATGGTATAATAGCGCCCCTTAGAGTCCTTCGTGAGAAATATTTTCCCATCTTTTATAATCAATGCAGTGGCACGAACACCGAAGACCTGATTGTCAATTCTAGTTCTAAAATCCATTCTTCCTTCTCTTTTCTAAAATTTCATCGAGATATGGAACTAAGTTTTTCTTGTTTTCATCGCGGCTAGTAATCCATAGAAAGTCAGTATGCTCTTCTGGATCAAGAAGAATTGTTTTGGGCTGTTCAGGAAGTTTCACTTCATAGACCAGCCTTGTAAACACCGCCTCTTTCTCATCATCAAACTGACTATCTTCATGGATAATGGTCAAATTTTCCTTGGCTAGCGAAATGCCAGTTTCTTCAAAGCATTCTCGAACAGCAGCATCACGAGGCAATTCATTCTCCTCGACACGACCGCCTGGAATGTCCCAATATTGAGGAAAAACATTGGGCTTACCACGCTTAATTTGCGAACGCTGAATAATCAGATGACTGTCTGCAACAGTCAGTAAAACATGGGCAATCAGTTTGACAGGCATAGTTCCTCCTATTCTCACAAAAAATAGCCAAAACTCTCGAAAACTGTAGGACAAAAAAGCCTACAATTCCCATGAGCTTTGACCATCATAGTTCTTGTTAGAAATATTGTATCAAATCTGCTTCTAAAGTTCAAACCTTATAAGCCATTAACTTTTCTAAAAGGAGTTTATTCGTTCCGTTTTGATAAATATAATCGACAAACGTTTTTCTTCTTAAAATTTTAGTCAATAGATGCTCATCAAAGTTTGGTAAAATTTCCAAAAAAGAGCGTGTTGTCAACTGATGAAGATGCACTAATTCAGTTGCTTCCTTCTTTTTACGTTCAGCATCTTGAACTGGATAGCCTGTATTAAATTCTCCATCAAATAATTTTTCCAAGGTATAACGCAAATTCAACTCGCCAGACCAACCAAAATTTAAGCCTAGTGGCAAAGAAACTACATTACCGTTGTTAATCCGACCAAATAGATAGGCATCCTGAGGTGTTTGAACAAATCCACAACGTAAACCTGGTAAACTATTGCAAGCCATCATCATTCCTTGACCAGAAGAACACCCTGTTACAATAAAGTCAGCTGCACATGTTTCAATCAACAAACTAATCATAACAGCCACTTCCACATAGGAGTAGTTTTCTATTTCTTCTGGAAATACGCCTAGATTGACAACTTCATGTGGTCCGCCCACAGCTTCACAAACTGTATTAAACAAGAGCTGGTTGATCTCTGTTCTTGTACTAGCTTGAATAACTACAACACGCATCTTCTCCTCCTTTACAAAACTGTCAACTAAATATACTGACAAGCTTCCCCGTCCCTGTAAGCCATATCAATCATACCACCGCCAAGACATTCTTGTCCGTCATAGAAAACAACGGCTTGTCCTGGTGTGATGGCTCTTTGTGGCTCTGCAAAGATAACTTCTGCCTTGTCACCTTTTACCTTGACAGTTACTTGACTATCTGGTTGACGATAGCGGAACTTAGCTGTGCATTCCAACGTGAATTCTTCCGGCATATCACGTGTAAAGTGAACTTGACTAGCCTGTAAAGATGTTGACATCAAGGACTCATGATAGAAACCTTGACCGACATAAAGGATATTTTTCGACAGATCTTTTCCGACAACAAACCAAGGCTCATTGTCCCCACCGATTTGTCCGCCGATACCAAGCCCGCCCCGCTGACCAATCGTATAGTACATAAGTCCTGCATGTTCGCCCATATCACGGCCATCTACCGTCATCATCCGACCGGGCTGGGCTGGCAAATATTGTCCTAAAAATTCTTTGAAGTTCTTTTCACCGATAAAGCAGATCCCTGTCGAGTCTTTTTTCTTAGCTGTCGCCAAGCCTGCTCGCTCTGCTATTTCTCTTACCTGAGGCTTTTGTAAATGGCCGAGCGGAAACATGGTTTTCTGCAGTTGTTCCTGTGATAGTTGGCTAAGGAAGTAGGTCTGATCCTTGCCATTGTCTGCCCCACGTAGCATGTGAACGGTGCCATCATCATCACGTGTTACTTGAGCATAGTGCCCCGTCGCCACAAAATCTGCTCCCAAATTCATGGCGTAATCCAAGAAAGCTTTAAACTTAATTTCCTTGTTACACATGACATCTGGATTGGGTGTACGGCCAGCTCGATATTCCGCAAGGAAATATTCAAACACACGGTCCCAATACTCTTTTTCAAAGTTGACAGAGTAATAAGGAATGCCGATTTGGTCTGCCACCGCAGCCACATCTTTGTAATCTTCTGTTGCTGTACAGAAGCTATTTTCGTCCGTGTCGTCCCAGTTTTTCATGAAGATGCCGATGACATCGTAGCCTTGTTCTTTAAGCAACAAAGCTGTAACCGATGAATCCACACCACCACTCATACCGACAACAACACGGGTTTTAGAATTGTCTATTGACATAATTTTCTCCCATCAATTGTGATACTCAGACTCAATCCGAGTTCAATTTCAACTTAGACTTGAAGGGTCTAGTTTTATCCAAAACGATTGAAGGTCGATTTGAACAATTTGTATTATATCACATAAGATGGGACATAGATAGAATTTTGATATTAAAGCCCATGCATTTAAGCATATTCTCATAAATGAATTTTTGATATAATAGAACCAAGAAAAACGTGAGGATTACTATGACAAATTTAAAATTTCAATCGGTCTTTGATATTATTGGACCAGTCATGATTGGACCTTCTTCCAGTCACACAGCAGGTGCAGTCCGTATCGGCAAGATTGTCTCATCTATCTTTGGAGAGCAACCCACCGAAGTTGAATTCCAACTCTACAACTCCTTCGCTAAAACATACCGAGGGCATGGTACTGATGTAGCCTTGGTCGCAGGTATTCTAGGTATGGATACGGATGATCCGCGGATTCCTAACTCTTTAGATATTGCGAGGGAACGTGGTATCAAAGTTTACTGGCGTGTCAACAAAGAGAGTAATACACCCCATCCCAATACAACGCGAATCATAATAAAGAATGAGAAAAAATCTATTTCTGCAACAGGTGTATCCATTGGAGGAGGAAATATTCAGGTAACGGAACTAAATGGTTTTTCTGTCAATCTGAATATGAACACCCCAACCATCATTATTGTTCATCAAGATGTCCCAGGTATGATTGCAAAAGTTACCGATATTTTATCTAAATTTGATATTAATATTGCTCAAATGAATGTCACTCGTGAAAAAGCAGGGGAAAAAGCCATCATGATTATTGAGGTGGACTCGCGTCAATGTGAACATGCTATCCCAGAAATTGAAAAAATCCCTCACTTGCACAATATTACCTTCTTTAACTAGAAAGAGAGAGACATGTTTTATACAATTGAAGAATTGGTTTCACAGGCAGAACAGTTTTCTGGTAGCGTCTCAGAACTAATGATTGCTACTGAAATAGAGCTAACTGGTCGGAACCGTGACGAAATATTGACAATAATGTCAAGAAACTTGACAGTAATGAAAAATTCTATTATTGATGGTCTCTCCGAAAGTAAATCTGTTTCAGGATTGACAGGTGGGGACGCAGCAAAACTCGACGCATATATAAAAGGTGGAATGACACTGTCCGACACCTCCATACTGTCAGCAGCTAGAAATGCCATGGCTGTCAATGAACTAAACGCTAAGATGGGTCTTGTTTGTGCCACTCCGACTGCTGGCTCTGCCGGATGTTTACCAGCTGTTTTAGGAGTTGCCATTGACAAGTTGAAGTTGACAGAAGAGCAACAACTTGACTTTATCTTTACAGCTGGTGCCTTTGGTCTTGTCATTGCCAACAATGCTTCTATTTCTGGAGCAGAGGGTGGGTGTCAAGCTGAAGTTGGTTCAGCTTCTGCTATGTCTGCTGCCGCACTAACATTAGCTGCAGGCGGGACAGCGTATCAAGCTAGTCAAGCTATCTGCTTTGTTATCAAAAATATGCTTGGTCTCATCTGTGATCCAGTCGCTGGCCTAGTAGAAGTGCCTTGTGTCAAGAGAAACGCGATGGGCGCTAGCTATGCTATGGTAGCTGCTGATATGGCATTAGCTGGTATTGAATCAAAGATTCCTGCTGATGAGGTAATAAATGCTATGTATCAAGTAGGTGCTGCTTTACCAACAGCCTTTCGTGAAACAGCCGAAGGCGGGCTTGCTGCTACACCGACTGGTCGGCGACTTGCACAGGAGATTTTTGGGGAAAAAGAATGAAAACCAAAGTTTATTTTATTAGACATGCCGAACCTAACTACGACAATCACGATGACATTTCTCGTGAACTCTCACCTAAAGGTTTACAAGATAGTCAACAAATTGTAACTATTTTACGCGATGAGCAGATTGATTATTTCTATTCTAGTCCTTATAAGAGAGCTATTGACACAATTTTACCTCTGGCAGCCTTCCATCAGAAAGAAACATATCATATTGCACATTTCCGTGAACGGAAAATAACAACTCACTGGATTGAAGATTTTAATAGTTTTACCGAAAAGCAGTGGGCTGATTTTTCCTATCATCTTCCCGGAGGTGAATCCTTACAAGAAGTACAGGAAAGAAATGTTATGGCTCTCCTCACCTTACTTGATAGACATCAGGGGAAGACACTAGTGATTGGCACCCATGGAACAGCATTATCAACGATTTTACGCTACTATCAGCCTACTTATTCTATCAAAGATTTCAATCGGATCAAACACATTTTTCCTTATATGATTTGTTTAACCTTTGATGACTTTTCCCTTGTGTCAATGCAAGAAATTCCTTTATAAAATGAAGAAAAGATTTAGTTACAACTACTAAATCTTTTTAAAATGTAAAAAACTCTGAAAATCAGACTGTAGTCTAATTTTCAGAGTTTCGATAAAGACAAATTATTAGTACCATCCATTTGCCAACCAGAATGCTTTGGCTGCTGACCATGAACCGTAACGACTGGCAACGTAAGCATCAGCTACGCGCTCTTGGTTTTTAATAGAATAATCACCATTTAGGTACGTATTTGTCAATTGGTAACGACCAATATAGATACCATTTTGAGCATCATAGCTACCACCTGACTCTTTTTGTGCAATCCACTCTTTAGCTGCGACATCTTCAGCACTCAAGTTTGAAGAATAAGAGCTAGTTGTTGTTGTTTTTGCTGTCGTTGCTGTTTCAGTCTCCTGAGCTGATTGTGCTGAAGTAGCCACTTTTATCACTTCACCCAACTCGATAGCTTGACCAACACGAATAAAATCAGGGTTAGTGATTTTGTTTTGCTCTGCTAATTTTTCGACGGTAGTGTTATATGTCAAAGCAATCTCTGACAATGTGTCCCCTGATTTTACAGTATAAGTGTCAGCGCTAACCACACCAGCACTTAAAATTGCGACGCCCGCAACCAAGCCTAAAATAGTTGTTTTAATGTTCTGTTTAAATGTAATATTCATCATGTAAATACATTCCTTTCTGTTACGTTATCTATCATACACTTCAACTATTACTCTGAGTTTGAAAAAATATTACAAATATTACAGTGACATTGAGTTTACACTATAAAAGCGCTATTTACTGGCACTTTCTACATATATTTACACGATTCTTTACAGAAATATATTTTTTTTTAAAATATGAAAATGCCTAGATAAAACTAGGCATTACTTATTTTCTTAATACCATCCATTTGCTAACCAAAACTGGTAGGCTGCTGACCATGAACCATAGCGTTGCAAAACATAGGCATCTGCTACACGCTCCTGATTTTCTGGTGAATGATCTCCATTTAAATAAGCGCTATGTAGCTGATATCTTCCAATGTATATTCCATTAGAAACCGTATAGCTACCTCCAGATTCTTTTTGTGCAATCCATTCTTTAGCGGAAACATCGTCAAGTACGGAACCTGATGGAACAGGATTAACTGTAGGAGTTGAAACAGAAACTGATTGAGTTTGCTCTACAACTGGAGTGCTTACTTCAGTTACGACAGGCACAACATCAGTGACGGCTCGTACTGTTGATTCTGCTGTATCATACGCTTGATTAGAATCTTCCACAGGTGTTGATATTTCGGTCTGAATACTCTCCTGCGATGCATCTACTGAAGTGACTGAACTTGAATCCACCACTTCTGTTGATTCAACAATTTGCGGTTCTTCAAACGTAATTTCTAAAGCTTCCACTTGAAGTGGTTGAGAATCAGTCTTCAACTCTAATATGGTTTCATAGCCCAATTCAAAAATAGGACTTGCTGAAATATATTCAGTTGTATGTGGAACACCATTACGAATCTTATTTACTGTATTCTTAATAGTATATGGGGCATCAGATACTGCTCTCACAATCTGTGTATGAGATATCTTCCCTGTTAGAATGAAACCAACTAACACCAAAACAAGAATAGTGAATAATCCAGTAACACCTTTCAATGCTTTATACATCAAACTCTTTTTCATTAAAAGAATAGTCCTTTACTTATTGTTATAACTATTCCTATCATACTATCATAATATTGCTTTTTATTTAAAAATTTATTACAAATATTACAATAAAGTTGCTTTATGGTGAAAAGGATACTATTTTAAGCACTTTTTAGTACATAGAGTGTTACACCTAGTAATATCATGACAATAACAGCACAGGTATCTGGCAATTTCCATTCTAAAACTCGGTATTTGGTTCTTCCTTCGCCTCCTTGATAACCACGCGCTTCCATCGCTGTAGCAAGGGCATCAGCTCTCTTGAAACTTGAAGCAAATAGTGGAATCAAAATAGGAATAACCGAATTAACTTTTTGAATCAGATTTCCTTCATTAAAATCCACACCACGTGCTCTCTGTGCATTCATAATGCGTGTGGTATCATCCATAAGGGTTGGTACAAAACGTAAACTCATCGAGAGCATTAGACCAATTTCATGAACAGGTACTTTCAACCGTTTCAGAGGGGCTAAACCAGATTCAATACCATCTGCCAGACTCAAAGGTGTTGTTGTCAATGTTAACAAGGTTGAAAAGAAAATAATGAGTACAAATCGGATGAAGATAATCAGCGCCTGCTGCAAGCCTTCAATCGAAACCTTAAAAATCCAAAATTCCCACAAAACACTTGCTCCAGGTGTGAAGAAAACTTGGAAAAAGGTTGTAAACAGAATAATCCCTATCATTGGTTTTAAACCATTGATAAAAAAAGATAAGCGTATTTGTGATAAAAGGACCATTGCAAACACAAATGCAATGATTAGAACATTTGTTATCAAATTATTTGCCCAGAAAATAAGCAAAAGAAAGGCAAACATGGCCAACAATTTACTACGCGGATCTAAACGATGAATCATCGAATTTCCAGGAATATACCGACCTAAAATCAATTTATCCATGACTCATCACCTCGGCAAATTCTTTTATCGTAACTGGCAAGCGTTCAAATACAAAGCCCCTTCTCTCCAGATTCGCAGCAAATTTTGTTATTTTTGGAACACCTAATTGAATTGTTTCCAAAAATTCAACCTCTTGAAAAACATCCCTCGGTTTTCCTGAACGGATTAACTTCCCTTTCTCCATCACATAGACCCAATCTGCATAATTTGCAACATCATCCATTAAATGAGTTACCAGAACGATGGTCATGCCATTAGCGTGTAACTGTTTAAAGATGTCCATTAATTCCTGACGTCCAGCTGGATCTAGTCCTGCTGTAGGTTCATCCAATACTAGAACATTTGGTTCCATGGCTAATATTCCTGCAATCGCAACTCGGCGCATTTGACCTCCAGATAACTCGAAAGGGCTTCTTTCAAATAGCTCTTCTGAAATACCAACGAGTGCAAGTTTTTCACGAGCAATCTTTTCAGCCTCTTCTTGGGAAATACCAAAATTTTGTGGACCAAATGCCACATCTTTTAAGACTGTCTCATCAAAAACTTGACTTTCTGGGAACTGAAAAACCAAGCCAACTTTTTTTCTTACTTGCTTAATACCTTTTTTATCTGAAGTCGCGTTGATAACCATATCATCAACAATCACACTACCAGATGTGGGGATATTTAATCCATTTAAAAGTTGCAAAATAGTTGATTTCCCAGAACCAGTATGCCCAATCAATGCAGTATAGGAACCGTCAACAATTTCCAAATCTACACCGAAAAGCGCACGCCCCTCAAAAGGTGTGCCAGCTTGATAGGTATAGCTTACTTCTTGGAGATGAATTCCCATAAAGTTTCCTCTAATTCTTCCTCTGTAAAATAGCGTAGCGGAATAGCGATTCCCGCCTGGCGCAATGATTCAGCTAAATTTGCTGTAAATGGCTGTTCTAAATCAAGCTCAATCAAATCGTCCCTCATAAATAATTCTGCTGGGGTACTGGTTGATTCAATTTGCCCATTCTTCATCACAATCACACGTTCACTTAGTGCAACTTCGTCTAAATCATGCGTAATAGAAATAACCGTCATATTATGTTCATCTTTAATTTCCTTCACAATACGAATTAATTCTAAACGCCCTTCAGGATCTAACATAGATGTTGCTTCATCCAAAATAACAATATTGGGACGCAAAGCCACGATACCTGCTATTGCAACACGCTGTTTTTGTCCACCAGAGAGTCTAGCAGGTTCTCTCTTCTTAAAACTAGCCATGCCAACCAATTCCAAAGCTTCTTGAACACGAACACGCATTTCTTCAAGAGGAACTCCTTGGTTTTCCAAACCAAAAGCAACATCATCCTCTACTGTAGCCCCAACGAATTGATTATCTGGATTTTGAAAAACCATTCCAATTAGACGGCGTTTTTCCCAGACATTATCAGCTGTCAATTTATCGCCGGATATGTAAATGTCCCCAGATTCAGCTTCCAATAAGCCATCTATTAAACGGACAGTTGTTGATTTCCCTGATCCATTATGGCCAATGATGGACAACCACTCTCCTTGTTTCACGTGAAACGAAACGTCGTTTAAAGTATATTTTTCGTCTTCTTGATCGTACTTATACTTAAGATTTTTAACTTCGATAATATTTTCCATTATTTAAATGTATCTTTGAAAAGAAATGAGGCACCCTTGAAATAATCATAACCTGAATAAAGGGTGAAGAAAAGTGCGATATACAATGTTATGTGACCAAGCAGGTTCCAATGCAAGAGTAGGAAAATGACCGCAAACATTTGAGAAAAGGTTTTAATTTTCCCTGGCATTGCTGCGGCTAGGACTGTCCCACCATTTTCAACTAAAAGTAAACGCAAACCAGTTACAGCAAGCTCCCTACAAATGATAATTGCAACAACCCAAGCAGGGGCAAATCCCAATTCAACTAGCATAATAAAAGCTGTCATTACCAGTATTTTATCCGCCATTGGATCGGCAAACTTCCCGAAATTTGTAACAACTTTCCATTTTCTAGCTAAATAACCATCTAAATAGTCCGTAATACTAGCTAAAGCAAAGATAATTGCAGCCAATGTATGGCTGATTGCATTGTTCCAAAGCGTTAATAATAAAATAAAGATGGGGATAACGAGAATCCGACCAATTGTTAATGCATTGGGAATATTTTCTTTTTTCATCTTTTCATCCTTTATTGTTCAAAGTACAGGGTAATACTTCCTGTCTGAGTAGTTAAAGCCGATGTATCCAACTTTTGACCACCAATTGTAATAGTAACCCCTTTTACAACACCTAAAACGAGAGTAGCTGAAGATACTCCTTCCTCTATTTTTGTTGTTGCTGATGGGTTATCAGGGGTCAGTGTTACCCCACCTGAAAGTGTTGTATCAGATAAACTAATCCAACTAGTTGTATTATCTGCAGTTACAGTAATATCAATTGGATAGGTAAACTTTGATACGGTAGCGCTAATACTTTCTCCAGATCCGGTTAACTGAATCATCTCAGAAGCGCTAGTTGTTGAACTGCTAGTAGAACTAGAACTATTTGAAGATGACTCCTCTATGACATTTCCTGATGTTGATGTACTTGCTATTGAGCTTGATGAATTTGTCACTTGTCTAGTCACACTATAAGATGTACTTTGATTTGAGAATAGTGAAATTTGCTTCATACGACTATGAATCACAAATGTCACAAAAATAATCATCAAACCAGCTGCTAGTAACAAGTAAAACAAAGGAAGAAAAGAATCTTTTTTATTCTTTTTTCTTAACTTATAACGTCTTTTTAACTCCGTAGAAAGTTCTTCCTCTTCTCCTTCTTCATAGTAGATTACTAGACTATTCTTTTTATAAGCATCTAGTAATACAGCAGAATCTAATTCAAGTACATCCGCATACGTTACCAAAAAACTTTCTATGTAGTTACTGTCTGGTATATATTCGAAATCATTATATTCTAATGCTTGTAAATATTTAGCCTGAATTTTCGTCATTCTCTGCACATCAATTAGGTTCCAGCTCCTACTTTCTCGAGCTGATCGAAGAACTTCACCGATACTTTTTTGCCTCATAAATCCCTTCTCTCATTCATTCATTGTATACAATACTCTATTTTAACAAAAAACTACGGAAATTTCGATGCTTTACAACATTCTATCGGGGAAAAATCGTAAAATCTGTCATATCACAGTTGTAAATAAACTGTCGCCCAACCTCAAAAACATCCTCCAGTGTAACAGACTGAATAATCTCTGGAAAATCAAAAATAGTCTGCTCATCAGTGAGTTGAGTCACAAAGTGACTGGCAGTAAATTCAAGTGAATTTAAACTTCGAATAAAATCACCATACATTTCATTTTTTAATAATGCAAGTTGTTGATGATTGATATCTTTATCATTTTCAAATTGGTGAATGGCTTTCATAATTAAACTAGATAATCGAATTGGTGATTCGGTATCTGTTGTAATGACTACGAAGTGATAATCTGGGCTTACCTCAATTTGAAATTGAAACGAAGAATCAATTATTCCATCCTCATATAAGGCTTGATAGCGTTTTGAAGTCCAACCAAATAACATTGCAAATAATAATTGTAAACATACTTGGTATCTTGGAATTTCCTGACTTGAAATAACATCGTTCCCTCTTAACCCTATTGCTAATTTTGAAGTAGCTACCTCAAAATGCTCTGTTTGATGTTCTAAAATTGGTAAATGTGTCAAGGCAAGTTTTTCAAACGACCTACTATCTTGCACAGAGTTCTCTTGAGTTTGAATAATTTCTTCCCACACCTCTTCTATAATAAAATTTCCAACAATAAACATATGCATATTACTTGGACGATAGAAGGCTAAATAATTTTCATACAAAGCATCAGCTGTAATTTGTGAAATTGATTCAACAGTACCAGCAATATCATAAGCTAATGGAGTTCCCGGATATAGTGAAGCTAAAATTCCCATATAAAGACGATAATCTGCATCGTCTTGGTACATTTCAATTTCTTGTTCAATGATTCCTTGCTCACGCTCTACATTTTCTTTTGTAAAATGAGGCTTAGTAACAAATGATTGCAGTAATTTCAAACAAGATAACACTTTTTGGGTAGTTGAAAAAAGATAGCTTGTTTGACGAAATCCAGTATAGGCATTTGCACTAGCACCTAATTTGGCAAATTGATTCATCACATCGCCATCTTCTTCTGATTCAAATAGTTTATGCTCCAAAAAATGGGCAATCCCTGCGGGATAGTGAACAATTTCTTTACCATCTGCTTTAAATTGAGTATGTAGGGCCCCAAATTCTGTCGTTAATACTCCATAGGCCTCATTAAAATCAGTTTTTGGAAGTAAAGTTACTGTCAACCCATTGTTAAGTTTAGCATAATAAAGACTCTCCTTCATATACGGATAGCATTTTTCAATTAGTTTCATTGAGCAACTCCTTCCATAAAGTAAATAGCCTGTAAACGAATAACTCTTCCAACTTTTACAACATCGTCTATCGATACTGCATTAATACCATCAATCCACTGTTGCCAAGTTAGATTTCGTTCTCCTAAGCAGACTTCATTATAGGCCTGTTCAATTAGATTATTTTGTCTATCTTGAGCCAGCGTTGCAGAGTGTGTTAGTGATTTTTTTGTTAATTCCAAGTCATCCTCTGTAATTTGACCACGTTTTATTGCAAGAAATTCACGATTTATGAGCCTCATTGTCCTCAATCGATCTTCTCGATTAATTCCAGCATATACTTTCAACATACCTGAAAAAATATTCACTTGACTCCCAATCGTATAGGCCAGACTTTCTTTTTCCCGAACATTCATAAATAATTTAGAATGAGAAAAGGCACCGAACAGACCATTAAAAATCAACAATGCAGGATAGTTTACATCGTTGTAAACAACTTGTAAATGATATGCTAATTCTAAAATAGATTGCTGAGCAACTTTTCGTTCCACTTTTTCATGAACGATATTGGAATAATCTTGTGAGTACTCTAACTCCAATTTTGGATTTCGGTATGTAAAGTCAAAGTTTTTAAATTTATTTTGAACCTCTAATTGATTGACTTCTCCAGCAACAAAAATATCAATTCTGTCCATTTTTAGCATTCTTTTGTATGCTTCATAAACAGATTCAGCTGTCTCCTTTTGTACTAAATCAATTCTGGCAACTCGTGGCACCTGTATATCTTCATCATTAAAATAGAGACGACTCATTTCAACATCCGCATGATAAAAATTATCTTCTACCTCAGATTCTAAAAAACTTAATAAATTTCTTTTTTCCACTTCGAACATTTTTTTATTGAAAGCTTTTCCTTCTGTCAACGGTCGAAATAGACAGGCATATAGAAAATCAATTATTTCTAAGGTTATATCTTCTTTATTGAGTAAAAACGATGATTTCACATACGAGATGTTCACATCAACAAAATGAACTCGTCCCCTCTTAGAAACAGAGGTTGAAAAATGTGCTCCGTATAAAGCAGCTAGTTTCATTCGAAGTTGACGCGCTGTTGGATAATCTTGATTTCCCATTTCTAGTAAATTGGCTAGTAGCACACGACCTGCCACTGTTTTTTCACTCATTGCTGCAGCAAAACGCACACGAATTCTATTGGTTGTAAACTTACTTGATTCTATAAAATGAAGATTAACTCCTTCTTGTAATTCCATTTTCTTCCTCTTTCAAACATTATACCTTTCATTATACCATTTTGTGTTATAATATTCTGTAACGAGGTGACATATGGAATTTAAACTATTTGATGACTACATTACTTTACAGGCCCTTTTAAAAACAACTGGTATTCTTCACTCAGGCGGTGCTATCAAAGGTTTTTTAGAGGAAAATACCATCCTTTTTAATGGAGAAGATGAAAAAAGAAGAGGGAAAAAAATCCGTATTGGTGACACAGTCGCACTACCAGAACATGGTATTACTATAACTGTTATTGCTCCAAGTACAGAAGAAATTCAGCAATACCAAGAAGATCAGGCTGAAAAAGAGCGGGTAGCTGCCATTGTTAAAAAATTGAATCAAGAGAATAAAAAAAACAAGAAACAGGTCCCTCCTTCAAAAAAAACAGCTCAAAAAGCTGATAGAAAACCTGTTCGTTTCCCTGGTACATAAACATGTGGTTGGAACGATTAGCATTAAAACATTTTCGGAATTACAACCATCTAGATATTGAGTTTCACAAAGGACTCAATGTCTTTTTAGGTGAAAATGCCCAAGGTAAAACCAATGTGCTAGAATCTATCTATTTTTTAGCCCTGACACGGAGTCATCGAACCCGAACAGATAAAGACCTTCTACAATTTCAGGAAAAAGAATTATCTATTTCCGGAACACTTCATCGTACAAATGGTAAGATTCCGCTTGACATTCACTTGACAGATAAAGGGCGAGTAACAAAAGTCAATCATCTCAAGCAAGCAAAGCTTTCAAACTACATTGGACACATAAACGTTGTTCTCTTTGCACCGGAAGACTTGCAATTAATCAAAGGTGCCCCTGCCTTAAGGAGAAAGTTCATTGATGTCGAATTGGGACAAATCAAACCAATATATCTCTCAGACTTGTCAAGCTATAACCATGTTTTAAAACAAAGAAATGCCTATCTTAAATCTACAGAAACGGTAGACAATACCTTTTTATCTGTATTGGATCATCAACTAGCAGAGTATGGTAGTCGTGTTATCCAACACCGGATTGACTTTCTAAAAAAATTAGAATTGTATGGCAACAGCAAAGTTCAAGAAATCTCAAATCAAAAAGAAACCTTAACCATTCAATATCTATCTTCAGTAAACTTGACTAACTCTGTCAATTTAATTGACACTTTCTTGACAGAGTTAGAAAATAATCGTAAACGTGATTTATTCAAAAAAAATACAGGTGTAGGACCACACCGTGATGATATTGCCTTCTTTCTAAATGACATGAACGCCCATTTTGGTAGCCAAGGACAACACCGTAGTCTTGTGCTTTCTCTCAAGCTCGCTGAAATAGAATTAATGAAAGAAATGACAAGAGAGTATCCGATTCTATTGTTAGATGATGTCATGAGCGAACTTGATAACAGTCGACAATTGAAATTGCTTGAAACAATTACCGATACGATTCAAACATTTATAACTACGACATCTTTGGACCATTTACATAAGCTGCCTGATAATCTTAAAATTTTCCATATTCAAAAGGGAAACATTACCGAAGAGTGAAAAGGTGCTTTACAACATTTGTCAACTACATTTACATATAAAGAAAGACCCTGTCAACCAGGGTCTTGTTTTTGTTTACTGTACTGAATAGTTTGGAGCTTCGTTTGTAATTAGAACATCGTGTGGATGGCTTTCTTTCAAACCAGCGCCTGACATTTCGATAAACTGAGCATTTTCATGCAATTCGGTCAAGTTGCCAGCACCTACATAGCCCATACCTGAGCGAAGTCCACCAACCATTTGGAATATCATATCTGCAACAGATCCTTTATAAGCTACACGTCCCTCAATTCCTTCTGGAACAAGTTTGTTAGCTTCATTTACAGATGCTTGGAAGTAACGGTCCTTCGAACCTTGTTTCATGGCAGCGATAGAGCCCATACCACGGTAAGTCTTAAATTTACGACCTTGGAAGATTTCTGTTTCACCTGGTGCTTCATCCGTTCCTGCAAACATAGAACCCAGCATAACGGCATGACCACCTGCTGCAAGTGCCTTCACAATATCACCTGAATACTTGATACCACCATCAGCAATAATGGTTTTTCCATATTCACGCGCAACACCAGCTGCATCATAGATAGCAGTCACTTGTGGTACCCCAACACCTGCGATGACACGTGTTGTACAGATTGAACCTGGTCCAATACCGACCTTCACAACATCAACACCAGCTTCATAAAGAGCACGAGCTCCCTCAGCTGTGGCAATATTGCCGGCAATTAAGGTACGAGTTGGGAAGTGTTGACGGATTTCTTTAATCTTACGAAGAACACCAGCTGAGTGACCATGAGCAGTATCGATAACAATCGCATCAGCACCCGCTTCAAAGAGAGCCTCAGCACGTTCAAAAGTATCAGATGTGACACCAACAGCACCCGCAACCAAGAGACGACCAAATTCATCCTTCGCTGCATTTGGGAACTCAATGACTTTCTCAATGTCTTTGATAGTAATCAAGCCTGACAAACGACCATTTTCATCAACCAATGGCAATTTTTCAATACGATGCTTGTGTAGAATAGCCTCAGCAGTCTCAAGGTCAGTTCCAACTGGCGCTGTTACCAAAGCATCGCTTGTCATGTTTGTAGAAATTGGCTGTGAATAATCGGAAATGAAACGCATATCACGGTTGGTAATAATACCAACCAATTTACGATTTTCCAATGTTTCGACGATTGGCACACCTGAAATACGATAAGTTGCCATTAATTTCTCAGCCTCAGCAATGGTGTGCTCTGGTGTTAGGAAGAATGGATCGATAATGACACCATTTTCAGAACGTTTTACCTTACGCACCTCATCAGCCTGCTCCGCGATAGACATATTCTTATGGATGATACCCAAACCACCTGCACGTGCCATAGCGATAGCCATTTTGCTATCTGTTACAGTGTCCATGGCAGCAGAAATAATCGGAAGATTAAGGGTCAAATTTGGTGCTAATTGTGTTTTTAAATCAATATCGTGTGGTAAAACATGGCTTTCAGCCGGAATAAGTAATACGTCATCAAAAGTAAAGCCTTTTTTCAAAAATTTAGTGTCCCAGTTTGACATTTTCTTCCTCTTTTCTTATTTATGTGTAGCTTGATTGCTATTTGTATTTTTATTATGATAACATTTTGAAATCATTTGTCAATCATTATTCGCTTTAATATTGACAATCCTAAAAATTCAGAAAATTCTATTCAGTTTTATCTATAAAAATCGAACGTTTGTTTTTTACTTCTCTGTGATTTAAATGAAAAAAGCAACATTTTTTCAACATTGCTCTTTCATTGTTAACCTTATTTAAAATAGTTGATTCCCATAGCTGATTTCACTTGATCAAGAGTTGTCGCAGCAACTTGACGAGCTTTTTGGCTCCCTGCTTCCAACATTGCATAGACCTGTCCCATATCCTGTGCAAACTCCAGACGGCGTTCACGGATTGGTCCTAATTCTCTCTCTAAAATGTCCAGTAAATAACGTTTGGTCTTCACATCCCCCAAACCACCACGTTGGTACTGTTCTTTCATAGCTTCAATTTCAGCACGATCTTCTTCACGTCCGAAAACATCTAGATAATGGAAAACCATGTTTCCTTCAATCTTACCTGGGTCTTCAACACGGATGTGGTTGGGATCAGTGTACATGGACATGACTTTCTTCTTGAGTATATCCATGTCATCTGCCAGATAAATACCATTTCCAAGTGATTTAGACATTTTTGCATTTCCATCAAGACCGGGCAAACGACCGGCTGCCTCATTTTCAGGATAAATGCCTTCTGGTTCTACCAAAACATCTGTTTGGTAAGCATGATTAAAACCACGAACAAGTTCACGAGTCTGCTCAATCATCGGCCTTTGGTCATTTCCAACAGGGACAAAATTTGCCTTGAAGGCTGTAATGTCCGCCGCTTGTGATACAGGATAAACCAAGAAGCCAGCTGGAATTCCTTCGCCAAAACCTTTTTGAGCAATTTCTGTTTTAACTGTTGGGTTACGCTCTAAACGCGCGACAGATACCAAGTTCATGTAGTACATGGTTAATTCTGCCAATTCAGGGATTTGACTCTGAATGAAAATCGTTGTCTTAGCTGGATCAAGTCCTGCCGCTAGATAATCTAGCGCTACGTTTCCAACGGATTCAACAATCTTTTCCGGTTCCTTTGCATGGTCTGTCAAAGCCTGTTGATCAGCTAAAAAGACAAAAAGTTCATGTTGACCTGCATCCTGTAATAAAACACGATTTTTCAACGAACCAACATAATGTCCAATATGTAATTTGCCTGTTGGACGGTCTCCTGTTAGAATAATCGGTTTACTCATAAAATATTCTCCTTTTACATAATAAAAGCCCACGCACAGAAAACTGTGCGAGGGCGTCAAGGACACGGTGCCACCTCACTTACAAGCATTAAATAAGCTTATATCTTTTCGCACATAAGGCCTGCTAGCCGAATCCTTATTTGTTCAGATTCTATTCACTCAGTCCATTCATAAGCGACTCTTGTTTGTTTCCACCAACCACAAACTCTCTAAAAATTATCCACTTACTACTCTTCTGATTGATACCTATTATAACCGCAAAAAATTAGAAAGTCAAGGTCAGTAAAGCCTTGACGCTACCAAGAGAATGATGGATAATAGTATAGAATTATTTTTTGTGGAGCTTATTATGCAACGATTTAAAGAGTTTTTTCTAGTTACCATTGGTACCTTTATCATGGCTGTTGGCTTTAACAGCATCTTTTTAGCGAATAACATCGCTTCCGGGGGTATAAGTGGTCTGGCTATTAGTATTAACAAATTATTTGAAATAAATCCAGCCACCTTTGTATTTATCGTTAACATTCCCCTACTTATTGCATGTTACGTTTTTCTAGGTAGAACTACCTTTTTGAAGACCGTATATGGTTCTAATATTTACCCATTTTTTCTTAAACTCACAGACTCACTTCCAACACTCACTAAAGATCCGCTATTAGCAGCACTATTTGGTGGTATAATTGTTGGAATAGGAATTGGTCTTGTTTTTCTTGGAAATTCTTCAACTGGCGGTACTGGAATTATTACTCAAATACTCAATAAATTAACCCCGATTCCAATTGGGATTTTAATGGGAATAATTGATGGTATAATCGTTATTATAGGTTTTATTGCTTTTGATCCTGATTCTGTGATGTACTCCATCCTTGCACTGATGACCATCACTTATATTGTCAACTTGATGATGTCCGGTGCGGATTCCTCTCGAAATGTAATGATTATATCGAGATATCATGAAGAAATAAAAGAATACATTACAACAGTTGTTGATCGAGGTGTTACTGAATTTCCTGTTGTTGGTGGGTTTACAGGTAAAGAACAACGAATGCTGATGACAACCGTTTCACGTCCAGAAATTCAAAAACTTGAAACAAATATTCTTGCAATCGACGATACTGCATTTCTAATTGTCATGCCAGCAACTCAAGTTAAAGGACGTGGATTCAGTCTTCAAAAAGACCACAAACAGTATAATGAAGATATTTTGATTCCAATGTAATTCATTGAAAATTCAAGTTCTTTCTAGTACAATAAAACTAATAGACAGAAAAATAGGAGAAACTATGCTTACAGTATCAGATGTGTCGCTACGTTTCAGCGATCGTAAATTATTCGATGATGTCAACATTAAGTTTACAGCAGGAAATACCTATGGATTGATTGGTGCTAATGGTGCCGGGAAATCTACATTTTTAAAAATCTTAGCAGGAGATATCGAACCAACAACTGGCCATATTTCCCTTGGTCCAGATGAACGACTTTCTGTCCTTCGTCAGAACCATTTCGACTACGAAGATGAACGTGTGATTGACGTCGTTATCATGGGAAATGACCAACTTTACAGCATCATGAAAGAGAAAGATGCCATCTATATGAAGGAAGACTTTTCTGATGAAGATGGTGTCCGAGCTGCCGAGTTAGAAGGTGAATTTGCTGAACTTGGTGGATGGGAAGCTGAAAGCGAAGCTTCACAGTTACTCCAAAACCTCAACATCTCAGAAGACCTTCACTACCAAAATATGAGCGAATTGACAAATGGTGAAAAGGTCAAAGTTCTCTTAGCCAAGGCGCTTTTTGGTAAACCTGATGTTCTTCTTTTGGACGAGCCAACCAACGGTTTAGACATCCAATCCATCAACTGGTTGGAAGACTTCCTCATTGATTTTGAAAATACCGTCATTGTCGTATCCCATGACCGTCACTTCTTAAATAAAGTATGTACACATATGGCTGATCTTGACTTCGGTAAAATCAAGATTTTTGTTGGTAACTACGACTTCTGGAAACAATCAAGTGAGTTGGCTGCCCGTTTACAAGCAGATCGAAATGCAAAGGCAGAAGAAAAAATCAAAGAATTACAAGAATTCGTTGCCCGTTTCTCTGCTAATGCATCTAAATCCAAACAAGCCACTTCACGTAAAAAAATGTTGGATAAAATTGAATTAGAAGAAATCATACCCTCTAGCCGTAAGTATCCATTTATCAACTTCAAATCAGAACGTGAAATCGGTAATGACCTCCTAACAGTTGAAAACTTAAAGGTTGTCATCGATGGTGAAACGATTCTTGACAATATCAACTTTATCTTACGTCCAGGTGACAAGACTGCTCTTATTGGTCAAAACGACATCCAAACAACTGCTCTCATTCGTGCGCTTATGGGCGATATTGAATATGAAGGTACTGTCAAGTGGGGTGTCACTACTAGTCAATCCTACTTACCAAAAGACAATACTCGTGACTTTGATACAAACAAATCTATCCTTGATTGGCTCCGTCAATTTGCCAGCAAGGAAGAAGATGACAATACCTTCTTGCGCGGTTTCTTGGGACGTATGCTCTTCTCAGGAGATGAGGTTAACAAACCTGTAAACGTCTTGTCAGGGGGCGAAAAAGTGCGTGTGATGTTGTCAAAACTCATGCTCCTTAAATCAAACGTATTGGTCTTAGATGATCCAACCAACCACTTAGACTTGGAGTCAATTTCTAGTCTGAACGATGGTTTGAAAGCTTTTAAAGAATCCATCATCTTTGCCAGCCATGACCACGAATTTATTCAAACTTTAGCAAACCATATCATCGTCATTTCTAAAAATGGCGTGATTGACCGAATCGACGAAACTTATGATGAATTTTTGGAAAATGCTGAAGTACAAGCTAAAGTACAAGAACTTTGGAAAGCATAATAAAAAGAGGCTGGGCAGAAAGTCCAGCCTCGCTTCTCAGAGTTCGTGTCAACATCTCAGCGCAGTGGTTGATTGGCTTTAACAGTCTGGGAGACTGTTAAAGGTAGGAGATAAGATTTGCACAGCAAATCTCAGCAGTTCGTGTTTCACACTCCAAATCTGACCACTAAGGCTGATGCGAACGAGTTCGCTTCATTTCCAACCTCCAACAGTCACTACTCTGACTGTTGGAGCTGTGCAGGGGTGGGAGTTTAAAAGGTCTGGGAGACCTTTTAAAGTTGGAGATATAAGCTGACAGCAGTCAGCTCACATAAATTGAAGTTTGGGGATAGACTGTTTCAGCTCAACAACTTAAAGCGAAAAATTGTTGACGAACTCTTTTTAGACTGGTCGAGTTCTTTCCCACTCCCTTTTGTTTTAAATCTATGAAAAAAATATTTACAAAAACATCCATTTATTACCTCTTATCTTTCCTTATCCCGCTAACTATTATTTCTATTGTCTTGGCATTTCAAGGAATCTGGTGGGGAAGTGACACAACTATATTAGCAAGTGATGGCTTCCATCAGTATGTTATATTTAATCAAACATTGCGAAATGCTTTACATGGAGATGGCTCAATATTTTACACATTTACTAGCGGTTTGGGCCTGAATTTCTACGCATTGTCTTCGTATTATTTAGGTTCTTTCCTATCTCCCATCGTTTTTTTCTTCAATTTACAGTCTATGCCAGATGCCCTCTATCTTGTCACTATTGTCAAGTTTGGATTGATAGGGTTGTCAACTTTTGTCAGTTTAAAAGGCATTCACCAATATTTAAAAGAAGAGTGGGCATTGCTACTTTCTACTAGTCTTTCCCTAATGAGTTTCAGTACTAGTCAATTAGAAATTAATAACTGGCTGGACGTTTTTATTCTTCTTCCAATCATTCTTCTTGGTTTACATCGATTATTAACGGGAAAAGGACAAATCATTTATTATGTAGCTCTGACATGCTTATTTGTACAAAACTATTACTTTGGTTACATGACCGCTATTTTTCTAATCATTTGGACACTCGTACAATTGTCTCGGTTAAAGGGGCAGAAATTGAAAAGATTTGTAAACTTTACACTGGTGTCAATCTTATCTGCATTGAGTAGCTTGTTCATGTTGTTGCCAACCTATCTTGATTTGAAAACTCACGGCGAGACATTTACAAACATTGTCAACCTAAAAACAGAAGATTCTTGGTATCTTGACTTCTTTGCCAAAAACTTAGTAGGTAGTTTTGACACGACAAAATTTGGATCCATTCCTATGATTTCTGTTGGTTTAGTCCCATTGATTCTAGCTTTGCTATTCTTCACATTAAAAAGTATCAAACCAATTGTAAAGCTATCTTACAGCCTATTCTTTACACTCATTATTTCAAGTTTTTATTTACAGCCACTAAATCTTTTTTGGCAAGGAATGCATGCTCCGAATATGTTTTTATATCGCTATGCATGGGTTCTTTCAATAGGTATCATCTACCTAGCTGCTGAAACTGTTGTACGTTTGGATCAAATTAACTTAAAACACTTCACATTAGTTATTTCATTTTTATTTATTGGATTTTTATCCACTTACTTTTTCAAAAATCATTACGACTTTCTCGTGGATGTCAACTTCTTATTGACACTAGAATTTTTGATTGCATACTTTATTATTTTTATTGCTATCCTAGGCTACAAGTCATCCTACAAATGGATAACTTCCACCATAGTAATATTTAGTCTCTTAGAAGTCGGAATTCATACTTATTACCAAGTGCAAGGCTTATCGGACGAGTGGCATTTTCCTAGTCGTTCTAACTATGAAGAAAAGTTGTCAGAAATTGACAGTCTTGTAAAGTCTACAGCAGAGAGCAATGATTCGTTTTATCGAATGGAGCGTCTCTTGCCTCAAACAGGTAATGATAGTATGAAATTCAATTATAATGGTGTTTCTCAATTTTCTTCCATAAGGAACAGAGCATCTAGCTCAGCATTAGATAAACTTGGTTTTCGATCTGATGGTACCAATCTGAACCTTCGATACCAAAATAATACTATTATAGCTGATAGTCTATTTGGAATAAAGTACAACTTAGCAACCAGCAATCCCAATAAGTATGGTTTTTCGTTAAGCCAGAGTCTTGATACAATTAGTCTCTACGAAAATTCTTTTAGTCAAGGGTTAGCTATTCTAACGGATGGAGTTTACAAAGATGTCAAGTTTACGAATTTAACTCTTGACAACCAAACAAACTTCCTAAATCAATTGACTGGGTTATCACAGAAATATTATTATTCACTTAAAGACATTGAATCACAAAATACAGTTGAATTAGGCAATCGAATGACTGTCAATAAAGTTGAAACTGAGGATGCTGCAAAAGCTACTTTCACTGTTACAATTCCTGCAAATAGTCAGGTATATTTAAATTTACCAAATATTACTTTCTCAAATGAGAATCAAAAAAGAATTATTATCACTGTCAACAATCAGTCAAGTGAGTTTACAATTGATAATGCTTTTTCCTTTTTCAATATTGGAAATTTCTCTACCGATACTGTGGCTCAGATAGAAGTCTATTTTCCTGAGAATAACCAAGTATCATTTGATTTGCCACAATTTTATCGATTGGATTTACTAGCTTTCCAACAAGCAGTATCTATACTCCAAGAAAAAAACATTGATACACGCGCAGATGGTAATAGCGTCACAGTAAATTTTGAAACAAGTAAAGAAGCTTCTATCCTATTAACCCTTCCTTTTGATAAGGGATGGAGTGCAACCATTGATGGCAAGCCAGTAGATATTCAAAAGGCTCAAAATGGTTTTATGAAAGTAAATGTAGAACCTGGTCAAACAAAACTCGTTTTAACCTTTATTCCACAAGGTTTTTATGTCGGTTTACTGATTTCTTTTGGGGCTATTTTCGTATTTTGTACTTATCAGTTTCTTCGATTTTATTATCTTAAAAACCGAGAAAAATAATACTTCTCGGTTTTTCTATTTAAGAAAACAAAAAAACCTTGATTTCTCAAGGTTTCCTACACGTTCATACTCCGCCAACAGGGCTCGAACCTGTGACATCATGATTAACAGTCATGCGCTCTACCGACTGAGCTATGGCGGAAAAAATAGTCCGTACGGGATTCGAACCCGTGTTACCGCCGTGAAAAGGCGGTGTCTTAACCCCTTGACCAACGGACCATTTATTCTACAGAACAATATTTAGTATAATATAGCTCCAATCGTTTGTCAATATATTTTTACTATTTTTATCAACTTGACAGACTGAACCCTTTAATGTAAAATAAAATGGTTACTAGCGGTTCCATAGCTCAGCTGGATAGAGCATTCGCCTTCTAAGCGAACGGTCGCAGGTTCGAATCCTGCTGGAATCATTTTATCCCATCAGATTAGGTGGGATTTTTTTCTTGCCATAATTTGTAAGTTACATACATCATAGGAAATATAACCCCAACCAAAGCATATTCAAGAAACATTCTGGACAAGATTGTAGCACAAATAACCCCAAGCATAAAGCCAATTATGGTTATAAATATATTTCGCCCTATCTTTATCAACTCCTTATTTTTTTCCATTATTCCTCTGAACCAAATAAAGGCTGCATTTTTGACATTACCAGTCATCATTACATTTGCATATGGAACACCCCTTAAAGTTCTAAATGTTTCAACTTGTATAGAAGCTACAAAAGCTAAGATAGCCATGGTATAAAATGAAGACATAACCGGTGTCAGTATAACAGCAATTAATACAAAACATAACATAATGACACTGCTACCTAAATGCCAGGGATAGTGTCTTTTTAGAAAGTAATTTTTCACCAAGTAGGTAAAAAATTGCCCACATACAAAGAAGACAATAGGAATTAGAAAATGGATGGTATTTGTAAAATTCCCTTGTCCCAATTGATTAGCTAAAAGAATAACATTTCCTGATTGAACACCTGCAAAGCGACCACCTTGAGTTAAATATGTAAAAGCATTTAGATAACCACTTATAAAAGTTAAACAACTTGCGATACGAAGTCCTTCAAAAACTCTATATTTCCTCACTCTTTGTCTCCCATGTTTCACATGAAACTATTTATGGTAAGGACTTCCCTGCTGAATCATAAAAGCCCTATAAATTTGCTCTATCAATACTAATCGCATTAATTGGTGTGGTAGGGTCAATTTTCCAAAACTCATCAATAAATTTGCCCTGTTCTTAACAACAGAATCTAATCCCAAACTTCCACCAATAACAAATGTAATATCTGAATAGCCACTAGTTGTAATAGTATCTAATTTTTTACTAAATTCCTCTGAAGGGAATTGAGTTCCTTCAATCGCCAATACAATAACAAATTCTCGATCAGAGATTTTTGACATAATGCGATCAGACTCTTTTTTCAGAATTTGTTCAATCGCTGCCTGACTAGCATTGTCTGGTGTTTTTTCATCCTGTAGTTCTATGAATTCAAGCTTCGCAAACCTTCCCAACCTCTTTGCATATTCGCTTATACCATCTTTTAAATATTTTTCTTTCAGTTTACCAACGGTTATCAATTTTATTTTCATAAAAATATTGTAACATATCCACAGGCTATTCTCAGTAGTTGATTATAAAAAATTCTCTATAAATCTGTAGTTATTCACATACTAGTAAAAGTTATCCACAGCTTGTGGATTGATTTTTGAAAACTTTAAGTTATAATTAAGAAAGTAATTGTAATCTTAAAGCGAAATTGGAAAACTAGGAGGAATCTTTTAATGAAAAAATTATTGAAATTTGTTATTTTGTTTGTTGTTGGATTTTTAGGAGGAATTGGTGGGTATTACTTTGCTTCATCAACTCTGACTCAAGGAAATTCTACTTCAAATCAAGCAAATACAACCAGTGTGAGCAATGTTCAATATACCAACGATACTTCCACCACTCAAGCTGTGGAAAAAGTTCAAGATGCTGTTGTCTCCGTTATCAATTATCAAACTCAATCATCGAATAGCCTCAGTTCTATTTTTGGCAACATTGAAAGTTCAGATGAGCTAGCTGTTGCTGGAGAAGGTTCAGGTGTTATTTATAAAAAAGATGGTGATACAGCATATATTGTTACAAACAACCACGTAATTTCAGGTGCTGAAAAAATCGATATACTTTTGGCTTCTGGAGAAAAGCTTAGCGGAGAACTCGTAGGTGCAGATACTTATTCAGACATTGCTGTTATCAAAATTGCTGCAGATAAAGTGACCACTATTGCTGAATTTGCTAATTCAGACACAATTAAAGTTGGAGAAACTGCGATTGCAATTGGTAGCCCATTAGGAAGTGTCTATGCAAATACAGTAACTCAGGGGATTATTTCTAGTCTCAGTCGTACAGTAACTTCACAAACAGAAGATGGCCAAACAATCTCAACAAATGCTATCCAGACTGATACAGCCATTAACCCAGGTAACTCAGGTGGACCACTTATCAATATTCAAGGACAAGTTATCGGTATCAACTCAAGTAAAATAACCTCTAGTTCTGTCAGCAGTTCAGGAGTTGCAGTAGAAGGAATGGGCTTTGCAATTCCCTCAAATGATACTGTACAGATAATTAATCAATTAGAAACAAATGGTAAAGTTACTCGTCCAGCTCTTGGCGTACAAATGGTCAATCTAACAGACCTATCTACTAGTCAATTAGAAAAAGCAGGATTAGCAAATACAGACTTAACATCTGGAGTACTAATTGTATCTACTCAATCAGGTTTGCCAGCTGATGGAAAATTTGAACCATATGATGTCATTATTGAAATCGATGGTGAAACCATTGAAAATAAGAGTGATTTACAAAGTGAACTTTACAAGCATCAAATTGGCGACACCATAACTGTTACCTATTATAGAAATAATAAGAAAATGACTGTTGACATTAAGTTGACACATTCAACGGATGATTTGTCATAAGATAATGTTTAAATAGACTTTACACAATTGTAAAGTCTATTTATTTTTGTTAGAATAACCGTATGGAAGAACTACACTATCTCAAAATAAAAGACATTCAGGCCAATCCCTATCAACCAAGATTGCATTTTGATGAAGAAAAATTATTGGAATTAGCTCAATCTATCAAAGAAAATGGCGTCATTCAACCTATTATTGTTCGCAGATCACCGCTGATTGGTTTTGAGTTACTTGCTGGTGAAAGACGATTAAGAGCTAGTCAACTAGCGGGATTAACAGAGATTCCAGCAGTCATCAAGCATCTATCTGATGATGATTTACTCTACCAAGCTATCATAGAAAACTTACAACGCTCTGACCTCAATCCTATTGAAGAGGCTCATTCCTACGAAAAGTTGATAAAAAAAGGCTTAACACATGATGAGATTGCCCAAATCATGGGAAAATCACGACCATATATCACTAATCTTCTTCGTTTACTCCATTTATCCGAATCTACGAGGCAAGCAGTAGAAACAGGAAAAATCACACAAGGGCATGCTAGACAGCTAGTAGCACTATCAGAGAGACAACAAGCAGAATGGGTTCAAAAAATCCAAAAAAAGGATATCAGCGTACGACAGTTAGAAACAATACTATCCTCTAAAAAGAAAAAAACAATTAGAAAATCCAACCAATTTGTTGCAGAAGAAGAAGAGAAATTAGCAAAACTACTTGGAACCAAGGTAACAATCCAACAAAAGAAAAATGGATCGGGACAACTGACTATTCAATTTCAAAACATCGAAGAATTTGAAAGAATTATCAACAGTCTGAAATAGCATTGTTCATATTTTTATTCTATATACAAGGTTTTCCACAAGAAAATGTTTAAGAAATTCACTCGTATAGACTGTTTATTTGATTTATTCACATATTGTGGATAACTTTTATAAACAGTGTGGATTTTTAAAAATACCTGTGGAAAACTTTTCTTTTTTATGGTAAACTATTAGGACGATAAAAAAAGAAGGGAGGATGTT